>JBAVQU010000013.1:0-39539 GCA_049694315.1 Candidatus Zixiibacteriota bacterium
TGGGATAAGCCGGATTGAGTGCAAAGGTAGTCGGGGCTACCTTGGCAGTGACACTGGTCACCAGCTCACGGCTGTCACGATCCACCGCCGTCACGCTTACCAGCTTGGCATCGCCAACGCTCAATACCTGAGTGGCCGACTGAATGCTGTTAAGGTTCCGGCTCCATACCAACACCTTGTTACCATTGCTCTCCATCTCCATGTTGGTAGCAAGCAGAGTCGGGTTAACCGCACTGTCGAACTCAAACAGAATGGCGCCAATCGGGCTGGCACATACGGTGGTGATGGTGCCGTTGTAAACGATCACATTGGCAACCTCGGACGACGGAGCCAGCTTCATCGGAATTGCCGGCGCATCTTTCAGGATCACTCTGATCAAGTAGACCAAGTCGGACAGAGTCAGAGTCCTTCCATCAGCGTTGACATCCGTTGCGCAGACCTGGTATTCGTAAATAGTGTCCGTCGTACTAAACACGCCCAGACCGTCTACAAAGTACTTGGAGAACAGCACTGCGTCGGCTATGTCGTAAGGCACGCCGTTATCGTTCACGTCGCCGCGCTTGCAGACATACTGACCTACGTTGCAAATGTTGATGCCGCCACAGATGTGGGAGCAGTCAACACTATCTCCGGCGATACCCGGAATAGGCTGGAAAGCAATGGCACGATGGACACCAGGGTCCTCACACGCGGCGGAGTCATACTGACACACCTGCTTGCTGGTGTAGAGGATGTTTCCGTTCGGGCTGGAGAACGTATTCTGGCCGCAATTCAGGCCGCCTTGGTTGGAGTCAAACTCCCAGCAAACCGGAATCTCCAAGCCTCTCAGGTTCTCGTTCTCGTTGATCGTGAACTGGAGCCACACCAACGCTCCCCAATCGCTCGGAAGGTCAAACGCCTGACCCACGGTACCACCCGGCATATCAGCTATGCCGACGATCTCGATCTTGTACTTGCAGCATCCGCAACTCGGGCAAGGAAGCGATCTGTAAGTCAGCTTCTCGAATCCAGAAGCCAGGTAGTCACCACAGACTTTGCTAATTCCACCGAAACTCATGTTGGTGTAATCATAGTCGACTTCCAGCTCAAAACCACCCAATTGCGCGACTTGTCCATTCCCCTTGATCTCGATTGGCAGGCAGACAAAATCGCCGGGGGCCGGATGATGGGAAGTCATGTGGATCACAGTGTCTGTCTGAACTTCTCCGCACTCAACCGTACCGATCCGAACGGCTATCGGTGGTCGTGACAGCGACCTAACAAATACGTGGAAAGTGCAATCCACATACAGACCGCACTCGTCAGTAACTCTCACGGTGATGGCATAATCGCCATAGTCCGCGGCGGTGGAGATCCACTCCACGTGATTGTTGACAATGATGGGCGTATTGGTAGCCGCGGGACTAATGCTCAGGAGTGTGACCGTGGTGGGATCACCATCCGGGTCAGTCACAGAGAAATTCGTGCTCTTCAAGGTGTCACCCGCCTGAATGGTATCATTGGCCGGGCAGATCAACTGAGGAGGTTGGTCATAGATCCTCACCTGGAAGCTGCAGGAATCCTTAAGCCCGCATCTGTCGATAGCCTTCAGCCAGATATTGTAGATTCCCAGATAAGCACAACTGGCATCATACTCCACATGACCAGTGGTGGGAGTCCTTCCGGTGCCTCCGAATACGGTCAGATTGGTGATCCCGGTTCCGGCTGGGACAACCCAGACTACGACTTGGACTATGGAATCACCCTGGGACTGGTTCACCGTGAAGTTGCCGCTGGATTGATGTCCGCTGTGAACCACCATGCTGTCCGGACAGGTAATGGATGGAGGTCTGATGTCTTGGGTAATCACCGCACTGCAGGAATCTTTACAGCCGGTAGCGGTAACGGTCACCACTACCCACTTGGTTCCCGGCGTATCGTAGCGGGCAGCAGCCGTCCCTTGACCACTTACTGGCGTAGGTTTCCAGAGATAACTGACCCCCACCGAAGGATTGGAGGTAACCGTGGCTGAAGCTAAAGTGCTATCACAGGTCAGCTCATCACCGGCACAGCTCAGTACTGGTTTGGCAATGTGGACCGTGATTGAGACAGTATCTCTAGCGGTGGCTCCAAACCAATCGGTAGCCACGAATATGAACCGGTAAATAGAGTCGACAGCCGCAGGCGTGAAACGACAAGAGTCTCCCGCAAAAGTCCCAGGTCCTGAGGCCATCGTTACATGTGCCGTATCATAATAATCAGGGTCGAAGGCCGTGATGGGTCGAAAACAAATAGTCTGAGGACTGCACAAGTTGTAAGTAGTATCGTGGGGAACAGAAATAGTAGGGGCTCGGTTGGGCATCCGATAAAGCAGAACCAGATCCTGGAAATCCTGATCTCCCCCGCCATAGTAATCCTCCCAACCGATTATGAACTCATTTGGTCTTTTCTTGCTCCAATACACCTTGGCATGGTCGAAATGATCTGAATTCAGTCTCTGCTCCGTGTAAAAAACATTCTGTGGTCCCTGGCCAGGATCGATGAAAAGACCATTGGAATCGCAGCCAGTTACATAGAAAAAGGCACTGTCTGGAGGAGTATTTGGTCCTCGAAATATCACGTGGGTATCGGCAGGAGCACCATGCCCATACCAACCGGAGTTGGTGCTTGGAGCATAGCCGGCCAGTTCAGTCAGCATCACCTCGCCGTAATGCTGACCCGCTATCGCCACCCAGACTTCCATGGGTAGTAGGTCAGTTTGCACGTTGATATTGTACCCTAGACCATCCAACACCTGTTGCAAAGAGGGCTCTATGGCCTTGGAGCGAGCAAGGCTGTCTTGTTCAGCAGGAGGTGGTTGAGAGGCGTTGTGTAAATAGTCCGCGTGGACAGAAGAAAAGCTTAATAAAAACAAAACGATGCCCCCCCCCAAAACCTCTATCAATCTACGCATCTTACCTCCTCCGCATTGTTAGACCTGCATGTTTAGATGTCCAAAAGTGGCACCACATCTCCCCCCGTGGGGCAGGAACTCCTCTGGTGTAAGTACCTCCAGATCCAAATGCAATACTCCCCCGCAGGTAGGAGTACTTCTCAGACAGTTCTTTTTGCAGTGAAAGGGTAATACACAGCCTTAACTCATCTTAATATAACGGCTTCCTCCCATTTGTCAAGTACTTTTTGTAGTTTTTTATGGTCTCAACTATAAAAATAACTGCATGAATTTTGAACACCGATTGTGCAAATTCGCGCCTTCAACTTCTAAACCTTCGCACCTGCATGCCGATAAAGCAATTGTCATGCCTCAAAAGTGATTTCTCTTCCGCTGGTCAGTGCCCAGAAGAATCACTCAGTGATGTCTACTAAAACCAAGAAGGACACTCGAAATGAAGCGTGCCTTGAAGATTTTGTCTCCCAAACGGGTCCCAGTTTCGGCAAAGTCCACCAAGCCCTTGAGTGAAGCTGTCTCCCCCCGTGCAGATTTTGAGCAAGGCATTGCGCACGTTGGGGGGGACGAATCCGCCTTGAAGATCGTCAATGAACTGGTTCTGACCATCTCTCACTATATAGATAGCCCTCTCACCGTCCTCTTGGGAAAAGTAGAGCTTCTCTGCGAGGCGGCTGAGAACGGGGGAATGTCCAGAGAAGAGTTCAAGGGATTTGCGGAGATCTGCAAAAGAGAGATATTCAGAATTGAGGCTATCATGAAATCCTTTCAGAATCTCTGTAGGGTTCAGCACAAAAGCTATCCTCCCGGAGTAACGATGCTCGATGTTGAACAGGAAATCAAGAGCAAGCTAAAGGAGACCAGTTTCTTACGGTAGATGTAAATGCGAGACCATCATATCCGGGCATCAGACCCTGCCTGGCTTAGGGCATTCTGCGAGGTCGTCAACAGACTCTTTGTAGAAATTCAGACAATCGATGCGAGAACCCTGTGGTACGAATCAAACCAGAGCGCTCTGGTTTGCAGAAGAACCAATGCTATTGGCGACTACCCAGTTAACGTGATCTTCTTAGTCTGACTGAAGTAAGCTGCGTGCAATCTGCCGAAGAACGTCCCACTGCTGAGAACAACTCCGCCGTCGTCTCAGCCATCCCCGATTAGAGCTTGTATCCCGGCTCTCTGGTAACCATCAAACAGGATCCCCACGTTTTGCCCCAGCAGGTTGAAGACAGACAGTTTGACCGGGCAGGCCGTGGGGAGATAGTAGCCGATCCGGGTCTCCGGATTGAACGGATTAAAACGGATTAAGGGGATTCTGGAAACGGGGTGGAGGTTTTGGGTTGCTGGCATTCTCAGTCTCATGCCCGGCGTCGGTGCCTTCCTCGACCTTCAGGTGAATCTGGACGTGGTGTTCCAAAGCAGACGGTTTTGCGTGGCTCATCTGACGTGTTGTTATAGTCAGGGCAGATCAGCCGGTGTCGGTTTGATTCCCGGCGTAAACGGTCATAGTGGCAGAATCAGTCGCGACGGGCGCCGGAGGATCAAAGACCCCGCTGCCCGAAGAACCAGGCAATCCGGAAACCGGTAAAGCACGTCAACCGTAAAATCCTGGCTGGAGACACAACCGCCGTGAATGACCGTGCTATCCGGACAGATGATTTCGGGAGGCTGGTTTGTGACCGTCCATGTAGAATCTGGGTCGGGATTTTGTACCAGTGCTTGGGGTTTGGATTTGATGCTGGCATCGCATTATGCTCACTTTCGTCTTTTTCAGCCAAAGGACGCATAGCGCTAATGTACCTTGGAGAGTGCGGCACAAATCGCGGTTCTTCAAAAGCTTTCCCTCCTTGGTTAAATCAATGCTGCCGTTTTTTTTCACGTCCTTTTGTTAGCTCTTATTAGAAAAGCTGCCAGCGGAGCCAGGAGAATCTTGAACTGCCAGCGGCGGGCTCAGAGCAGGGACAAGAAAAGCCCTCTGGTCTCAAGTGTGATAGAGGGCTTCTCAGTGTCTTATGGGCTAGAATGGTTACTTCATTAGTACCATCTTGTTGGTCTGAATGAAATTGTCAGCCTGTAACCGGCAGAAGTAGACTCCGCTGCTCAACTGGAGGCCATTGTTATCCCTGCCGTTCCACGTCAAAGTCCGCATTCCCGCCTCTTGGCGGCCGGCGGAGAGAGTTCTGACATTCTGACCCAAGAGGTTGTAGATGGTCACCTTGACCTGACAAGGAGCAGGGAGGTAGTAGCTGATTCGGGTCTCCGGGTTGAACGGATTGGGCTGATTCGGGAACAGGGTGAAGGTCTTCGGGGCAGCGGGGTTGTCGGCCCAATCTCCGGCATCACCCGGTTCCAGAACCTGCAGCACGACGGTAGTGCTATGTTCCACGTAGTCGGCTCCCTGGCCAAAGTTCCTTGCACCTATGGTAAGAGTATAGAAACCTTCGGGTGTGGTCGGCGAAGTGTAGATGTTCAGTATGGTGCTGTCGGTCGGGTGGAGCAAAGCCCGGTCAAAGATCGCGCTGCCTGACGGATTCGGGACTCCGGCGACAAACAGCGTGCAAGCATCGTGCAGTCCCCAGAATGAGATCAGACTCACGAGGTAACCAACTCCATGCCCGGCAGAGACAAGCTGCGTGTCCGGAGAAGCTGAGATGACGAAATTGGGATTATGGCAGTTATAGATGCTCATGGTGAACTGGCAGGTGTCCTTGGCTCCGCACCCATCCGTAGCTACCAGCCGAACAGTATAATCGCCCTCGTCAAGCAAGGAGGTTTTCCATTCTACATGCCCGCCGACGATGGTTGGTGCATTCTGATCCGGCTGAGGCTGGATGTCCAAGATCTCTACCGACGGTTGGCCACCATCAGGATCAGAAACGCTGAAGTTGCTGCTGACGAAGGTCTCGCCGGCATTGGTGTGACCACTATTCGGGCAGATGAGCTGAGGAGGTCGGTTGTACACCGTGACGTGGAAACAGCAAGTGTCTTTGACTCCGGTGTTTCGCATAGCTCCGAGACAAATAGTGAATACCTTGCCCACATCGTCGCATCCGGTCCTCCACTCGACATGTAAGCCTGATCGTGTCGGCTGGTTGGTGGGAGATGGACTTATTCCGATAATCCTGACCGAGTCTGGATTGGTTCCGGGACCGGAAATCGAGAAATCGCTGCTGACGAACTTGTCGCCGGCATGGACACTGTCGTCATCCGGACAGGAAAGCCCGCCGGTAGGTACGCTTAGAACGGTAACGGTGAACTCACAAGTGTCCTTGAGTCCGCAAGCATCGGCGGCCACCAGACGGATGGTGTAATCTCCGGTTTCACTGGCAGTCGTGATCCACTCCACGTGGGTTCCGACAATGGCAGGCTGATTAGTTACTCCGGGTGGACTGACGTCCAACAGCGCCACTGACGTCGGATCGCCCTCCGGGTCGGTTACCGAGAAGTTGGTGCTAACGAAAGTCTGGCCTGCGTCGATGCTGCTGGCATTCGGGCAGGTTAGCTGGGGAGGCTGATTGTAAACCTTTACCGAGAACTGACAAGTGTCCTTGGCGCCACAGGGATCCGTGGCCACAAGGCGGATAACGTAATTCCCCTTGTCACTGCAAGTTGTGTTCCACTCAAGATGGTTAGCTACTATGCTCGGGTTGTTTGCACTCGGCGGAGTGATGCTCAAGAGGGTAACCGGAGCGGCATCACCCTCCGGATCGGTCACCGAAAAGTCGCGGCTGACGAATTTGTTCCCGGAGTGAACACTGTCGCCGCCTGGACAAGCAAGCTGGGGCGGATCGTCGATATTCACGGTGATCACGACGTTATCGGTGTCAGCCGCACCGAGCCAGTCGGTCGCCACAAACACGAACCTGTATACTGAATCCACCGCGGCAGGCAAGAAGCGGCACTTCCCCGCACTGTATATTCCGGGCCCCTGAATTTTGGTTATGACCACAGTATCACCACAGCAGTCTGGATCATATGCTGTTATGTGGTCAAAACGGATGCTGTCTGGTAGGCATTGAGAGAACGACGTGTCGTGCGGGACCGAAAGAACAGGCGGTCGATCCGGCATTCGGTAAAGAAGAACCAGATCCTGGAAATCCTGATCCCCCAGATCGTATTCATCCTCCCAGGCGACGATGAATTCGTTCGGTCTCTTCTTGGAGCAGTAAACCCACGCATGATCCTTGTGGTCTGGATTGAACCTCTTTTCGGTGTAATAGACGTAGTGACACTTCTCTCCGGCAAAAGGAGCGATGAAGAGGCCATTGGAGTCGCAGCCGGTGATATAAAAATGGGCGGAGTCCCGCGGGCTATTCCATCCCCTAAACACCACATGGGTATCTGAAGGGACGCCTGCCTTGTACCAGCCCGATGCGGTGGTGCCGGAATACTCGGCCAACTCCGCCAACATGATCTCACTATACTGACCCGCTATCCTGGCCCAGGCTTCGGTAGGCAGGCGGTCGTTGACCACGTCGATGTTGTAGCCCAGGCCGTCGAGAACCTGCTGTAAGGTTGGCTCGTGATACTTGCCGCTGCTGATGCTGTCCTGGAGCTCAGCCGCCATCTGAGAAATGACGGAAACAGGCTCGTCCTGCGCATGGCAAACCGGCAGGCTGAACAGAAGCAAAACGACGCTCAGGCCAAAAACCTCTGACCATCTATGCATAAGACCTCCCGTGCAACTGGTTTCATGGGGCTTTGTGTGAACGTTTCGAATTCTCCATGCAAAACCGGCTTCACCGCTCATATAGCTGCGCTTCATAAAAGCCGCCCTCCTTCGCATCAACCTTCATTGATGGTCTGAACCCCTATGCTCAACCCAACACGATTTCGGCATGGCATAACTGTTTGCTGCCCTTCTTGACAAACACGCTCCTTCAGTTGATCCGACATTGATTTTCTGCTTCGCTGATCGAGAATCCCAAACCTGATGTTTTCAGCTATCAGACCCTTGTAGCAAATATTGTGCCTTTCGTTGAAGCACTTTCAGTTCTATCGGTGTGGGCAGGTCCAGCCAAACAATTATCGCTCAAGTCTAAAAGAGAATTCAGGATTACGTTCCCCTCCGAAATCCTCGTTTCCCGCCGGATTGTAACATAAGTCATCTCCGCAAAAGCTCGGAATCAGCCTGCCTTCTGTATGCACATTCTGGGCAAGCCATTGCATACATTCAATACAATCGGAGCAGCCGGGATACTGCAACTAACAGTGTGCTGCCCGCGCTGCCACGGACGGCAGACGGCGTCAAGATTCTAAATGACCGTCTTAGATTCCGCGTTCTGCAGCGTCAGTCAAGTGCAGAGGACAGTCCCCTGACACCAGGCGGGCTGAGCTTGATTCTGCCACACTGCCTGGGATCAGGAATGTCCAGGAGTGCCGGCGGGAGTCAATCGGACGGAACGGGGAGGAATGCGCGGCTGCAATGAACAGGTTGATGGCTGACGGTGATGCAGGAGTCGTCGTGCTGACAGTGCAAAGACCCTGGGGTTGCGCCAAGAACGGTGCAGATCCGTCTTTGCCGTCCGGGCGCGGTGTCGGTGACGGAATTCCACTCGGTCTGGACTACAGGAGCCGATTCCGAGGAATGTCTGCCGCTTTTGGAAGTGGGACTGACGCGTTCACCTTCTCTCTCCAGGGATAGAGTGAATTAAAGCGGCCGTGCAATTTGCCGATGGAATTAAGTATGCGGGGGCTTTCGCGTCTCAATTGAGGAACATGCTGCACTCAGAAGGAGAGCAGGCCAAAGATAGCGGGGCAATCTATGTTCCGCTGTTCACTAAGCTCTGGACTGGCGGCCCAGGGATCAGATATTCTGTCGTCTCAAATGCCAAGCAAAACAGATTCTGAAGGCTGACGGCCTGGTGAATCAGTTTCCCCAGAGATATATGTGGTCTTAGGGCTGAAGAACGGGAAGCTCCAGACCGTCGTGTTCCTTCATTCTGCGGGGGCGCAGGGATGTGATTCCGGTTCAAGGGTTTCAAAAGAACGTAAGATCCATCGTCGACCGGAGGCCATAGATACTTGAGTTCAGGCTCGGTGATGCCATGGACCAGCCCACGGCCCTGTTTCCTTTGAGTAATGCAAAGAAGTCCCGAAAGATCGGCAGACGAGGGCGTGCCAATTGCGACTTCTTTGGGCTTTCATTCTTCCCTGTCAGCACCAGTGAGCCGATTTCGTTTTGGTCGGTGTTAGTAGTTCGTTGAAGAGTGCGGGCCCGATGTGCCTGGTTGGAACACTGGACCACAGTTCATCACATTGGCGAAGCAATGACCATACAGAGTCTCTTTTTTGACAGACCTATCAGGACTAAAGTCAGTGCCGCGATTTTTCTTGTGATCTTGGGCATCTCGGTTTTCAATGTCGTCTTCTTCCCCAGTCTGCAGAAAAAGGTGGCCTTGGAAGGAATGAAAACGAAGGCAGAGACCGTAGGTCGAATGTTGACATACAACCTGGTTCCCGCCGTGGATTTCGACGACAGACAATCAGTCAAGGAAATGGTGCAGGGAGCATTTCAAGACAGGGATCTATCTTCGGTCGTCGTGTTTCGGAGCCAGTTCGACGATACGCTAATCTTCCAGCCGGATAGCCTGGTGGATGGCAGACGTAGACTCCTACATCTGCCCGTCGATACGGCCAGCGGGGTCTTCGGCCGCGACGAGCAACTGCGCGTGACTTTCCCCATCAAAGCAGGTCAAAGAGTCCTGGGAGCATTGATGCTCAGTTTCGATTTGAGGCCTCTGAAGGCGGAGATTGCCCAAAATAGGATGGTGATCCTTGGTCTAAACCTGCTCGTTCTCATCCTGGGAATGGGGGTGGCCAGTTACCTGTCCGGACTTTTGACCAAACCGGTTCGCCGACTCACCGATGTCGCCATCAAGGTTGCGGAGGGAGAATGGGGAATC
Organism: Candidatus Zixiibacteriota bacterium; assembly: GCA_049694315.1. GTDB lineage: Bacteria > Zixibacteria > MSB-5A5 > MSB-5A5 > SM1-73 > CAIVRH01. The sequence continues at coordinate 9,832 of JBAVQU010000013.1, forward strand.
CAGGTTCCGGCGGTCTATTCGGATGAGGTCGGGATTCTGGCGCGCACGTTCAATCGGATGAGCACCGGTCTGTCTGAATACAAAAGAAAGCTGGAGGAATATAGCCGGACCTTGGAGGATAGAGTTGAGGAAAGGACAAGTAAGTTAAGAAGGGCAAACGAGGAACTGGCGTCGGACGAGGCAACCATAACCAGGATGCTGGGGGATCTGAACGTGGTAAACCGGGAGCTGACCCAGACCAAGAACCAGATGGAGAGCATATTTAAGAGTGTGGTAGACAGAGCCATCATTACCATTAATACCGAAGGGGCGATCACCTTCTACAGCAACAGCTCCGAGCTGGTATTCGGTTATGAAGCCTCCGAAGTGGTGGGAAAAAAATGGATTCATGACTTCTTCCCACCAGAGAATGATTTTCTGTCCATCCTGCTGGAGCATACCAGGGAGGCCGGCATCTACAAGGGCGAGACGGAGCTAAGGCGGAGGACCGAGGAGATCTTCCCGGCGACAGTCACCATCACTCCGCTAAAAGGAGAGGGCGGCGGGTTAAACGGATACACGCTTATGATGGAGGACATCACCCAAAAGAAGAAAACGGAACAAAACATCCGCTTGTTGTCTTTGGCCGTGGAGTCCGCCACGGATGGTGCCATGGTGGTCGATTTGAATGGAAGAATCGTTTTCGTCAATCGCTCTCACGCAAGGATGCATGGGTACGAACCCTACGAGATGATCGGAAAATCCCAACAGGATTTCTACCCGAGGTGCTACTGGTCGGTGGTGGATCAGAAACTCCAGCAGTTGCATGCGGAAGGAAGCTGGACCGGAGAGTTCCAGGAGTCTAAGAAGGATGGGAGCACCTTTCCCGCCCAGATTTCCGCCTCATTGATTAAGAATCCTGAAGGAAAACCGGTAGGCGTGCTGGCAATCTGCAGTGACGTAAGCGAGAAGAAAAAGATGGAGCGGGAGATAGTGCAACGCAACCGGGAGCTTTCCGCGCTCAACACCATTGCGTCCACCGTCAGTCAGACTCTGCATCTGCAGGAAATCCTCGACCGGAGCTTGATCACCATGTCGGAGTTGACCGGCTCTCGTTCCGGATGGGTCTTCTTGATTGACCGGGATCAAAAGGACAGGATGAGACTGGTGGCACACCGCGGTTTGTCCAAAAGGTTCGCAGAAGACGAGACCAACCTGTCCCACGACGAATGCCTCTGCTGGAAAGTGGTAAGAACCAAGCAGCCCCGGTTGGTGGATCTTTCGCTCTGCCCCAGACTGAGACGTTCCGGCGGGCATGAGGAGGGAATGCGGTGTCACGTGGCCATACCACTGAGGTCCAAAGACGAGGTCTTAGGCATCATGAACCTGAGCTGGCAGTCGGGAAACAGTCTTCCCACAAGAGAGCAAGAATTCTTCTCGTCGGTCGGTAACGAGATCGGAATAGCCGTGGACAATGCCCTGCTTTTCGAGGATGTGGAAAAAACCAAGGAAGAACTTCAGAAGCTGAACCGAGAATTGGAGGTAGCCAGCCAGGTAAAGAGCGAGTTCTTGGCCAATACCTCACACGAACTCCGCACGCCCTTGAATTCGATTATCGGATTCCTGGGATTGATTCTGGATGGGTATTGCGTGAATTCGGAGGAAGAAAAAGAGTTCTTGCACAATGCACTTCAGAGCGCCAAACACCTGCTGTCCATTATAAACGACGTGCTGGATCTGGCTAAGATCGAGGCAGGGAAGATGGAAGTTGATCTGGGAGAAGTGGAGTTGAGGACGCTGTTTGAGGAGGTGCATTCATTGACAAAGGTGCAGGCCCAGAAAAAGAAACTCAAACTCTCTTTCGTTTACGAGGATCAACCTAACCCAAAAGCTTACGCAGATTCGGGGAAGTTGACGCAAGTGATGATAAACCTCGTCGGCAACGCCATCAAGTTCACCGACAAAGGAGAGGTGGTCGTAAGATCCAGGACCCAGGAAGAAAAGGGAAACATTTTGGTTGAGGTTGAAGATACCGGCATAGGGATACCTGCCGGGATTCAGGACCAGTTGTTCGAGAAGTTCCGGCAGGTGGACGGCTCCTCCACCAGAAAACACGGAGGAACGGGTCTGGGATTGACCATAAGCAGGAATTTGGTAGAGATGATGGGTGGGAAAATACAACTGCAGAGCTGGGGAAAAGGGAAAGGAACCAGAGTATTCTTCACCGTGCCCATCTATCGACAGACCCAAGACGGAATTTCTTTGCATCAACCGCAGAAGAATCAGGAAAAAGGAAGCGAAGAGAAAGACACACTGGTCCTGATCGCAGAAGATGACCCCGTGTTCAGCCAGTACTTGGATCAGTTACTGCAAACCGAAGGGTTTACGGTTATTTCGGCGCAGACTGCCGACGATGCAGTGGCTTTGGCAAAAGACCTTCGTCCGAAAATCATCATTCTGGATTTTTCCTTCCCGCAGAAAGCGGGGGGCCAACTGAAGGACGGCCGACAGGTCATAGAAACACTGGCCAAAGATCCGAGCACCAAAGACACTCCCGTGCTGGTAATCACCGGGCAGGATTTGGATTTGGTCAAGACCGAACTATCCGGGCTGGGGGACGACTGTGTTTCCCAGGTTTTTCCGAAGCCCGTCCAGTCGGAATTGCTCATACAGAAGATCAGATCTCTGAGCAAGAAAGACAGGCAGGAGACGGTCGAATGCCGGGCTGAATGACGGGGGTTCGCATGAAGGCCCCGGCGGGAGGCAATTGCATCACGACGATCCACCACCGACAAGAAGCGGTGTCTGCATGTCAGGTGCGCGGGAGAAACTGGTTCATCCGGCGGGACGAGGAACACAAAGGCTGTGTCCCCATTCCACTTGGTTGACACCGGAGAAAGGACGAAGCCGAATAAATCTGGAAAGTAAGTCTAAACCTTGCCGATAAAGACTATGACCGGCGAACGGGTTGCGCCGGGTTCATTCATAAGGATTTGGAAAGAGCATAAGCCTGGTGTGGGAAAAGCTGTGGAGTTAATGGGCGGGCCTACAGGAGTTGAACAGACCATCTTGAAAAGGAGAAAGGATGCATACCGTTCTTCTGGTAGACGACGAGAAGATGAACTTGAAGCTTTTAAGCGCTGTCCTGCGCAAAGGCGGCTATCAGTTCTTGGAGGCGGAAACCGGAGAAAAAGCCTTAGAAATTCTGGAAAAGGAAAACGTGGATTTGATCATACTGGATCTGATGATGCCGGGAATGGATGGTTTTCAGACCTTACAGAGAATAAAGGACAACCCTTCGACCGCCTTTATCCCGGTCATTATTGCATCCGCTCTCAAAGAATCCAGCGACATAGAGCGGGGGCTGGAGTTGGGAGCAAACGATTACTTCACCAAATCGCTGAGCGACGATGATCGAAGATTCCAACTGCCCCTAAAGGCGAGGAATCTGATAAAAGTAAAGAAAATGCAGGATGAGCTAGTTGACCTGAACTACGAGCTGAAAAAAACCCAGGATAAACTGATCGAGAAGGAAAAAGAATCGGCGGTGGTGGAGATGGCCGGAGCAGCCAGCCACGAGCTGAACCAACCTCTGACCGCCATATTAGGGAATTTGCAGTTGATTTTGGCTCGACTGCCTGCCGGAGATCCTCTGACCGAGAAACTGAACAAGGTACTGGATCAAGTGGAGCGGATGGTGAAGATAGTCCAAAAAATCGGGCAAATCACTCGATACCGAACCAAGAAATATGCGGAAAACGTGAAGATAGTGGACATAGATAAATCCTCCCGCGGGAATCACGAGAAGGAGGCGGTTGAGGAGACAAGAATGGAAGGACACTGAGCTAAATGGGATGCCGCCCCAGGGATATCAAGGCTGCAGGCGCCCAACCTCAGACAAACCAGCACATCGATTTGGGCAGCGGCGCCGAGAGTGAATCTGTGCTTTTCGGCGGGGCCACAGGATGGGGTATTTTCTCCCAAAGACATTCAGGCACCAGTCATGGTGAGAAACAAGCGGTGCCGTTTTGCCTTCAACTATCAATTCATCGTTTCACAGAAAAGACCCGCTGTGGCAGAAAAGCTCTAACACGGCCTATCCATGAACCATCTTCTATGCGCATACACTGAGATTTAGCCTGTATATCGCGTGGAGACCAGTCGCCGTCGGAAGACTTCACTTCACAATCCTCTTCCCAGGATTCCACTCAAAACGTTTGACAAGACCAGATTAATTTCTTACCGTTGTTTTCGTCGTAACTATCCGGCCTGGAGAATGGCACTAAGTGGAGGTGTGAATTGGTCAGACTGAAAGTGATAGCAGTGGGGAGGACGAAAGAGCCGTGGATTAAAGCAGGAATCCTCCATTATCAGAAGCTTTTGAGGGCTTACGCGGATTTGAAGCTGGTAGAGGTCAAGGAAGAGACATTAAACAGATCCCAGGAGAGGAAAACCCTCTTAGAATCTGAAGCGGAGAGAATTCTGGGCTCGGTGGGTCATTCTGGTCTGTGCATCGCTTTGGAAGTCGACGGTGAAAGCTTGGGCTCAGAGGATTTCGCCAGGTTATTATGCGCGAAGCTGAACCAGGGATACAATGACTTTACGTTTATCCTTGGCGGGGCCCTGGGATTGTCTCAGAGGATTCTGGACGCCTGTCCGATGAGACTTTCGCTTTCCCGGATGACCTTCACCCATGAAATGTCGAGAGTAATTCTCTTAGAGCAAATCTACAGGGCATTCTCCATTCTTAAGGGAACCAAGTACCACAAGTAAGCCTGCCTAAAGCGCGCGCTATCCTCGGCCCGCTTTTGGGAGACTCCGAAAGAGACAGTCTCAAAGGGTTTACTGGTTTGGTGTTTTCTCCTCTTCTGGTCGATGCGGCAGCATTCCCCTCATCCAGAACGGTTGGAATACTCTTTTGAGTCTTTCAATTCTCTGGGCAACGATCCTCCTATTTGGAGCGAACCTCCCTTTCGGCTGTCTTTTGGTTGTCTGTCCATCGCCCAATTGCAGAAAGTCATCCACGGTATCCTCCCTTTTACTTCAAAAGAACCATTTTGTTCGTTTCCCTGACGTTCCCTGCGCTAAGCTGGTCGAAGTAGATTCCGTTAGAAACCGGGTATCCCTGATCGTTGTCGCCGTCCCAGGTCACGGCATGATCCCCTCTCTTTTGAACTTGGTCCACCAAGGTGCGTATTTTCTGTCCTATGACGTTGAAAATCTCCAGCTTCACCTGTCCGTCCCGGGGGAGGGAGTAGCTGATCTGGGTCGTCGGATTGAAAGGATTGGGATAGTTCTGTTTCAATTCATAGTCTGAGGGTGCACCTTCTGTCATCTCTCCTTCTACGTCCGCCGGGCTGACAAAGAGATCACAGGTCATGGTGTCTTGTGAATCCGAGATGCTCTTGACCGCCACGTAAGTTTCGGCCTCGGCGTAGCTGTGGCTATTGGGAACGGAGCTTCCATTGAATGTCCGTCGAGTCCCCCCACCCATGGTTCCGGGAAAAGGGTCGCCCGAGTTGCCGTAGTTGAGCTTTTTTTCGATCTGCCAGAGTCCATCGGCTTGTTCCAGAGCCACCTTGTAGTGACCGCCAGAAGTGTGCCCAGGATACCATTCATTGTCATTGGCGCCATCATCCGGGACGCTCTCATCCACGTGCCAGATCAAGAGTCCACGATAAGGCAGATAGGAATCGTAGCCAACCTGTTGGCTGTTGTTCACGAGGAAATATTCATTTGAGGGCGAGCCGGAGGTCCAGAGCTTATAGGCGACCGGAGAGCGCTCGATCGCAGCGATTTTTGCCCCGCTGGTATTACCGGTAACTACCGTCGGACTAAGGTATCCCAGTCTGGCCAGGCACCAGGCATCCGGGTGAGCGGGAGAACCTCCCATATAAGCGGGACCGTTCCAGCTTCCTGCCGCCATCAGACTCCATATTCCCACCCCTTCTGAACTGTAATCCGTGTCGTAAAGATCGGGAAGACCGAAGATGTGACCTAACTCATGACAGTAGACTCCGAGGGTCATATCACCCGGAGAAGCCCAATATTCCGGTTGGATGGTATAGTCCCATATCCGTACTCCATCCTTGAGATTAGAGGCAGACCAAGACCAGGAGACCCCCCAGGAATGTGACCAAATATGGTTGGGATTGCCGGTGTACTCGGCTCCCTGACCTGCATGGACTATAATAAGAGCATCCACATACCCGTCCCCGTCGTTGTCATACTGCGAGAAGTCTACCACCGGGTCGACCAAATCGACCAAATCCTCCACCAGCTTTTGAGAATTCTGAGGGTAGGCTCCCAGACCATAGTCTCCGTTGGCGTAGTACACATATGTCTGCGGTGCCGTGGACCAATGCGTACTGGAAGGCAGGTTGACCGTAACAATGTCTAGTACCCCATAGGAGACTTCCCGGTAGTAATGGTTTACACACCCGACCTTGTTCTCAAAGATCAAAGTGTCGAAAAACGAGGCGTTCACCGAAGAGGAATCGTCCGAGAATTTCACCAGCAGGACCAACACCTTGTACGTTCCGACCGGTCCGGTACCCGTAGGGTACACCTGGCTGCAAGGGTGCACCACCGGCTGCTCAATACCCGTTGCCTGCATAAGGCGCGAATCAAAAAGACATGCCGGCAACTGTGCCTGCCCCAGCCTGATCTTGTTTTCCAGATCCGGATGTGGCGGCATGGGAAAGGCTCTCGCAACCGGGAGAACTAATAGGAGGATAGCCAAAAGCATTTCGTGGAGTTTAGTCGCGTTTCTCATCCTCTTACCCCCTTTCGGAGTGTCCAGACACCCTTAGAAATCCGAGAACCCACTCATCGCAATCGTGTTCCAAGCACATTTCCCGCCATTCCGTCTCGATTTGGTGGCTCGAGGCGGTGTCCCGGATCCAGACAGAATCGGGACACCGCCTGATTTCAAGCCCGAAGACCTACTTTCTGGTTTTCTTCCGGTTGGTTACCCTCTTCCTCCGGGTAGTGGTCTTGCGAACGTGAGTCGTTTTCCTCATTCTCATCACCCCCTTTTTTCGTTAGAATCGAAAGCTATTGGAAACGGCCAGCCTTACGCCTCGGCCTTTGGTGAGCCATATTCCTCTCTCTACCGCCAGGCCAACGTCAAGATCCAACCCTCCCAGCTTGACTCCCATTCCGTCGGCTACGGTTACTCCTTCTTTTCCTCCAATGGACAGACCGGCCCTGACACCCAGCCAATTCAGAATCTGGTAGGCCGTTCCGAAGGAAGCAGCGATTTTCTTGGTTACACCCATTCCTTCTCCCCATCCTTGTTTCAGGCTAAACGCAAATAGCGCCCTTCCATCCTGGTAAGAGGCTCCCGCGAGGAGCAAGACCGGAGTGTGAGTGACGAAGGGGTCTTTCTTCTCAGTATAGGAATGATCAATGACCACCGAATCCACATCCAGGTTTTCCGCCAGAACCGAATCCATCTGCACCTGATAGCCTCTCACTTCCGGATTTTTCTCCCATCTGATCTGCTGTATCAGATTGATCACGGAGAGGCCGAAGGTCCAGTTCTTCTTGTGTTTTAAGGCCAAGCCCCAGTCCAACCCGTACCCTCTGCCACCCTGGGCGGACAGAACGGCGAAATCACCTCTTCCGCTGATGCCGCTCTCCAAAGCCAAGAGCTTGCCTGTGGCTTGGATCACTTTCTGATAGACCAACCCCCGGATTAGTCTGGCATTCATTCCGCACAGGATCTCATTCTCACCTCTTCTCCAGATGGATCTGCCATAAGAAAGCACGACATCCACCGAGGCAAATGCTTCCCCATTGGAGCCGGAAAAGAGCATGGTGTCGTTAATTTCGTTCCCGAAGAACGCGGCACGGATCGGGTCCTTGGGAAACAGCAGATCGGATGTCCCCCTGCCTGAGACGGTGAAAGCGAAATTACCCCAAGAGATTCCCACACCCAAGACAGAAGCGTCAACCGACAGCCTCAGCCCATCCGAAGGAATCAGATTCAAAATGGTCTGCTTGTCCTCAGAGGTCAGAAACTTGCCGTTGTACCGGTCATAGTCCTGCAAACTGAAGCTGCTGTTATGAGCATTGACGCCTAAAGAAAAGACGGTCAGATTCTTCTCGGAGCTTCTCGCAAATCCCAAGTTCGCAGGATTCCAAAAGACCGACTCCACGCCGCGGGCTACCGACACGTATGCGTCCGCCATCCCTACGCTCTGGCCGGATGATGAACCCGAGGCGCCAGATGGTTGACCCCAGAGCGGAACCAAGGTGAGTGTCATTACCAGAAACTTGATTTTCATCTGACTAATCCTTCTTGGTTTTTACGTTCAGCTCCAAATATGCCACAACTCTTATGAAGTCTGCCGGCGAGGCCTTGATAGATTGGCCGTTCGTTCCCGGAAAATCAAGTGCCCCCACCGCATAGAATGACTTACTGGTGAACACTTGAAGCTCCTGGTGAGTTAAGGTTATCTCCGTCTGAAAAGACCTTGACTCTCTCACCGAACCGTCGCCATTCAGCACTCCTGGAGAAACTTCTATCGGACCTATCACCAAATCCGGATGAGAAAAGAGACTTGCCTGGCTTTGAGAGACGTATATCTTGGCTTTTGCTCCCAGAGGAAGATGGCTCTCAACTTTCAAGACCAGGCGGGTGGAGTTGATTTCATCCTCGATCAGCCGTTTTACCTGGTCATCCACCTGGTCAGAGTCCGGGTCCATTTGAACCTCACAGGAGTCCAAAATCAGATGTAGGGGAGAACTGACCGTCATCTTCCCGAAAAAGAAGTCCTCCTCCCGCACCGTTCCCCGGGAGCGACCGTCGCCACAGATGATCTCCCCAGAAACGAACAGGCTCTCCGGCACCGGGCTGAGGAGTGATGCTATCTGATCCTCGAAAATGGAGGTGACTGACGTTCCCAAAGGTCCGCCGGCTTCAATCTCTGATTGAAAGCTTAGGTTTTGTCCTTTCTCTCCCTGGACAGTCACAGACAGATTGGCTGGCAGATCGACTCCATTGTGAACCATTAAGCTCAGACTGGCATCGGCAAGGTGCGCCGACTCAAAACCACGTGGAATGTCGAGGCGACGGGTGATGGGTTCGATTCCGATCCTGGTCGACTCGATCACGCCGGAGATCTGACTGAACAGTATCTCTGAAACGGTCGCATTCACGCCGATTGAGTCCGAGGACCCAAAGTGAGTCAAGGTACTTTCAGATCCTGTCGATCGGATGGTGGTATGGACTCTTACATCGTTTCCATGTCGGGGCCTGAAGTCATATCCATCTAAGACAAGATTCACTCGGTCTCGCTGTAAAGCAGGAAGGTGCGCAACGAACGAAAGAGATTCCCGGTTTTTCTCAAATTCCGGAAAATCAGCCTGTACATCCGTTTCCAGGTTGGAGAAATTGCCCAGATCCAAGGAAAGTATTCCGCTCCTGATCCTCGCGCTGTCGATTACGCTCCTCGTGAGCAGGATTATGCTGTCCTCTTGGGAAACGCTGAAAGAAGGAACCTCAACCATCCCTTCAGTGACTTTGAGACTGTCTAAGGTCAAGCTCAAGCTCAAGTATTTGTCATCGAAGTTTTGGACTCGTCCGCCCGGAGTGAATGCCTGGATCACGAATCCCAGTCTATTGGAAAATGTCTTGTCGGTGAAAACGGCCTTTCTTGCGACCGAGTCACCGGTGCTGACCCCATTTTCGACGGTTACGGTCTGCAGGGTATCGTCACGGCTGCGGTCGACTATCTTGATCTGCACCCAATCAAGACTCAAGCCCAGATGGTTGCTCAGAATAATGGTTGCAAACGCCTCCTCTGCCGTAACTTCCTGAAAAGTGGAAAAAGTATCCAGATCGTTTGCTATGCTCACGGTGCATGGAGGCACGACCCCATACGGACCAGAGTGAAACTCGGTGGCAAACAAGGTCATCTGTTTTGATTCCGAGGTTTGAATGTTGATGACTCCCAGCGTATCCCGGAAGCGAAAAGAGGTGGAGTCACAGCGCAGCTTACCCGACAATCTGATCGTGTCCATCTCTTCCTCGAAATAGAAACCGGGATCTCCTGTGCTATCCACTTTCAAATAAGGTTCATCCATTTTCTCGATCAAGGTAGCCAGGCTGTAATATTTGTTGGTTAGAGGCACCGTCAGTTTCACGTTCCAGCCGGGGGCAGTGGGTTTGTTTATGGAACACTGAGAAACCAGAAGACCGACGGAGACGATCAAGACCAAAGCCTTAGACGGAAACCGATCCTGACTGGCCTTGCGTGGTGCCTCAGATTTGCGGAACGACTTAGTGGAAGCCATCTTTTCCTTCGGAGGTGATACCGCTGCTTGCTTTGTTAGCACTTGAAAGCAGAGACCTACTCTTTGATTCGCTCACGACAATATTCTTATCCAATTTTGCAGGAGGCGACAAGCGATATGTGCAAGTGTCATGCCAAACAGAGCGGGCCATGAAGGACTGGCTTATCTGTTATGCATAACTCACATATTTGCAACCACTTAATGGGGCAGTAGCGGTGATCGAAAACGTGCGACCAGTTTCTCCGGAAACCACCAAAGATGTGGGATTCCCGCAACAGCTTATGGGCACATTTCGAGCCTTCATGGTACTGGCGACCCAGGATATCGACAAGTGGGATCAAGGACTTAAGGCGTGTTCTAAGTCACCTGAGCTGAGGATGAGGGTGGATGATTCCGCCACCTAACGAGCGCATCCCGCTTACAAGGCCAGCCATCGACCCACGGATTCGTCCCGGCAGTGGAGATCATTTGTTCGGTCATTGGCCAGAAACAGGCCGCGTGAACGAGGGGGAGTCCTTCAACAAGTCGAAAGAATTCGCTTGACAAGGAAAGGGGAGCTTGTTATTTTTTTCACAAGCCGTAGAGGGAGCAAGTATGTTTGAGACGTATTTTCCGATTTTCGTTCTGATATTTCTGGTGAGCATGATAGCCCTTGTAATACTCGGGCTTTCATATCTCTTGGGCAAACGGGTTCCCACTAAGGAGAAACTCGCCACCTATGAATGTGGTAACAAACCGATCGGAGACGCCAGAGCGAGATTCTCTGTGAAATTCTATCTGATCGCCATCCTCTTTATAATATTTGATATAGAAGTGGTTTTTCTCTACCCGTGGGCAGTGATCTATAAGAGATTGGCTCTATTTGGCTTGATTGAGATGGGGGTCTTCCTTTTGATTCTGCTCGCCGGGTATTTCTATGTCATCAAGAAGGGGGCTCTTGAGTGGGAGGAGAGCGGAGAGACGACTTAACAAAGGAAGAATGGGATGGGGTTAGAAGAGAAAATACCTGACGGCATCCTTCTGACTACCGTGGAGAAGGCGGTCAACTGGTCGAGAAAATCATCTATGTGGCCCATGACTTTTGGCTTGGCCTGTTGCGCCTTCGAGATGATGGCCGCTGCTGCTGCTCGTTTTGACCTGGCTCGTTTTGGAATGGAGGTCTACAGAGCGTCTCCGCGTCAGGCGGACCTAATGATCGTTGCCGGACGAGTTTCCAATAAGATGGCCCCGGTGGTCAGGCTTCTGTATGAGCAAATGTCTGAGCCCAAGTGGGTTATAGCTATGGGTGCATGTGCGTCGACCGGAGGGGTATTTAACAACTATGCTATCGTTCAAGGAGCGGACAAGATCGTGCCGGTCGATATCTATGTCCCAGGTTGCCCGCCCAGACCAGAGCAGTTGATCGAAGGCATAATGAGGCTGCACGAAAAAGTGATGAAGGAGTCGTTGAAAAGACGCCCGCAGCCCGCGGTCGGCAGTCCGCCGACGGAAGACCGGTCAACGGATTGAACGGATTCCCCCAACCCGTCTTCCCATTGGGGAGAGGGTCGGGATGAGGGGGAAGCAGGCAAAACGCAACAAAGCGGAACATGGAGAGTTGATTTTGGGGAATGAGATTCTCACGAAACTGAAAGAGAGATTTCCGGATTCGGTCCTCGATATCGCTGAGTTTAGGAATGATTTGACCATAGTGGTAAAAAAGGAAGACATTCTTCCCATCTGTACTTTCTTGCGGGACGATCCGCAGCTTTCCTTCAGCTTTCTGTCTGATCTTTGTGGTGTGGACTACTTGGGAAGAAGATGGAGATTTGAGGTGGTATATCATCTGTATTCATTAGACAAGAATCATCGCGTGAGATTGAAAGTCAGAGTGGAGGAAGGCGAACAGGTCCCTTCAATCTCCTCTGTCTGGAACAATGCCGACTGGTTTGAGAGAGAGGTATTCGACATGTTTGGAGTCCGATTCGACAGCCATCCGGATTTGAGAAGGATCATAATGCCGGAGGACTGGGTAGGCCATCCTTTGAGAAAGGACTTTCCCTTGACCAGGGAGGAAATAATGTTTTCGCATAACCGAAACCGACCACCAAGGATAACGGAATAGCATCCGGACTAACAGGACGGACGGAAGAAAACCGCTCAGGCCTTCCGGCTTTTTCAAATTGAGAGGCGGAAATTGGATCAGCAGGTCTTGAAAGGAATTAAAAGAGCTGGCGCCGACACCATGATCCTGAACATGGGGCCGCAGCATCCCTCCACCCATGGCGTTCTCAGGGTGATTCTGGAGCTGGACGGAGAGACCGTAGTCAGGGCCACTCCGGACATTGGCTATTTGCACACCGGCATCGAGAAGACGATGGAAAGCAAGACCTATGCCCAGGTGATTCCGCTTACCGACCGGATGGACTACGTGGCATCACTTTCCAATAACTTGGCTTACCTTCTGGCGGTGGAGAAGCTCCTCGACGTTCAAGCTCCGCCAAAAGCGCAATTCGTCAGAGTGCTTCTGACCGAGCTTACCCGTATTGCCAGCCACTTGGTCTGGGTCGGATCGCATGCGATGGACATTGGCGCCCTGAGCATGCTGGTTTATGCATTCCGAGAGAGAGAAAAACTTCTGGACATATTCGAGTTGGTCTCCGGACAGAGAATGATGACCTCCTATTTTAGAATCGGCGGACTGGCTCAGGACATTCCGGAGGGACTTGACACCAAGGTCAGAGAGGTACTGGATACTTTCCCGAAATGGTTTGATGATTATGAAAAGCTTTTGACCAAGAACCGCATCTGGCTTAACCGCACGGTGGGAGTGGGAAGAATTTCTGCCGAGGACGCCATTAACTGCGGCCTATCAGGCCCCATTCTCCGAGCCTGTGGAGTGAGATGGGACATTCGAAAATCTAATCCCTACTCCGGATATGATAAGTTCGAGTTTGACATTCCCACCGGAAAGAATGGCGATGTCTATGATCGTTACCTGGTGAGGATGGAGGAGATGAGACAAAGCTTAAGGATCGTCCGACAGGCTTTGGACGGAATCCCCGAAGGGGATTTTGTCGCCAGGGTTCCCGGGGTGGTGCTTCCACCCAAGGAGCAGGTTTTGGCCAACATCGAAGCTCTGATATTTCACTTCAAGTTAGTGGTGGAAGGATTTTTTCCGCCAACCGGAGAGGTTTATCATTCCATTGAGTCTCCGAAGGGAGAGTTGGGTTACTATATCGTCTCCGATGGCTCAAACAAGCCATACCGGGTAAGAGTCAGGCCACCTTGCTTTGTAAATCTAAGTGCTCTCCCCAAGATGATTGAAGGAAGGTTGATTGCGGATGTGGTGGCGACGATTGGAAGCATCGATATTGTGCTGGGGGAGATAGATAGATAGAAAAAGAGTTCAAAGTTAAAAGCTCAAGGTTCAAAGTCGAAAGCTGAAGATCCAAGGTCCAATTAGATGTTAGCTGAAGCTGTTCAGAAGAGAATTGCTGAGCTGAAGTCGAAATTCCCGGAGGGAAAATCGGCTATCCTTCCGGCTATGCACGTGGTGCTGGAAGAGGTGGGTTTCTACGATCGGGAGATATTGAAACGGGTGGCAGAGCTGCTGGGTTTAAGCGAGATGGAGGTGACCGAGACAATATCCTTCTACACCTATTTCCCCCAAACGGGAGTGGGCAAGTACCACATTCAAGTATGCACGAATCTTTCATGTATGCTTTTGGGTGCAGAGCAATTGGTTGGTTACCTACAGGAGCAGCTGAAGATAAGAGTGGGGGAGACGACTCCGGACGGCCTTTTCACCCTGTCTGCGGTGGAGTGTTTGGGCTCGTGCGGAACGGCTCCGGTGATGCAGATAAATCAGAAGTATTATGAGAATTTGACCAAAGCAAAGGTGGACCAGATATTGGAAGAGCTAAGGCAACGAAAAGAGATTTAACTACCTATGGAAAAGATACTGTTCAACCACATAAACGCTGCGAATCAATTCAAGATCGACACCTATATCCGTAATGGCGGTTATCGGGCTTTGCCCAAGGTTTTCAAAGAGCTTACCCCATCTGACTTAATCGAGATAGTGAAAAAATCAGGTCTGCGCGGAAGAGGAGGAGCTGGTTTTCCCACAGGTCTTAAATGGAGTTTTGTTCCCAAAGATTCTCCCAAACCCAGGTTTCTATTATGCAATGCCGATGAGGGAGAGCCGGGGACATTTAAGGACCGGGCTTTGATCGAGAATGATCCTCACCAGTTAATAGAGGGGATTATCATTGCTTCTTATGCCATAGGCGCCCATCGGGCCTTCATCTATATCCGGGGAGAGTTTTCCTTCGGAGCCAAAAGGTTGCGGGAAGCGATTGAAGAATGTTATGAGAAGGGATACCTGGGAAAGAATATCTTGGGATCGGGTTTTGATCTGGATGTGGACGTCTATCGGGGAGCAGGTGCTTACATCTGTGGAGAAGAGACCTCTTTGATGGAATCGATCGAAGGTAAAAGAGCTAATCCCAGACTGAAACCGCCTTTCCCGGCTTCAGTGGGACTTTACAAAAATCCAACCGTGATTAACAATGTGGAAACTCTGTCGAACATTTCTCACATTGTGCTGAACGGCGGCGAGTGGTATGCAGACATTGGCATGCCCAAAAGCGCTGGCACAAAGATATTTTCCCTCTCCGGTCACGTGAACAGGCCCGGGAATTATGAACTTCCAATGGGGGTGCCTTTGAGGGAGTTAATATTCGAGCACGGTGGCGGCATGAAGGATGGTCGTAAGCTAAAGGCTGTAATCCCGGGTGGGGTTTCCACTCCGGTGTTGACTCCCGATCTTCTGGACGTGAAGATGGATTATGAGTCGCTTTATGAAGCCGGCTCTCTCCTGGGATCAGGAGCGACCATCGTGATGGACGAGACCACTTGCATGGTTAAAGCTGCTTATTGTATTTCCAAGTTCTTTGAACACGAATCGTGCGGCAAATGCGTCCCCTGCCGAGAGGGAACCAGATGGATCAGGCTGATCATGGAGAGGATCGAGGCGGGGAAGGGAAGGGACGGAGATGTCGATCTTCTTCGGGACATCTGCACCAACATAGTGGCTAGAACCGTCTGTCCCTTGGGTGATGCTGCGGCAGTTCCCATCATGAGCACTATCGAAAAATTTCGGGAGGAATATGAGTATCACATAAGATACAAGAAGTGCATGGTAGAGCTGGGAAACAGATTTGTGTGAACCTGTGAACGGATTGAGCCAATTGAACGGATGAAGTAGCCAACTAAAAGAAACGGCATGGTGACTCTAACTATAGACGGGAAGCAAGTGACAGTTGAGGCGGGGACTACCATCCTCATGGCAGCAGAAAAGGCAGGTGTGGAGATTCCTACTTTCTGCTTCCATGACAAGTTGGAGACGGTGGGGGCCTGCCGGATGTGCTTAGTGGAGGTGGAGAAGATAGCAAAACTGCAGGTTGCCTGCGCCACCGCCGTATCCGAGGGAATGGTAGTAAGGACTGACACCCCGCAGGTGGCCAATGCCAGAAAGGGTGTCTTGGAGTTTTTGCTTATCAATCATCCACTGGACTGCCCGGTCTGCGATAAAGGGGGGGAGTGCGAGCTGCAGAACCAGGTGTTCAAGTACGGTTCAGATAAAAGCAGGTTCGTGGAGGGAAAAAGAAGATTCGTAGTCGATCCCAAGTCCCGATATGGTGATCTCTCGATTGGACCCCAGATAGTGAGGAATATGAATCGCTGCATCCTGTGCCGCAAGTGCGTTCGATTTATAAGTGAAATCGCCGGGGAGACCGATCTGGGGACTTTTAAGCGCGGCGCAAAAACCGAGATTAACGTTTTGCCTGATATTCCGGTCAGCAATCCCTATTCCGGAAATGCAGTCGATATCTGTCCAGTTGGGGCCTTGACGTCCAAATCATTCAGATACAAGATAAGGGTATGGCAAACCAAAACCACGCCTTCGGTCTGTTCCCTGTGCGGGGACGGCTGCAACGTTAACCTGTGGACTAAAGACGACAGAATTTACCGCATCACCTCGAGAAGAAATGATTCGGTAGATGAAGGATTCCTCTGCGACAAAGGTAGATTCGGGTTTGGGTTTGTCAACCATCCCGACAGATTGAAATACCCCCTGGTAAAAAAGAATGGAAAGCTGATACGGACAGACTGGGACGAAGCGATCGAATTGGCGGCTTCGAAGTTGAAAAACGCAAGAGAGCAATTCGGAGCAGACAGTCTGGCTGGAGTCGGTTCATCGAAGCTGACCAACGAAGAGAATTACGTCTTTCAGAAGCTCTTCAGAGTAGCGATAGGGACGAACAATGTCGATCATCGGATCAACTCAAGGCATCTCTTGCCGAGTCCCGATCGGAAGGACATGGTCCACGGCATGGTCAATTCGATCAGCGAGATCGAAAGAGCAAACGTAATTTTCGTGTTGGGTTGTGATTTGGAAAGGGAACATCCCATAGTTAATCTAAGAGTAATCAAGTCAGTTAGAAAAGGCAATATGGTCGTTGTGGCCAACCCCGAGACCACTCGCCTGAAAAGATTCGCTCAAGATGAGCTGCTGTACAAGAAGGGAACTGGGCTGGCTTTCGTGAATGCTGTGACAAAGAGGATATTAGAGGGACAGCTGATTAATGCTGGTGAGACCGGATTCGCCGGCGAGAAAATAGAAGCACTCCGCAAAAAGCTCCTCCCGTGGGATGGGGAAAAGGTTTTGCAGACCATCGGCATAGAAGCGAATAGGATGGACAGTTTTGCGCGCATTCTGGCTAATACATCAAGTATGGTGATCCTCTGTGGGAAAGAGATAGGCTCTCAAGCGGAAAGCGCAGAGATACTTGCTTCTTTAAATGATCTCTTGTTGCTGACTGGTCATTACGGCAAGGGTGGTTGCGGAGTCAATCTGTTGTGGGAGGACTGCAATTCCCAGGGAGCTTTGGATTGTGGCGTTCTGCCGGACAAGCTTCCAGGCTATAGACATGTCTCGGATGAGGCCTCCGGGAGAAAGATCGAACAGGTCTGGAATCTTCCAGTTCCGAACAAGCCGGGGTTTGATTTCAATGGGATGCTGAAGGCAGCCAAAGAGGGGAAAATCAAAGCCATGTACGTCCTGGGCGGAGACCCTATGACCGAGCATCCGGACAAGGATTTAGTGCATAGTGCCCTGGAGAAGCTGGATTTTCTTGTGGTGCAGGACATCTTCTTGACTGAAACTGCGAAGCTGGCTGACGTGGTGTTGCCCGGGGCATCATTTGCAGAGAAGGATGGGACCTTCACCAACGTGGAGAGAAGAATACAGAAGGTGACGAGAGCATTCGATCCTCTGGCAGATGCTAAGCCTGATTGGTATATCATCTGCATGTTGGCGCAGGTCTTGGGATATCCGTTCGAGTACGTTTCAGCCAGACAGATTTTCCAAGAGTTAATTCAGCTTTCGCCTATTCATTCCGGGATGAACTGGGAGGATTTGGGTGGGACCGGAAAGCGATACGAGATCTATCAAGGTTTGAGATCCCCTCGTGTGAGACGAGAAACGACGGTATGAACGAAATCTGATTCTTTCACTGAGATGCTAACACTGGTAATCATAACTTTGGTCAAGATCGTAATTGCCTTAGTGGTCTTCTTGCTCTTGATCGCTTACCTGACCTGGCTGGAGAGGAAGCTTCTGGGACATTTCCAGGTGAGGCTAGGCCCAATGCGGGTGGGACCCCATGGTCTTCTGCAGCCGATCGCTGACGGAATAAAGCTACTGTTCAAAGAGGACGTCATCCCGACGAACGTCAACAGATTTGTGTACCACTTGGCTCCGCTCCTGACGTTTATTCCCGCCTTGATAATCATGGCGGTTGTTCCATTCGGCGGACG
The DNA here is from genome assembly GCA_049694315.1 of Candidatus Zixiibacteriota bacterium. Classification (GTDB taxonomy): domain Bacteria; phylum Zixibacteria; class MSB-5A5; order MSB-5A5; family SM1-73; genus CAIVRH01. Next base: position 27,979 of record JBAVQU010000013.1, read on the forward strand.
AATACAGCTTTTCGGACAGAGGATCGATATGGTGATCTCCAACTTCAACATGGGAGTACTTTACGTGTTTGCCGTCACCTCTTTGGGCGTGTACGGCATCGTTCTGGCGGGGTGGTCTTCGAACAACAAGTTCTCTCTTTTGGGCGGCCTGAGATCCTCAGCCCAGATGATCAGCTACGAAGTCTCGTTGGGGCTGTCTTTGATCGGGGTCTTGATGCTGGCGGGATCGTTGAGCTTGGTAGACATAGTGAATGCACAGGACAAATTTTGGCACTGGTTCATATTTCGTCAACCCGTAGGACTGATTCTATACATAATCTGCGCCGTGGCCGAGATGAACCGTTCTCCTTTTGATCTTCCCGAAGCAGAAAGTGAGCTAGTGGCGGGCTACTATACCGAGTATTCATCCATGAAGTTTGCCATGTTTTTTTTGGGAGAGTACGGCAACATGATCAACGTGTCGGCATTGGCGACTACACTGTTCTTGGGAGGGTGGCACGGTCCGTTTTTGCCTCCGGTGATTTGGTTCTTGGGGAAAATGGGTCTGTTTCTCTTTTTCTACATTTGGATAAGGGCCACTTTGCCCCGATTCAGGTATGATCAATTGATGAATTTCGGCTGGAAGGTTTTGTTGCCCCTGGCGATTTTGAACGTTCTGGTTACGGCAGTGATCATGATACTATAAGTCTGGTTCAAAGGTTCGATAGTCCTACTCCAGAGGCGGATCCGCCTTCGGCGGAAAAGGTCCAATCATGTTTGAAGTTTTGAAGACCATCTTCTTGGCGATCCCCAGAGGCTTGTCGGTTACCATTAGATATCTGATTTCCAAGCCGGTCACCGTCAGATATCCGGAGCAGAAACTGACGCTTTCTCCTCGATACCGGGGACTGCATCGTCTGGAGCGGAACGAGGACGGATCTGAAAAATGCGTTTGCTGTGGACTGTGTGCCGCTGCATGTCCTTCGGGTTGCATATATATGGAACCGGCAGAGGATGAATTCGGACAAAGATACGCAAAAGCTTATGAGATAAATGAGCTCAGATGCATATTCTGCGGATATTGTCAGGAAGCCTGTCCCAAGGAGGCGATCTTTCTGGGCAGGGAATACGAGTTCTCCAACGACAGGCGGGAGAAGATGATTTACACTAAAGAGGATTTGTTGGTCCGTAAGGCGTAAGGACATTCGACGGATGGTAAGATGGAGATTTTGATTTTTGCGGTCGTGGCGTTGGCGGCAGTGGTCTGCTCCGTGCTGGTGATCACGAACAGAAATCCGGTGTCGAGCGCCCTCTTTCTGATAGCCACGATGGTAAGTTTCTCTATTCTGTTCGTGCTTCTGAACGCACCGTTCTTGGCCATGATCCAGATCATCGTATACGCCGGCGCCATCATGGTGTTATTCCTGTTCGTCGTCATGCTGCTGAATCTGAGGAAAGATGAATTTGGCCCGGAGAAAAGGAAGGCACAGAGATTCTTTGCCATCTTGTTCGGGTTTTTGCTTTTAATCGAGATTGCGACGGTGATCAAAGTCGGAGTCTTTGCTTCCAGACCAACTGGATCAGCTTCCCAGGCTACCGTGCCGCTTGGAGTGGAACCGATAGCCCAGCTTCTGTTTACCAAGTATCTCTTTCCGTTTGAGCTGGCCTCGGTGCTGCTTTTAGTGGCGATAGTAGGTGCAGTAGTCATGGCAAAGAAGAGGCTGTGAGGAGTCTCTGTTAAGAGCCGGAGCCTTTGGTCCGGACATTTAGCAAGAAAACGCAGGAATGTTATTGAGGCAGAAGTAAATGGTTTCACCTTCAAACTACTTAATATTGAGCGGAGTGATTTTCACCATTGGCGTTTTGGGCGTCTTGGTCAGGCGGAACATCTTGGTCATGTTCATGTCCATCGAACTGATGCTCAATGCCGTCAATTTAGCTTTCGTGGCACTGGCCAAACAGTCAGGCTCGCTGGACGGTCAAGTGGTGGTCATCCTGGTTATGACGGTGGCGGCTGCCGAGGCAGCAGTCGGTCTGGCAATAATCATTTGCTTGTTTAGAAACAAGAAGAGCGTGAACGTAGACGATTTCAACCTGATGAAATGGTAAAAGGTCCGCAGTCGGTAGTCCGCCGACCGCAGCAAAACAGGTTTATTAGGCGGACAGTGGCCCGTCGAGAGCGGATAACTTGGAAAAAGACATGAACTTCGTTTATTGGGTTCCATTATTCCCGCTTATAGGTTTTTTGGTCAACGGGCTATTGGCGCTCTCCCTAAAGCGTGGGACTGAGGATAGAATGTCCGGGAAAGCCCTGGTAAGTTGGATAGGGTGTACCTCTGTTGGCCTGTCATTCTTGACCTCCCTGATTATCTTTTTCAAGCTTCTGGCTTTGCCGGCAGGGGAGAGGGTGGTGCAAAAGATCGCCTTCCCTTGGATTCTCTCCGGATCGTTTCATGTGAACGTGGGTTTCTTGCTCGATCCTCTTTCGTCTATTATGATCTTGGTGGTTACCGGCGTGGGATTCTTCATCCACGTCTACTCCACCGGCTATATGTCGAGCGACAAGGGATATGCTCGTTACTTCTCTTACCTGAATCTGTTTACCTTCTTCATGCTGATGTTGGTCTTGTCCAATAATTTCCTCCTGCTTTATTTGGGATGGGAAGGTGTGGGTCTCTGCTCGTACCTTTTAATCGGTTTCTGGTATGAGAAGAAGACGGCTGCAGATGCAGGGAAGAAAGCTTTCATCGTGAATCGAGTGGGGGATTTCGGTTTTGCATTAGGAGTCATGTTGATTTTCTGGTCTTTCGGGAGCCTAGACTTCACCCAGGTTTTTGGCAATGCACCGCAGGTTTTGTCCTTTGGGGGAGGATTGGCCACGGCAATCACGTTGCTTCTGTTCCTGGGCGCCACCGGAAAATCCGCCCAGATACCTCTCTATGTCTGGCTTCCCGATGCCATGGAGGGACCCACACCGGTATCGGCTTTGATCCATGCTGCTACCATGGTGACGGCGGGAGTCTATATGGTGGCAAGGTGTCACGCACTTTTCCTGCTTGCCCCTGTCTCTATGGGAGTGGTGGCAGTGATAGGCGCGGCGACCGCCATATATGCCGCATCCATCGGTCTGGTGCAGAACGACATTAAGAGAGTGCTGGCTTATTCGACCATCAGCCAGTTAGGGTATATGTTCTTGGCCTGCGGAGTGGGAGCCTTTGCCGCGGGGATATTTCACCTTATGACTCACGCATTCTTTAAGGCTCTGCTCTTCCTCTCGGCTGGCTCGGTCATGCATGCTTTGGGCGGCGAGTTAAACATGCAAAACATGGGTGGGTTGAAAAAGTACATCCCGGTCACCTTCTGGTGTTTTCTTGCCGGGACTTTGGCTATCTCTGGGATTCCGCTCCTTTCCGGATTCTTCAGCAAGGATGAAATCCTCTGGAAAGCATTCTCGAGTCCGCACGGTCACTTTTTGCTCTGGCTTGTCGGGGTGGTCACTGCCGGCTTGACCGCGTTCTATATGTTCAGGCTTTTCTTCATGACTTTCTTGGGAAAATCTAGAATGGATCCGCAGGTGGAAGCTCACGTGCACGAATCTCCGAAATCCATGACCATTCCGCTGATGGTTCTGGCAGCTCTCTCAGCCATCGGTGGCTATGTGGGAGTGCCTCACTCTCTCGGCGGGTCGAATCGGCTTGAAGGATTCTTATCGTCCGTCTTTGAGGAAGGACAGGTTGCCGGTGCCGAGTCTGCCGCTCATGCACCCTCGGCTGAGTATCTCCTGATGGCGGTCTCCATAGTGGTGGTGCTGATTGCAATTTTCATCGCCTACAGGTTTTACATTCGGAATCTTGAGATTCCCAAAAGACTGGCGGAGAAGTACAGGTTTGCCTACCGAATCTTGTTCGACAAGTACTACGTAGACGAGCTATATGCCAGGCTTATTGTGAATCCTCTCTTGAGTCTGGCGCTCTTTTTGTGGAAAAAGTTTGACGTGTTGGTCATAGATGGCACCGCGAACGGGATCGCCTCTTTCGTGAAGTGGACAGGCGGGGTCATTCGAAAAACCGAGACCGGATACCTGCGCAACTATGCTCTCTCAGTGACCTTCGGAGCGATACTGATTTTGGCATATTTCATCTTTAGGTAAGAAGATGCTAAATACCTCGATTTTGACCATACTTACGTTTCTCCCGCTGGCGGGAATTTTGATACTTCTGCTTATTGACCGGGACAGGCACAACAGCATCAAAACGGTGGCCTTCATCGTTTCGTTGCTGAACGCCGCATTCTCACTCTACGTCTATTTTAATTTTGCCTCCGACTCCTCAGCCATTCAGTTTTCGGTGAACAGAAGCTGGATCGTAGCATTGGGAATAAACTACCATCTGGGCATTGACGGTATCAGCCTCTTTTTGGTCCTTTTGACCGCTTTTCTTACTCCTCTGGCCATACTCTCCTCCTGGTCTGCGATCACCCAGAAGGTAAAGGGTTACTATGTCTCTATGCTTTTTTTGGAGACCGGAATGATCGGGGTCTTTGTCTCTCTGGACTTGTTCTTATTCTATGTATTCTGGGAGCTGATGCTTATTCCCATGTATTTCCTTATAGGCATCTGGGGTGGGCCCAGAAGGATTTATGCTACGGTCAAGTTTGTTCTTTTCACCATGACCGGCTCCCTTTTGATGCTGGTAGCGATCTTGGTTCTATATTTCATGAATCACAGCTTCACGGGCGCTTACACCTTCAACCTCGTGGAGATAAGCAAGCTTCCCATACCCTTAGGTGCGCAATTCTGGCTCTTTTTTGCTTTTGCCTTAGCCTTTGCCATCAAGGTTCCGATGTTTCCGTTCCACACCTGGCTTCCGGATGCGCACGTGGAGGCCCCGACTGCCGGTTCAGTAATCTTGGCTGGAGTGCTGCTCAAGATGGGAACCTATGGTTTCTTGAGATTCTGTCTTCCTCTTTTTCCCAATGCGTTTATAGATTACGCACCGCTCTTTTCTATCCTGGCCATAATCGGCATCATCTATGGCGCCTTGGTCTCCATCAGGCAGGATGACGTCAAGAGCCTGGTGGCATTTTCCTCCGTGAGCCATCTGGGTTTTGTGATGCTGGGTCTCTTCGCGCTGAACATTCAGGGAATGGAGGGAGGCATACTTCAGATGATCAATCACGGCATCTCCACCGGAGCGCTATTCTTGATTGTGGGAATGATATATGAGAGAAGACACACCCGACTGATAGCCGACTTCGGCGGTGTCTCCAAGAAGATGCCTGTCTTTGCCGCCTTCTTCCTGATAGTAGCGCTTTCCTCTATCGGGCTGCCGGGAACTAACGGTTTTGTGGGGGAATTCACCATTCTTCTGGGGGCCTTCAAGTCCCACGTGGCTTATGCCGTGATAGCGGCAATAGGGATTATTCTGGCCGCCATTTACATGCTGTGGATGTACCAGCGAACCATGTTCGGCCAAATCACGAACCCGGAAAACGAAAAACTGAAGGATCTGAATTTAAGGGAAAAGATTATCCTGATACCACTGATCGTGGCCATTTTCTGGATCGGGATTTATCCGGCGCACATGTTCAGAAAGATGGAGCCGACGGTGAAGAACCTGATTGAGACGGCGCATGTCAAGTATGAGAAGAACAAGCTTTTCGACGAAAGCCTGAAAGCCGAATGACAGAAGATCGAGCCGGCAAAGCAGATGGAGTGATGAGATTCGGACACAAACGAAGAGTCAGGAGCTGAGGTGGAGAGGTCAGGAGACGTTTAGATGAATTGGGTCATGCCTGCGGTAAACTTGAAATTGGTTCTGCCAGAGATCATCGTCTGTCTCTTTGCCATTTTGATCTTGATGGTAGATCCATTTCTGTCCAAGGAGAGAAAGCATTTCACAGCTTACCTGGCAGGGATAGCGTTGGTCCTTGCGTTCTTGGCTAACCTGCGTCTGTGGAATATTCAAAATACGACTTTCAGCCAGATGTTTTTGGTGGACAATTATGCTACGTTCTTTAAGTTCATATTTCTGGTTGGATCATTTCTCATCATACTAGTCTCCATGAGCTATCTTAAAAGGGAAGAGATTCTGTATGGTGAATACTTCAGTCTGATTCTATTCTCCACCTTGGGGATGATGCTTTTGGCATCCGGTTTTGACTTGATCGTCATCTTTCTGGGCTTGGAAATCATGTCCGTATCGCTCTACGTGCTGACCGGATTCAAGAGGACTGATCTAAGATCAAACGAGGCTTCGCTGAAATACTTTCTGATGGGGGCATTTGCGACTGGTTTCCTGTTATACGGGATTGTGCTCATTTATGGGAGCGCGGGCAGCACCAACTTAGAGCAGATTATCAAAAGTGTGGCCAACGGTGAGTCTGCTTCGGGTCTCTTGATCTGGGCCGGTGCCGGATTGCTGTTGGTGGGATTGGGATTCAAGATCGCTTCGGTTCCCTTTCACATGTGGGTGCCGGATGTATATCAGGGTGCTCCCACTCCGATAACCGCATTCATCTCTGCAGGTCCGAAAGCCGCAGGATTTGCCGCACTATTGCGGGTATTCCTGTTTTCTCTCGGCACGATAAAACCGGATTGGACTATGATTGTTTGGGTTATATCGGCCCTGACCATGACCGTCGGTAACGTCATCGCTATCGCTCAATCCGATATCAAAAGGATGCTGGCATATTCCTCCATCGCTCACGCTGGATATGTGCTGGTGGCTTTGGTGGCAGGTGGCGAAACCGGTATCTCCAGTGCGCTCTTCTATCTTTTAGCTTACACATTCATGAACATTGGTGCTTTCACTGTGGTGATTGCCCTGGGAAGAAAGGGGCAGGAGAATACTAAGTTAGACGACTATTCCGGTCTCGGAAGCAGATCTCCTTTGTTGGCCATATTGATGACAGTATTCCTCTTTTCCTTATCAGGATTTCCTCCCACCGCGGGATTCATGGCAAAATTCTATGTCTTTAGTGCGGCGGTGAAATCCGGCTTCGTAGGATTGGTCATAATCGGGGTGCTTAACAGCCTGATCTCCGTCTACTACTACTTGAGAATAGTGGTCATCATGTTCATGCATCCCGCTTTACAGCCAGAAACGGAAAAGGTGTCTCTATCTCTTGGCGCAGCCATAGTCTTGTTGATTTCCACCTGGTTTGTTCTGCAGATGGGTATATTCCCGCAAAGTCTTCTTAGCTTGGCTCAAGCTTCAGTTACTTCCATATTTTGATTTTGGAATGTTGGTTCGGGGTGCCCTCACCCCGAACCACAAGTGTGAGGCTAATTGTTTTCATAGACATTGGACAGTTCCTGGAGCAACTGCTTCAGTGACTTTGCTCACTGCCCTGAGCTTGTGCTTCGCCTTTACTCAGCACCCTGAGTTTTTCGAAGGGTCGAAGGGCGGGATCTGCCTATGGCATGACCAGCCCCGCGTAGACAAGCCTTAAGGTCATCAACAATTTAATTTGACATCTCTGGTAGCTATAAGTTGTTCTAACTGACTTTAGTCAGGCTTAGGTGCTGACACCACTAAAGTGGCTAAGAACTGGACCTTGATTTTATGTGGAAGGACCGTAGGTTGACTTATTTGGTGGAAGACCTTTATGGCTTGCCATCTGGCTTATCAGAACCCTTCAACCCTTGACACTAAAGTTGCTGCAATGTTTGCGGATTTCAAAAAGGGTATTTTCTCTTGTGGGGTACTGTAGGGGCGATTCACGTGGAACATCCCGTCCTTCGATTTACTCAGGATGGTGACAGTTCGGCTTCGCTCACTGTCCCTGAGCAAGGTCGAACCACCAGAGGCGGGAGAGAGAGGGGTCCTCTAACTTCGAAGGCGGGGTTCATCCTGAAGGGATTCACCCTGAAGGGCTCCCAGCCCCGCAAGAAAGTCCTTTCCCTCTCCCCTTGTGGGAGATTGAGCGTAGCGAAATCCGTAGGAGGGCAGGTTGAAAATCCCGCCAGAGGCGGGAGAGAGGGGATTATTATAGTATATATCAGGACTTTAAAGACCCGTCTGGGAGGTCCCGACAAAAAATGATTCTTGACAAGATTGCCTAAGCGATTATAATTTGTTATATAAACAGAATCGATTTCGCGAGAAATCGGATTATGATAAAAATATCTAGGGGTGTCACCGGTTGTCGGGTAAATGATGCATACGATTAATAAGGATTTGAAAACCACGATGATTTATACCCATGTCCTTAACCGGGGAGGCAAGGGTGTCAAGAGTCCCGTAGACGACCTGTGAAGGAGATGCCCCGGTGTGTTATATAGAAACAATATATCACCCCATTCCAATCGGCAAAATGGTCTTAATGAGTTGCAATCACTGGACTTATGGCAATTCCGACCTTGGTGTGTTATACTGCAACTTCGCAGGACAAGGGTGTTATAGAGAAACCATATAATCATTGTTAGGCATCACTCGCGCTAGAGTTGAGTTACTTAAATGACTAACATTCCCCCTAGCCCACAAGCACTTGAAGAGGCACTTGCCCTCTCTGAGGAGATTCTTACCGACCTAGAACTAACGCGGATTCCGCTTTCAAGCGTCGCTCTCAGAGTTAGTCGCCTTGCTAGGCTCTTAAACGACCATGACTACGAGCAAATAATGGCCTATGAGGCAGGTGGATACCCGATTGAACAGGGTATCGTCCCTCCTGAGGCCTGGAGACTTGCAGTCCTCGCGGGAAGGAAATGGACACAACAGGACGAGAAGACTGGCAAGAAACAAGACTTCGCTTACGTGGAGTCTATCTCCCAACTCGAAGACCAGCTCGAAATCTCGAAGCGAAGTTTTGATGCCGCCAAGGACCCTGATGTTTCGATTACATCCGCCAATCCAAATCAGTACGTCTTCCCATCGCGGGGCAACTACAACGAACGGCAAGGCCTTCGCAATCAGGCTGCCCTCGCGTCCCAGCGACTTGCAGCGCGACGCTCCTTCATACACAGGTACGCTTATAACATTCACTACCAATTAAAGTTCTCTGGTTTTGCCAGCGAAGTCTTTTCGAGAATTCGGGACAGAGTCGACTCGTCAATCGCAGAACTGGTCCCCGATGCTGTAAGGCGATTAGCATCGGTATACGAGAATCTGAGATCTGAGAATCCTGAGGATTGGTCAAATGCCGCCCACAGTTGCCGCCGCATTCTCCGAGACCTTGCCGATGCGGTCTTTCCTGCACAAACCGAACCGCGGATCACGTCATATCAGGGCAAAGACACCACTATTGCTTTGGGGGCAGAGAACTATATAAATCGTATTATGTGCTATGCTGAAGATAATGATCAATCGCCTACAGCCAAGGCAATAATAGGTTCGGATTTGAGCTTTCTAGGCGATAGACTCGATTCCATCGCGGCTGGAGCCCAAAAAGGTTCTCACGCCGACATCGTTACCCGAGAAGAAGCAGATAGGATTGTCGTGCACACATATATGATCCTAGGAGAAATCCTCAGCCTTCGGGTAGCCTCTGACGGAAAAGCGAGTGATGCCTAACACAGCGTCCACCGGACGGGGCTTCCGCCCCGTGAAAACTGGCGCGTTTTGCCAAGTTTCTTGCCATAATATCAAGTAGTCTCGCAAATACGCCCCGCCGGTAACGCAAACCTTAGGGCGGAACAGATATTTTATCTATTGAACATGCGCAGCGAAATAATGTCAATGATCATAAGGATCTAGTCATGTCAAAAGAAAAGCCCAAAATATTTACTAAGCTCAACTTGGTCATTGGTTTTATAGCCTCGCTTGTAACTATACTAGCCTGGCTACTTGGACTCTTTAATAATAATTCAACCCCGAGCTCCACTCCAAGTAATATAATAAGCGAAAGACCTATTGATAAACTTGAATATTCTATAGAATATCAGGCTGGGTTCAATGCTGTTACCGTTTCGTATAGTTACTTTCGTGTCACACTAATTAATAAAACTTCCAAGGAAATAACGAACTTGAAAGGTTATATCAAGAAAAGGTTCTTTGTTAATAAATTCGAATCAGTAGCCATAACCTCTCCATTTAAGGTGTCTGACTCACTGCACATAGGAAATAATAATTCCGATGCAACAATTAATATTGCAAGTCTTAACCCCGACGAAAGTATAATTATTCATGTTGTCAGCACATGGGATCCGAGAGGTTTATCGGGTGAGTATGAGCATGAACATCCGTTTGAGGAAATCTATTTTCGTGCACCCGGTGTTACAGCAAGTCCACGTAAGTGACACAGTGCAAAACAAAATCGCATAATTGGCTAAATAATCGGAATTAATATTTTCGTATAAAATATAATTGTTGCGCCCTAACCAGCAACTCAAGCTGACGGAATGAGCGTGAGTACGTTAAGCATGGCGTGTAGAGGTTCGGATGTTTAATAATAAACTTTTCAGCATGAACTTATTTCGTTTTCAGCAACTTGCGAGTTATCAGTGCCGCAGCTTAGTTGCCATCCGTTATCCTCCTACGGCCTCAGCGTGTATTAAATCCCATTCATGGTGAGCCTCGAACCATTTATAGTGAGCTTCGAACTATCTTGTGGTGAGTTTCGAACCACAACTTTGCTAATCCGTTGCATCCGTTTCATCCGTTGACCGTTTTATCCTCCTCTCCGTTTCACGTTGAAAATCCCGTCCTTCGATTTACTCAGGATGGTGACAGTTCGGCTTCGCTCACTGTCCCTGAGCAAGGTCGAAGGGAGCAAGGTCGAACCATCAAAGGCGGGAGAGAGGGGGACAAATGGGGAGAGGTTTTAGTACAAATTCTATACAACTTTTGTGGTGAGAAGGATGGTGGCGGTATTTATGGGGGAGGTACGATAAAGGAAAAGTGTCTGGGAGCCTCTCCCCTAAGTCGAGTGTCTCCCATCGTACCCCCCTGTATTCTGTGTATCGTTTATCGGTTTAGGCCTTGGTCACGTATCGGCTTCGTCTTTGGTTTTAAACTCGACAAACGACAACCGATTAACGATAAACGATACGTAACCCCAACCAAAACCTTTTATGACGAAATAACGCAGCGGTAATATTTAGTCAACAATCCCATATCTACTAAAAATCCAGGTAATCAATATGAACGATACATTCAATATCAACCCTGACTCCGATCAAAGTGCTGCTTCCAACCGCAAGGACAGCCGAGACCGCGAAGCCAGATATTTGGAGTTCATCGAGCTGTTGATCGACAAGAGCATTAAAAGGTTGCAGCGCCGATCCTATAGGCCCAAAATCCAGGATGCCTTAAGAGCTATCCGTCTCAAACACAAGGTCTTCAAAGACTCGGAAGCCGAAAAATCCTTCTGGGATGAAATAGAAGCGATAAGACAGGAGGAACTGCCAAAAATGTATCCCGAATCCAAACCCGAACCCCTCGATCTGGAATCTCAAATCATCAATACTATCAAGGGACTGAAATATCAGATAGTAAACGGCACCCTTACGGTTAAGACCATCACCGACTATTTCAACTACGGCAAATCCAATGAAAGACGGCTATCTTACTCCCGCCTTGGTCGGTTACTGTCCGGCATGGGCTTCCGAAAAACAAGAACCTCAAACGGCTGCTCCGCCATCT
>JBAVQU010000014.1:0-66115 GCA_049694315.1 Candidatus Zixiibacteriota bacterium
CCCTTCCTGGCGTCCGCCTCCCACTTGTAAAACAAACCGCTGGTTATCTGATGCCGCCGACATACCTCTGCCACCCCGGTCCCAGACTGACCAGCCTCCTCTAAAATCCGATACTTCTCCTCCGCCCTAAATTGCCGCTTGGCCATCCATTCCCTCCTTCTAAAAGCCAACTCGTAAAATACAAAAAACAGAAGAAAACCGCCCTAATTCAATCAAGCCCAAAAGTCCAATTCTAATTTAAGCAGAACATTACCTCTCGTTTTTTTCACCCAGAGCTACTTAGAGATAACAATATCACCGAAAACATCATCAAGAAGCCTAACACCAAGCTTCAACTCATCAACGGCTTCAAGAATAAGCAGAATGCTTCCTACTTTCTAAGACTGTGGGCAGCCTGTTATGGTTTCGAACCTTTCACCTCAAGCAAATATGGATACCGAAACGGGAAATCACCTATGAACTTAGCTCAAGCAAAAACTCACCATCCTGATTGGTTAACATATTGTCAAAAGAGTTCAACTTGATACACGTAATCAAACAGTCCCGAATTTTCTAAAAAAACCGTTGACAAAGAAAAGTCTATGCTTTAATATTGGAAGACTTCTGTGGGATTTTTTGTCATTTCTGCCCAGAGGAGAAAGGAGTTCCAGTAAATTCGGATCCAGAGGAATGGTCAAGCTACGTCAAACACACAAGAACTAAGAGGTGAGAGATGAAGAGTTGCTTTGTCCTTCTTGGCGTTCTGTTTTTTGTTTTCGCGTGCACAGCTTGCTGCCTGGGTGGTGGCGGCTTTGCTCTCCCCGGAGTGGGGTCAAAAGCCATGAGCATGGGAGGAGCTTTCAGAGCAATGGCCGACGACTGGAGCGCGGCGTTTTGGAACCCGGCCGGTTTGGCTTATCTTCCCAATTCCGAATTCAGCACGGATCTTTATGTCCTTAACTTGCGGCCGGAGTATACCCCCGAGATGAAGCTGGGAGAGTCCGGCAACAGTTATTCCATTGGTTATCCGGAGGGAACCCACTATCCTGAGGATCGGGCATTTTTCCTTCCCAGTTTTTCCGGATTCTATAAATTCACTCAACTGGCGGGTTTCACCGGAGGAGTGGCTTTCTATGTCCCGTACAAGTTAGAGGACAAATGGGATCTCTACAAACCGCCGTCAGGATTTGACGAAAGCGTTCCGTACCCGAAGTTCGATTACCAGACGGACATTCTGATCTGGGATTTGCACCCCACCGTGGCCAAAACCTTCATGGAGGGAAAGCTCTCCTTAGGGTTGGGTGTCAACATAGATAGAGCCAAGTTCAATCTGCGCAGGCCGGTCCTCGTCTCCACCACGCTGGAACGACCCTATGATTTCTTTCCGGTGGACGAGCGCATGCAGACTGACGGTTGGGGAATAGGATTCAATGCCGGAGTGCTTTACAAGGCCAGTCCTAAGCTCCAATTTGGTTTCTCTTATCAAAGCCCCATCGACATAGATCTTTCCGGCAGTATGGATCTCGAAATGTATTTGCCTTACATATACACCTCTGAATCGCAGCTTCAAGGGGGCACGAAAGTTTACCGGGATGGTGATTTTAAGGCCACCCTGCCGCTGGCAGGAGAGGTAGGGGTAGGGGCGATGTTCAAGCCTACAGAGAAACTGACCTTGACCTGTGACGTCAGCTTGGATAACTGGTCCAGGTTGGATCACATCGACATCAAAGACATGACCTTAGCCACCGGCGGACAGGATACCATCTATGTAGGAGTGAGGGAGACTGAGCTCCCCTTCAGCTGGGACGACATTGTGAAGGTTAGCCTGGGCGGAGAATACCTGCTGAAGGACAACTTGTTCGTGCGAGGGGGATACTTTTTTGAACAGAATCCCATTCCCAACTCCACCTTCACCTTGTTGATTCCTGAAGTGGGTGACCAGCATTCCTTCAACCTCGGGCTTTCTTATAAGACGGGCTCTTTTGAGTTGGGCTATGATTACCAGCTCGTGGCATACAAGAAAAGAAACGTGACCACCATAGAAGACGTGAACGGAGACGGTCGCTTTGACAATATGGTCGGAACCTACAAGATGCTTTCTCACTTTTCCGGCTTTTCTTTCACCTATCGCTTCTAAGAGAAATCGATCACCATCAACGCGAGAAACAAGGAGAACTAGTATGAAAAAAACGGCGATTGGATGGCTGGCGACATGTTTAGTCTTGTCTCTTTTTGTCGGCTGCGGCAAAAGAGAGAATCCGCTTCGACCCGCCTATCCTTTTCATGAAGCCTGGCAATCGAGCTGGAGGGCTAATTCTTTAGAGAACAATCTAATAGGAGATTCTCCGCAAAAAAGCGTTTTCGTCTATCTGCCCCCCCAATATGACCCGACAAAGCAATTTGCCGGAGGCCTGACTGGCTTTCCGGTGCTCTACCTGCTACATGATTTCGGAGGGGATGATGAGACTTTCGTGTCGGTCTACAAGGTGGCTGAAGTGGCCGACCAGTTGATCGCCGATCTGCAGATCGATCCCTTGATAATCGTAATGCCGGACGTGTCCTCGATTGCCTTGGCCAGCGACCAGTTGAAAACGAAGAAGGCGGGCACGTTTTATACTAACTCCGCGCTGCTGGGCAGATACGAGGATTACATCGCCCATGACGTGATGGACAGCATCGAGCTTTGGTATCCTACGGTGGGAAAAACGGTAGACGGGGTATGGATTCCGGACAGAAACTATCATGCCATAAGTGGACAGGGGATGGGGGGATATGGAGCACTCAAAATCGCCATGGACTACGACACGCTTTTTGCGTCGGTAAGTGCCCTGAGCCCCTTCACCTCTTTTGAGTCCTTCCTCACCAGACAGATGATAGACAGCGTTTACAAGGAGAACGGCATCGGGCCGAGCGATTTTTCCCCTTCCAGTTACCGAAACCTGAATCCCTGGGAAGATTCCACGCATCCGGACAAGACTTACAGCCAACTTATCTTCGCCATGGCGGCGGCTTTTTCGCCTCATGATTTGGGAGACCCAGACACAAGCCAGTTTTTTGCTCTGAAAACCGTAAGCGGCATCAGATACGGTGCGGATATCCCCTTCGATTCGACCAGAACCATTTCACCCGGCTCTCCCGTTTGGTACAAGTGGCTGCTAAACGATCTCACGTTCAGGCTCGATAACGACCCCACTGCTTTCGGAGACTTGAGCATATATATCGATTGTGGCGACCAGGATCAGTTGGGTCTCCTCGATGGAACCAGGACCTTCGATCAGCGTCTCTCGCTGTATGGCAAATCGCACACCTATCAGGAATACAGCGGTTACGCGGGCGCTGCTGCCGATCACGATCGCTTCATCCATGATCGCCTGCCGGAGATTCTCAAATTTCATTCGAAGCATTTTGGCCCACCCAAGTGGGAGGCGCAGTGATTTGCTGAGAAGGTCATAAAGTACGGATCGGATCAGGAAATTGAAAGAAAGGTCAGGAAGCTTCGGCTTGCCTGACCTTTTTTCTTGGAGCAGTCTCTCAATGCCGGTTAGACCGAGCTTTCTTTCCAAAATGATGAACGCCAGAGAGACCTATAGAGCAGAGCGCATTTAAGTCCGGTAATCTCTTCACTCTCCGGGCTCCTTGAGACCATGCGCCAAGGAAAATCTCAAAAGAGGTTTGAAATTGAAGAGAGGTGTAAGATCGCAGCTGAACATACTTAACCGGATTGAGCTTGACCCTTTCCGTCCACTCAGGACAGGAAACGATCAAAGGCGGCTGTTTTTGTTGAACCCCAACAGATTGCCGATTCATTTGTGAGACCGTGCGATTTTACAATCACAAAGAATCGTGTTTTGTCGTATCAATTACGACGGGTCTTGTCATGATTCATTAAGCAAAGAAATTCGAATATTGACCGATTAGGTTTATTAAGGAGATCGAAATGATACCGTTTATAAAACTGAACCGGACAAAGAGATTCGTTCTTCTTGGCGTCCTGTGTTTTTTGCTTTCCGGCTTTGCTTCTCTTGGCCGGGCAGAAATGAAACCGGCCTGGATTTCGCTTTCCCCCAACGTTGATCGAAATCCTCGGCTGAGTCTTCTCGAGTCGAATCCCAGCGAGGTTGCATTTGAGATTCGGATTCCGGGGACCTGGGCAGAGACAGTCACGGTCAAAGGGGGAAATTACTCTCTTCTGTCTGTTCCTGGGGCCGGTGTGACGTCAAGAATCGGCGAGCCGAAGGTGCCGGTGATAACCAAGATGGTGCAGATTCCCTTCGGCGCCCAGGTAAGCGTGACGGTGGAAAGCTCGGAGTTTTCGGAGAAAGACCTTGCGAAATTGGGTCTGGTCAACCGTATAGCTCCGGTTCAGCCTCCCGTTCCCAAGGTGGAAGGCGCCTTTCAACAGGCGCAGTTTGCCATGAATGAAACCTACTATCGGCAAAATGCCTTCCTGCCCGAAAATCCGGTCGGGTTGGGGGAGATCGGGGTGATCCGCGGTCATAGATTTGTGAATGTGATAATCTATCCGGTCAGCTACAATCCTCAGACCGGGAGAGTAAGAATGTATTCCAGGATGAAGGTGAGACTGATCCTCTCGGGATCAGACATGGCCACCACCAAGCACCAGCTTAATCGGTATGCCTCACCACCCTTTGAGGAGCTGTGCCAGAAGCTGTTGGTCAACTACCAGGCTTATGCCCCCATGGTCCAGGGAGCTTTGCAGTCCCCCATCGGATATCTGATCATCACTCACCAAAACTTCTACTCCAGCCTAGCCGCCCTGGTGAGGTGGAAAACTGAGAAAGGCTTCCATGTTACTGTGGCACAGGTCCCCGCCATCGGTTCGACTAAGGAGGAAATCAAAGCCTACATCCAGAATGCATACGATACCTGGAGTATCCCGCCGACTTACGTTCTGTTTGTGGGAGATACGGACTACATTCCCGCTTGGACCGGAGATGCCAGCTCCACCGCCACAGATCTAAACTACGTCAAGATGGATTCAGACAATTTTGCCGACGTATTCCGCGGGCGACTGCCGGCCAAGACCTCTGCGGAAGCGGATGCCATGGTGAGTAAGACTTTGTATTATGAGAGACCTAGCTCCACAGATCTGAATTGGATGGGAAATGCGTGTTTCATCGCTTCGTCTGATGCCAATCTGACCGCCGAGTTCACTCATCGGTATGTGATACAGAATTACCTTCTCCCTAACGGACTGACCGTAGACACCCTGTGGGAGAGACTGGGAGTCACTTCGACTCAGATAACCAATAGCGTGAATGCAGGAAAAACCATGGTCTGCTATTCCGGTCACGGCTCGACTGCCGGTTGGGCCACTGGATCATACACTCAGTCGAATGTCCGTGGTCTGAGTAACCTGGACGAATATCCGTTTATTCTCTCACACGCCTGTTTTACCGGCCAATTCAGCGTTTCGGAGTGTTTCGGTGAAACCTGGGCCAAGGTGGCCAACGGTGCAGGCATTGCATTCTGGGGAGCATCCAACTATACCTACTGGGATGAGGATGACATTCTGGAAAAACGGATGTTTCAGGCCGCATTTGCCGAGACCTGCTATTCCATTGGGAACATGACCGACAAAGCTTTATGGTATCTCTATCAATATTATGGAGGCGGAGGATTGAGCCTATATTACTTGGACGCTTACAATGTTATGGGGGACCCCTCGGTCGATTTGTGGACCAGTCCAGCCGAGTCTCTGCATGTGACCTTTCCCCCGTCAATAACTCCGGGCCCTCACCCGGTAACCGTCGGCGTGCAAAAGCCCGACGCCGAACCACTCTACGGAGCTTTTGTCTGCCTATACAAGGACGGAGAGGTTTTTGAGACCGGCTACACCGATGCCTCTGGACAGGTCACCTTGTCTCCCTCGCCTTTGACTCTGGGGCACATGGATGTGACCGTGACCGCTCATAACTCCATACCTTTTGTTGATTCCATGCAAGTGTCGCCGGGGAAAGGAGACGTGACCAGCGACGGCCAGATCAACGCCGGGGATTTGGTCTTCCTAGTAAACTACCTCTACCGAGAAGGTCCTGCGCCGAATCCCTTGGACATGGGAGACGTCAATTGCAATGGTGTAGTCGACTCCGGGGATATCATCTATTTGGTCAATTACCTGTACCAGGGAGGCCCAGCCCCTTGTTCTCCGTGAGCGGATAGTGGAGAGCTTCCTCAAAAGCTCCGCCCGATGGCGGGGCTTTTGATTCTTGGGGCGGGCACAGACGAAGGAAGTGGGTCGAAATCGCTTGATGTCGCTGGACCTGGTCTACCCCACCAACCTAGACCCATGCCTAAAAACAGCGGCGCAATGTAGCTGGTCGGTGGTGGCGTCTGAGTCTCTGCCTCCTGCGATTTGGTCCTTGCCTCTTCAGCCTCAAGCAGCCGGACGAGGTGAGGCTGGTCACTGCCCGTCTACTATGATCCCGTCTCTTAGCCGGATGATTCGCTCAGTCCTTTTGGATATTTCGTTGTCGTGAGTGATGACCACTACGGTGTGCCCCTGCCTGGAAAGCTCTCGGAACAGATCGACTATCTCTCCTCCGGAGACTGAGTCTAAGTTGCCGGTAGGCTCATCCGCTAGGATCAGACGGGGCTGGCAAGCCAAAGCCCGGGCAATGGATACTCTCTGCATTTCCCCGCCGGAAAGCTCAGTCGGCTTGTGATCAGCTCTATCTTTAAGACCCACCTTCTCCAAAAGCTCCTCCGCTCTTTTTCTTCTTTTTTTTGAGGGGACACCGGCGAAAATTAGAGGCACCTCCACATTTTCTATGGCGGTGGCATAGGCCAGAAGGTTGAAGCTCTGAAAAACAAAACCGATCTTCTGGTTTCTTATCTCAGCCAGTTCATTGGAACTTAGGCTCTCCACCTTTTGTCCATCCAAGAAGTATTCACCGGAGCTGGGCGTATCCAAACAACCCATCAGATTCATCAACGTGGACTTGCCCGAGCCGGACGGCCCCATGATGGACACAAATTCGTTCTCGCGTATCTCCAGGTTAATCTGCCTCAATGCCTCCACCTCGAGTTTTCCGGTGGAGTAAACCTTGCGGATATCTCGCATGCTTATCATGGCCTTGACCTCAAGCCCTCACGGCATTCGTCTTGCGTTTTCCTACTATGTCCCTGACCCTTGCATTTTGCCTTTCGAATCTTGAACCTTGAACTTTGAACTTTATTCGTATCTCAACGACTCTACCGGGTTGACGCTGGCGGCTTTCCGGGATGGAAAGACCCCGGAAAGTATCCCGATAGCCCCTAGGATGACCGACGTGATCACGGCGATTTCTACCGAGATGGTCGGTTTCCCCAACCACTGCATCCACTCCGCCTTCATTGGAATAGCGCGCCAGACTCTTACAATTATGATCGAGAGGATAATACCTAGCGCCCCTCCTATGATGGCGATGAGCAAAGATTCAAGCAGAAATTGGCTCATGATTTGGAATCGTTTTGCCCCCAATGCCATCTTGATCCCGATCTCCCTGGTTCTCTCTTTGACCGCTACGTACATGATATTCGCCACCCCCACCCCCGCGATCAAAAGGGTCATCCCTCCGATGATTCCCAAGAAGATCTGAAAACCTATGATAACCTTCTTGAAAACTTCCTGTCCTTCGATCACGTCCCAAACCGACAAAGCTCTCTTATCCTTGGGATCAAATTTGTATTTTGCTCCCATTATTTCAGATACCTGTTCTTTGATTTTTTCAATTTGTGACACATCTTTTGGTCGGTAGACGATATTGTCTAAATATCTGTATCCAAATATGGCTTTGAACGTGCTGGCTGGAATCGTGGCTTTATCCGCATCCGGTCCGCCATACATCGACATCTGCATCTTCTTGATCATCACCCCGACGACGGTGAAAGGGATATTGTTCAACATAACGGTTTTGCCCACCGCATCTTCCTCTTTTCCAAAAAGTCTCTCTTTGAGCTGGCTTCCCAGGAAAATCACCCTTCTTCTATATTCCATGTCCATATCGTTTATGAATCTTCCGCCCATCTCCGGGTAATGTGCCCTCATGTCCACAAAGGAGGGATAGACTCCGGTGACATGTTCTGAGACCGTGTTTTTTTTGTAGCTCAGTGACATTCCCCAGGTGGCGTATTCGCCACTGATGGCCTCCATTTCTGGTACTTTCTTTTTCAAAAGTTCCACATCCTCGTCCATGAAATGAATCCTTCGTCCCTTTCCCAACCCTTGATAGGAAATAGAAGTCTGTCCTCCCCACATGACGATCAGATCTTGTCCCATACCATGCTGGGCTTTCATCAGTCCCCTTTTGACCCCTTCCCCAAATGCTAAAAGCAATACGATGGAGATGGTCCCCCAGGCAATAGCCATGATGGTTAGGGTTATCCTTTTTCGTTGCTTCTTTAGATCTCTTAGGAATAATCTGAAGATTAGAAGTCCTTGCACTGGTTTGCTCCATCCTTCATTCGGCAGCCGGAGGTTTCAGCCTGCGCTTTGCAGTTTGCGCACCCTGAAGGGTGCGGCTACCATATCATCTGGATCCTGGTCCCTGCATTTTATGATTTTAACGCCTGCACCGGATTCAAGTTTGCCGCTCTTTTGGCAGGGAAGTAGCCGGAGATCAATCCCACCGCTCCCAAGACACTCACTGCCATCAAAGCGGCCGTCGGGGTGATGGCTGGTGTTCCCATGTATTCCTCCAGCTTGAAAAGAGGGAAAATCTTCACCACCGCTAACGAGAACACAAATCCGATGATGCCGCCGAAAAACGTAATTACCAGAGTCTCGAAGATAAACTGAGACAAGACATGACGCTTTTTGGCGCCCAAAGACATCTTTATTCCGATCTCCTTGGTTCTTTCTTCCACCACCACGTGCATGATATTGGATACCCCGATTCCGCCCACGATCAAGGTGAAAGTGCCAATCACCACCAAAAAGGCCCGGAAAGCCAAAAAGAAATTGTTCAGAAATTTCTCCATCTCGGTGGTATCCCACATCATCAGAGCCTCTTTGTCTTCGGGATCGAATTTGTTCCTTTTTCCTAAAACCTCGTAAACCCGCTTTTTCACCAATTCGCTTTGGTCGGCAGACTGGGGTTTGAATATGATGTCGTCAACATATTTATCACCGTAAATGGAGGCAAAGGTGGTAGCGGGAATGAACGCTTTGTTTTCGTCCCGTCCGCTGTAATTGGAATCCTGTGATTTTTTCTTCATCACTCCGACCACCAGAAAAGGGATGTTGTCAATGATCAGGTGTTTGCCTACGGCTCCATCTTTTGCAAACAGGTCTTCCTTTAATTGGTCTCCGATGAACGCCACTCGCTTTCTTTTCTCCAAATCGATTTGGTCCACGAACCGTCCGCCAGTCTCCGGATAGATGTTTCTCATCTCTCCGAAGACCGGATAGATTCCCACCATGTTCTGTGTGACTTCGTTTTTCTTGTATTTCATGTTGGTGTTCCATCGGGAATACTCCGGGCTTGCTCCTTCCATCTGTCTGATCTCTTTCTTCAGCGTGGTGACATCCTCTTCTCTTAGGGGAATGGATCTTCCTTTGCCAAAGCCCATGTACGGTTTACTGGTTCGTCCACCCCACATGATCACGATGCTCTCCCCCAAGCCGTGCATGCTCTTCTGGTTCTGGGCATGCAGACCCTTGCCGAAAGCTAAAAGAAGAACCACCGCTGCGGTTCCCCAGATAAGCCCAAAAAGAGTAAGGAGAGTTCTCAATTTCTGGGATCGCATATCTCTCAGGAATTGAGTTATGTACATAATCAGGTGCATCGACTCTATCTCCTTGGGATGTTTTTCCACCTTTGGATGCACCGGCGCCTAATTTAAGTTAGGTGCTGGCACCATGAGTCTACTTTATCTCCTTAGGAGGTCTCTCCACTAATATATCCCCTTCCTTCAGTCCTTCCGTCACCTCAACATTCAGACCATCCGAAAGCCCGGTTTTTATCTTTTTCCTCTCGATTTTTCCGGTCGGCTCCTTTGACTGGACAAAAGCTGTATCCTCAACAAATTCCACCAATCTTTCCGGTATCACCAGAATATCGTCCTTCTCTTTGATAATCAGATCTGCATTCGCCGAATACCCCGCCCTTAATACCGAGGACCCCGGATCCGTAATCTTGATCTCCACGTCAAAAAGGGTAGCATTCTCCTCTTTTCTGGCTTTGGGAGAGATTTTGTAAAGGACACCCCGGACGGTATCGTTGGGAAGTGCTCCGATTTTCAAAAGAGCCGGCATCCCCTCTTTCAGCTTGCCGACGTCGATTTCGTCCACGGTGCCTCTAAATATCAGTTCTTTCATGTCGGCTAAGGTAAAAAGCTCCGTGCCGGCTTGATAGGAGGTCAAAGGAACCACCGGATCGCCGACATTTATTTTCCTTTCCAAGACCGAACCGGCTATGGGGGATCTTATTACCGATTCGACCGGTCTTCCGGCGATATTGGTCTTTCCCCGCTCGATTAGGGATAGTCTCTCCTGAGAAAGCTTTAGTTTTAGCTCCGCTTCTCCGGAGCTTCGGGAGGCCTGGTCGAAATCCTGCTGTGAGATCAGCTTCTTTTCTAACAGCTCCTTGATTCTCGAGTATTCCTTATTCTGGTTCTCATAGTTGACGGAATCGATCTCCACCTGTCTTTTGGCTTCGGCAAACTCCAGGGGCGTGGGATCGGGACGAATCTCCACCAATGGATCTCCCGTCCTGATCGAATCTCCCATCTCCACAAAAACCGTACTGACGATGCCGGAGATCTTGGACTTTACCGAGATCTGGTCCCTTGGCTCTATTCTTCCGATGGCTAATGCCTTTTCCACGATTCGCCCCTTTTCCACTTTGACCGAATTGTTGGGCTGGTCTTTTTTCCCGGAGCTTTTCAGCACGAGAAAGAAAACACCGACTAACACCACCACGATCGCTCCGATTACTATTACTTTCTTCTTCATGTCTATTCTTCTCCTCGGTTATGAGAGAAATCGAGCAAGACGTTGTCCGCTCCTCCTTGAACTCATATCTCTTTTACGATATTATGGGGAGCAGGTTTCAAGGCAGATTGCGCTTAATCGTCCTCAGGACTCAGGAATCCGACCCGAGAGCGGTCACGAGCTTGATTTCGGGGGGCTGTAAGGAGCGTTTTCTTGGGACAACGCGTTCGTTCTACCCCTCACCTCAGCCGGGGGGTATGCCTGGCTCATTCTTATCATCTCATCCCCCTGCTGTAACCGCCGCTTGGACCAAGTCCACAGACCGGGTAGTTTCGGTTTGGAAAGTCGGCTTCACCGTCAAAACACCTGTTGACAATTAAGTGGACTGTGCCATATCAGACACAGAGGCTTGGTTACTTGACGGAAATGAGAACTGATAAGAATGTGTGCCGTGCTGCTTTTTCACCGACCGGACGGCATGTCCTTATCTTTCATTCACTTCGCTTCGTTTTTTGACGCGGGAACCGAAGGCGACAGTTTGAGGCGCCAAGGTACAGGACTTTTCCGAGGATTTGCCCTGTCGGGAGGCATCACAGAAACTGCGTGTATGGCCGATGACTGTCTGCTCCCAAGGAGGCTTCTTCGACCGCGGATATTTGAACCTGCAATCGAAATCAACCAGCATTACGAACCATAATCCATGAAGGAGAATCAAATGAGAAAAGTGATTCTTTTTTCTTTCTTTTTTGCCGTTTTTCTCTTCTCATACGCCCAGGCATACAAGCTCAGTTCTGGGTCGGGAGAGGACCTCCGGGTAAACCTGATCTCCGCCGACGCATCCAAAGTGAGAGCCGAAATCAAGCTGCCGGACGTCCAAGTGGAGGACAAGATCGCCGAAGGTAAGACCTATCAACTCATCACCATCCCGGGCGGAGGATGCCTCACCCAAGTGGGCAGCCCGCAGATTCCCCTGATTTGCCGGTTTATCGCACTTCCCCCCACTTCCGGTGTCCGGATTGAGGTGGTAGAACAGGAGAAAGAGACGCTTTCCGGTCAGTTCTTGCTTTATCCCTTTCAGCAACCGCCTACGCGTAGTGATAACCCTCAGCCGCCTCCGTTCCAGCTGAATCAGGGGGTTTATTCTCAAAATGCCGCATTTCCGGGCAATTTAGTGGAGAAGGGAGAAATCTCTATTCTCAGAGACTTAAGATTGGCCCCCATAAAATTCTTTCCGGTTCAATACAATCCGCAGACCGGACAGGTGACCATCTACAAACGTTTGCTTGTGGACGTCTATTTTGAGGGAACCGGAAAGAATCCTAAGCTGGATTCGCGAAATGTGCTGACTAATTCCTTTTTGGAGACTTACAGAAGTTTCGTTTTGAATTTCGATCAGGCCGACGACGGAAAAGGCGTGGTAGATGGTTCCATTCTGATCATCACCGATGACAGTTTTCACAGCCAGGTTGTGGCTCTGTCTGACTGGAAACACAAGATGGGGTATGAGACCCATCTGGTTGACAAGTCCAGCATCGGAACCACCAACACCCAGATCCTCAACTACATAAGCAATGCCTATCACAACTGGTCCAATCCCCCCGAGTACGTGATCCTGGTTGGAGATGTCCAGCAAATACCTACCTGGGACGGTTTGCAGGGATGCATCACCGATCACAAGTATGTGACCGTCGACGGTAACGATTACTTCGCGGATATCAATATCGGACGGATTTCGGTCCAAACCCAAGCTGAAGCCACGCACGTGATCACCAAGATACTGAACTACCGGCGGCACCCTTACGTGGCGCAGATGGCTTGGTTCAGGAAAGGAATGACCATCTCCAGCGGTGATTATGTGGACCTCTATAACGCTTTGATATGTGGCGGGTACATGATCCACTACGGTGGCTTCACCTATTTTGACTCCTTGTTGGCGACATTGGGCACGAATACCGTGACCAATCGTCTAAACCAGGGACGGAGCTGGATTGCCTACTTCGGGCATGGTGATGCCACCTGCTGGGCATCCACTTCACCCTATTTTACCAACTCCAATATCGACGCCCTTGCCAATGGCGAGATGTTGCCGGCGATCCTGAGCGTGGCGTGTAACAACGCGGAATTCAATTACTCTGGTGGAGATTGCTTTGCCGAACACTGGATGAAGGTGGGTTCGGTCGGAAATGAAAAAGGGGCTTCGATCATCTGCGCCTCCACTGAGGAGTCGCAATTCTTCTATTCGGATACGCTAGGAAGAGGATTCTACAAGGCTTTCTTCAAGGACAGCCTGTATCATTTCACGCCGGCAGTGAATTCGGGAAAAATGTTTATGTATCAGTACTTCCCCGAGGGACCCGGAGGAACCACTGGGAGAGAGACCCAGATGTACACCACATTTGGGGATCCGGAAATGGACCCGTGGACTGCCGTGCCGGAAAGCCTCGTTGTTTCCCATCCGAGTTTCACGTTTATTGGCGCTGGTGCTTTCCCGGTCACGGTGCAGCGGAACGGGCATCCCCAGAAAGATGCGTTAGTTTGCCTTATGAAAGGGACGGAAGTGTACGAGAGTGCCCGCACTGCGGTCAACGGTCAGGTGACCCTCAACCCGGCTCCTGCTACTCTCGGCTTAATGGAGCTGACTGTGACCGCACATGACGCCTATCCCTATGAAACCACGGTGCCGGTGATTTCCCCGGAGGGTGTGTATTTGCTTTACCTGAGCTCTCAGGTCGACGATGCCAGCCTCGGCGACAACGACGGATTGGTTGACTTTGGAGAGACCATCGAGATGTCCGTGGTGCTGAAGAACCTGGGCGATTCTTCCGCTCACGACGTGTACGGCATTCTCTCAACCAGCCAGACCAAGGTAAGTATGGTCGGTGATTCGGCGTGGTGGGGTGATGTGCCCAGCCACGATACCGCCGCCTGTCAGAATCCTTTTGTTTTCTCAGTCTCCGGCCAGATCCCGGATCAGACCGTTATTCCTTTCCATTTGGATGTGGAGGCTGCCAACGGCAACTTGACTTACAATGATCTGACTCTGGTGGCGCATTCACCGATTTTGCGCTACAACTCCAAGGTTACGGACGATCTGGGCGGCAACAGCAATGGGAAACCTGATCCGGGTGAGACCTGTGACCTGAATATCAGCTTGAGGAACGACGGCAGCGCCGGAGAGGTTGGGATATGGGGTGATCTTTCCTGTTCCGATCCTTATGTCACGGTGACCGTTTCCCATGCTTCTTACCAGAACGTACCGGCGGGAGGGAGGGGAAGCTCTCTTAGCCCTTACCGATTTGTGGCATTGAACAGTTGTCCGGAAGGGCATGAGGCCAGCATGATTCTTCAAATCAGCGGCTGGGGTCCTTACACTGCGGTGGATACCTTTAAGGTACGGATCGGCCAGAAGCCCATTTTGTTTGTGGATGATGACGGAGGAGGCTCTTACGAGAGTTACTTCTTTCCGGCTCTGGACTCGCTGGGGTTGGAATACGACGTATGGACCTATGCCAGTCAAGGCTGTCCCTCGGATTCTGCCTTAGAGTATCATCAGGCGGTAGTATGGAGCACTGGTCCTGATTATGGCACCATATCCAATCCCAAGACTCTGACTGCCACGGACCAGGCCAGGCTGATGACCTATCTGGACAATGGTGGCAAGCTGTTGCTTTCCAGCCAGGATCTGCTTTTGGACAACAATCCCAACAACTTCATCATCAACTATCTGCACGTAGCCGGACACAGCGACGATAAGGGGGTGGACTCGGTAGCCGGGGTGAGCGGTGACACGGTCTCCGACGGAATGTCTTTCGTCCTAAACTATCCTTTCGGGAACTTCTCGGATTGGATTGTTCCCGGAACGGGTGCTGCCGGCATCTTCTCCGATCGGGGAGTGGTGAAGACTTCATCGGGCCCCAGAGCGGGGGTGCAGATCGACGATTACCTTGGTGCCGGCACCAAGAACACGACCAACTACTGTGCCTTGCGCTATCCGGCTTCCGGCTTGTCCACCTACAAGGTGGCCTTCTTTGCCTTCTCCTTTGAGTCGGTTCCCGCCACCGGCCCATATCCCAACAACCGCTATACCCTGATGCGGCGGATTATGGATTGATTTGGCATCGGCAAGAGCATTCCTCAGTTCATGCATGGGGACGTTAACGGAGACCAGATAATCGACGCCGGAGACGTTGTCTCCCTGGTCAATTACCTGTTCAAGGGAGATGCCGCTCCTTATCCGTTCGATGCCGGCGATGCCAATTGCGACGGCAGGGTGGACTCCGGTGACGTGATCTATCTGATCAATTACCTGTACAAAGCAGGACCCGTGCCACCGTGCTGATTACCCTTGGATCGCCAAAACAAAAGCCCCCGGCATTGCGCTGGGGGCTTTTTTATTCAAGGCCAGTCGATCAATTTCGACCGGGACCGAATGGTTCATGTTCAACAAAAACAAGCCAAAACTATAGTTTCCTGACCAGACTTCCTTCGGCAGCACGACACTCTACGTTGATGTCGTCGGCCAGTGAGCAAACTAAGAAGATTCTTTTCCGAAGATTGACACTATGGAGGTCTTTGCCTATATTGGGGAAGGCCTTGAACGGAAAGGAAAGTCTCATGAATGCCGTTGATCAAACCATTTTCAAAGCGTATGACATAAGGGGCACTTATCCGGATCAGTTGAACGAAGAGGTAGCCTACAAGGTGGGACGGGCATTGGCGCGATACCTTAGACCCAGGAAGGCATGTGTGGGAAGGGACATGCGGCTTTCTTCGCCCGGACTGTTGGAACAACTCACCCGCGGACTGACCGAAGGTGGCGCAAACGTGACCGACATCGGGCTGGTCTCAACCGACTGCCTTTATTTCGCGGTGGGCAAGTACGGTTATGATGCCGGGGTCATGATCACCGCTTCCCACAACCCTCCTGCATATAACGGCTTCAAGATGTGCCGGAAAGATGCGGTGCCTCTAAGTGGCGAGTTAGGCATAGATGAGATTAAGAAACTCATACTGAAGAACGATTTTCTGGAGCCCGACAGAATCGGAAAAGTAGATCAACTGGATTTGGACGATGCTTACGTGCAGCATCTTCTTTCCTTCGTGAACCCAGAGAAGATCAAACCTTTCAGGATCGCCGTGGATGCAGGCAATGGCATGGCCGGAAAAATCGTCCCCAAGCTTTTCTCTCATCTCCCCTGTCAGGTCATTCCCATGTTTTTTGAATTGGACGGCTCATTCCCCAATCACCTGGCCAGCCCGATTGAGCCTCAGAACATCGCACCTTTAAGGGAGAGGGTGCTCAAAGAGAAAGCAGATTTGGGGGCGGCTTTCGACGGCGA
The DNA here is from genome assembly GCA_049694315.1 of Candidatus Zixiibacteriota bacterium. Taxonomy (GTDB): domain Bacteria; phylum Zixibacteria; class MSB-5A5; order MSB-5A5; family SM1-73; genus CAIVRH01. The sequence goes on from JBAVQU010000014.1 coordinate 16,255, forward strand.
CGCCGACCGGATGTTTCTGGTGGACGAGAATGCCCGCCCTCTGGGAGGCGACATGGTCACCGCCCTGGTGGCGGAAAACCTGTTAAGAAAGGAAAAAGGGGCGACCATCCTGTACAATCTGATCTGCTCCAAAGCCGTCCCCGAGCTGATACGAAGAGAGGGTGGAAAAGCGATTCGTACCCGGGTGGGGCATGCGCTAATCAAGCCTTTGATGAAAAAGCATAATGCTGTCTTTGGAGGAGAGCATTCCGGGCACTTCTATTTCCGTAACAACTGGTTTGCCGACTCAGGTCTGATCGCTCTTTTGGTCTGCCTGGAACTGATTTCTGAGGAAAATAGACCCCTTTCCGCATTGGTCAAGTCTATCGATCCCTATTTCAGGTCGGGAGAAATCAATAGTCGGGTGGACAACGCCGCTGACAAGCTGAAGCAGGTCGAAGAAGAGTATTCCGGAGGTGAAGTTGACCACTTGGATGGACTGACCGTCGATTTCGGAGACTGGTGGTTCAATCTGAGACCGTCAAATACCGAGCCTCTCCTTCGCCTCAACATTGAGGCAACCAACCGGGAGACTCTTAGTCAAAAGACAGAGGAACTGGCGAGACTGATCCGCAGTTGAACAAAGACCCGAGGCATTTGGTCGAATGAAGCTTGCAGGAGGGTCATTTTTCGGTCTGACGGAACTTCCCAGGCAAAAAAACTCAAGAAATCGCCGGAACTCTCGATAATATGAATGTTGCGGCTGACGAAGCAAAAGAGCCAATATGAATACAGACCAGATACGGGAAAAACCCGAAGTCCGTACCAAGGGGGCCCCGAGGGTCCTGGTGGTGGACGACGATGAGCGGATTCGTACGCTCTTGGTGGATACGCTTTCCGCTTTAGGCTACAACTCTCTGGGTGTAAAAAACGGGGAAGAAGCCCTGTCCCTGCTGGAGACGGAAAAACTGGACCTAGTCATCACCGACGTGAGGATGCCCAAGGTCAACGGGCTGTCGTTGCTGAGAAACGTCAAGGCCCGATATCCGCTGGTCCCGGTCTTGATCATAACCGGTTACGATTTCGGCCATTCAAAGGATCAGGCCATGGAGGGGGGGGCGGACGGGTTTTTGGCCAAACCTTTCCGCATTGGCAAAATCGAGGAGCTCATACAGAAAGCACTCGGCATTAAGGCGACCCCATCTGGAGAAAAACCTTACCGGCTCAAAAAGATACTGGTGGTGGATGATGACCATGAGCTTCGCAACATGCTTCTGGAGGTGCTGGGGAGCTTAGACTATTTTTCCATTGGAGTGGAGGATGGAGAGAAGGCACTAAATCAGCTGAAGATCCAGGATTTCGACTTGGTCATCTCCGACATTCGGATGCCGAATGTGGACGGGCTGACTCTGCTCAAGAGCATCAAGGACACCATTCCGGAGCTTCCGGTAATCATGATCACCGGCTTTCCTTCCTCCTGTCCCGTGCAAAAAGCCATGCAGGAAGGGGCGGATGGCTATCTGGCCAAGCCTTTCCGCATTGAGAAGATCGATCAGCTCATGCGCGATCTTCTGTATGGCGAGGGAGAATCGCGGCCCACCGCCGGATGATTATTCATTCCAGATCAAATCCTCGTCACGGCATTCTCTTAAAGATCCCCTCTTTGTCGACTACCCCAGAGAAGTAAGTCAAACCGAATTTCAAATCAAGCTCTCCTAAGTCATTCTTCTCTTCTTATTCCTAATCTCCCAAGGCGGACCACGAATGCTTCGTCTTGTGGACAAGGTTGATTTACTTCCTTTGACCAAAATGTCCCGTCGAAGTAGAAAAGGTGGTCATGCTTACCACGTCGTAAGATGCCGAAAACCTATCTGAGCTAACCACACCGGAGTTTTCCCCGTACCAGAATGTCAAGTCTCAGAGAAGACGGGATGCTACCACCTAAAGCATTGGCCGGCGGATTGAGTTGAACGGGGATCACAGCGTCACCGCCCCGCGGATGATGCCGTTGCAAAGATTCTTGCGGAGCGAGTTGGTTCGTCCACACCTCCACAAAAACAAACTGTGACCAACCCTTCCGCTAGAAAAGACGGATTCTCTGATTTCCAAAAGAATAATCGCATAACGAGACTAATGTGCGTTGAGTTCGGTCGAACGGACTGGCATTCAATTCGATAATGTGGCGATCCCGATTTTTCGGATCGACGGAGTTTTCGGTTGACAATCACCCCCCCGTTTCGTAAAATGCAAGGGGAATTTTGACTCTTCTACAAACAGTTATGAATAAGACGAAAGTAATCGGAATAATTCCTGCCAGACTGGGTTCCAAAAGGCTCCCCGCCAAACCTCTGACCATGATTCACGGGAAGCCCCTGGTCCAGATCGTGTACGAGAATGCGGCCAAATCAAGACGTTTGGACCGATTGATGGTGGTGACGGACTCTCCTAAGATCTCCGATCTGGTGTTTGGTTTTGGAGGGGAAGCTTACGTGAGCTTGAAAGATCACCCTACCGGAAGCGATCGGGTGGCCGAGGTGGCACGGAATCTGGATTATGATCTGGTGATAAATATCCAATGCGACATGGTTCATCTCTCCTCGGCGCCGATTGACCTTCTGGTTTCCTCTATGCTAAAGGAGAAGGGCGTGTCGATGGGAACGTTGGCGACGAAAATCGAGCATCCGGCCAAATTGAAAGACCCCAACGTGGTCAAGGTGGTTTTGGACAAAGACGACTTCGCCCTTTATTTTTCACGTTATCCCATTCCCTATGTGCCAAGCAGCCCTACCACCGGCGCCGGAGAACCTGTCAGACTTGACTTGGCTCAATTTCCTTTTTATGAGCACATAGGCATATATGGATTCCGAAAGGATTTCCTGATGAAGTTTGCTTCTTGGAAACAAACCCCATTGGAAAAGTCAGAAAAACTCGAACAGCTTCGGGTTTTGGAAAATGGACATAAGATCAAGGTCTATCTTACGCAACATAAAATCAAAACCATTGACGGACCGGATGATTTGAAAAAGCTAACATCCCCGAAAGGAGGGGTGATGAGGTGAAAGATCATGACAAAAGAGTAAAATATATATTTGTTACCGGCGGAGTGGTTTCCTCATTGGGTAAGGGAATCGCTTCCTCCTCCATTGGTCTATTGCTCAAGAAAAGAGGGTTGAAAGTCAACATCCAAAAATTAGATCCCTATATAAATGTTGATCCCGGCACTATGAATCCTTTCCAGCACGGAGAAGTGTTTGTGTTGGACGATGGTGCGGAGACGGATTTGGATTTGGGACATTACGAGAGATTCATCGACGAGAGTCTGACCAAAGACAACAACCTCACCTCCGGGCAGATATACGATGCGGTGATCGCCCGGGAGAGGAAAGGCGGATATCTTGGTTCCACCGTCCAAGTGATTCCCCACATCACCAACGAGATCAAGGATCGGATAAAAAAAGTAGGGGAAAGGAACGGAGAGGTGGATGTGGTGATTACCGAAATCGGCGGGACGGTAGGTGACATCGAAAGCCTTCCCTTTTTGGAATCGATCAGACAGATGGGCTTGGAATGCGGTCCCCAGAGGACTCTATTCATCCATCTAACATTGGTTCCTTACATAGATTCAGCCGGAGAGGTGAAAACCAAACCCACCCAACACAGCGTCAAAGAGCTAAGGGAGATCGGAATTCAGCCCAACATACTTCTTTGCCGCACGGCCCAACCCCTGACCAAGCAGATCAAGGAGAAGATCGGGCTCTTCTGCAACGTTCCTCCTCAAGCAGTGATTCAAGCCATTGACGTAGGCTGCATCTACGAAGTCCCCATCCTTTTTCACAAAGAGGGCCTGGACAGTCTGATCATCCAGCATCTGGATTTAAAATGCGGTGAGCTGGAGATGGATGACTGGTTAAAGATGATGGAGAAGATTAAGAATCCTAAATACAAGGTAAGAATAGGAATCTGCGGTAAATACACCCATCTGAAGGATGCATACAAGAGCATTATTGAGGCGTTTGTCCACGCAGGAGTGGAGAACGATGCCAAGGTGGAGTTGAAGTGGATCAATGCGGAGGAGGTAACCCATCAGACTGCGGGAAAAATTCTGGAGGATGTGGACGGAGTATTAATTCCGGGTGGATTCGGAGAGAGGGGGATCGAGGGTAAGATCGAAGCGGTCCGTTATGTGAGAGAGAACAAGATTCCTTATCTGGGTATCTGTCTGGGAATGCATTGCGCGGTGGTAGAGTTTGCCCGGAATGTGTGCCATCTGGAAAAGGCCAACAGCTTCGAGGTGGATCAAACTACTCCCTATCCGGTGATTCATCTCATGCCGGATCAGGAGAAGATCACCGATATGGGCGGCACTATGCGGCTGGGAGCATACCCTTGCATTTTGGAAAAAGACAGCTTGGCATACAAAGCTTATGGTGAAGAAGAGATCAGCGAGCGGCACCGGCATAGATACGAATTCCACAATCGGTTTCGTGATGTCTTAACTAAAGCCGGACTGAGGCTCACGGGGTTATCCCCCGACGGACGGCTGGTGGAGATAGTCGAGCTTTCCGACCACCCCTGGTTTGTAGCCGTTCAATTTCACCCAGAGCTAAAGTCGCGACCCACCAAGGCTCACCCTCTATTCCGTGATCTGGTGAAGGCGGCATTAAAATATCGAAAATCAAGGGAATTGAAAATCCCTGAGGAAAAAGAGCCGGTGAAAAGATAAAGATTACATGCGTTGGTCAGGGGTACTCTCACTCCTGACTCTATTGTCTTTGTTTCAGGGTAAGGGTGCCCTACCGAAACAATGGGAGTAAAAATGAACGATCTTCCGGAAAAGTATTTTGTAACAGGGCAAGAGGTGTTTAAAATGAGATGTCAAAAAGTTCCTGCCTGCCTGAGAAGCGGGGATACATTTGTAGTCACAAAATACGACATATATAGTGATATAGAAAAAGACATAGTAATGGTGAGCATTTCCGCAGTAATGCTTGCTTGTCATCTAAACTGTTTGGGCGGATCGCCTGAGATGAACAAGAGGCTGGAGCCGCGACCGATGACCAAGCATGAAGAATTTCTATATGCAATGAGGGCGGTGGAAATATTACCCAGAACCACAGAAGAAGGAACGGAACTAATCCAAATCCATCCTAATAATTTCAAGGATTTGCTTTCTTCGGAAACAAACATAGACCTCATAGACGAAACTTTTAAAAAATTAGTATATAGGTTTTTCAAGAACCTACCAATGGCTCGTCTTTCCACAGACGATATCTTCATTTCGACAATTTCTTATTTGGGCGATATACAGCTCAGATTACTTGAATTCTCCAAAGATGGCTATATCAAGGAGGTGAGTGACAATTTGTATGAAAAGGATAGAGAGGGATTTAGGAGATTAGGGCAAGAAATACAAGCTAAGTCTTCGCTCCCAACCAAGACGAAACAAGTTGAAGAGGAAGATTTCTCTTTTGTAGTGGATACCGAACTAAGAGAGATAATTGAGCGAGATTATCAAGAGGTCCAGAAGGTTAAGAATGCAAAAGCTCCAAAGGCAACAATAGTCTTAGCGGGGAGTATAATAGAGGCATTATTACTTGAAGCTCTCCTGAAAGACTCTCCAAAAGCTAAGATAGCTCCGAAAGCTCCTAAGGAAAATGAGCTAAGAAAATGGCACTTGAATAGTCTGATAGAGGTTGCTGAGGAGTTAGGCAAAATTGAACAAGATACTACGCAATTTAGTTATGTGGTAAAGGACTACAGAAATTTGATTCATCCGGGAAAGGAAATTAGAATTAAGCTGAAACCTAAACCCGAAGAAGCAGAGATCGCTTTCCAGGTTCTGAAGAAAGTAATTAGGGATTTAAAAGCAGGTTATTAATCTAATTAAAGTCGAAACACAGAAGTTCTCATGCTTTAGACAATGGTTCACTTCCAGAAGGGGTCTTAAAGTTATGGCTCATAACCCCTGAGAACTTTGTTTCAAAGCACCTTCATGCAGTCAACTCTCCGTGAGATGTTATCATCCAGTGGTATGAACCATACGGTTCATACCAGCAGAGAAGACACGTGGATGATAACATCTGCCTGAGAACAATTTCAGATATGCGCAAAATCGGTTTTCTTCTGATTTTTTCTTGTCTGTTTTTGTCATCTTTTTCTAACTGTGCGAGGAGAGATATGGAAGACCTGAAATTCAAAGCACTGGTGGACGAGTTTCTAAAAGGCTATTTTCAGGCCAGTCCGGTCGGGGCAACTTACATCGGAGAACATAAGTATGACCATCTGCTCGATGACCTATCCATCGACGCTATCCACGAAGAGATTCTAAGGTTGAAGCTCTTTCAAGAAAAGATGAAAGACGTCGATACGCTAAAGCTCAGTCCCGCCAACCAGGTTGATTTTGCGATCTTAGAGGATGAAATCGAAAGCGAATTGTTCAGCACCGAGGAATTGAAACCCTGGGAGAACAGCCCGGTAATGTACACCTATCTAATCGGAGGGTCGATCAACTCTTTGATCTCCCGCGATTTCGCTCCTCTCCGGGACAGGCTCAGAAGCGTCTCAGGCCGGCTCAAGAGGCTGCCGGTGCTCGTTCGACAAGCGGAAGCCAACCTAAAGAACCCATCAGAGATTCAGACCACCACTGCCATTAAGCAAAACCTGGGGAACATAAGCCTGATAAAAAACGATCTATCAAAGTTGATCGAGCAGATTCCGGACATGCAGGATAGTCTAACCGAACCGATGGACAAAGCCATCAAAGCCCTGGAGAGCTTTCAGATGTTCTTGGAGAAAGATCTTCTCCCTCAATCCACCGGCGATTTCCGATTGGGCAAGGAGCTTTTTGAGAAGAAACTCAAGTATGCTTTGCAGTCTGACTTGACCTCAGAGGAAATTGTGAGAAAAGCTGAGCAAGAAATGATTGCCGTGCGCCAACACATGTTCGAGTTGGCCCAGCCTTTGCACCAACAGATGTTTCCCGGTCACAAACACAAGCAGACGGACAACGAGCTTGAAAACGTGACCATCAAAGAAGTCCTGGATTCGATCGCCTGTGATCATCCCCGCAAGGATGAGCTTGTAGCAGTCTGCCGCCAAGATCTGAAAGAAGCGGAGGAATTCGTGAGGCAGAATAACCTGGTGGACTTGACCGGCATCAATGCGTTGGACGTCGAATGGGAGCCGGAATTCGCGCGCGGCATTGCCATAGCCGGCCTGGATTCCCCCGGACCTTTGGATAAGAGCCTAAAATCCTTCTACCGGGTTTCTCCCGTTCCGGAGGATTCGACCGACGAGCAGAAGGAATCGTATCTCCGGGAATACAATCACTGGATGCTGAAGGAGCTTACTCTGCATGAGGCCATGCCCGGACATTATGTGCAGGGTTTCTATGCTAATAAGTTCCCGTCTCTGCTGCGTTCGATCTTCGGCAGTGGACCATTTGTGGAGGGATGGGCAGTCTATGCGGAGCGGATGATGATCCAGGCCGGTTACATGAATCACGACCCCAGGATGGAACTTACCCAGCTTAAGATGTACCTGAGGGCAGTCATCAATGCCATCCTCGATGCCAAAATCCACGCCGGCTATATGTCCAAAGAAGAAGCCATCCAGCTCATGACGGAGGAGGGATTTCAAGAGCTATCTGAGGCAGAGGCAAAATGGGTGCGAGCGGTGCTCACTCCTACCCAGCTATCCACTTACTTTGTGGGATTCCAAGACCTATTGAACTTGGAGAAAGCTTATCGCGAGAAAGTGGGGGACAAATTTTCCCAGAAGGAATTTAACCGAAAGCTTTTAAGTTACGGGGCACCGCCGGTAAGACTTTTAAAAGAGACTATACTGCAAGGTGATTAGTCTAATATTGAGATCACTTTCGTTGGGAAAAAATACATCAGTATTTGAATCTAAACGAAATCAAAAAAGAAATTTCTACGAAAGTATTTATTGGTTGTTATTGTCAACTTCTCGAAAAGCCATAATATAAGTAACCTTTGGAGTTTTCTCTTTTCGCCAAGAGCTTACTTCCGAAGCACGGAGAGGTGTCAGAACTGAAATTCCGACATAACATGGACATCTATTTTGCGATTTTTTATAGTCCAGCTGGTAATAGCTATAATTCATAACTGTTAAGTTTTATCGTGTTTTGAACATCTTCAAAGATTTTGTCCCCACACTTATTTATAAATTTACAGAATCTTTCTGCAAGATCTTCTAGATTATTAATATCTGACTCTTTCTTTTCTTGCAAATGTTGCTCAGGTAGAGTTTTCGGTTGCCTACTTAAATTTATTTCAGCCCAAGGTCCAATTAATATTATTTCTTTCATGTTGTTTTCTATTCCCAATAAATCTAGCACATTTTGTGGCGGATCAGTTCTTTTTCTCCCACCTTGGAATATTATGGAACGATGCTTTGATACATCGTGCTGATTCTGAATAGTGAAGATTAGTTCTCTATTCTCCTCAAAGTGATTCTTTAATGATGGGAAATATTTATCATACCCCGATATAATTCCTTTGGAACTATCTCTGCGTCTTCCTAATATATTCTTTGGACCAATCTCTCTTAGTTTCTTTTCGCTGGTTATATCCAAAAATTCAGTTGAATTTACGGCATATCCGAGGGCGTTTAGTCCGAATACCATACACTCTATCGACGAGTCCATATTGAAGAATATCGAGGATAAATGATATTCTGCTAAACCAATAGGATTTTCCCCTCTTGTGATTATCTCCCAAGAATGAACTTCTCGATAATGGATTTTAACACCTAGAATTCGAGTGAAAAATCCATGGAACCCTCCTCGGAAGTAACCAAACCAACCGTTTTTGTTCCCAAAATTGTAACTTTGATCAGATAGGAGAGCAAAGTGGTCCAGTTCTTTATATCTTGAGAAATCAAATTCAAGTATATAGTCATTGGACATTTTGTGATGTCTCCTGTCATTATAGGGTGAATCCGAAAGAATACCTGACATCCAGTGATGTTGAGTAGCCTTCGGTAGTCCAACTTACTCCGGCTTGCTTTTCCATCTATCGTGCATCCACAGCCACTGATCGGGATATTCGCGGATAATCGATTCCAAGACCTGAGTACACCTTTGGGTCACGTCCATGATGTCCTTTTCTCGGTCATCAGAAAAGACCAAGTCTACGGGCGGTCTGACGATGATCTTGTATCGATTTCCATCCGTTCTTACTATAGCCATGGGAATAATGGACGAGCCGGTTTTGTAAGCCAAGAGCGCCGGGCCGGCAGGAGTGCGCGCCGGTCTTCCAAAAAAGTTGACGAAGACCCCTCTAACCCTTGAGGAGTCCTGATCGGCCAAGACACCCAGGAATTCCCCCGCCCTCAAGACCTTGAGTATTGGTTTGATCCCGGCCGATGATGGAATGTTCTCCAATCCAACACTCTCCCTGCTCTTTAGCAAGAGCCGATCCAGTCTCGGATCATAAACCTCCCGCCCCACCACCGATAGTTTGTAACCTCTCAGCGAAAAATAAGCCGCCATAAGCTCAAAATTGCCGATGTGCCCGGTAAAACCAATCACCCCTTTTCCTGCCCTGTAGGCTTGATCGAAATACTCCAACCCTTCGATCTCCGTTATCTTCTCGACGTCTTCCCATTTCATGTTCTTCAGGCGCACAAAGTCGGCTACGTTCTTGCCCAGGTTTTCAAAGACCTTACGTGCCAACTTTCTCGTACCCACCTCATCAAGCGTATCACCAAAAGCCAGACTCAGATTATGTAAGGTCGTCCTTCTTGCCTCTCCGATCAAAAAATACGAAAGCTTCCCTAAGAAGCCCCCCAAAGAGACGGCCCAGTTTCTTGGTAAGAAATTCAGGAATGAAACAAGGGTAGTGATAAGTCTAAAGAGGAACCAATTTTTGATTCTCTTTCCTATTCGCACAGTCCACAATCTTGACCTGGTGCCATTTCTTGCCGGCCCCTTGTGCGTCAAACCACTCCCGCCTTGAGAATGTCGTGAAGATGCACTATTCCGACTGGTTCTTTCTTGCCATTGGTGATGACTAAGGAGGTGATGCTGTGTGATTCCATTAGATTCAAAGCCTTGGCGGCCAGTTCGCCGGAATTGATGGTTTTAGGATTCTTGGTCATCACCTGCTTGGCTTTCAGCGAGAAGATGACATCGGTTCTCTCTATCAGCCTCCTCAAATCACCATCGGTGAAGATGCCGGCCAATTCGCCCTTTTGGTTAACCACGGTAGTGGTCCCCAGCCTCTTCGAGGTCATTTCCAGTATCACGTCCTTCATACCAGTCCCCTCTGAGACTTTCGGCATCTCATCTCCGGAATGCATGATATCGGAGACCTTCAGGATCAGCTTTCTCCCAAGCTGACCGCCGGGATGCAGCAGGGCAAAATCCTCCGAAGAAAAATTCCTTTCCTCCAAGAGCGCAATGGCTAAGGCATCGCCCATCACCAGGGCGGCAGTGGTGCTGCAGGTGGGAACCAGGTCGTAGGGACAGGCCTCCTCATCCACAGATACGTCAATTACCACGTCGCTTTTCTCCGCTACCGGAGATTTGGGATTGCCGGTGAAGGTGATTATGGGAACTCCGACCCTCTTGAAGAGAGGAATGATCTGATACACCTCGTCGGTCTCGCCGCTTTTGGTTATGGCGATGACCAAATCGTTTTTCCGCACCATTCCCACGTCCCCATGCGTCCCTTCGGTGGGGTGCAGAAAAAAAGCCGGCGTGCCGGTGGAGGTCAAGGTAGCGGCGATCTTCTTGCCGATGATGCCCGACTTTCCGATTCCCGTGACTATCACCCGCCCCTTGCATTTCAAAATCAGTCCCACGGCTTTGGCGAATTCATCGTCGATCTTTTTCTCCAGGTGGGCCACCGCCTTTGCCTCTTTGCGAATTACCTCTTTGGCTTTCTCCTTAATCATGATACCCACTCCAATGGATTTTTCTTTTTCGCCTTTAGGATCAAATCGACAACTTCACGCACCGCCCCATCTCCACCTTTGGCTTTCGTCACCAGTCTGGCGAACCTTTTTGCGGCTGGATGTGCGTTTTGCACACAGATAGGCAATCCCACTTCTCTCAGGACCGGAATGTCCAGGATGTCGTCCCCCACATAGGCAATCTGGTCATCCTCCGCGTTCACCACTCTTTTCACCTCTTGATATGCCTTCAGCTTGTCAGATTCACCCAGGTACACATGCTTTATTCCCAGGTGCAAGGCACGAAATCCCGTGGCTTTGGACTGACGTCCCGAGATCAAGGCCACTTCAATGCCCGCGTTCTGTGCCAATCGGATACCCATTCCATCCGCCACGTTGAATCTCTTCGATTCGATTCCGCGATCATCCAGATACAGGCTGTTGTCGGTCAAGACGCCATCCACATCCAAGATAAGCAATTTGACTTTTTCGGCGAGCTTTCCTGCCTGGTTCTTCGGTTTTGACATAACCTTCTACGGTAGCTGCTCCATTCATCGAGCTAACCAGCGCCTGATAAATCAGGTAACTACACTTAATGGATCCGGAGACCTGAAGGTCTCCTCTACGTCTGCGATTTCAGTCCAGCTCTTCCCCTGACCATGTGATCAATCGCTTTGACTTCAATTACAAACTCTTCCAGTCTGTCCAACGGCAACATGCTATCTTTGTCACAAAGCGCGTTTCTCACATCGGGATGAGTTTCAACAAACAGTACATCGCATCCACAGGCCACCGCCGCCCGAGCCAGAGGAAAAATGAACTGAGGGACTCCACCAGAACAACCTCCCTGTGAGCCCGGGAGCTGCAAGCTATGTGTGGCGTCGAAGATCACCGGATATCCTAAGCCGCGCATGATCAGAAGCGACCTCATGTCCACCACCAAGTTGTGATAGCCGAAAAAGGTCCCTCGTTCAGTCAAAAGAATGTCTTTGTTTCCTGCCGATTCCACCTTCTTGGCAATAGACAGCATATCCTCCGGGGCCATGAACTGACCCTTTTTTATGTTAAGGGGTTTGCCCGTCTTGGCGGCAGCCAGAATCAGATCGGTCTGCCGACACAGGAACGCGGGAATCTGCAGGACGTCTGCCACTTGAGAAACCGGAATGGCCTCATCCGGATTGTGAATATCGGTCAGGACCGGGACGTCGAATTTGACTTTAACCTTCTCTAAGATTTTGAGACCCTGCTCCAGACCAGGCCCCGCAAATGAATTGATGCTCAGACGATTGGCTTTGGAATACGAGCTTTTGAATATGAACGGAATTTTGTGACGAGAGGTGATCTCTTTGATTTTCCCGCACGTGCGGAAAACGAGCTCTTCGGACTCAATCACGCAAGGGCCGGCAATAAGCCCTACGGGATGTCCACCTCCCAAAGCGAAATCTCCGATTTTCACCGATACCGCCATGATTCTGCCTTCAGCCTCTTACCGGATGAGTTAGATCAATCCGTAAGTAAGACATTCTCCGCCTAGTTTGGAACCTTCCCGGAATATTTCAACTGCTGTTTTGCAAAGCCCTGCGGATATGAGACTTTGACATCAGTAATCTTTCCGCTTTTATCCTTCAACGGCTCCAACTCGGGCATGACAAAGGCATAATGATCCGGCAGATCAATCGCTTCCGCCCGCCTCAGTACCTGATCTCTCCACTGAGTGTTGATCTTGATCCCATATCTCTCCACCAGCTTCTTGGCTTCTTCGTAATCTCCTTCCGCTTTTATTCTCATGATCATCGAAAGAAGCTCACCCACACCTTGCCTCATTTTCGGGATATCATTCACACTCAGATAGACCTTTCCGTTCCGTTCCCGCACGTCTATGGCTCCGGTCTTATCCATGATGTACGAGACGATCATATGCCTGGCTCGCGCGTGATCTTTTTCCAACCGGTCTCCCATCTTGACGCTTCTTAACCGCAGCAGATCTGCGCGAGTGTATTGGCGATACAATGCCTCCCCGCATTTTTCGTCAATGCCTGCTACGTTCATCAGCTTCTTGTCGAATATGTGCCACATGGCCATCAGATCTGCCTTTGCTTCCTCTAAGGACGAGTAATATTCGCGGAGATACTCGTGCGGGTCTTTGGTCAGTTTCGCGCTTACCTTACCCGATCCATGACCCAAAATCTCATGTAATGTGGTCTGCAGAAATTCCGCCTTCTCCCCCCAAGTCTGATCCAGCTTGATCTCCTCTTCGGCTAAAGCAAACTCGCGGGTGGCTTTCCCTGCCTGAAGCCTATGTATGGAGGAAGACACATTGGTAAGAATGAAGTTCTTGCTTCCGTAAGTTTCTCTGATGTTTTGAGCGTTGGGCAGGTTTATGCCCAAAGGAGGTATCGGTCCTTCTCCTCCCACTCCCACCAGAACGATCACCGCATTGGCCACCGGAGCGGTTACGCTACTCTTCTTGTACTTGTCCTCCCAGGGGGCTTGGTTCTCGAAATACTGCGCCAAGCCAGCGATATTCTTCATCACCTGATTCATCCTTTGATCCACGAAGCAGACCATCCCTTCGTATCCTCCTTTGACCCCGCGCGCGTCATTGTAAACTTCAATGAATCCATTGATGGTCTCCACGGTGGGATCGTCTTTCACCCAATCGATATTGTATTCCTCAAAATCCTTGGGCGCGCCGGTCTCGAAATATCGAATGAGATGCCCCAGCGTCTTCCTCTGTGCGGGCTTGGCAGAATTGATTGCCTTCCTCAGAAATCCGATCACGCTATTGAGATTCTGGGCATACAACCCCGGGGGGATCTGGTCCGTGCCCGCCCGGTAAACCAACTCCATAATCCTGCCGTCTTTCTTTACGATCTTGGAATTCAGAGGATATTTTTCTTCAAGATGTCTGAGGTCTTCTAATGTCACCCCCTCGTAGTAGTTGTTGCCGCTGGCAGTGATGATGTCATCTCCCGCAGAAGGCGATTTGTTTGCCAAAATCGGCTCAAAATCCGGATCGAAGATGGTCCTTTTGAGCTTTCCTAACTTCTCCTCCAACTCAGATTGACCTATTCCTTCCAAATGTGTTCCATTGGAGAAAGCCGACTTAACCGCATGAAAAAGGTCTTCAAAGCCGAATTCCGGGATGAACTTTCGATTGTTGGTTCCGTAATTCCCGTTGAACGCCCAAAACAGCTTGAGGTATTTGGTGATTTTCTCCATAAGAGCGCTATCCAGCCCGTGGGGATGAGTCACTATCTGTTCTAAGATGCGCCTGATGACCAATCCGTGCCGATGAATCTGGTCATATGCCATGTCTCGTCCGGATATGGCTGCCCGACAGAGATGATAGGCCAAGATCTTATCGTCCAGACTCAGATCCTCGAACCCATCCGCGTACAGTTGCACTATGGCAACCTTGTCCACCTTCTCCAGAAGATATTTCCTTTCAGCTTCCATGGTTGCTTCCTTTAGATTTTCACTCAATATAGCGAAACGTAGGGGCAAACACAAAGGATAATTTTCCTGTTTAATATAACGGCTGACGTTGCCCAAATTGGTGAACTAAGAAATTGCGTCACTGCGATTTTTGCATTATATTCTTGCTGACGGAAGCGGATAGGATCTGGTGGTCCTTGCGGACTTCAAATCCGTGGTCCCTCCGGTTCGTCCGGGGGGAGGTGGGTTCGATTCCCACCCCTTCCGCCAAAATTTTTGGAGGCTATCTTGGCTGGGTTCACTATCCAAACCGCTCTGGGTTTGTCGATCAGTCCTTATGATGTACTTGACCCACACGGGCGAAAGTGAGTAAAGAAATCAAAGGTAAACGTATCATGCAAAGCTTATTTCTTCAGGAAGAAGAATATATTTCCAAGAATTTTGACTTAAATCATGAAAGTGGTTCAAAGTTACTTATTCGGCTAATGGAAAAGACAAAGGAGTTTATTAAGTCAAGTGGTTTTAAGAGTGGACAGTATCCTGAATGTTCGATCATTCTTCATGCTCTTCATACCTTAATGGCTCTAAATAATAGTTTAGTGTTGCTTTCCAAAGGATACATGGGCGACTGTGAAGCCGTCCATAAAAGAGCAGTCGAGTTTGTTCTACGAGCAATATACTTTAGAGAATTTCCACAAGAAGAGAGGAAATGGAGAGAGAAAACAGGCAAACTACTGGATAGAAAGAGCATTGCTTCAATCTTAGATGAGAAACATGAACAGAAAGCGATATTTCCTACAGACTCTGAAACTTTCTGGGGTGATTTTGTCTATGACAGTATATATAAGTCGATCAATGAGTGGGCACACGGAGATTTCCAAGCCATGTACTATGAAGTAGCGATCGATAACGGAACAGAATACTATACACACAAATTCGTCATTGGTCCAAAACCTGATGAGAGATTTGTTAAGACAATGATCAGAAGGCTGATCCACACCTGCAGGATACAAGTATTGTTCCTGGCTCAGACTCTTAGCTACCCGCCCGAGAAATATCATGATTTGATGATCGAATCAGAAAAGTATCTTACCAATAATTAGAGTATGGACTCAAAAGAAAAAATCAGACTAACCAGCCTGGCGACCAGCTCTGGGTGAGCGGCAAAGTGTGGTCCGCAAGACCTGACTCAGGTTCTGAGTCATTTGCCAAAGCAGAACGACCCCAATATACTGGTTGGCTTCAACTCCGTGGATGACGCTGGCGTTTACAGGATAAGAGAGGATTTGGCCATAGTCCACACGGTGGATTTCTTCCCCCCGATCGTGGACGACCCTTACGATTTCGGCGCCATCTCTGCGGCCAATTCCTTGAGCGACATTTATGCCATGGGAGCAAAACCAGTAGCTGCTTTAAACGTAGTGGGCTATCCTCCGCAGAGCGTCCCTCTTTGGGCATTGGAGGAGATTCTCAAGGGCGGAGCAGATAAGACTCTGGAAGCCGGAGTGGCGATAATCGGCGGGCATACCATCAAGACTAAGGAACCCATATATGGGCTGGCAGTGGTGGGAACCATCCATCCGCAAAAGATAGTCAGCAACGCAGGCGCCAAAGTGGGAGATTCGCTGGTGCTGACTAAACCTTTGGGAACGGGCATCATAACCACAGCAATAAAGAGGGGTTTGGTGGGAGAGGATGTGGTGAAGAAAGTGGTGAAGATAATGGCTTTCCTGAACAGATATGCTTCCGAATCCATGCTTGAGGTTGGAGCTAACGCTTGCACAGATATCACTGGTTTCGGGCTTCTGGGGCATCTTTGCGAGATGGTTCAGGCTTCCAAAGTGGGAGCGGCAATTCGCTACTCGCAGATTCCGGTGATTGAACCGGCCCGTAGTCTGGCAGAGGACAAGATCGTGCCGGGTGGCACCTTGGCCAACCTCAAACATGTTGAAGAGAAGGTCGATTGGGGAGAGGGGATCACCACTGAAGAAAAGCTGATTCTTTCTGATGCGCAGACCTCCGGAGGATTGCTCATTTCGCTGCCCAAGCAGAAAGAGGCAAGGCTCTTGCAGACTCTGGGCGCAAAGGGAGTGTCGGGTGCAGTCGTTATTGGTGAGATAATCGAGGACGGCAAATGCCGAATTCAAGTGAAAAAATAGTCCAACAGAAGCTGAGACAAATCCCCAGCGTGGAAAAGGTTTTGGAGTCTCCTGAGCTTCAGCCGTACGTCGAAGCATTCTCTCATTCGATGGTGACGGCGGCTGTCAAGGAATCAGTAGAGTTGACGCGGGAAGAAGTCAAGAAACATAAGGAAGCAGCCCCGGCCCAAAGGATAATCCAGAGAGTGAGAGATATCTTGGACCAGCAGACGTCTTCCTCTTTACGACCGGTGATCAACGCCACCGGCGTCATACTTCACACCAACCTGGGACGGGCGCCGCTGGATGAGGAAACCGCGTCTTTCATTCGAGAGATAAGCACAAACTATAGCAACCTTGAATTCGACTTGAGTGAGGGCAAAAGAAGCAAGAGGGGGCTATTTGTGGAGAGACTCCTATGCCTTCCCACGTCGGCAGAAGCTGCATTGGCGGTCAACAACAATGCCGGGGCTGTGCTTTTGATTCTGTCTGCTCTAGCCAAAAGCAGAGAGGTGATCGTCTCAAGGGGTGAGCTGGTTCAGATTGGGGGAGGTTTTCGAATTCCGGAGATTCTGTCTTTGAGTGGCGCAAAACTGAAGGAAGTGGGCACTACCAACCAGACGAGGATTTCTGACTACGAAAACGCCATCTCGCCCAAGACTGCCCTGCTCCTCAAAGTCCACCAGAGCAATTTCAAGATGGTCGGATTCGTGGAAAGACCGTCGATAAACGATCTGGTCAAACTGGGAAGGAAACACAAGCTATTAGTGGTGGAGGATCTGGGAAGCGGCGTTTTGCTCCGGACAGAGGACTTCCGGCTGACTCACGAACCGATGGTTTCTGAGGCCCTGTCCGGAGGCGCTGATTTAGTCTGCTTTTCCGGCGACAAGCTTTTGGGTGCTCCTCAAGCCGGTATAATCCTGGGAAAAAGAAAATACGTGGACGTGCTTAAGAAGCATCCCTTGTACCGCGCCTTGAGACTGGACAAGATGTTCCTCGCTGGATTAGAGAAAGTCCTTCTGTACTATCTGAAGGGCGAAGCTACCAAGAGAGTCCCCGCTTGGCAGATGATCAGCACTCCTGTGGAGACTTTGCACACAAGGGCAGAGAAAATCAAAGATGAACTGGAAAAATCATGCATTGAGGTCGACATTCGAGAGAGTCAGAGCACCATTGGAGGGGGATCGCTCCCCGGCGAAACTCTACCCACTGTAATAATATCCGTTGAATCCGTTTCATTCGTTGACCGCTCTGTCTTATCTCCTGACCAACAGGCTAAGCTTTTCAGGGAACAATCTACCCCCATAATCGGACGCATAGAGGACAAGAAATTTGTTCTGGACTTAAGAACCGTTTTCCCTCACCAAGACCAGGCTCTCCTCTCCGCCATTAGGGGCGTCTTCCTCAAAAAAAGTTGATTCTTTCCAACTTCTACATTATACTTTTAATGCGGCTTTAGTGCGCTCGATTCGCGTAGCCCACGCTTTATTCGTCGGCTCCAACTCGTGAAGGCTCGGCTACGCGATGAACCTCTTTTGTGCGGAATGATATGTTTGTCTTAGGAACTGCGGGACACATCGACCACGGAAAATCTGCTCTGGTTTTGGCCCTCACGGGAATTGATCCCGACAGGCTCCCAGAGGAGAAAGAAAGGGGGATGACCATCGACTTAGGATTTGCCTGGCTTTCACTTCCCGATGGGAGCGAAGTAGGAATCGTAGACGTGCCGGGGCACGAAAGATTCGTGAAGAACATGGTGGCAGGGGTGGGGGGAATCGATGCCGTGCTCTTCGTAGTGGCAGCAGACGACGGATGGATGCCCCAAAGCCAGGAGCACCTGCAGATTCTGGATCTTCTAAAGATACAGACCGGAATAGTGGTCATCAACAAGATCGATCTGGTTGACCCCGATTGGCTGAAGCTGGTTGAAGAGGACGTAAAAGAGAAGGTTAAAGGAACCATCTTAGAGGATGCCCCTGTAATAAAGGTCTCCGCGACAAAGAAGATCGGAATCGACGAATTGTATGAACAAGTTGTAAAAATGATCTCCCGAATAAAACAGCAGAAGGATATCGGGAAACCGAGGATGTACATCGATCGGGTCTTCACTATGGCAGGAAGAGGGACGGTGGTCACCGGGACCTTGAGGGATGGCTCTTTTCGGGCGGGCGAAGAAATAGAGATTCTCCCCCAGAAAATTGGCGCTCGGATACGCGAGTTACAGACTCATAAGAAAAGTCAGAGCTTAGTCATGCCCGGAACCAGGGTGGCTATGAACTTGGCTGGAGTGGAAAAAGAAAAGATAGAAAGGGGGAACGTCGTCACCAGAACCGACCAGGACGAGCCGGTTCAAACATTCATCGCCCGGGTGGAGATTGTCTCCACGTTAAAGGTACCAATAAAACATAACGCCACCCTGCTTCTGATTTTGGGAACCACCGAGCTTTTGGCCAAGGCCAAGATTTTGGACAAGGATCAGATCCCGCCCGGAGATGCCGCATTTGTGCAATTCACTTGTAAGGAAAGACTGCTTGGCCGAATCGGAGATCATTTCATCTTGCGGCTGCCGTCTCCTCAGATGACCGTGGGAGGAGGAATTGTGCTGGAAATTGCTCCCAGGGTTCACAAGAGAAAAGACCCGGAGCTGATCGCCTTCCTCGAAAAGAGACTGAGCCTGAACCTCAAAGACCTGATTCTCTCGGAATTGAAAAAACACGGGTTGGTTTCGAAAAAGGAGATTCTAAGATCAAGCAATTTCAGCCATGAGCAGATTCAATCAACCCTAAAAGAACTGGAAAAGGACGACAAAATACTCTCTCTGCAGGATTCTGTGGCAGACGTCGAAGAATGGAAACGAACGTCAGATCGAATCATATCCGAGATCGAAAAAACCCACCAGAGATATCCTTTCAAAATCGGAGCCAAGTCGGCAGAGCTTCCGGGGCGGCTGGCGGTGGACGAGAGCTTAACCAACCAGATTGTCAAACACCTAATCAAACAGGGTAAGATCATACAGCAGGGGGCGTATCTTCGGCTTCCTTCTCACCAGCCCAAGCTTTCCACTGAGCAGAAGATCTTGTCCGACAAAATCCTCCAGGAATTCAGCGCAACCCCCCTTTCACCCCCGACGAAAGAGGAGATTACCGGACGGGGCGCTGAATACGAAGAAATCGTTCTATTTCTGATTGAACAGGATCAGTTGGTGGAGTTGAAGGATGGAATACTCTTTCGGAAGGAGGATTTTGAGAAAATCAGGAACCTGGTGGTCGAATTCATCCAGAAACACGGACAGGCGACGGTGAGCGAGTTACGGGAGCGCCTTTCCACTACTCGAAAGTACATGGTGCCGATTCTAGAAAAGTTAGACCAATTGGAAGTAACTCAAAGAGAAGGGGACAAAAGGATTCTCGGCAGGTTTTGAAAAACGGGAATGCTCGGAGTCCGTTTCACGGTTGCCAACGTCGAAGACCACACGCCCTGTTTCCCCCTCCCCTTAATTAAGGAGAGGGGGAACAAGGGACAGATTAAGAAACCTCCAGCTTCTCGGTTTCCGGCTATCCATGCTGGAGAATCTCTAAACTGATACAATAACCTCGAGCATCGACTTTCGATAATCGAACTTCGATACGAGGTTCGACACGGCCAAACGAAGACCTCACCCCCTATGCCTCCCTCCTTAACTAAGGAGAGGGCGACAAAACGGGAGAGGCAAATGAAGGTGAACACAGGCTTATGAAGGATTTGATGCTGCTGAACGGAAGAATCTACACCATGAACCCGGAGCTTCCCATTGCGGAGGCAGTGGCAATAATAGACTCCAAAATAGTCGCCGTGGGCAAGAGCTCGGACGTTGAAAATCTGAGTCGAAGGAACTTCCAGGTGATAGACCTAGAGGGGAAAACCGTCATCCCCGGGTTAATCGACTGCCACACTCATTTTCTTTCGTTTGCCTACAGCCTGCATAGAGTCAATTTGCAGGGATTCAGCTCGTTCGAGAAACTCCTATCCGCAGTCCGATCTTTTTCCAGAAAGCTCAAGCCGGATGAATGGCTGGTGGGCGACGGATGGGACAAGAATATTTTGGGTGACCAGTCCTTGTTCACCAAAGAGACCCTGGACAATTTGTGGCCCGAAGCTCCTGCACTTTTACAGAGCAAGGATCATCATCTCTTGTGGGTAAACTCAAAGACCCTGAAGGCTGCCGGGATCGATGAAAACACGGACGATCCCCCCGGCGGAAGAATCGAACGAGACCCGTTGAACCGAGAAGCCACCGGCCTCTTGAAGGAGAATGCCTGCAACCTGGTTTGGGATAGGGTGCCATCTCTTCCCACTACCACATCAGAGAGACTGCTCAGAGAGGCGATGAAAATCGCCAACAGTTATGGCCTGACCGGAATTCACGACTTCGAAGGCCAAAGGGCCTTCGATCTTTTTCGGCAGATGGCTGCCGATAATGAACTAACCTTGAGGGTCGCCTATTGGATTCCTGACGGGGATTTGGATTCAGCCATGAATCTGGGCACCAGGTCTGGTTTCGGCGATGAAGCTGTGCGATTTGGTGGTGTGAAGCTTTACTGTGACGGCACACTCGGCTCTCAGACGGCCTCAATGTTTGAGCCTTATGAAGGCTCAGCCGACAATTGCGGCATATGCGTCACTCCGCAGGAACAGTTGACCGAGATAGCTAGAAAAGCCAGTCAGGCGGGAATCAGTGTGGCTATTCATGCTATCGGAGATAAGGCGGTACATCAAGCTTTGAATGCCATTGAAGCCTCAGCCCCGGAGAACATCAAAGAAAATCGGCTGAGACATCGAATCGAACACATACAGCTTCTTCATTCACCAGACGTGGAAAGATTCAAGAAGCTGAGGGTCATAGCGTCGGTCCAACCTGTGCACGCTCCGTCGGATAGAGACGTAGCGGAGAAATACTGGGGCAAACGCTGCAAGTTGGCTTACGCCTACCAGACGCTTCGGAAAAGTGGCGCCCAGGTTGTGTTTGGCTCGGATGTTCCCATAGAGACTTTGAATCCGTGGAGTGGAATCTACGCCGCCGTCACCCGGAAGAAAACCAACGAAGATGAGAGCTGGTATCCGAAAGAGAAGCTGGGTCTAGCTGAGGCGGTGTCCGCCTACACTCGATGGGCAAGTTATGCTTCGTATGAGGAAAACGTTAAAGGTTCAATCCAGATCGGCAAGCTGGGAGATATGGTGATTCTGTCTCAGGATGTTTTTGAAATAGAACCGGAGAGGCTGCCTGAGACCAAAGCAGAGTGCACCATCCTGGGGGGCAAGATCGCGTTTCAGGCATGACGCCGTCTTTTCCTCATGGCATAGACTCACCCCCACTAAATCGATTTCATGATAAGGCGGGAAAACACAACTCGCCTCACCCGAAAGAGACGATAACCACACCTGCGAAAGCCAGGATTATGGCGATAATTCGAACAAGATTAACCGGTTCCCTCAGAAGAATGGCGGCCAGGATGAAGACGAAGATGCTGCTGGTTTGGTTCAGGGCAGAAGCAGTTGATGCCTGAGTATATTTCAGTCCTCCCACCCAGATGACCGTGGCAAGGTAAGCTCCCAGAAAAGAACCGGGAAGCATATATCGCAAGTTTCCAGCCGATAACATAGGTTCCAAAATCGTCCGCCTCTCGCGAAGAAGCAATAGGAAAGCACCTGTGCCCAAACAGCCTGCCAAAAGACGCATTTCTATAACCCAGAGGAATGATGAATGACCCAAAAGCGGTTTAAACATAACTACTCCGATCGTCCCGGAAACCAAATACAAAAGACCGAAAAAGATACCTCGCAAAAGGTCACGGCGGGAAATATTCTTTCGCCCTTCCTTTTGAGAAACTGTTACCACGGCCAAGACGATCAGAAACACGCCCAACAGCTGAAATTCGCTCATCCTTTCACCCAGAAAAAGCACAGATAGTCCTATGATGAACGGACTGTTCAGGCAGGCGACGATTGAAGTTAGCTCTGCTCCCAGTAGATTTAAGGTTTTGAAGAAAAAAGTGTCGGAAAGAGCGATTCCCAGAAAACCGCTGGTTAGAACCAAGAAGTGGTCACGCAAGGTGGCTTTGGGTAAAAGAGTGATCCCCAGAGCCAGCGACGTGAGAGCAAAAAGAGCTAATGACAGAACGTTCTTGAACAGATTCAAACTTAAGGGAGGAACCTTTTCTCCGCTTTTTTTGAAAAGAATCACCGCCATCGCCCAAACGATGGCACAAAGAAATGAAAGAAGCTCCCCTACGTGTGCCAGGTGAGGCAGCATAAGCGGAATGTCCTTAGATTGGATTTCCTGCCGTTCGTCACGGATGCTTATATGGAGGTCTTCAATCTCCCTTGCGGTCAGGAAACCGGTTTAGAAACGCCTCACCCCCATCTCCCTCTACAAAGAGAAGAAAGATAGGGGGTGAGGTTCTCAACATGCCGGAGGCCGGAATCGAACCGGCACGGTGAAAATCACCGAGGGATTTTAAGTCCCTTGCGTCTACCTATTCCGCCACTCCGGCAGCGCGCAAAGCGCGCAGTTTATGGTTCACAGTTCGCGGTTCGTAGTCCTCCCAACCCCACCATAAAATAGTTCACACTCCAAAGTTCCTTCTCCCCATTAGGGAGAGGGTAGGGTGAGGGGGAACCCGAAGGAAAGTTCTTAGTTCATAGTACATGGTTCGTGGTCCCCTTCCACCACACAAGAATTCAAGTTTCGCGGCATCGGGATTTCGAAATTCCGATGCAACCTCAGAATTATTCACTTCGTCTGAATTTTTTTCTCTTTTCCTTATCTATTTTTTCGGTGGCATATTGGATGATCAGCCGTGGCGCTTGGTCTTTCCATTTGAGTAAGAAGTCTTCCACTTTCTCAGGCGATTTTTTCCAAGCCTCCCGCAAAAGCCAACCTGTTCCTTGTTGAACCACCTTCTCCTGATCTAAAATCAATTTCCTCGCAACCTGCAATGCTTGCGGTACACTTCCGCTCTTGGAGAAATCCTTGATCAGTGTCACCGCTGCAGCCCGTCTTTTCCATCGATGCGGAGAATCAGCCCAGACCAGCAAATCCTTAAACTCGATTACTTTGTCCGTCAGAAACGGATATAAGATGGCGTGAGAAGCGACATCGGAATGTGCCCAGTTGGTGATGTATTTCTCGAACCATTTACCCACAGCATTAAATAGACTTTTGTTATACTGACTTCTTAACTTAACCATGAACGTGATGGCAATGCTGGCTTCTTCATACTTCCCGGTGCCCATGAGGTGATCGCATAAAGTCAAAAGCTCCTTCTGGCTTAATTCCTTTTGACAGGTATTGAACCATTCATCGATCTTCTGATGTAGTTTCTCCCCATCAACGCCATACGGATCGTATCCCTCCTTGAAATACCGGGAATATTTCTTAACATTAGCCTCATCCGCATTCTCTTTCAGAAACTGCCTTATATCGTTTTCTATTTTTTGTATCATATCGAAGCCTTTTCTCCACGCACCACAAACCACTAACTACGAGCCGTTCTTAGGGTGTGGCCGGGTGGACCATGAACCGTGAACTATGAGTTGTGAACTGAATTAAAAAAGGCGGCTTCCGGATTTGAACCGGAGAATAGAGGTTTTGCAGACCTCTGCCTTCCCACTTGGCTAAGCCGCCATGAAATAGACTCTATTGTGAGAATCGGATGAATGCACACATGCATTCATCCCCTTCACCCGGCAAGAATATACCTGAACGGGCGATTTTGTCAAGCCCAAATTCCTTTTCGACATTCTCCATCTTCCTCCACCTCAGCCCACACGCCACCCGCCCCTCTCTGTCTTGAGGCCTTGGAAATAAACTCCATCTATGCTTCGGGAATAGGAATTCCCGAAGCAGAACATCATTGTTATGCAATTATACGCACCGGCATTTCTCCCGCCCGCAGCGGGATCTTGAGACTAATGCCGATGCATCAAACGGGTGGAGTTGAAGCTCCACCCCGACTTCTTTTAATCCCTTCTATCTGTTCAATCCGCTGGTATGAACCATACGGTTTATACCGTTGACCGGTATTAGTTGTGGACAGTGGACTGTCGACCGTGGACATCATTCATCCGTTTCATCCGCTTAATCCGTTCACTGTTTTAGCGGCGGACGGCGGACCACCGACAGCGGACGGATTTTCATCCGTTCAATCCGTTCCATCCGCTGACCGCTATTTATCATCCACCACCTCGAAATCCGCATCCACCGCTCCGTCCTTACCTTTTCCCCCTTCTTCCTTTTTCTCCTCTCTGGGTGGTTCTTGTGAGGTAGTCTGCTGTTGTGCGCCAGCCTGCTTGTACATCTGTTCTGCGATCTTGTGTGAGGCTTGCATCAGCTCATCAATCGACCGGTTGATCTCGTCGGCGCTCTCCCCTTTCATCGCCTGCCTGACCTTCTCGATTTTGTCTTCTATGTTCTTCTTTTCGTCTGAGGAGATTTTATCGCCGTAGTCTCTCAAGGTTTTCTCGGTTGTGTAGATCATCTGGTCGGCTTTGTTTCTTGCCTCTACTAAGTCCTTCTTCTTTCTATCCTCCTCCGCATGAGCTTCAGAATCCTTCACCATCTTCTTGATCTCTTGGTCGGAAAGCCCGCTGGAGGCTTGTATCTTTATGCTTTGCTCCTTTCCGGTACCCAAGTCTTTGGCGGAGACATGGACTATGCCGTTGGCATCGATATCGAAAGCCACCTCAATTTGCGGTATTCCTCGAGGTGCGGGTGGAATTCCGACCAAGTCGAAGCGTCCTAACGTTCGATTGTCCAGTGCCATCTCCCTTTCACCCTGGAGCACGTGAATGCTCACCGCAGTCTGATCATCCGCCGCAGTGGAGAAGATCTGGCTCTTCTTGGTTGGGATGGTGGTGTTCCTCTCAATCAACCTGGTCATCACTCCACCCAAGGTCTCGATCCCTAAAGAGAGTGGAGTGACGTCCAACAGCAGAACGTCTTTGACTTCGCCCGACAGCACCGCCGCTTGGATGGCGGCCCCAACTGCCACCACCTCATCCGGATTGACCCCTTTGTGCGGTTCCTTGCCGAATAATTCTTTCACCAACTCCTGAACCTTGGGCATTCGCGTTTGCCCACCCACTAAGATCACCTCATCTATCTCCTGCGGCGAAAGCTTGGCATCTCTTAAAGCTTGCTTACAGGGTCCCACCGTTCTCTGAACCAAATCGTCCACCAACTGCTCCAGCTTGGCGCGGCTCAAGGTCAAATCCAGGTGCCTGGGACCGCTGGAATCGGCAGTGATGAAGGGAAGGTTGATGTTGGTCTGCATGGTGGTAGAAAGCTCGCACTTAGCTTTCTCTGCCGCCTCTTTCAATCTCTGGAGAGCCATGCGGTCCTTGGTCAAATCGATGCCGTATTGCTTTTTGAATTCATCCGCCATCCAGTTGATGACCCGCTGGTCGAAGTCGTCTCCTCCCAGATGAGTGTCGCCATTGGTGGCTCTAACCTCAAATACCCCTTCTCCCAATTCCAGAATCGAGATGTCGAACGTCCCACCACCCAAGTCAAACACTGCAATCTTCTCGTCTTTCCTCTTCTCCAGACCATAAGCCAGCGAGGCGGCAGTCGGCTCGTTGATTATCCTCAAAACCTCCAGCCCAGCGATCTTACCCGCATCTTTCGTGGCTTGCCGCTGCGAGTCGTTGAAATATGCCGGCACGGTGACCACCGCCTGAGTGATCTTTTCCCCAAGATATTGCTCTGCTGCATTCCGCATAAACTGCAGGATCATGGCAGAGATCTCCGGAGGAGAGTATTCTTTATCCACGATTTTCACGCGCACGTCGCCGTTCGGAGCCTCCACGATCTTGTACGGAACCAACTTCTCCTCTTCCATGACCTCGTGGTGCCTTCGTCCCATGAACCGCTTGATGGAGAAGACCGTGTTTTCGGGGTTGGTGATGGCCTGCCTCTTTGCCACCTGTCCCACCAGCCTCTCCCCTGTCTTGGTGAATGCTACCACCGAGGGTGTAGTTCTCATTCCCTCGGGGTTGGGTATGACTTTCGGTTCCCCCACCTCCATCACTGCCACACATGAATTAGTCGTTCCCAAATCAATTCCGATTACTTTAGCCATTTATTCTTACCTCCAATTAGTTTTTACCAAATCTGTGCAACCTATTTATACTCCGAATAAGCAAAATTATAAGGATAATTCTGAATCCTAAGATAGCTCGCGATTGGTTGGTTTAGTATAGTTATCACGTTTAGTTTTAAGTTTTTTGAATCATCTTCGTTTATTGAGAACTTGCATGTTTTAGGAAAAACTCTATCAGGTTTTGATGCGCGCACATTCATGGTTAGGGAATAATCGCCTGGTTCCCAATAACATTTCCTGTCAAGTGCAGTATACGTATTAAGATGAATTGGACTCTTTCTAAAATCCTCTATTAACTTAGCCATTGTAGCAATTATTTCAGGTGAAGGCGCTACTCCAAGGGAAGGAGGCAAAATTTTAGTCAACTGCTCTGTGACTTTATACCACTCAGAAATATATGCGTTGAATAAAGGTCTAAAATCGTCGAAAAGGTCATTGTCATTAAAAACAATGCTAAATCTGTAAGGAGAATCAGGCGAAACTAGAAAACCAGATGGGATTTCCATTGTTATTGCTTGAGTTCCTGCTAAATCAATCTTGGGTGGTCGGAATGCTATCCATCTGAAACTATGTTGAGCTTTGTCTCTTTCTCTAACGACCAGCAAATCTATTGACTTTATGAAGACATGTTTGTTCAATACACGCAAGGTGCCGTTTAGACCTACAGTAGGACCAAACTGGCTATAACCAATTTCTATAGGGCCAGTTTCATAAATTTCGACCTTGCCTTTGCGGAAATATTTTCTCCATAGTGCTATTAACCAAACTTGTACAACGCCATAAATTGCTAATATTAGAGTGCCATATGACTTAACGAATTCCCCCATAAAATTCTCCTCTCAGTTCGTCACGGACACCTTCCAAACGGATCTTCGATTTCCGTCACGCTATTTCGGTAACGGACAAGGTGTCCGTTACCAACCCCGGATTCTACTTATCACTTACGTCCTTCCTCTTAGCTCCTAGCTCTTTGCTTTCTACTCTTCCTTTTCCTCTTTCGATTTCCCTTTCGACACCACCACCTTTGAAGCTCTCAGCAATCTATCGTTGAGCAGGTATCCTTTGCTTATCACCTCCATCACCTTCCCCTCTTCGTACTTGTCACTTTCCGCCTGGGTCACGGCTTCGTGGAAGTTGGGATTAAAGTGCTTTCCCAAGACCTCGATCTCTTTTAAGCCCTCTTTGGACAGAATATCTTTCATGTGAGTATAAATCAGTTCCACCCCTTTGTGGAAGCTTTCGAAATCGTTGGAGGTCTTGGCAGAATCCAAAGCGCGAGAGAAATTGTCCAGAATGTCCAGTAGCGGCAGAATCAAGTTCTCATTGGCGTTTTTCACCAGATAGCCGAACTCTTTGGCTGTCCGCTTTCGGTAATTGTCAAATTCCGCCGCCAGCCTCAAGAGCCGATCTTCCAGTTCCTTGGATTGGTCTTCGCTCTTAGCCAACCTTTCTTTCAAAAGGTCAACTTCGGTCTCCGGCTTCCTCTCTTCCTCATCTTTTCCTTCGACACTACCCGATGCCGATTCCTGGCTTTCAACCTTTTTTGGGTCTCCTTCTGGCTCCTTATGTTTACCCAATTTCGACTATCCCTCCTTCCCTCGGTTTGGCTTTGGGACGGTAGCTCTGCCGGACCGTTGGAATGAATGCCGATGCTTCTGATCCCGTAATCGGAGGAAATCAGCCTTCCTTTTGTGTGTCAAATCATCGCATGGCTCGAGACTTCTTCTCCGATGACGTTAACTGATTGCAAAATATGCTGATAACAAAACCTTGTCAAGGAATTTTGGCACGCCTCCTACCCGTTCACAGCAAATATTCGCAAGAAAATGTTGCTCAGTTTGTATCTTTGGTTAACTTTAGGTAAAGCGTGCAGTTTTGTACTCAAAGAAACTGGCATTGTCCGATTTAGGGGAAGTCGAGCGCTCGTAAGATGAACGAAAAACGTTATCTCAAAAAGGTCATATCCGCCAGCCGCAGGGTGGACTTAGTGGCGTTCTATCCCGATTTCATGGCACAGAGGTTGGAAGAAATCGGGACAGATAGCATTCATACTCTGGTCATCTGGACCAAAAATCCCGAAAACATGCTGGCTCACCCAGGTTTGAACGTTGTGCTGAAGAAGATAAGTCAGCTTTATCTTCTTTTGACTGTCACCGGGTTAGGCGGAACAGCCTTAGAGCCTGCGGCGCCCAAAGCAGAGCAAGTGTTCGAACAACTTCCGCGCATAATCGATTTCATCGAGTCACCGCAGAGACTGGCCATTCGCTATGATCCGTTGATAGACGTGACTTATGAGGACACAATTCGCATCTCCAATATCGACTTGGATACGTTCGGAGACGTACTGAACCGGGCGCATGGGCTGGGGGTGAAGAGAATCATTGTCTCTTGTGTCACCGTGTACCCAAAAGTGGAGAATAGGCTAAGGCAGAACGGATTCCGACTGGTGGACCGTCCGATTCAAGTAGCTGCCGACTTCATTCAAAGACAGATGATACCCCGGACAGAGGAGCTGGGGATGGAGCTTTCCACCTGCGTGCTTCCCCACCTGACTGGCAAGGGTTGCATTGACGGGAAGACCCTAACTGAGCTTCACCCGCTGCAGGAACCGTGTCCGTTGGCAAAAGACACAAGCCAAAGAGAGAACTGTCACTGCACCAAGTCGGTCGACGTCGGCAGGTGGTTTGCCTGCTACCACAACTGTCTTTATTGCTATGGGAATCCTACTCGAAGATAGAGCAAACCCCAAAGCCCGAGGCCCTCAAACACACCGAGTCCCAAGAGCCGGCATGGTCTGGTGTTCGTCAACAGCACTTGTAAAGGCCCGGCTCGCGTTGCAAGTTTCCTCTTCTCAACTACCTAGCCTATCGCGAGCCTTATCTCTATACAATTGGAGGATGCTGCACGACGGAACAGAGACCATTCCGTGACAGGTTAGACCTTGTCTCATCGGTCTTGCTCTCGAGCCGTAACTGCCTGCGATGAGCGTAAGTTTTTGTGCTTCCAAAAGTTACATACAGACGACCCTAACCGATGGCGTTTTGCCCGGCGCAGGAACTTGCGTCCGAGGACTGTCCCCTTTCCTGTATTTCTTCTGGTCCTGCGAAAACCGCAGTCATAGCAATAGGTTACAAAAAGGCACAGCGGATTAGCCTGGTCTGTCCGTCTTGGCACGGATTTTGAGGTATCAGTAGACGTCATTCCCTTTCTTCACTTCTAAACTCCCCTAAGCTTTGTCCGCCTTCTTGAGGGCGGGCGGACGAAGCTCTTTTTTTGTCCGGATCGGCAATTCGGGTCACAAGGGGTTTCTTTTGGAATGATGCTGGATATGGTTCATGATCAAAAGGAAAGGGTGCCGATTTATGGTCGAGTCATTCTAAAACTGTGCAAAATCTTGTCGATCATAATACTAAGGAGTTTAGGAGAAGTGCCCGTCCTCCCGTTTTCTTTGGCTAAGTGAGAAGCTTTTCAATTTCATAACTCGAAGGGCGTGATATATGGTAACCCTTGCCAAGCCAGACTACGCTCACATTCTTAGGCACATGAACGGGGCTATCAGAACCTTGGAGATGTATCCCCCGGGGCATCCTGCCACATTGAAAGCGACGGAGAAACCTTTCCACGCCCTGCAGGAAATATTCAAAACCACTGACTTTCTGACCATCAGCCAGGTGAAGGACAGAATCATTGTCAATGGGACAAGTATAGAAGGCGCCTCGCTTCCGGAAAGAATGCTGGAGGAGTTCAAGAACGAAAACATAAATAGTCTGACTATTACCAAGACCATTAACCAAGAGGGATTAGGTAAATTCTTGAGCTTTTTTATAAAGCCGTTGGAAAAAGACGCCAAACCGGAAAACCTGCAAGATTTTCTCAAAAGGAATCAAATCAGTTCCATCCAGATTGACCAGCTGAGATATGAGCTTGTGTCTGAAAATGAGGTGGTGGTAAACACGGAGGTGCTGGAAGGCGCCGACCTGAAGGCACAAATCTCTGCCATCATGAAAGACAATCCGGATTTATTGAGAGACATCCTTTTGAACAAGTCCGTAGAAAAGCATGCTGTCGCCCAAAGGTTCGGTTCCGACGTGAACTTGCATCAACTGTCGGAGGAGATCGGAAGACAGCTAAAGGATCTTTCCGACGATGAGGTCATGATGCTCTTGACCTCCAGTCTGGAGCAGAAGCTCAAGGCATCCGAGGCGGAAAATCAGGATTCGACGCTCAACGAGATGGTGGACCTGGTGCATAAGCTTCTCGAGGATAGGGAAAAGAGGAAGCTTTTGCCGGAAATCAAGAAGATGCTTTCTGAGCGGGGAATAGTGAAGAAAGAGCATCTCGACTTTCTCTTTGAGGAAAAATGGCTGAAAAGCCAGGCGGTCTTGGATGAGCTGATGCAGATGATTGAGAAGCTCGGAACAGAGGAGGTGGATTTTGAGAGATTCTTGTTCCTGTGGCAGCGCGTGATCAGCTCAAACGACAGCCAGATCAAATCGTACGCCATGGATAAGCTTCTCTCCAAACTCGATTCAGAGAATGACAAAACCAGAACCCTTGCCGTCTCCGCGCTGGAGAAGGCTCTGCACCACTTTATGCAGGAGAAGATGGAGTCTGAGTTCTCACACCTCAAAGATCAATTGGAACGAAGGATCAAAGATCCATTGTTGCCCGCGGGCGTTCTCGAATGCTGCTCTCGTTTGGCTAAAGTCATATTCCTGGAATTGATTCAGCAGCATCGATTCAAGGAGGCGGATACCATCGCAGCGCAATACGCGGTTCGTCTCTGCCCGGACGTGACTACTTCAGAGGAGGTGAAAAAGGTCTCCCAGGATTTCGTCCAACAAGTCTCCACCGATTCCGTCATCACCGCCTTAGTCTCCCAGATGAAGGAGGGAGTCCCGTTTCACCAGGTGAAGTCGATTGAGGATATCCTGGAATTCCTGGACGGAAATAGGGTGGCGGAGAAGCTTCTGCACGCTTTCACCTTGGATGACCGAGTCGCCCGGATGAGTGCTCTCCGGGTCTTGAGCAAACTGGGCAAAAGCTCGGTGTCGGCTCTTTTTACTCTTCTGTCCCATCCCAACACCCTGGCCCGAAGCAAGGATACTGCTCTCCTGTCGGATGAGCAATGGTATAAGGTGCGAAATACGATTTACGTGCTGGGGAACATACCGGACGAACAAAGCGTAACGATCTTGGCAAAGCTCAGTCTCGACCAGGACCCCAGGGTACGACTGGAGGTCGTCAAAGCGTTGGAGAAGATTGCCAAACCGGAGTCGATCGATGCTCTCTTGGGCCTGCTGCAAGACGAAAACCAAGAGGTGCGCAAGAGCACCATTGCTTCCCTGACCACGTTAGCCGACCCCCGCTGCTTGGAGCCGCTTTTCCAGCATCTCAGGCAGAACCAAAAAGACAGAAGCATCACGCTGAGCGCCATAAGCAAAATCGGAGGGAACCAGTCCATCGCCCTGCTCTTGAGAATTCTCTGGGAAAAAGATGGAGTAGTAAGGGATCTGCCGTCCAGACAGAAAGACGAAATCAAGGTGGCCACCCTCGGCATCCTGGCGAAGACGGCCTCTTCCCAATGGTCTGGGGAGATTGCGGAATTCGTGCGACACAGGAGGAAAGGTCTCAGAAGCTTATTGGTGAAAGACCGGGTCATAGAATCGGCAGAGAGGGCGCTGAGAATCATCAAAAACAGAAGCAATGGTCACCCGCAGGAGGTGCAGAGCCGAAGGACCCTGGAAACTCAAAAGGTGGATTGAAAGTGCACCTCCAGCCTGATAGTATCCGTGGAACAGCCGGCCATGGCGTTCGCCAGCTTGCCTTCCTGGTGACCAACCGGCCCAGGGATTCAGCCTCCTAATTCTGCAGTGTTGATTTTCAGTCCGCGATTTGTTATCTTCGAGACATGAAAAGAATAAGTCTTCTGGTGGCTGTATTTCTTTTTCTATCCGCCTCTTCCTACGGACAATACTACTTTGGCCAGAACAAGATTCAATATACCAACTTCGACTGGCAAGTTTTGACCACCCAGCATTTCGAGATTTATTTCTACGTTGAGGAGAAAGAGCTGGCCGAAATCGCCGCCAGTTCTGCGGAAGAAAGCTACCTGTTTTTAGAAAAGAAGTTCAACCACCGGATCGTAAGAAAGATTCCGCTGGTGATTTACAGCTCTCCCAACTACTTTAGCCAAACCAACGTCATCCCTTCTCTTCTGCCGGAAGAGGTCGCCGGCTTCACCGAATATCAAAAAGGTCGCATGGTCATCCCCTTTGACGGCTCGTACTCGGCCTTTGCCCGGGTGATCCGGCATGAGCTGGTTCACACTTTCTCCTTACACAAGCTGCTTTACGTGATGAAGGCCCACCGCAGGTTTAACTATAACGGTTTCCCGTTGTGGTTTGAGGAAGGTTTGGCGGAGCACTGGTCCAGAAAATGGGATAGCGAGGCGGACATGATGATCCGGGATTTAGTCGTCTCCGGAAGGTTTTTCGGTTTGGAGGGCATCTATGACGTGTACGAAAGCTACCTGATGTACAAGATAGGCGAGGGATTTTGCGACTACTTGGAGAACAAGTACGGTGACGACAAAATAGCACTGCTTTTTGAAAACTACTGGAAGGTGAATAGCTTTGGCGAGGATTTCCAGGTGACGTTCAATCGGGGAATAGAACAGGTCTGGGATGAGTGGGGGTATTCTCTGAGAAAGAAGTATTTCCCCCAGATCCAAACCGAAGATCTCCCAGATCGCGTCTCCACCCAGCTCACTTTTGACGGGATAAACATAAAACCGGAGCCGGTTCTGTTGTCTGGTCAACAATCGGTGGTGTTTAAGTCCAACCGCCTGGGATATTCATCCATCAATTTGATGTCGTCGGAGGGAGAAAAGAAGAAATCGGTCACCTTGATCAAAGGAGAAAGATCGCCTCGGTTTGAATCGCTGCACCTCATGAAAAGTAAGATTGGAGTCTCCAAAGACGGAAAAATCGCCTTTGTGTCCAAAAGCAACGAGAAGGACGTGTTGTACGTCTACGACATCCCGCAGAGAAAGATCACCAACCAAAGGAAGTTCGATGACTTGATCGAAATCTCCTCCCCCACCTGGTCTCCGGATGACCATAGAATAGCCTTCGTGGGGGTGAGCAAAAATGGATACTCTGATCTCTATGCGTATGATCTGGGAGAGGATCATCTGGCCAGGCTGACTGCGGACATCTACGAGGAGAAGGACCCGATCTGGTCACCCGACGGAGACCGTATCGCCTTTTCCTCCGATCGGAGTCAGTCGGGCCGGGACGGTTTTTTGAATCTCTTTCTTTTCGACATTCAAACAGACAAGATTACCCAGTTGACCTCCGGTCCCCAGCACGATCTGGCTCCGGACTGGTCACCGGACGGCAAGAGTCTCGTTTTTTCCTCTGATCGCTCTGGGGCATATGATCTTTACCGGTTGTCTTTCCAGCCGGGTGATGATTCATCAAAAACCGCCCGGCTTTCTTCGTTTCTGACCGGCGCATTTGATCCCAGCTTCTCCGCCGATGGCAAAACCGTCTTCTTCTCTGCCTACGAGAACTACGGCTTCCAGATACACAAGATGAGCCAAGACACCGGCGCGGCTGGATCTTTCGATTCCTCCGAACAGAAGAGTTTGGCAGTTCGCAGCCTTCAGCCTCCCTGGGTGCCTCCCCGGATCGGTGGGGATCAGAAGGGCGGATCGGTTAAGTACAAAAGCCGATTCTCCTTTGACATAGCGCAATCGGCCATATCCTATGATGCGGTCTATGGGACGGTAGGAGGATTTCAGGTGGCCCTTACCGACATGCTGGGGAATCATCAATATTATTTCCTTTTAAGCAACAGTGCCAATTCCAGCAAGGATTTTCTCTCGAGTTTCAATTTTGGCGTAACCTACGTTAACAAAACCAATCGCCTCAACTATGGGTATGGACTCTATCACCTCAAGGATGAATACTACGAGGAGCCTTACGGCTATTACACCGAAAGGCAATACGGAGGTTTGGCGCTGGCCAGCTACCCTTTGTCCAAGTTCCAACGGGTCGAAACCAGCTTCTTCCTGCGGCAATCTGAGCGGGATGTTGACTCCGAAGCCAGAGTGAGGAAGGCCTTTCTCTCCACCAATTACGTTTCCTGGGTCTTGGACACCAGCATCTGGGACTACGTCGGACCCATCGACGGCACCAGGCTCAATTTGACGTTGGGTCTGACCATGAGACCGGATAACGGGGAATCATACAACAAGCTCATCCTGTGTGATTTCAGAAAGTACCTTCGGATAACAAAGAACAGCTGTTTTGCGGTGAGAGCTATGGGGTTCTCCTCCAGCGGCAAAGAGCCTCAGAGACTGTATCTGGGAGGAAGCTGGTCATTGAGAGGATACGATCAGCATGCCTTCTATGGAAGGCACTTGGTTCTGCTGAATAATGAGCTCCGGTATCCCCTGATCGACAACCTTTCTTTCGGTTTTCCTTTCGGAAAGATCACCTTCCATGCCATCCGTGGGGCTTTGTTCTTCGATGCCGGCAATGCTTGGGAAGATAAGTTTGACCAGCTTTACGGCAGCTTTGGAGTCGGAGCCAGGATCAGCTTAGGGGATGTGATAGTTCTCCGCTTTGATCTCTCCCGGACTACCGATTTCGAGACTGTCAGTAAGAAAACGGATTTTGACTTCTTCTTCGGATGGAGCTTTTGATGAGCCGAAGAATTTGCTTTTTCACCTGTCTTTTGGTCCTGCTGGTGACGGCATCTTGTGCGCGGACATTTAAATGGAGCAGGATCGACACCGCAGACTCTGCGGACTGGAGGAGTTTCCGGAGAGATGGCCGGAATGCTGCCTATGATCCGTCAGCCACCGGAACCCCCACCCGGCTCTTGTGGAGATACGATGCCAAAAGACCTTTGAAGTCTTCGCCCATTATCATCGGCGGAATGGCGGTGGTCGGATCGCTGGACAAGAGAGTGCATTTTTTGGATGCGTTCACCGGAAGGAGCCTGGGTTTCCTGAAGCTTTCCTCACCCGTCGCCACCACGGCATGTGCAGAGAGCACCGGTGTTTATTTTGGCACGGATACGGGGAAAGAGACCTTTCTCGGCTTCGATCTGATTAGCAAACGTGTCGTATGGAAGAAAAGACTGGGGGACGTGACTTCGTCACCGATTATCCATGAAGATAGAATCTTTGTCGGATCGGCCAACGGAAGGTTGAGGGCTTTAGAGAGGACCACCGGTAGGAAAATCTGGGAATTTGACGCCAAAGCTTCTATCTTCTCCACTCCGGCCTATGCGGGTCCGTCTCCGCCCTCTTCAGACCAAGAGATGATCTATTTTGGCTCAACCGATGGATATTTGTATGCTTTGAAAGCAGACAGCGGCCAAATAAGGTGGAAATTCAAAGCTGAGGGTGGCGTCTATTCCTCTCCCGCAGTGAGTAACGGAATGATATTCTTCGGATCGGTTGACGGCAATCTCTATGCTTTGAACTCAAACGATGGCTCACTCGTGTGGAAATTCCAGACCGAATCGGATATATACTCCTCCCCGGCTGTCACCGAAAGTTTGGTATACATCGGATCCAACGACCACTGCATGTATGCGGTGAATCAGAAGATGGGACAGCTTGTATGGAAATTCAAGACCGAAGGGCTGGTGCACTCTTCCCCGGTCGCAGTTGGCGACAAGCTTTTCTTCGGATCGTATGACGGCAATTTTTACGTTTTGAACCGCTTCACCGGTGAGATGTTGTGGAAATATCAAACCGACGGAATGATCTCAGGCTCACCCGCTTATTACGAGGGGAAGCTCTATATTACCTCAGAAGATGGCTTTCTGTATTGCTTTGGGTCTGAGAAACCGACTCCATAGGTCCAATCCGTGGTTACCTTTTTCTATCTGGCATCTCATCCATTCTGGATGCTGCTCACGTAAATGCTTTGATGACCTTAAGGGGAAAGTGGAGAGAAACTCCGTCAATTGTAAACCAACAAGGATGACTTTATGATTCTGCTTCTGGTGATGGATGGGTATGGTATGAACCCGCGCAGAGAAGGTAACGCGATAGCTTTGGCTTCTAAACCCAGCCTGGATGCAATTTTCTCGAAATACCCTTACACCACTCTGGGCGCCTCCGGTCTGGACGTGGGTCTGCCGGATGGACAGATGGGGAACAGCGAAGTTGGACATCTCAATCTGGGCGCGGGGAGGGTGGTGTATCAGGAGATCACCCGGATTGACAAGTCGATTAAAGACAAAACTTTTTTTGAGAACCCCATCCTGCTGGAGGCTATGGAGACTGCTACAAAGAGAGGCACATGCCTGCATCTTATGGGTTTGGTCTCAGACGGACGGGTGCACAGCTCTCTGGATCATCTGTACGCCCTGCTAAAACTGACTAAAGATAGGAATGTAAAGAATGTCTGGGTGCACGCATTCATGGACGGAAGAGACACTTCGCCTACTGCCGGCACAGGTTACCTTCAGGAGCTTTTGGGAAAATTCAAAGAGCTGGGAGTAGGGAAGCTGGCCACCCTGGCCGGACGATATTACGCCATGGATAGAGACAAAAGGTGGGAGCGCGTGGAAAAGGCTTATCGGGCCATGGTGTATGGCGAGGGGCCAAAGACCAACGACGTGATCGGCGCCATGAAGAAATCCTATGCCGACCAAGTCACCGACGAGTTCATAGTTCCGATGGTGGTCACTTCCGATGGAGGTCAGGAGACGGGGAGGATCAGACCGGGAGACGTGGGAATATTCTTCAACTTCCGCGCAGACCGCGGTCGGGAGCTTTCCTGGGCATTGACGGACGAGAGTTTCAAGGAATTCCCCAGGCCGGATAATCTGACCATCGATCTGATCAACTTAACACAATATGACGAGAAGCTGAAATGCAAGATCGCTTTCCCTCCCGTAAAGCTCACCCATGTTCTGGGAGAGGTATTACAGAATGAGGGGAAAAAACAGTTACGCATCGCCGAGACCGAGAAGTATGCGCATGTGACCTTCTTTTTCAATGGGGGAGTGGAGAAACCCTTCGAGGGAGAAGACCGGATTCTGATCCACTCTCCCAAAGTCGCCACCTATGATTTAAAGCCGGAGATGAGCGCATTCGAAGTGACCGAAAGCGTAGTCCGGGAGATAAAGTCGGGGAAATACGATTTCATTCTCTTAAACTACGCCAACCCGGACATGGTGGGACACACTGGGGTTATCTCGGCAACCATCAGAGCCATCGAGGTCGTGGACCAATGTGTGGGAAAGGTTATTGAGGCAACCAGATCGGTCAATGGAATTGCATTAGTTACCGGGGATCATGGAAATGCCGATCAGATGATCGATCCTGACAACGGTCAGGTCTTCACCGCCCATACCACCAATCCAGTCCCCTTCGCCTTGGTAATGGAAGGCTTCACGGGCAAGTTAAGACCGAAAGGTAAGCTTGCCGACGTAGCACCGACCATCCTTCATCTGATGAATGTGAACCAGCCAAAGGAGATGGATGCGGTAAGTCTGATAATCTGAAACGAAGATTTCGATACGTAATGACGGATGTCCTTACGAAAGCACAGAGAAGTTACTGCATGTCTCGGATACGCGACAAAGACACGCAGCCAGAACTTATGCTCAGAAAAGCAATTTGGTCAGCGGGAATAAAGGGATATAGATTACATTACAACTTGCCGGGAAACCCGGATATTGTGTTTCCGAAAAGCAAAATTGTTGTTTTCATTGATGGGTGCTTTTGGCACAAATGTCCAAAGTGTTTCATAAAGCCTACAACCAACTGGAGATTCTGGAAGAAAAAGATAGATACTAACGTAAAGCGTGATAAAATAGTTAATGCCGAGTTGAGAAAAAAGGGGTGGAAGGTAATCAGATTCTGGGAGCATCAGATAAGAAGCACGTTAGACAGATGTTACATCCGCGTGCATAGGGAACTCGAAAAGAGAGATTCTTGCGGATGAACAACATTAACGAAATAATTGCAAAAGACAAGGTGTTGGGGGATTTGGCAAGGGAATCAAAGGAATGCGCAGACGAAAACAAATATATGACTGCACTAGCTTGTCTGTTTTTGCTTGTTGAGCATGCGATTAACGGTGTGTTAGACAGGAGTGACGGGAGTTTCTCTCAGTTGACAAGAGAGGCAAAAGAAAAAGGCTTGATTACTGAGGATGAGTTCATTTTCATTGAAAAACTCAGAAATTTAAGAAACAAATTGTTTCACAAGAACCATTATGCCTGGCATATGGAGATAAAAGGCATTCTCTGCCAGTTCAGCGAGGATCAAGCAAGAAAAATAATACTTGAAGAATTATGTGATGGATGTTATCAAATTGTGAAGAAACTTATATGAGGCTGGGTACACAAAAGAAACTAAGAGTATTGGATCTGTTTGCTGGCGGCGGAGGCTTTTCTCTTGGATTCGACTTGGTCTCCACTCCTGATGGCAATAAAGCATATGAAATTGTCTTAGCTGTCGATAGTGATAAATATGCATGTCAAACGTTAAGAAAATACTTTGCCAGTAAATACGGAGATGAGGACATCGTCCTCGAAGGTGACCTAACCGATAACAACATACACAGAAAAGTAATTGAAAAATGCAATTCCGGTATAGATATTATTATAGGTGGGCCACCCTGCCAGTCATTTTCGCTTATTGGACCAAGGTCAGGGTACGGAAAAGGGAAGGAAAAAAGATACAATAGTACGGACAAGCTTTACATTGAGTATCTTAAGCTCGTCAAGCAATTGGAGCCTTCTTTCATTATCTTTGAAAACGTCAAGGGGATATTATCTAAAAAAGACGGAAATGAAAGGCGGTATATAGATGTAATCTCATCTGATTTCAAAAACCTTGGGTATTCATTCGAAAGCGAAAGTCAGGAAGTAGAGAACGATTATATAATTTTGAATGCAGCTGATTACGGGGTACCGCAGACAAGAGAAAGGGTTTTTCTTATTGGAAATAACCGTGGCATCAAAAACCCCTATCCATCGGCAACGCACCGGGAATCCGAATACATAACGTTACATGAAGCAATCGGAGATTTGCCAAGACTAAGAGCCAAAGCAACATTTACCGGTATACCGAAGAAAGACCGCCTTCTGGTTGACAAGCATAATGCGAAGGTGTTCAATGGGTCCGATCAGATGCCTTACCATGATGATTTGTTCAGAAAACATTACGAATCTATTGGAGACAAGGCAAGGGCTTTTCTAGACTTCGTAAGTCCGAATGGTCAGGCTCTATTGACACACCACTTGGCAAGGGGACAGAAAAGAAATGACATTCTGCTTTTTAGAGGCATGAGGCAGGGTATGACTGCACTAGATATTTTTAGGAACAGAGATAAAACCATAAAAGACCTGAAAAAGTTAATAAAATATGACATGACGAGTTTTCTCGACAAATACAAAAAACAGAGTTGGGACAAGCCGTGTTCAACTATATTCGCACATCTCGAAAAAGATGGGAACCGATTCATACATCCTGATGGTAAACAGGCAAGAACAATTACCCCAAGAGAAGCTGCGAGAATACAATCATTTCCGGATTGGTACGAGTTTGAAGGACCTTTAATGAAAAAGTTTAACCAGATAGGAAATGCAGTACCACCTTTGTTAGCTGCGGCTATTGCTAAGTCTTTGATAACAAATTTGAGGTAACACTGTGCGACAACCCGAAAAAATAGCACCTTTTAGATTCAAGATTAGCGGTAATCTTATAAGAGAGCTTGGTGAAGAGTCAATATCAAACCCGAATGTGGCTATTCTCGAGCTAATTAGAAACGCTTATGATGCGGATGCTACCAAGGTTGAGATTTCTATTGTTAGCAGAAATAGTCCAGATGATGCTAAAATTGTAGTCTCCGACAATGGCATAGGAATGACCTATGGTGATTTGGAGAATAAATGGATGATTATAGCTTCCCCTCATAAATCCGTTGTAACTAAAACAAGCCTAGGCAGAATACCCGTTGGTGCAAAGGGTATTGGTCGTCTCGCTTCAGAAAGCTTAGGAAAGAAAACGGTCTTGAGGTCTTGTCCAAAAGGTGAATCTAACGGTTATGAGATACATTATAACTGGGAAGAGTATAGAAAAAATAACGTTCAATGTAATGATGTGAACAACGATGGTTATCGTTTCCAGAAACCCAAGGGAGAACAAGGAACAAGTCTTGAAATTAGTAGTCTGAGAACTTCATGGAACGACAATGACAAATTGAAGGCGCTCTTGAAAGATGTGTATCTTATTCACCCCTTAAATGCTTCACAGTCTGATTTTAAAGTCATACCTGAAGATGGTTTTTCAGGTATATCTTTAAAACGACCGTCTCGCAAATTGCTAGATTGGGCGGTATACAGATTAAAAGCTAAGTTGCAAGCAAAAAACTCGATCAAATACTCTTTCTACGTTGGTAACCAAAAACACAGTGAACATGCAGCAACGTTAAATACCCCTCTTGATTGCGGTGATGTCGATTTTGAGTTATACTTCTGGTATAGGATAGCAGGGCCCTATGAAGAGAGATTGAAGAAGAAACCAAGTGCAAAAGAGTTAGAAGAAATAAAAAGCTTTCTGGATGAATTTGGTGGCTTGAAATTATACAGGGATAATTTTCGAGTTAAACCATATGGCGAACCGGGTTTTGATTGGATAGCCCTTGAAACCGAAGCTCAAGTAAACACTATGTGCCCGAGAACAAATCAGGTAGTTGGTATTGTGAACATAAGCAAACTTACAAATCCAAGGATCGTTGATACTACCACAAGGGAAGGTGTTATCTTTAGTCGAGAGTTCTCTGACTTAGTGATGTTCATTCAAACAGCTATAACCAAAATATTCATAGATAAAAGAAGTGAAATTGAATTTGAGAAGAAGAAGGCTCGTAAACTACAAAAAGCTAAAAAAGAACGCCGCGTTGTCAACGTACGCCGGATCAAATCAAAAGAAGAGGATTTGATTGACGTAAAAGGTAATTATCCACAGAATTTCTATTACAAATTACAAGACGAGATCAACGGATGCTACAAGCCGAATTATCCAAATGCTGCTTTTTTCTTATGCAGAAAACTAGTCGAGAATCTTGTATTCAACATACTCGAAAAGAAATTTCCTAGTGATGTTGATCTCTGGTATGACAAAGCAACAATGTACCATTTACCAATGAGCGTCCTTGTCAAGAATCTATTTGACAAGAGGGATCAGTTTAAGCCAAATGCGAGAAGGTATATTGAGAAATTCAATACCGATGTGGGAACATTCAAAAAAGAAGCCAATGCGAAAGCCCACAATATTTTTGAATATCTGACAAACAAAGATGAGTTAAAGAAATTCAAAATAAATGATCTTGTGCAATTGCTTTTGAATGTCTACCAGTCGATATAAATAAATCAACCGAACTCTTTACCATACGTCATGTTGTCGTTGGCTTCGTTCTTGAATAACCAGTAACAAAGGTTGGCTAAAACGATGAAAGAAGAAATCAAGCAAATCCTATGGGTGGATGACGAAATCGATCAATTGAAATCGCACATCATCTTCCTTCAGTCCAAAGGTTACGAAGTGACGGAAGCGTCCAACGGCGACGACGCCGTGGCTTTGGTGGGAAAGAAAAATTTCGACTTGGTGCTGCTGGACGAGATGATGCCGGGCAAAGATGGTCTCACCACTTTGGAGGAGATCAAGGAGAAGAATCCTAATCTGCCGGTGATAATGGTGACCAAGTCCGAAGAGGAGAACTTAATGGAGCAGGCCATTGGTCAGAAGATCGACGATTATCTGACCAAGCCGGTCAACCCCAGCCAGATTCTTTCTGCGGCCAAGAAGATTCTGGAAACCAGGAAGATAAGAACCCAGAGGGTGGCACGAGACTATGCGGAAACATCCGCTAAGATCAGAGCTTCTCTTTTTGGAGCATTAAGCTGGCAAAATTGGATCGACATCCACCGGACTCTCTGTGAATGGGACGTGGAAATGGACAGCGTTGGCGATGCGGATTTGAGGCAGACCCATCAGGGACAGAGAAGAGAATGCAACATCGAATTCGGAAGATACATCGAAAGCTTCTACTTAAGATGGCTGGCAAACGATAACCCCCCTCCCCTCTCGGTGAATCTGGTCAAGAATTATCTCCTTCCGCCTCTCTCGCAGAAGGTACGGACGGTCTTCGTCGTGATGGATTGCATGCGTCTGGATCAATGGATGACCATAGAGCCGGTACTGGACGAATACTTTCATATAAAAAGAGACTACTACTATTCTATCCTGCCTACCGCCACGCCCTACTCGCGCAATGCCATCTTCAGCGGTCTTTTCCCTGCTGAGATTGCTCGCATGTATCCGGAGTTGTGGAAGGCGGGAACTATCGACGACTCCAGCCGAAACAGATACGAACACCAGCTCTTGGATTACCAGCTCAAGAAACTCGGAGTGTTACTCAAGTCCGATACCAGGTATGTAAAGGTTCTGGATGCGGCGGAGGGAGACTATTTGGCCCGAAAGATATCATCGTACAAGGATACTCAACTGCTTTCCATAGTATTCAATTTTCTGGACATTTTGGCTCATGGAAGATCGCAATCCGAGATATTAAGAGAGATGACTCCGGACGAGTCCGCTTACCGCTCCCTGACCAGACCCTGGTTTGTGCATTCCTCTCTCTTCAAGGTTTTGCAGTACCTTTCTGCTCAGGATTGCACGGTTATTCTTACTTCCGATCACGGGAGCGTTCTTGGTATGCGTGGGACCATTGCCTTGGGCAAAAAAGACACCTCCACCAACCTGCGGTACAAGTACGGGGACAATCTTAACTGCAATCCCAAAGAGGCTATTTTGATCAAGGACCCCTCGCAGTACAAATTGCCCCGCTACAACATGTCCACCACCTACATCATAGCCAAAGAAGATTTCTACTTCGTGTATCCCACCAAGTACAGTGAGTACGAAAAGGAGTATAAGAATAGCTTCCAGCACGGAGGAATCTCACTGGAAGAGATGATCCTGCCTGTCGTCACCATGACGCCGAAGAGATAAGTTGTGACAAATCCAATCAATGCATGGTAAGTTCGCCTGGTGGACATCCATGCTCAGCCGGGCTGGTCATGGATTTAACCAACCCACCCTGGGTTGGGCAACCCCCCACCCGCGACTCTTTAGTCTCCTTCCCCCTCATCCTAACCTTCTCCCCCAAGGGAGAAGGAATTGCGTCTTTGCTCTCCATCGGGGAGAGGAAACTAGTGCTGGGAATTTGGTAGGACAGGCAGGAATGTCTGTCCTACCAACCTGCCAACCGACGAGCCACCTACCAACATCGTGGATCCATCATGCTGGCGCAGACATTCTTGTCGGCGCACCGATTTGCTTATCCTTTGTTCTAAGATTTTGAATCTTCGTCTGCCCGACGGTCATTTGACTCAGGCCCGATTATGCGAGTCAAGCGTCATTTTGCATTTTTCATTTTGGATGTCTTGTGTTATATTTGCCAGGTGATGATGGGCGAGAAAACCAATAGTCCAGAACAGACTCAAGCATTCGGTCAGAATTTGTCCAGGCGACTTGAACCCGGCTCCGTGGTGGCTTTGATGGGTCCGCTGGGTAGCGGAAAGACCGTTCTAATTCAGGGCATTTGCGCCGGATTAGGAGTGGAAAGGGTGGTCACCAGTCCCACCTTTGTGATCATCAATGAATATCCGGGGAAATGCCGCGGCTCGCCCACCTGGGTGTATCACTTTGATCTATATCGCTTGGAGAATGTCGAGGAATTTATTAGATTAGGTTACGAGGAGTATTTTTACGGCAAAGGCATCACTTTGATCGAATGGGCAGAAAAAGTGGAAGCCTTTCTCCCGGAAAAGAGACTGGAAGTGAAGTTGAAGATCGTTTCGGAAAACGAAAGGGAAATCCGGCTTCAGGAGTTTTGAACGATAGGTTTGACCGAAGGATGCGACACTTGCGAAAGAGCTTGTTTCGCAGCTGAGGAGCCGGGTCTTTCTAACAACTATGAAGGTATTGGGCGTAGATACATCCACCATGACCGCCGCTGTGGGCATTGTGG
The DNA here is from genome assembly GCA_049694315.1 of Candidatus Zixiibacteriota bacterium. GTDB lineage: Bacteria > Zixibacteria > MSB-5A5 > MSB-5A5 > SM1-73 > CAIVRH01. The sequence continues at coordinate 60,946 of JBAVQU010000014.1, forward strand.
AAAGAGACGAAATTCTGGTGGATTTAAAGTTTGACGTCAAGATCACTTATTCAGAGGTGCTTTTGTCCACCATCGACTTGGCTTTGAGAACGGCGGGGATGACCGTAGATCAACTGGACGGTTTTGCCGTCTCCATCGGTCCTGGCTCCTTCACCGGTCTGAGAATTGGACTGTCAACGGTAAAGGGGTTGTGCTTTGCCACCGGCAAGCCTCTTGCCAGTGTCTGCAGCCTGGATGCTTTGGCTTCACTCTCCCTCTACAGCAGGTATCCGGTGGCGCCTTTGCTGGATGCCAAAAAGGGTCAGGTCTATGCGGCAATTTATGATACCGGTGCAGGGGATGTGAAAAGAGAAAGCGAGTATTTGGTCACCGAAATAGAGGAATTGGCCGGGAGGATTTCTAAGGAAACCCTGTTTGTCGGTCCGGGTGCTAGGCTTTATCAGAAAAAGCTGACTGATCTTTTGGGAGCCGAAGCTTTCTTTGCCCTAAACGAGCAGTCGCTGCCGAGCGGCGCCAGCGTTGCGCGAATGGGCGGCAAGAGGCTGACCTTAGGTCAAACTGAGAACATCACTAATCTGGAGCCTTTCTATATTAGAATGTCGGAGGCGGAGCTGAAATTCAAGAATGTTAAGGGAAATTGACCGTATCATAATCCGAGGATTGACTCCGGCGGATTTGGAAGAGATAGCCGCACTGGAGAAATCGTGTTTCTCTGATCCGTGGAGCAAAGAGAACTTCCAGGAAGAGCTGCAACACCAGTTCACCATTCCGTTGGTGGTGGAGGCTGACCAAAAAATCGTCGGTTATGCCTGCTTGTGGAACGTGGATGGTCAGATGGAGATTGCCAATTTTGCCGTGGCTCTCGACTACAGGAGAAAAGGAATAGGTCGGATGATGATGGAAAGAGTGATCTTAGAATCCGTTAACCGGGGTTGCTCAAGTGTTATCTTGAGCGTGAGGGAATCAAACCTATCGGCCCGGAATCTCTACCACGAATTTGGGTTTGCGGAGATCAGCAGAAGGAAACGCTATTACCGCCTGCCTGTCGAAGACGCCATAATCATGGTGAAAAACCTCTGAGCAAAGCGAAGACGCTCATTCTTCGTTGACTTGGTAGATAGGTTTTGAAGGCGGTTTAGGGGTAACGAAGCTTGTTTCGGTTTCGAAGCTCGAAGATTCGTGATACTAAGTGGATCGAACACCAAGCTTCGCCAACGACAAACGAGAAAAATGAGTAGAGGCTAGTCGGGAGAGGCTGCGCACAGAAATCCTATGCAGAGAGACAAGCATGGAATGGTTTAGAAAAGCAAAAGAAGGATTGGTTTCCCAGAGAAAAAAGGAGATACCGGACGGCATCTGGGTCAAGTGCGACTCCTGCGGGGAGATCATCTACCGAAGAGAGCTGGAAAAGGATCTCTGGGTCTGCCCCAAGTGCGATTATCACTTTCGCATCAAGAGCAAGGACTACATTAACCTGATCTTGGATGACGGCAAACTGGACGAATATGCCTCGAATCTGGAAGCCACAGACCCTCTGGAGTTCAAGGACTCGAAAAGATACCCCGACCGGGTGAGGGAATCGCAGAGGAAGACCAACCTCAAGGATGCCATTGTCATCGGAACTGGCAGGATTGAAGGCAAAGAGGTCAGCTTTGCCGTGATGGATTTTGGATTCATCGGCGGCAGCATGGGATCGGTAGTCGGCGAGAAAGTGGCCCGGGCCATTGAGAAGTCGCTGGAGAGACGCGTCCCCCTGGTGATCATTTCCTGTTCGGGTGGTGCCCGGATGCAGGAGGGCATCTTGTCGCTGATGCAGATGGCCAAGACCTCCGCGCTCTTGGCCAAGTTGGGTGACGAAAACATCCCTTTCATTTCGATTCTGACTAACCCCACCACTGCGGGAGTAATGGCCAGCTATGCTTCCTTGGGTGACGTCATCATAGCTGAGCCCAAAGCGCTCTTAGGATTTGCCGGTCCCCGGGTCATTCAGCAGACCATAAAGCAAGACCTTCCCTCCGGCTTCCAAAGCTCAGAATTCTTCATGGAGCACGGATTCCTGGATATTATTTCCCCCCGCAAGGATCTGAGAAGAACCGTCTCATTGATCTTGGAGTATTTGTCCTGATTCCATATCGTTTATTTGCCCCGGCGCCTCCATAACGATTTGTCGCCGCCGGAGTTGCCACCGGGAGATTCGGTAACCCGCCTCTGGGCAAGCCTCATTGTTTGCGGAGCCTATGGGCGTGAGATTGATTGTTCCGTCCGCTGGTCAATTCCTTGATTCTGCCCGGGCCCGCGATTATGGAATGTCGGTCTTGCTCTGATTTGCCCGTTCCCCGAATGACGATCTCTTTTTCCCCTTGACAAGAAACCGTCGGACGTTATACTGTCGGTAGACGGGATTGCCGAAAGTGGGCAGATCCGCAATCTGGGGTTAACTACTCTATACATGTTTTCGGGCTGGGTTGGAACCTAACCTACCGGTGGTCTTTGTGCCTAAAGAATCTATTTCCCAGAGCCATAAGATTCAGAAAGTGCAACTACTAACCCAAAACCAGGAGGTAACTTCAAGATGAAAGGAAAACTTATTGTTGTCCTTTTGAGCTTGACTCTCCTCGCTGTCATTTCGGGGCCGGCATCCGCCCAGTTCGGTTCAGTCTCCGGAAGAGTCACCGACGGAGCAACTGGGCTTCCCATCATGGCCGCCCATGTACACACAGTGGGAGATAGCTGTCACGGAGGGTGCGGGGGCGCTATGACCGACAGCACAGGATATTACAATATCCAGCATCTGCGTCCGGGGATTTACTTAGTCGTTGCTTCCGCCTTCGGATATCAGGAGCAGGTTTTCCCTGACTCCATTCAGGTGCTCCCAGGCCAAGACACACCTAACATTGATTTTGCCTTGACACCGGCAGGTGGAGGAGCGGGATCGATTTCCGGAAGAGTGACGGATGGGGTCACGGGTTTACCCATCGTTGGTGCGGCGGTCATGCCTAACGGAATGCACCCTATCGCCTCGTATACAGACTCAGCCGGCTATTATACTTGCGCTAACTTGCCCCCGGGATTCTATCAGGTTAATGCACACGCACCGGGTTATCATCCCGAAATGTATCCGACACCGGTTGAGGTGATATCGGGACAGAATACTCCCAACATAGATTTCGCTCTTGCTCCTGAGGGCGGCGCAGGGACAGGCTCGATTTCCGGAAGGGTGACCGATTCCCAAACAGGTCTTCCTATTCCCATGGCCCATGTCTGGGCTTACGGCGACACCAACTATTATTGTTGCGGTGGGGAGGGGTGGACAGACACGGCGGGATATTATGTTATGCAGCATCTGACACCTGGGCAGTATAGGGTCGGAGTTCACAAGTGCGGCTATCAAAATGCGGTCTATCCACAACCGGTAACCGTCGTCGCCGGACAGGAGACGCCTGACATCGACTTCGCTCTTGTTTCTATGGGCGAACCTGGATCGATTTCCGGATCAGTTGCTGACCAGCAGACTGGACAGCCGATCAGGTGGGCTCAAGTTTGGGCATATGGACAGTTTGGTCATAAACAAGCTCACTCTGATTCTCTGGGCCAGTACACTATCACTGGTCTTTATCCCGGGTCCTACTTTGTGACGGCTTGGGCCTGGGGTTATGAGCCGCAAGATTATCCTGACACCATAAACGTTATCGAGGGGCAAAACGTTCCCGACATCAACTTTGCCTTGCATCCTCACGGTAGCCAGGCGCAGGGAGTGATTGCTGGGCAAGTATCGGACGACAGCACCCTATCTCCCATAACCTCTGCCATCGTTTTTGCCGTCTCCGGCAGGGGGAATTGGGGTTTTGCCTTCACCGATTCTTTGGGAGCCTACCAAATTCAGAGGTTACAGATGGAAAACTACTACGTGTTCGCTTTTGCTCCGGGATACGTTGGCGAGTTCTACGACGGAGTCTACACTTGGCAGGAAGCCACTTTGGTAACGCCGAATGCCAATAACATCGACTTCCATCTTGGAACCTGCCGCTCGGAGGGGGCGAGCATCTCCGGCGTGGTCAACTCTAATGCCTCACCGGTGGAAGGTGCCTTCGTCTATGCTTTAGTCTCCGGACAAGTAAAAGGATTCGCCAGAAGCTCCACTGACGGAGGCTATGTGATAAGCGGTCTTCTGCCTGGCACCTATACGGTTTCGGCTTCGAAAGTCTCGTATCACGATGGGTCCTATCCCAATCCCGTGCAGGTGGTCTCTGGCAACGTGGGTGGAATCAATCTTACGCTTCCATCCGTCCAAGTGGGTGACGTTACTGGCAATGGGTCAATAGACGTTGCCGACGTGATCTTCCTGATTGGTTACCTCTATCGAGGTGGTTCTGCTCCTAATCCTTTGCTCAGCGGCGACACGAACTGTGACGGAGTGGTGAACACCTCAGACGTCATCCGCGTGGTAAACTACCTTTTCAGAGAAGGAGCTTCCCCTTGCAGTCAATAGGAAGGATGGTCTTATAAAAAAGCCCCGCCCATGGCGGGGCTTTTTTTTGAGGACTGTCGCCCACAAGCTTTGATTGTAGTCGGTTCTCGTCTTTCTCGATGTCCTCGTTTGCCGTTTCAGGACCTACCACGCAACCGGCATCCGAGGCCGAAAGGCCTGATTATCTTCGTGTGCCCGCTCGCTTTCTCTTTGTCGGGATCACCGGTCAGATAGACATGTGATGTCAGATTGAGAGACAGAAGATTCTTCTTGCGCAGCCGATGTGCCCCGCCGAGAAAAAGCAGAAGTCCCGCCTCAGGTGAGACGTCTACCTCGACGTCTCCTCATCTTGTGTTACTATGGGCAACTGGGAACAGACCCGCTTCTGTAAAGATAGTTGATCAGATAAATCAGATCGCTGACGTCGAGGATGGCATCATGCGTCACATCCGCGGTCACCAGGGGAGTTGGAGCAGGTCCACCCCTGTACAGATAGTTGATGATGTAGACCACGTCTCCCGCGTCCACCGCCCCATCACTGGTTGCATCTCCGATCTTGAAAACAAAGAAGCCAAAGTGTTCTGCTTAAATTAGAATTGGACTTTTGGGCTTGATTGAATTAGGGCGGTTTTCTTCTGTTTTTTGTATTTTACGAGTTGGCTTTTAGAAGGAGGGAATGGATGGCCAAGCGGCAATTTAGGG
>JBAVQU010000015.1:0-283192 GCA_049694315.1 Candidatus Zixiibacteriota bacterium
ATTCGCAAAGAGAAACTGGCCCGGGCCAGAGAACACAGAAAACTGATAAATCAAGTCAGGTCAAATGAGGTAAATCGCTCTAATCTGGAACCGTCAAAAAGTCTATTCTGTGCTTGACCATTACAATGGGTCTCTGGAACCTAAGCACCCCCCGAATACGCTGTCACCGAAAGACCCATATATCTATATGGCAAGGGAAACTTTTACCTCTTCATCTACTCAGGCAAGGAAGGCATTCAGATAATAAGATGGCGTAAGCAACCGTGAGACGATTCGGAACCAAAGGAATCCGGAGGGCTAAACCGTGAAAAGGCCCGTAGGGGTGAATTGCAATTCGCCCCTACTCGAAAAATTCTTTGATGATCTGCCTGTGGGCTAAGAAAGCGATGTTTGGGGGGACTTCGTCTTTGGCAAAAAATCTTATCTCGTCGGCATCGTCTCCCGGTTTCATTTCTCCGCCAATAACCTTTGCCCAATACATAATCAATACCGCATGGGTTCGGGGATCGTCCTTGCCGGAATAAACGCCAAATAGACCATTCAGCTTCACATCCACATTCAACTCTTCCTTGATCTCTCTGATGGCACACTGCTCCGGCGATTCGTCATATTCCATAAATCCGGCAGGCAAACACCAATCTCCCTTGTATGGCTCGAATTTCCTTTTCACCAGAAGTATCTTGCCTTCTTTTTCTATCACCACACCGGCAGCGGGAACCGGATTATTATAGAACACAAATCTGCACAGCGGACAGATCTTTCTTTTCCGGTGATCGATGCTCTCTTCGACCATCTCTGTACCGCAGCGGGGACAATAGCGGTAAGCTTTTTCGATCCCTTTGGTCAAATCCGTTACATCCGTTGACGATTGTCCGGATTTTCCTCTTTTGTACACCTTCCCGCTCTCTTTTATTTTGGTGGCTGGACTTCTGATCCAGCTTCTTCTGATCTTTGGTGTTTCGATCTTGATTGACCGGCTGTTCTTCTTCATTTTCCTGCCTCTTTGGCTTGTTATCTGTCCCCCTCACCCTATCCCTCTCCCACCAGGGGAGGGGGGACGGTCTTTCCGCATTTGCATGGTCTCTTGACGCCTGACCCTTGACCCTTAGGGGCAAGGGCAGGGATGGGGCAGATCAGTATATTTTCAGCACCACCAGGGTGAGATCGTCATAAGGAGGCGTGCCTTCAGAAAAACTGGCCGCCTCCTCTATCACCTTTTCTTTCAGCTCCTCGGCACCCAGGGAACGATTTTGGATCAACAAATCGAGCAGCCTCTGCTCTCCAAACTCCTCTTCTTTGGAATTGAAATTATCGGTCAGACCGTCCGAGTAAAAGAACAGGGTGTCGTTCTTTCTCAGGATCACCTCTGCCCCTTCATAGATAGTCTCGGCGAAAGCCCCCAATATCATGCCCCCTTTGTCCAAAAACTCTACGCTGCCGTCCTGTCGGATCACCAGAGGATAGTTGTGTCCGGCGTTGCAGTAAGAGAGTCGTCTTTCGGTCGGGTGCAGCTCTCCGTAAAACATGGTGGCGAATTTCTCGGAACTGGTGGAGGAGAAGATCAAATCGTTGATGTTGGACAAAATCGAAGGTGGGGAGAGCCTATTCTTCACCTCTGCTCTCAAAGAAGCGTGCACCAACGAGATCAAGAGGGCAGCAGGTATGCCTTTGCCCGAGGCATCCGCAATGGCGATGCCGACCGATCCCGAATCACTGTAAAGAAAGTCATAATAGTCACCTCCCACCTGGGTGGCCGGGTGAATGTGGGCCGACAGCTCGAAGTACTCGGACTTAGGACAGAACTTGGGTAAAAGCCCCAGTTGGATTTGCCGCGCCAAACCCAGTTCCTCCTCCAGCCTCTGCTTTTCCAACGATTCCTGGTAGAGCCGGGCATTGCTCATGGCGATCACCATTTGATTAGCCAGTACCCCCAGAAGAGTGATATCCTCGTAAGAATACCTGAACCGGGTAGTCTTTTTTGATAGACCGATAAACCCCATCAGCTCCTTCTGGCTGATCAGAGGGACTACCAAAAAGACACCCAAGCCAGTCAATCGCTTCAGAACGGGGCTGGTCTCCTCCAGCATCTTGAAGTCGGCGAGGGGGGTGGGCCTGGTCTTTTCTTTCAAAGTCAATAGCAGGGGATCGTCCCGGCCGAATGGATCGCCATCCTCCGATCGCGGCTCATCTACGAACAAGCGGTACCCGTTGTTCTTTGTCGTTCCACCTTCTTTAGAGTGAGGGATTGCGATGCAGACCTTTTCTACCAGCATCTCCTTCTTGAGCGTGTCCACCACCGTCTCCCTCAGGGCCTCCAAGTCAAAGATGGTGACCAGCTTCCGGCTGAAGGTTTCCATCATCGCGCGATAATCCGATTTTTCTCGGATAAAAAACCTCTTTATCAAATCGTCGAGTTGCCCCATGATGGGTTGAAAGAAAATTATAGCGACAATCACGAAGGCTACATCGACTGCGGGAGTTTCGGTTCCAATCAGGTTTTGGAGCAGTCTTCCGAACTGCCGGATGATGAGAAAGTAGAGACCCACAAAGAGAGCGGAGGTGGCAAAATAGACCAGACTCTGGCGAACGATGAGCTTCACGTCCAGGAAATGATGCTTGATGATAGCCCAGGCGATGGAGCCACTGCCCACCACCAGCGCCGCGATGGTCAAAAAATACCTCAGGGTCTCCGGCAGTTCCAGAGGAGTGAGAGCGGGTACGATGAAAGCTACGGTGTAGAGACCGACTGATGACCTGATGCCCCATATCAGAAACTCCACCTGCCTTTTGAGAGTGGGAACCATCACCCGCTTGTAGCCGCGGTGTAGAAACCACACCGCCATAATCAGAAATATCAGGTTGATCAGGGAGAAAGATTGGACGTGGATGTCGTACACGATTCCGAAAAGCACCGCCACGTATTTTAGGACCAACGAAATGGGCTCCAAAAAAAACTTAGCTAAAGATCCCATCTTTTCCACGTCCACGGATTGGATGATTCTGCCCGGTTCGTAGAATACCAAGACCAGTATGGTGTGAAATATGTGAGGCAGGAAGATCAAGTACTTGAGCCGGGGATATTTCTTGAGATAGCGGTTCTCCTGGGGGAAGATTAAGGAGAAGAGCAAAAGAAAGGGGAAGAAGAATTCCCATACATAGAATATGTTATGTGTGAAGGGGGAAGCGACAAAAGAATCGGCCTGGGAGGAAGACCGGATGAAAGTGCCCAGTGAAGCTAAAAGCGGGCCTAATCCGGCAAAGAAAAGCATCAGGCTGGTTACCCGGTTGACCCGGTTTCTCGGATCCTCCCTTAAGATGACCACGCCTAAGAAAAGCAGTATGGCGCCGCAAGCCAAATAGATTGAAGCTACCAGAACCTGAAAATTCACGCCAGCATTCCCCACCGACTAAGTACGAACCACGCAATCTATGCCCAGAAATGTCTGCTCTATATTGGAGAGGCAAACCGGTCGAATGTTGCAAAAATTCTGTCAATTCAACTTCTCATTCTGCTGACGAGGCAAGCGATTCTGCCTCCTCCCGGTTCTCTTGGAAATAGAGCTCAAGGATTTCCTCTCTCATCTCTAATTCGCTGCAAGTGCTAACGACGACCAAACTGGGGGCGAGGTTTTCTTTCCAATCTGCGAGATTCAAAGAATCTCGGAAACGGCACCTCTCCTCTTATACCAACTGATCCTTTACCGGTTCACGGCAAGAACCCTTTAAAGCATCAAGACAAACGCAAAGGGACGCTCAATCAGGGTCTGGGTTTCCTGAGGACCAATTCCGTTCAGCAGGGACCCTTGGCGATGATCTTGGTCATCTTAACCTTCGTTCCCTTGTTGGGCTCGCAGAAGAAGTCCACCTTGTCCATCAGAGCTGTCAGGATGAATATTCCCCTCCCCGCCTTCTTCAGCAGATTCTTTGCTTCAATCGGCGACTCGACGCAAACCGGATCAAAACTGCCTCCTTCGTCCTCCACCGTCACCTCTACCGACGAAGAATCCGCCTTTAGGCTTATCCAGACTGTTTTGTTGAGGTCATTCTTATTCCCGTGCACCACCGCATTAGTGACGGCTTCGCTGACAGAGATGGCAATGTCGGCGATCTGATCCTTGTCTAACCCTAACTTCTTCAACCTGTTCTCCACAAATACGTCCACTTTAGGCAAATACTCCAAGCTGCTGGGAATCACGATCTGATTGTCTTTTCGAACGACTTTTAAAACCCGAGATGATCCGGCAGAATCTTTAGCTGGTCGGTTCATACGAAAGCTCTCCGAGCCAAGAAATTTGCATTGGGCGCTCTATCTTAAGGACGTATTTCTAAAACAAAAAAGGCAGGTTTGCCAACCTACCTTTTCGATCAACTACACCCCCAGCCTCAAAAGGCACTATTTGCTATCAAGCCACGATCCCTTTTGATCCCTATTTCTTAAAGCTCGCCACGGCGTCTTCTATCGAGTCGAAACACTCGAAAACGGTAATGAGCTTGGTGATGGTCAAGAGGCTCTGGATCTTTTCGGTAACGTTTGCCAGCTTAAGCTCGCCTCCGTTGTTCCTTAAGGTAGTCAAACCTGAAATCAGAATTCCCAGTCCGGTACTGTTCATCCAATCCACTTTGGCTAAGTCGATCACCACCTTCTTTTTGTTTTGATCGATATACTCGTGGAGCTGGTCATGTAAAAGAGTGGCATCTGGTCCCCCCATTATCTTTCCTTTGGGTTCCAGCACCACCACATCTCCCATCTCTCGGCTGCTCAATTTCATGATCTCTCCTTTTGCACCTTACTATTGATTTTTACGGAAACCCTTGGGTCTTGGTTTCAATAAACGGTTTTCCCTTCAGCGGTTAGAACGTCCACTACTTTATCCGCTCCTTCACTTAAAAAGCGCCTTGATCTTGCCCCAGGTGGAAACGGTCGGCTTGACGTCCGAGCTCGAGACGGTGAGTTTCACCCATTTTGATCCGGCAGACGCCGGGATTTTGGGGAGAGCGGCAAGACCTCCCACCTTGATGGTCATGGTATCCCCTTCTGACCAGCCGTCTTTTTTGGACGTAGCCGGATTGTCTTGAGGAACTTCCAGGTAATACTGGCCGTCTTTGGTCTGACAGGAAGCAGCCTCTTCCCCCCGGATCAATGCCACCACTGCCCTCCCATCCGGAGGCGCGTCACCGAGAAAGTCGATAGGGCCGTACAACCGGCAAGGCGCACCGAATTCCTGTGCCCCCACCAGCCCGGACAGGAGAAAAACAAAAAAACCGATGGCCAAGAGTGGTCCTGATCTTCTGTCCGGTAATTTTCCCCGCGGCATCTTTTTCTGCATGAGCTAAGTCCAATTCAACCTATACTATAAAAGCATCCGGCCCCCGATTGTCAAGCAAAAAATGACGACTTCAGGGAAAACCTTAGTCAAAAGAAGGATACGGATACGGTTTCTTACGATTTTACCAGGAAGCCCCGGTTGGTTAAGCAGAAGGAAAGGTGCTCCAGCTCTACCGCCATGTTAACGTACCGCAAGACCACCTCCTTGGGAACCTTGATTTGCGAAGGCGCGAAATTGAGGATGCTCTTTACCCCAGCCGAGACCACTTCGTCGGCGACCTCTTGGGCCGCCTGGGAAGGCACGGCAATGATCACCATCTCGATCTCATTTTCCTTGAGCTTTCTGACCAGATCCTTCGCGTCCGAGACGACAATCCCTTTGTGATTCTTGCCGATTTTTCGCTGATCATTGTCAAAGAGCAGTTTTATGTTGAACCCGTGCTTGGAGAATTCCTTGTAGGATACTAAGGCGGAGCCCACGTTTCCCACTCCCACCAAAGCCACGTTCCAGCTTCGCCCCAGTCCCAAGATTCCGGCTATCTTCTCCTTTAGCTCCTTCACCTGATAACCCAATCCCCTGGTGCCGAAGCTGCCGAACAATGAGAGATCTTTCCTCACCTGCGCGGGGGTCAATCTCTGCTTTTCCGCTAAGTGTTCGGACGAGATGGTCCTCTCCCCCTTACTCTCGAATTCAGATAAGGCGCGATAGTACATGGAAAGACGTTTTATGGTCGAATCGGACACTTTTCGCACTATTTCAATTCCTCTGGGGGTGGTGCTCACAATCAACGAATTTTTGAGTTTATAAATTTGTGAATAATTTCACAATCACAAATTAAGGCGGAACCCTTTTTTGTCAAGAAAAATGTGAAAGCACTGTTTCGGCACGCAAAAGCTGCGTGATTGAGCTTGACAAAGGCTAAAGAAAGGCTATTTTTAGCTCAGATAGCTCTATTACTTTCTTGTAGCTTCCTAAGGAATCGCAAGGGAGTGGTGTTGCCATTTCTGAACACCCAAGAAACCAAGGATGCGTAATGTGAGTAAGAGGATATTTACTGTCTTGATTCTCTTCTTTTGGGTCGCGCCGGGTTCAGGGATGTCAAGTTTAGCTCAGGTGTCTGCCCAGGTTGGCGCCGCGTGGCTTAGAACAAACCATGGCCCGGGAGACAGCGTAGATGATGCCCCTGCCATAACTGGGTATGCCCCCGGCGACGCGTGTCTGCCAGGACGGAGTGTCGCGACGGTTACATGCAGCAATTCTGCCGCCACGAGACATAATCAGTATCCGCAGGAGAACGCTAATCGGGATGAACTGGCAGGCATTGGCGGTGCTATCCATTTGATAATCTATCCACAGAAGAGCAGTCCCCGTCTCAACCCTTTGGCGGCCGAAGACGATAGTTGTGAGAGGGGGATTGATTTGGGGAACACTGATTCTTTCGTCGACTAACTATTCAGGCGAGGACCTTCGCCGTCGTGTTAGGTGGATTCCCTCTCCCCTGGGGGAAAGAACAAAGGAAGAAGGAAGATGGAAAAAGGGAAATAACTCCAATAACCAATGACCAATTGCGGATGACGGATAAAGACAAGGCAGATAGAAAAAGGAAAATGGAATAGTAAAAGGAATCTGTCAGCAGATGGAACGGAAGAATCGTGGTTTCATCCGTCCAGATGGACACCGAAATGTCCCCGTCTGGGCATTTGGTCCGTTGACAGATTCATCTTAACCCTTTATTCTCTCTGGAGGAACAAAATGGAGAGAAAGATAATTGGTCCTGGGCTGGTTTTTGTGCTGATGTTGGGACTTTGCACCAATCTGGGGGCGAAAAATATGGAAATGTCATTCTGGCCAAAGCTCGATGGGATGACGCACTCTCATCTCCTTCCGAAGGAATGGAGAACGCCCCTGCCACCAAGTCTTGGGCTTTCGCAGAAGGGGGAAGGATTCGCAAAGGCGCCGGCTGGAGCCGGAGCAATAAGTGGTCACGTTACCAAAGCTGCAGGGGGAGGTCCCATCTCCGGCGTGGTGATTACCGCGCGCCAACTGACTTGTCCGTATCATAGCTTCCAAGACACCACCGGTGCTGACGGTTCCTATCTCATCGGCGGCCTTACCTGTGGTAAGTATTCCGTTCGGACCACCAATGATTCTGTCTTTGTGGATGTCTACTGGAATGACAAACCGGTTTGGGGAACGCCGGATACGATCTCGGTCTCATCAAGCGGCACGACGGCTAACATAGACTTCTCCCTTCGAATAGGAGGAAAGATCACTGGAACGATAAAACTGAATGGGTCGTTTTTTGTCTTGTATACCTTCGTGTTTGCCGTCGATACCACCCACAAGATGATGTTTTACGACATGCCCCTCAGCCTGGGAAATACTGCCAGTTATTCCCTTGAAGGTTTGCCCACAGGTGTCTACAAGCTGAGGACCTTCAATTTGCTCGGCTATATCGACACTTATTACGACAGTAAATCCAGTTGGGTGACGGCAGATCCGGTTTCAGTGGCTGAAGGAGGTACCGCCTCCTCCAAAAACTTCACTCTAAGCTCAGGTGGGAAAATAGAGGGAAGCGTTTCCGCCGGGGCGGAAGCGCCTTTGGAGGATAGCACTTTAGTCTTAGGAGTACTGTTGCAGGATACCTTGGAGTGGTTCCAGGTGGCTTTCGTCAATCCCAGTGGCAATTATTCGCTGGCGGGACTCCGCAGCGGATATTGGAAGATCTTCGCCCTGGGGGATACCACCTATGCTTCTGAGTTCTATGATAACAAAGACGGCTGGAGCAGCGCCGATTCCATACTGGTAACATCTCCCTCCACCGTGAGCGGAAAGAACTTTAGCTTGGAGGTCGGAGGCTCAATCAGCGGGCACGCATATGATTTGGGAGGAAAACCTCTTTCTCATTGCACTGTGGCGGCCTATGAGAGTTCCTTGGTTCAACTTCTGCCTCAAGAGGTAGTTCCGTTGCTCTCCCAGGTGGGAACTTCGTTCAGAGAAGACACCTCCTCTGCTGACGGAAGCTACAACATAACCGGCCTGCGCACTGGGGACTACTATGTCAAAGCCTCCGCGGATTGCGATGATCTGTGGTATGATCAAAAGCCGAGTTTGGAGCAGGCAGACTTGGTTCACGTCACCATGCCCAATAACACTTCCGACATAGATTTCAATCTTCCTTCTGCATTTGTCCGCGGAGATGCCACCGGTAATGGAGTGATAGACGCCGGCGATGTCGTTTACTTAATCAATTATCTGTTGAGAGGGGAACCCGCGCCGAACCCATCGGAGTCAGCGGACGTTACTTGTGACGGGTTAGTCAGTGCAGGAGACGTGGTCTATCTGGTTAACTACCTTTTCAAAGGAGGGCCGGCACCCTGCTGTTAGGTAGAGAGTCTGTAGAATTCCCGTCAGCGGATCGAACGGGTTGAAAGGATTGGAGACGACTACATCGCTTTCGTTCATATAGTGGCGTCAACCCCCGTCGGCTCCTGCCCTGAAGTCTCTGCCATCAGGTCTTTGCCTCCTTCCCAGAGGCGAAGGATCCAGCCAGGGGTTGATTCTGCCCACTCGTCCCCTTATCGGCAGGATGTGTAAGATCATTGTCCAACCGGACATACTGTAAGCTTCAAGCATCGGAAAAGAATGAGAGAATCCACCGCTTCCCAAAGCAGGGCAACAGCATCATGGTGGAGTACTGAAACACTAACTTTCCCAACGGGTTAACGAACCTGCAGCTTTCCTCTTTTTCACCTGCACCTTCTTCTGTCGACAATGTAATCCTTGCGCAAACTGGGTGTATTAATAAACAGTTGTGTGGTATTTTCCAACATTGTATTGTGATTTTTGTGTTGACAAAATCCATATTTTGGTTATCCTATATGTAGATAGATTTGACATTAATGCTTTTGAGGTTTGAGGCTTACCTCGAATTCTGCTTGGAGGTGACAGGTCGGCTGTCTCTGAGCCTATACCAGAGCCTGAAGAAGTGCGAGAGCATTTTCGTCCAAGCAAGGAGAATCTCTCATCGCTCGGAATTCATGAGGTCCGTGGGAGCAGAACCCACAAAACAAAGAGCAGTTCCCAGGATGGTGAGTCAATATTCGGAGTTGTTTAGTCTGCCAATGGTCGACTTGCAGGTGTGCATGAAAGAGGCACGACCGTCAGTCCGGCTGATGTAGTTTGCCTGAAACTAAGACGACGCTCCTTCAGCGCTGTCGACGAATCAGAGAGAAAAGAAGCATTAGGAATAAGCCCAATCCGTTTTATGCTCCGTGTCTGTCGATCAATGCGCGTTTGGCTAAAGACTCATAATCATAAATTCCTATCTTCCTCCAGAGGTGTAAGATGAAGTCAAAGATATTTGCTTTTTTGATCCTCTCTTTGTGGGTGGTGCCAGCTTGGCAGATGTTTGGGGAGGTCGAGGCGTTTGCGCAGCGTGCAGATAGACGTACCCAATCCCTGCCACCCGATTCCATCCCCTTCACCCCGGCGGTGAATTATGGAACGGGACTTAATCCTTCTTCCGTTTTTTGTGCGGACTTGGATGGGGATGGTGATTTGGACTTGGCGGTGGCCAATTATCTGAACAACACTGTTTCCGTTTTAAAGAACGATGGGAATGGTACGTTCCAAACCAAAGTGGACTATATCGTGGGAAATGGCCCTTCTTCTGTTTTTTGTGCGGATTTGGATGGGGATGGTGATTTGGACTTAGCTGTGGCAAATACTAAGAGCAACAATGTCTCCATCTTAAAGAACAATTCAGATGGGACCTTTCAAAGTGCAGTCAACTATAAAACAGGAGGCGCTCCTCGTGCCATTTTTTGTGCGGACTTAGATGGTGATGATGATCTGGACCTAGCGGTGGCAGATTACCGGAGCAACAGCGTCTCCATCTTAAAGAACAATGGGGATGGGACTTTTAAGACTGCAGTCAACTATGGAACGGGAAATGGTCCTCGTTCGGTTTTTTGTGCGGATTTGGATGGAGATGGTGACTTGGACTTAGCTGTAGCAAATTACTGGAGCGACAATGTCTCCATTTTGAAGAACAGCGGGGACGGGACTTTTCAAAATGGGGTGAACTATGAAACGGGGGAGGAACCTACTTCCGTTTTTTGCGCGGATTTAGATGGAGATTCAGATCTGGACTTAGCTGTGGTAAGTAGCGCAAGCGACAACATTTCCCCCTTAAAAAACAGTCAGGATGAGAGCTTGCCGGGTGCGGTCAAGTCCGAGGTGAGAGACGGTCCTTGGACAGATTTGGATGTAAGGGATGATTCAGATACAGTTGGCGCTAATCGGTGTGGTGGCATTGTCTCCATCTTAAGGAACAACGGAGATGGGACTTTTCAAACTGCCATCAACTACGGAACGGGAAGTGAGCCTCGTTCAGTTTTTGGTGAGGATTTAGATGGGGATTCAGATTTCGATTTAGCCGTGGCAAATTATTCCAGCAACAATGTTTCTATCTTAAAGAACAATGGGGATGGGACTTTTCAAACCAAAGCCGATTATGGTGCAGGATGTAAACCTATTTCTGTTTTCTCTGCAGATTTAGACGGGGATGGTGATTTCGACCTGGCTGTGACAAATTATCGAAGCAACAGTGTCTCCATATTGAAAAATCTGACCCAGGTTCCCGCTAACCAGCCCCCCTGGGCTTTCCACCTCGTTTTTCCTTGTGAGGGGGATACCACCTTCCATTCAGTCAATTTCTATTGGCAAACTCCTTATGACCCGAATTTCGGCGATCAGATAAGATATGATCTCTACGTTAGTACCACGCCAAGTTTTGACGATACATGCACTACGGTTCATCCAAATCTATTGATCAGTAGACACAGTGATACTCTTGGAATGGGGACCTACTATTGGAAGGTTAAGGCTAAGGACGAATGGGGAGCTTTCAGGTGGTCCGAGCAGACCTGTAGCTTTTTTAATCACAGTTACTTGACCGATACTCTGATCTGTGTGGCATTTTGTCCGGTAGATATTATCTTAACCGATCCGAAGGGAGACTCGATTGGACTTGGCTTTGGCACTATCCCCGGCGCGACTTATGATACCACGCAGGATTACAATCACGATGGAAACAGGGATGACATAGCCACCTTACCGAATCGTTTAGTTGGTGATTATATGATTCGGGTATTCCCCAGGCCGGTAGAGAAAGTAACATACAGTTTAGGAATCAGGATTGACGGGGGTTCAATGGCAATGTTGACAACGGCTTTTCGTTCTCTCATCCCTCAGGGGGTTGATACTTTTCATTACTATGCTCCCCGCTATCTGAGAGGGGATGCCAATTGCGACTGGACAGTGAATATAGAGGACGTGATCTACTTGATTGACTATCTATTCAAGAGCGGACCGGCTCCCGTCGCTCCTTTAGAAAGGGGAGATGCAACGTGTGATGGGATCATTGGGATCGATGACGTCATGTATCTGATCAACTATCTATTCGAAAGAGGACCCGCGCCGAGTTGTTAGTCTTTGGTTTACAAGCATAAGACATTAGGTCTTGACTAAGACCAGCGTTATGTCATCGCTCTGGGGGGCCGTGCCCTGAAACAACAGGACTTCGTCCACAATCTTTT
Organism: Candidatus Zixiibacteriota bacterium; assembly: GCA_049694315.1. Classification (GTDB taxonomy): domain Bacteria; phylum Zixibacteria; class MSB-5A5; order MSB-5A5; family SM1-73; genus CAIVRH01. Next base: position 11,930 of record JBAVQU010000015.1, read on the forward strand.
GGGAGAGCTGTTGGGCGGAAAGGGATTGATTCTCCCTGAGGACTCTCAGAAGCCTGTTTTCTTCGAACATCTCCTCCTCCACGTTGGTAGCTTCGGTTATGCCATCTGTGTAGAGAAGCAGAAGATCTCCCGGCTTCAACTGGACGGTTTCCTCCTCATAGGCCAACCTGTCGGAAATACCCAAGATAGTCCCACCTTTTTCTAAAGTAGTCAGATCATTATGCTTGTCCAAAAGAAAAGGAAAGTTATGGCCGGCGTTAGTGTAAGTGAAAATCTTGTCCCTTAGGTCGAGAATACCATAGAAGAGAGTAATGAATTTGCCGGCGTCCATGAATCTGGAGAGCATGAAGTTAGCCTTGCCTACTGTGTCCTTTACACTGCGGTCTATCAAAGCCTGTCCCCTTAAGCAAGCCTGTAGATTAGCCATCAACAATGCCGCCGGGGTTCCCTTGCCGGAGACGTCTGCTATGACGATCCCGAGATGGTCTTCGTCGATGGCAATAAAATCGTAGTAATCGCCCCCCACTTCCTTGGCTGGAATGGAAACCCCGGCGATGTCCACCCCCTGCAGACTCGGATTTTCTTTGGGGAGGAGAGATTTCTGGATGAGACGGGCGGTCCTCAAATCCTCCTCCAACGCTATCAGTTTGCGCTCCTCTTCATAAAGCCGGGCATTTTCTATGGCTTGAGCCGATTGAATGGCAATGATGGACAGAAGCCTTTGATCGTCGGGCGTGAAATCCGCATCGTCCTTCTTGTTGAAAAGGCAGAGCACGCCTATCATCTTGTTCTTCAGCCTTAAGGGTACGGCCATAAGCGATTTCATCTTCTCGGATTCTCTTTGCATTCCTTTGAATCTATCATCGTTTGCCAGATCGCTGACTAGAAGCGGCTTTTGGTTTTTGAGCATCCAGCCGATGATGTTCATGCCCATCCGATAGGGCAAGCCGGAAACAGATGAATCCATGACTCTCACGAGGGTTTTGAGAGGGTCGGCTTCGGGTACCTGACCCACCATCCAGATCGTACCCTGCTCGGCCCTGATGTGCTGAACGCACTTTTTCACAATCAGCTCGGTCATCCTCTCCACCCCCATGGTAGAGCTGGTTGCCAGAGCTATTTCATTCAGAATCGAAAGCTCTTCCACCGCCCGCTTAAGCCTTAGGTTTTCATCTTCTAAACCTGGCGTCATTCCTGCCCATCCTTGCTTTGCAGCCTTTGTCCGCGTACCTGATCGTTTTATAAGCATAAATCGGCGTTTCTCCAAGCTTTTTTTCGTCAGCCTTCGCTTTTTTTGGTTGGCCGGGGCTGGAATTCGCATGGGGTAGGGAGCTTCCCAAGCCGAGGACGCGCGCCTTTGTCCGTTCGATCCGTTTCATCCGTTGACCCAAGGTTCTTCGTATATTAGAGGTATGAGAACTAACAGAACTCTCCTTCTCTCAGCTATTCTCGTCGTTTCTATCGCTTTCATCGTAATAGTACGACTCTACCATAGCGGTCTTTCCTCAAGAATCTCACCTAGTTCTACCAAGCAAGAGTGCATTAAGGCGGCGGAAGGATATCTGCGAATCAACCGGCCCGAATCCGCCATCTATCCGCTGCTTCTGGCTACTCAGAAGGATGCGAATGACTTTCGTGCGCATTTTCTTCTGGCTAAGGCATATCATTTGACCCAGGTTGATCCCCTGGCCAGAAAAGAGTGCCTGACCAGCCTAGAGCTAAGACCCCAGAACAGCGAAGCTTTGGAGCTTTTGTGCCAGATCAGCTTTGAGTTGGGGAAGTCGAGTTGGGAAAATAAGGACCTGCAACCAGCCATCTCAGAGTTTAGGCTGGTTCTGGAAAAAACCCAGGATCAGAGGCTGATTGATAGCATCGCCTGCTTGACCGGAGGCAGATTCCGGATCACCAGGCTGACCAATGATCTTTTCTTCGACGATGCCCCCAGCTTCTCTCCCGATGGTAAACGGATCATATTCCACTCTGACACCAGTTATTCCCTGGACGACTACGGACTTAAGAAGATTCAGTTAACGAAGACCCAGATATTTGTCATGGACTCAGACGGCAAAAACAGAACCTGCCTCTCTCCTTCCGGCAAAAATCAGCCTTCCGAGCGATTTGCCCGTTTTTCCCATGATGGAAAGTCCATGGTCTACGAAAAAGAAAACTCGCCTCCGCGTGCCGGCGACACCACTTTTAGCACGAACCGGGACATATTCCTGAAAAACTTTGATACCGGTGAAGTCAGAAGGCTGACGAATGACAGCACCTATGACGGCCTCCCCTCCTTCTCGCCAGACGACAACGGGATCATATTCGTAAGTGATCGCCCCGGGGGCGAAAGCTTAATCTACAAGCTGAATCTGAAAACGAAAGAGACCGCGAACATATTTCTCAAGGAATCCTGGAACGAAAAAATCGGCTTGTACACCCGGCCAAGAGAAATGGTGCTCCCCTATTATCCCAGCTTTTCCCCGGATGGAAAGAAGATCCTCCTCCATGCCGGTTACGAGACCAGAGGAGTCTTTCTGTTGGACACTAACGGACAGGATTCCCGGCGCCTTACTGATCGAACCACAGATTGTTTCTTCCCTTCCTTTTCTCCCGACGGAAAGGGAATCGTTTTTGTCTCGGGAGACAAAGAAGAGGAGGATCTTTACGTTATGCACGCAAACGGATCGGATCGGATGAGGTTGACCTATGATCAAGGCAGCAAAAGGAACCCCACCTTCTCGCCGGACGGGAGATCAATCATCTTCTCCGCCAAGAGGGAGGGAGAGCCGGACAATTACTTTGAAATATATCTCTTGAATTTGGATCAGACTGTCTCCAGGGAGAAGCTTAAAGAAAGACTACGGGAACTTGAGAAGCAAGTTCAGTCACATGCATTGTCCGCTGGATCAACCGGAAGTAACGATCACCCGGGCGCACAAGATCACGACTTTTAGAGCTTAACTTCCGATCTCCCGCGCGCCGCTATGTGGAGACGGGGACGGAAGAAGAGCACAACATCGCCGGTAAAAAACCAATGTGGGAAAAGAAAAACATCGAGATCCATAATCAGGTTCAAGCGGTACGGGATGCCTTATATGACCTCTTAGACATCCAGGGCATCTATCATACCAGGAAAGACATCTTCATCAAGGCCTCCCCCTTTCCCTCAATCGAAAACTGGAAAGAGGACGTCACTGGCAGACTCGTGCCTCTGGGATACTTTGCCGAATTCGAGCCCATTGATCCCACCCGATTGTCTGGTTCTGTGCTGGTTCACGTGGGAAAGATAGAAGACTTGAGAAGATCGCAGATTCCCTGGACAAACATAGTGTTGTTTGCTCTGACCGTCATCACCACTCTGTCCGCCGGCGCCATAATGAATCAAGTGGACCCAATTGCCCATCCTCTTCTTATCTTCAAGGGTGCCTCGTTTGCGCTTCCACTGCTTCTGATTTTGTCCGTCCACGAATTTGGTCATTATGTCGAGTCGAGGAGAAACGGGATTAAAGTTAGCCTGCCCTATTTCATTCCCGGTCCCACTTTGTTCGGCACTTTCGGTGCGGTGATCAGATCGAAATCCCCCTTTAGAAATCGCCGCGACCTGCTTGACGTGGGAGCCGCAGGTCCCATAGCCGGCTTCGTGGTTTCGATCGCTGCCGTCGTCATCGGACTATATCATTCCCGGATCATACCCGAGGTTTCGGGAGAGGGCCTGCTTCTCGGAGATTCCTTGATATTCAAAGCTCTCTCCTATCTGGTGCTGAAAGAGGTTCCCTCCGGGCATACCGTTCTTCTAAGTCCCACTGCTTTTGCCGGCTGGGCCGGCATTTTGGTCACCATGCTCAATCTTCTTCCCATCGGGCAGTTAGATGGTGGCCATATCATGTACGCTCTTTTGGGAAAAGTGCAGCGCCGGGTTGCCACCGTGGCGACAGTCGCTCTCATTCCCCTCGGAGTCTTTCTATGGCAGGGATGGTTTGTGTGGATCGTTTTGGTATTGTTGATCAAAATCGCTCATCCGCCAACTTTAGACGATCAGATTCCCTTGGACACCAAACGGAAAGTGGTCGGCTGGCTGGCGATGCTTATATTTGTCCTCTCCTTTACTCCTGTACCGATCAAATGACTCTTTGCTGTCGGAGGACCCATCCGAGCACCGGATTCTCTCGCGACCTTTCACTTTCTCCCCTACCAGCCAAAGATCATCGGACTTCCCATGAACCTTGCTGAACAACTGAGCTTCAGCTTGCGCTCAGACTTCTTCGACCACAACCACAGAATTGACTTGACAACCAAAACCAAACAAGTAAACTTGGACAAAAGAAAGCCAAATTCTCTCACTGGAGGAGGTGAAATAGATGAGAAAAGGTATGATGCTGATTCTTGTTCTAACCTGTTTGGCCTCATTGACGATTCTTGCCGGCTGCAGCAGAGAGAATGCCGTTAGGCAGCTCATGGCCGACCCCCAGACCTCAAAGCTGATCATGGACAAGCTCTGGCAAATGCCGGAAACCAAGGCGCAGATGGTACAGATGGTGATGAACGATCCGGAGAGCATGAACAAGCTGAGGGAGTCTCTGGTGGCCGACCCATCCAAAGCGGCGCAGATGCTGGATCTGATGCTGGCACGAGAGGATTTGAAAGTAATGATTACCGAGAAAACCGCAGAGTTGCATCAGAAGAAGAAATAGCCTGAATCAAAGCTGGATCAGTATGCTTTCGAGGTGAGCCTGTAAGCCTGCAAATGACGGGAGTACAGGCTTATTCTCTCTTGTGGGAAAGACGGCAGGTTCAAATCACTTGAGCTTCAGTCGGATCGTTCCCCTCGCCCGGCAGGGAGGTCATCCTCCCCGACCGCCTTTTTCGAGCGGGGGATGATGGCGACGATGGTCGGGCGCAATGGGTACCGTACTGCGATCTTTTCACCCAAGTCCCACCACTATCTCCTTTTCAGCCGCTTGCTGCCTTTGCTCTCGCAGTCTTTGTCGCACTCTTCACATTCACCTTCACAAGGCTCGATGTGGATTGAAATCTCCGATTCGCCCAGTCTGTCCTTGATGTCCTCTTCCAGATGATCGCAAAGCCTGTGGGCATCTTCCACTTTTATGTCTTTGGGCATGACCAAATGTAGATTAATCAATCTTGTACCTCCGGACCGGGTGGAGGTCAAATCATGAAATTCCACGAATTCGTCAAAGTGCTCATTCAGTATCTCCGAGACTATCTTTTTTTCCTCCTGTCCATCCTTGAGAAGCTCGCTCTTCTCTTCCAGAAATCCCGCTCCCTCCTCCGGTTCGGTGTGCACTATGACGTCCGAATGGGGAAGAAGCTCGGTGATTTTTCTCTCTATTCGGGTCGTGATCTGGTGAGCTTTTTCCAAGGAACTGTCTTTCTTGAGATTAACATTCATATCCAGGAAGTAATGGCTGCCGGCTCTCCTTAGTCTCAATCTGGAGACTGAGCTTACCTCGGGTATCTCTTCAACCGTTTGCCTGATCTTTTGCTCCAATCCTTCCGGCGCCCTATCCAAAAGAACGTCTATGGTCCTCTGACCCAGCTGGAACGACGCATAAAGAACCAATACTGCAACACCCAAGGCAGCCAAGGGGTCGGCCACCGGCAATCCCACTTTGACAAAAATCAACCCCAAGATGACCACCGCGGAGCTGTAAATATCGCTCTGGAAATGAAGAGCATCTGCCTCTAGAGCCTGGCTTTCGTATTTCTTGGCGGTTCGGGACAGGGCTGTGGCCCTGGAGAGATTCACTAATATGGAGATGACCAGCACCACGAAGCTGATCAGAGGAACTTGGATTGCAACCGATTTGAAGAACAGCCGTCTAAACGACTCATAGACAATCCACATGCACGTGAAAAGAAGCAGAATCGCCTCTATCAAGGCGGAGAGATTCTCGAACTTACCGTGACCGTAATGGTGAGCAGCATCCGGCGGCTTGTCCGACACCCGAACCGCAAAGTATGTGATCCCGGCCGCCCCCAGATCGAATGCCGAGTGAGCCGCCTCAGACAGCATGCCCAGGCTTTGGGTCACGATGCCGACGACCAGCTTAATGAGCGTAAGGAAAACGGCGGCCACGAGGGAACTAAGTGCCACCTTGACTTTTTCGCGACTGGCTTTGTCTTGGATCTCAGACAATCTTTCCTCTCCTCGGTAACGATTATTCCGGTTTCAACGGAATCAGCTATGTACTTCCCGTTCAACTTCGATGTGGCCTGAAGATACCCATTAGTCTTGGTGCCGCGCGCTAATCTTTAGAACCCGGAGATGACGCTATAGTTGCGGGAATAGCTCGATATGGGTTAGTTGACTGTCAAACCCAGTTTAGCTGTAAGTTCTTCCGTTGACCAGGCGATGATAATGTTGGCGCAGTTTGGTCCGAAATGTGAGCTTGGGAATCCATTTGGACCTCGCATGACCCAAATAGCTGATGGCACCTCGCATGACTCCCAGACCTGCCACCAGATGGTCCAATAAGCTCAAAGGAATTACCTTCAGCAGAAAGCTGGTGCCCCCATTCTTTTGGAAGAATTTAAACAGAGGAAAGTTTACTACCGCGTACGCCAGGGCGAAGAAGGCCGCCAGGTAGAGTGAAAACTTGAGGAAAGGGGCAAGAGCCAGTGAAAAGGCAAGAAGTAAGGAGAGCAAGACAGAGACGATGAAAGCCGGATAGATGTTGGCCACCCTCGCTTTTCGGGCTACATAGGGAACCAACTGGTTACCGACTACGAATCGAAACCAACCCTTGCCTCGGCTGTAGTCATTTCGCAAAAGACTGATAAGAGTGAATCGTTTGAGATGCGTTCCTTGTATCTTTGTATCCAAGAGGACTTTTCGCCCTGCTTGCTTCAGACGTCTTCCAAACTCCAAATCTCCACCGCCGTATTTGGTCTGGAAGGTGGTACGAAAACCATTCAACTCAAAGAAGACGTCTCTTTTCACCGCTCCAATGCCTGAAATCCAAAAATCAGAATCCTCCGGAGAATTCGTGTAGCTGTAATACATCCACAGATGCTTATAGCGTGCTGCCAGCGTCCGATCGTCCGGCTCGGGGGCAGGCACCCCTGAGATGGCAGCATAGTGATTCCCGCAGAAGTGACTGTGGATTCTTTGGAGGGCATCCGGATGGATCACCATGTCGCAGTCGGCGAACACAAGAATGTCGCCGCTGGCCAGTTCCGCGCCCTTGTTCCTGGCATGCTCGGCTTCGCGGTGCTCATTGATTCTAAGCGGCTTAAATCCGAATGACCTGACTAAGTCCGAACAATCCTCTCTGGAGCAGTCATCCACCACGATGACCTCAACCGGGGATAGATTCTGCTGCTTAAGCGCCTCTAAGCATCGCCCCAGAGTCTGGTTGCCGTCCCGGATTGGTATGATAACGGATATATCCAACCTCTCCTCCAATGAAAGCCAAAGTCGGTACGCTGGGAACTTAAGTCAATCTCTCTTGGTTGTCAAGAAATTTAGGCCGGATCGGGATAGAATTTTACTTTCCGTAGCCCTCCCCTCAGTGGCTTGATTTGGCTTGACCGAAATCGGAGCTGCGCGTATTTTAAGCCGTGATCTGATTCTTGTTGTTGACCGAGATGAGAAAAGGCAAAGTCAGAAAACCGAAACCGGCAGGCATCACCGTGGAAGCGGCGTTCAGATATGGTATTATGCCGGTGATGCTGTTATTGGTCATTGGTCACCTGCTGACCACCTATTGGATGACTCCCTTTCTTTGGGGGATCCACTATCTCTACTTTCTCCCCCGATGGACAGGGTGGCTTCTGACCATCATGACCGTCAGTCTCTTTGTCCCCCCAGTCAATAGTCTCGTCTTGAAGCTCCTTGCATCTTCGTTCAACGCTCTGCGGAGCGTTGCCGGGAAAATCAAAAGAGGTCGGCTTTTTGCGGCAACCGGTCTTCTCGCCATCCCGTTTTTCTGGGCCTTGAGAACCAGGCTCTTCCTTTTGGGAGACGGATATTTCAAAATCGCGACGCTGCCCACCCAAGCGATCACCCCCACCGAACCGCTGGACGGAATCATTCACCACCAGTTTTACAGGCTTTTGACTTTGATCTCTCCCGGGATAAATCCATCTTTTTCCTATACCATCCTAAGCGTGGTTTGCGGAGGCATATTCATCTTTCTAATTCTACTTCTGTCCGATCTGCTCGGTGAGACCGCTTTCAAAAAGCTTCTGATCTTCTTTTCTCTGCTGACTTTAGGCTCAATTGAGCTTTTCTTCGGCTATGTGGAGAGTTACACCATTCTTCTGGTGGGTCTGACTCTTTTGGTATGGCTTTCGATTCGCCATATCCAGAATAAGATCAACATAATCCTGCCATTCATTGTCCTGACTTTCAGCATCGGCGTCCACGTTTCAGCCATAGTCTTCATCCCTGGATTTCTCTACCTCACGTTTTGGAGATGGAGAAAAGAAAAAGGAAGGACTCCTGACGTTTTTGCTGTTTTGTCCTTGCTGGGATGTTTGGCTATCATATTCTTGGCGGTATGGAAAGTCTTTCTCCTGAAAGGTGAAGGAAATAGGTTCGGCCAATTCGTTCCCATACTACCTTCAGTGGAAACCAAATTCACCATGTTTTCCGGAGCACATTTCTTGGAATTTGTCAATCAGCTTCTTTTGGTCTCTCCCGTAGGTATAATCCTGTTCCTGTTTGTTGTCTATTACCTCCTGAGAACGAAATCGTTTCACGATCCAATTGTGAATTTTCTTTTGATCTCGAGCCTTTCGGGTCTGTTTCTTGTTTTCATCTACAACGCCCACTTGGGACATGCGGATTGGGATTTGAGGTCGTTTCCCGGTGTATTCCTCACCCTTCTGGGCATTCTCATGTTCATTAGATGGGGAAGTGCGTGGGCACGATTCAAGAACTACGGGGTGATTCTGATAGGTCTCAGTTTTTTTCACGTGGTTCCCTGGATAGTGGTCAATGCCAGCACCAAGATGAGTCTGGATCGGTACGTGATGACCACGGTGAACGATCCACATCTTCGGTATGTCAGGGGTGGAGGCATATGGAGGGGAGCCAGAGTACTGAATCAGGCTGGCTACCCGGAAAGGGCACAGGAGATAGCCAAGCAGGGTGTTGAGAAAGATACAACCGATATCGCGAACTATTCATATCTCGGCGTTTACCTCTCGTCGCAGGGGAAATACGATGAAGCCATAGTTTACCTGGAGAAGGCGCTCAGCCTGTCTCCGGCAAGGAAGCTGATTCGATGCCATCTGTGCATAATCTATCTAATGAAAGGTGACGCCGATAAAGCCATGTCATATCTGGAGAACACAGAATTGGACGAACCATCTGATTCCCTCTTTGTGATCGACATAGTCAAACCTTTGATTAAAGCCCACCGATTCGAAGCGGCAAAGAGGATACTGCACCAATATCTCGACAAAAACCAGGGGACCGCGAACTTGCGGGGGCTTTTAGGGGCACTCTTGTTCCTGCAAGGGGACGCTTCCGGCGCCCAAAGGGAGTGGAAGCAGGCGTTAACCTTGGACCCAAACGAGGCTGTTGCCCAGAAGGGAATGAAACAACTTAGAAGAGTCAGAGAGAAGTAAATATAGCGGGTACCTTCGAATCTCCGCAGTTAGGTCTTGTGGGAGTCGCGGGTAATCCTGGCTCGAAGGAAGATCATCTCAATAAGCGGATCAGTAAGGTCACCAGAGGGATTAGAAACACTATGACCAACACAATGGCACCCCACCTGTTAAGTTTGCTCTTGGGTTCCGGGAATTCGTAGCCGCAAATAGGACAACGCTCTCCGCCCCCAGGCACCTCCACCGCACAATTGGGACATTCTCTTCTCATCAGTTATCGGTTTCAGGTTTGTAGGGGCGTGATTCATCAAGCCCGCTTTCCGCTCCTATATTACGCTCAGAGAGGATGTTTTCATTCTCGCTACCTTCTCTCTTGCGGATGTCGGAGACCCCCATACGAGCGCGTCTGCTCATCCGGGACAACATCCACGAGGAACATGGAGCCGCGAAGCCGAGGCTATATGCTGTTTGGGCGGTTCTATTTTGCCTTGTATCTATCTTTTTGGTCAAACAACGTTAAGTCCTTGTAACCTCTTCTGATTCTTGCGCTGTGCTTGACACCTCTGGGAACAAAATACGTATCTCCCTTTTTGAAAGCGTGTTTCTTGCCATCTATGGTTAATTCGATTTCACCATCCAAAACCACTGCCCACTGTCCTTCGTGCGAATGTTCAGGAACTTCTGCATCCTTCTCAAAACTCATAAAGACAAACTGCTGGTTTTGTCCTTGAAAAAGATGTGATTTTACTCCCTCGATAGGAATATCTGCTTCTGGTAGTTTTGTAATTATCTCTGGGAAGAAATTTTCCTTTGGCATTTCTCAAATCCCCTTTGTTTTTGGCTTTTCACCCACCGAGTTTTTTAGGGTCGGATGAATCCGACCCTACAACCTCTCCCCCTATCCTACGGATCTTCGATATCCCCCTCTCCATATTTGTGGAGAGGGGGACTAAAGGGGGTGAGGTCTTGCTCAGTGAGGATGTTATCTTCCTCGCTAACTCTACTGTTGTGGATGATAGCATCAACAAGTAACATAACATCGTCCTGCACCTACTTCGTAAAGTTCTTAATCTCATGAGTCCGACTCATGGATCCGACCTATGAACATAGACTTAGCCATATAATGTGAATAATTCAAAGTGCACTTGTACGTTGCCTGGTGGAAGAAGTAATGCAAAGAAGCCCAAACAGGATCAAGGTACGAGAAGAGGATAAGCCTCACTCAGGAACAAATAATGGCTTTTTCTCCAATGCCTTTATAGTTAGTGTCAATACATCCCGCCCTATAGAGTCTATTAGTTGCCAGATATTTGCGTTCGATTAATTGTATCTGCCGAGATGTCTCTGAATCTCTGTCAGGGTAATGCCATTAGGGACTTAGTGAACTGGGTACACGCCAAGCAAATCATTGTTATCAGCTTCCACTTTGAGTAAGAGAGATTCAAATTCAACAGTAACTTCCTGATACCCTTCTAATCTTGAAGGACGTCTTTGCTCCGTTGCTTTGAGTATGCGTATCGCAGAGTAATAGATACCTTTAATTATGTCCAGCGAAACAAGGTGCTTGCCAAAATTCTCGAAATAACCTGGAACTGACATTTTTTTTATGAAATTCTTTGTTTCGTAAATGTCTATTAATCTAAGCTGATCCAAAAACTTTCTCAATAGTTTGAACTTTTCTCGAAGATAACCATATTCAATGCTCGTGGGGTATTGGTCTCCATGAACATATGTGTCTAACATTACCTCTTGGATATAGTCGATATTTTGCAGCAAGTGCTCGGAGTAAGCTTTACCAATTGCGGTGAGGATTACAGTATGTCCTCCATAGTTGTCGAGGACGTTATTCTCATAATAGAAGTCAAAACCATCGGACCTAATCAGTTGTCGATTTAATTGCATAAGGTCATTGAGAGCATTGCGTATAAGCGTAGAATCATACTCGAATTCAATCAGTATGTTGTAGATTTCATTTAGTCGTTTCGGGCTTTCTGGCTGCCTGCTCATAAAGCGAAGGATTCGAGGCTTCACCAACGTGAATGACCTACCATCTATGGAAACCCTAAAGGTATGTTCGACTACACTCGAGGAAGACCAGCGAAGCTGTCGCTCTCCGTCTCTTAAGCATGACCTGATAACGTCATTGATAGAGGTTTCAGGGTCCTTCATATCAATAGCACATACGCTAAAGAGTCTCTGCGCCGTTAAGAGCCCCAGCCTGATACTCTCACCACATAACTGACTGAGCGAGGTTTGGAAAACTAGGTATGGGTCTTGGCTCACCTCCCTCTGAAAACGTTTTAAGAATTCCGTGATAACAAGGAACTGTTCCTGCTTGAGACTTGCGTTCGGATCAAAAAACGAACTAGGGTCTTCGCAGAACCGCCGCAATCTATCGAGGACAACATCAGCGACTGATGGTCCTTTATGTGGAATCTTATCAACAATGTTCGTAGCTAATCCCACGCGGGCCGATGTCTCTGGACGTACAAAAAGCACGAAGGTAGGACCATCTATCATCGCACTACCCAGAACGAACAAAAGTAGTTTTCGCTGAACAATCGGTGCTACGTGGTCGATATTGTCGAGGAGAATGAAAGCACAGCCTCGTTTTCCATTGTAATGAGTGCCAATCGCATACTGCCATAGCCTGACGAGGTAGTCCAGGTAAAGCTCAGGATCCGACTTGATGAGTTTTAGATAGCCATCTCTCTTTTTCATTTCCTCTATGGATAAATAAGGCGAGTCCAGAAACTCTACATCCTCTCCAAGAGTAATAATTTTCCTAAATGCTTTCGAAGGCAGTTCCCCTTTACGATATCGATCTATCTCCTTTGGCCAGAACTTTTTGAATTCCTCTTCCCTCGAGATTGCCGAGTTGAGTCTTAACCTTGCTTCGAGTTCATTGCACACAAGCTCCGCAAGCTTTTGCCCAATCTCGGGTTCAGAATATTGGTTGAGACTAGTATGCTGAGAGAAATCGATTTGCGCGACAAGCCGCTTATGACTAGCACCACATTTAGTACAATTGTGGGGGCGTGCCGCGACTAGGTTTAGAGCCACGTAGTTCTTCACCGTGGTTTTCCCACAGCCTATCGGGCCTTCAAGGCAAATGACAGGACGCTCTGGACTAAGAAGCTTCTGGACAAATTTAGCTTCGAACACGCCGAGACCAGGTATCTCGCGCTGGAATTCGTCAAAGAAGCTAGTCTGAGAAGATTGAGGGCTACTTTGAATGTACCAGCTACTCACCTGTCGCTGGTCGCTCAAAGGGTTGAAGACCCTTTGCGCAAGATACTCCGCCTCTCGGTACGGCTCTCTTTCCTTATCACGGTCCTGTCGCGTCTCAATTCGGTCTCCCAATCTAATTATTTCCATAGTTTTCACCTCGCATTAAACTTCTTACCCCGTCAAGCTCTTTACCTACGAACTCAATTTGGGAAATCACTAGACTAACGTCCGGTCGAATTTCCTTCCGTTCTGAAAGCTCCTTGAGCACTGGTGCCACCTTAGCTCGAAAGTATTCCATTGCTTTCGTTATGCGTTCATCATCAAACAGGTGGGACCAAACACGGTCTAATAATGATAATAAATTTACGCTCCCATCTCCTAGTCGTCTCAGATTTGCGATGACGTCTTTGTCACGTTTTAGCGCCTGCTCCTCGTGACGTTCGTCAATAACCCTCGAAAGTGCCCCGCTCGTCTCTACGATGAGCCTAGCAATGTATTCAAGCTGGTAATTAATCAGACCACGACCACGACTAAGTTCCTCTAATTTTGTCTTACGTGCCCAATAGATTTCAGCTATCCAGAACGCAACAATTATACCTCCGAGGCTTATTACGAAGCCAAACAGATCATTGATAAATTTGTCAGGCGCAAAAACGAGTGAGTTACGATATGCTAACACCACAATAACGAAGGGTAGGACAAGGATAATAACAGCGACGAAAACCCAACCATATATATTATTCCGTCTCACATGCTACCCCTGTTAATATCGAAAACCACGATTTATGAGAAGCAAACAAGTAACGGGTCATTCCTTAATTGAGTATTATTTCGAAAAACTAGAATATACTGTATTTAAGAGAAGCAAGCTAGATGCCGGCAGTTAGAATGCTTAATCAGTAACACCTGTCCCTGATTATTTTTCTCATTCTTACCCAATTTAGAATTTAAGGGACTGTTCAGTTAAGTGAGTCAAATTTTTGTTCTTTAGTTGTATTCTAACTCTTCGACTGAACGCCACATTGATTTTTAATGTGGTGTGAAGTCGAAGCCTTTCAATCCGTTATCTTGAGCAGAAAAGCGAATGCGAATCATCTTTTAACCATCTTCCGCATCCATTTATTATCATGTTTTGCTATTTTTAAAAGTTCAACAAACTTAAATGGACGGTAATATAGCAAAATCAACAGGCTAAACCCATTTTTTGACTCAGTTAACTTAACAGTGCCGAATTTAATGTAATTATACGCCATAGTCAAGAAAAAAAACCAATATCATGAATTTTGGCACCTGAACCGAGTCTACAAACCATCCAGAATGGCAGAAAATCGTATAAATTGATACAACTAGAATTTTTCAGTAAGTCTATTCTCTGCTTCCCGTTGGTGTTCCTCACCAACGGGAAACCAAAAGCGGGTGAAGAATACCTTCTTTTGGCTGAATTGTTCCCTCCCTACTCAAAACTCCAAACTCATTACTGTTTTTTCTCAGTCTCCGTCTCAGTCTAGTATCACGTCATCCACAAATTCCTATCCAAACTCCTGTATTGAATCGCTTCGCTGATGTGGTGGGGTGAAATGTTAGGAGCGCCCTCCAGATCGGCGATGGTGCGGGAAACCTTCAAGATGCGGTCGTAGGCGCGAGCGGAAAGACCCAAACGGGTGATTGCCTGTCGTAATAGCTCTTTGGAATCCTCGTCAATGGGACAATATTTCCTGATTTCCTTGGACTCCATGTGGGCGTTGCAGAAGATGTGTTTTTCCTCTTTGAATCTGTCTAATTGAACTCTGCGAGCAACGTTTACTCTTTCTCGGATGAAGGAGGACTGCTCACCCGTTGGCTGCCCCGAAAGCTCCTTGAACTTGACTGCGGGCACCTCTATGTGAATGTCGATCCGATCCAGAAGTGGTCCGGAGATTCTGCTCATGTATCTTTGAATTTGCAAAGGAGTGCAGGAACACTCATGTGCCGGATCGCCATGAAATCCGCAGGGGCACGGGTTAAGCGCACCCGCAAGCATGAATTTGGCAGGGTAGGTCAAAGACATGGCGGCGCGGGAGATAGTCACCCTCCCATCCTCCATCGGTTGTCTTAGCACTTCTAACACGTCCTTGTGAAACTCCGGCATCTCATCCAAGAACAACACTCCGTGATGCGCCAAGCTGACTTCCCCCGGACGGGGAATTCTTCCGCCGCCGATCAATCCGGCATCGCTTATGGTATGGTGAGGAGACCTGAACGGGCGAGTGGCAATCAAGGCGGTATCCGGCGGCAGAAGCCCGGCGACTGAATGAATCTTGGTGGTCTGGAGGGCCTCATCCAAAGTCAGATTCGGCAAGATACTGGGCAACCGCCTGGCCAACATGGTCTTGCCCGATCCGGGCGGACCAATCAGAATTATGTTATGGCCTCCCGCCGCCGCCACTTCTAATGCCCTCTTGGCATGCTCCTGACCTTTCACATCGGAGAAATCAATCGGATAGGAAAGGGCCTTCTCGAAGACCTCATGTATGTCGATCTCAAAGGGCTTGACCGTATCACCATTTTCCAAAAAGTCTATGGTCTGCCTGAGAGACTCCACCGGATAGACCTTCAGCCCCTTGGCCATGGCCGCCTCTTTGGCATTTTCTTTGGGGACAATCATCCCTTTCAGATTATCACATTCACGTGCATGCAGCGCCATACATAAGGCTCCCCGAACCGGTCTTAGGCCTCCGTCTAATGAAAGCTCACCCAGGATGAGATGCTCATCGAAGTTCTCTCTGGCTATCTGACCGGTGGCGGCTAAGATTCCGATGGCAATGGGAAGATCAAAGGCGGAGCCTTCTTTCTTGACGTCCGCGGGCGCCAGATTTATGGTGACCTTTTTGTTGGGAAAGATGAAGCCGGAATTCTTGATGGCAGACATTACCCGTTCTTTGCTTTCTTTCACTGCCTCGTTAGGCAGCCCGACCGTGGCAAAGAAAGGCAGCATGGGAGTAATGTCTGCTTCCACCTCTACAATGTAAGCATCGATGCCTAAAACTGCGCTGGATAAGATTCGGGCTAACATAGTTTGATAACGTTAAATGCTTAATGCCGTCCGCCGTCGGCCGACCGCAGTCCGCAGCAGCAGGAAGAAATTGAGATCACCATCGAAAAGTAAGAGCTATCTTTGATCACTCTGTGTTGCGGCTGCAAAACCCTATACTTCAAACGCCCAAGCGCAATAAAATTCATCCGGATGGCCATCCGGGGGACAACTTAGACAGGTCGTCCGGATGCGTGGATCGATGGTGCGGGCAAATTCACTATATTCAACGATTCCCACCGGTTTGCACGGGAAGTCGGAAAGCCCCTTTCTCTTGCGGGCAGATTGGACGCGACAATCGTTCATGCGGAACACAAAGCGATTTTCGCTTTCTTCAATGATCTCCTGTTCGTTAAGCCGACTGTATAATCGATAGTTCAAAGCCTTCTTCAACCCAGCCAAACCGCTTCCCTTGGGAATCTTGTGTCTCTGCATTATGCGTTCGGCCTCGATGACGGTGAACTTTTCCCATGCTTTCCTATCACACTCTATGGCCGTTTCCATCCCGAATTTCTGTTCCACCGCCAAAAACCACAGACCATCGTGTGCTAACCAGTTCTTGGCAAAATCATCCAACGTGCCGATCAACTGCTCTCTTGGGAGATCATCCAGATTAATCATATTTGCGTCCTTCGATAGCGTATCTAAATCAGTCTATTTACACCTGACAGCCAACCCCTCCATCTAATCATCTCCTATGCAAGGGTAGAGAAACTCCGGTCGCGTCAGGGACCAGGCGAGCCGAAAATTAAAAATGCAAAAAGAAGAATTCAAAAATGCAATTCAAAAATAGAATTTCATCAAGGATTCTTGGCTTTGAACTGCAATTTCGCATTTTGCTCTTTGAATCTTGAATTCGTACGATTTGCCCCTTACCCTATCCCTCTCCCCAAAAGGGGAGAGGGGACGGAAGGGGCAAATCCGCGATTCGTCATCGGTCATCCGTCATTCTGTGACCTTATACACCACGTCGCTATCCCGCACCGGCTCTTTCACCTTGATGCCGATGGAATCACCTGCCTTGGCGGTCTGGACGCCTAAGTGTTCGATCTGCATCGAATCAACCGTCTGGATGAAGTCGGTGGTGTGACCCTTGATCCGGATGGTATCCCCCACAGCCAGGGTTCCCTTGGTGATCTCGATGGCAGCCACCCCGATTTTGCGGAAATAATCGGAAATCCTTCCGATCTCCTCCTCTGGCATTTTCCCCTCCTTTAGGCAAGAGAGTTGAGAGGTTACACTGCCTGGTCTTGACGACAGTCTCTGTCTGTGTTCTTAAAATATAAGAATGCTGTGAGCTGACGCAAGGAGAAAATTGCTTTTTTTGTGGGAACTATAGTTCGTTGTGAAACTGCAGCGGAACAGAGATCTTGTGAGCAGGTGGGAGACAAGAAGGCACGCACCGCAACGATAATACCGGCGTTTTCGCTGAACCGTGGGTTTTGAGGGTTGGTTAAGAAGATTCGGAGAGGCTAACTTCTCTCTTCGTCTTCCCGGAGAGGATTTGGGGGATTTTCAAACATGGTAGATGGCTTCGGGGGCAAAGAATGGTCCACGTGTCGCTACGCTTTTGCCGGATCACCTCTGCCAATCGGATACTTTGCGGGCATATTCGTCTAATAGCCTTTCTGCCTCCTCCTTCTTGGCTCCTTCAGCTAATATGTGAAACGAGGCTTTTCGACGATCGGGCATCACCAGCACCCAGGCGTTACTTTCCAACACTCGCACACCATCGATCAATTCACGCTTGTAGTCTTCCGTGTACTTCAGAAGCTCTCTCATCACCTGGCCCTTCTTCCCCCAAGAGCAGGGAACAGTTTTCCGGAGCATGTGGAATTGATCCGATTCCTTTCTGAATTGGGCTAAGCTTTTCTTCTTGGAAGCGTGAAGGGGGGCACCGTTTCTGGACAGAAGCTCCAGTATCTTGGCCACGTTGAACATGGCATCTGCTCCCAATTGGAATGCGGGGAAGATGAAGCCTCCTCTGGTCCCTCCCACAAAGTCGACTTTCGAGTGGGAAAGCGCGTCCATCATGGCCAGATGATCGTTTCGCACCCGTATCACCTTCACCCCGTATTCTCCCGCAATCTTCTCCACGCCCATGGAGGCCACCACCGGCACAGCGATCTTTCGGGCAGGAGTACAGCCCAAGAAAAGGGAGGTGACTATCAAGAGCAGAAGGTCCGGATGGATAAACTCGCCAGCCTCATCAATGACCACCAGCTTTTCTGCTCCGGGATCGAAGAGGAAACCTATGTCCGCGTTTACCGATTTTACTATGGAGGAGAGCTGATCGATGGACGAAGTCAGCTCCTCATCGGATCGGGAAAACTTCTTGGGGTCCAAATAAGCGTTCAAGGAGATGACCTCGCAGCCCAAGGATCCGATGATGGAGGGAAATATCTCGCAGGCTCCGCCATTGGAGTAGTCGATGACCACCTTGAAACGGGCTTTTCTGATTTGCTCTGAATCTATGGCTTTCAGGAAGTCCTCGCGGTACGATTCAATCACCCTCTGAGGAAAGTCCAGTTGCCCAATCTCCTCTGGGGAGGCTCGCATGAAATCCTCTCTAAAGAAAAGCCTTTCCACCGACTTGGTCTTGGAGGTTGGCAGATCCTGACCTCCTACGTTGAAGAAAACTATGTCGATCTGTTTTGGATCTAAAGGTGATCTCCGGGTGTGTATCCCCCCCTGTTCTTTTCCGAATTTCAGCTCATATCTCACCACCGGAATGGGGAGGGTGCGCAGGTCATGCACGTTCACCCCGGCAGAGAGGAGTCCGCAAATCAATGCACGATTGATCATCCGGGAAGAGCTTCCTGCATCCCTGCTGGTGACCACGGTGCTGTTTTTCCCCAGCATGGCTCCGTAGGCCGCACCCAGCTTGACCGCAAACTCCGGGGTAAGCTCCAAGTTTCCCACTCCCATCACCTTGGAATCCGTGAAAAGCTCCCGATTCCATCTTTCCCCCCACACCAGGCTGGAGGAGAGAATGGACCCGGCCTCCACCTCCTTTCCCGGCCAAACCCGCACGTTGGCTTTGACCTTGGCACCTTTCTCTATCCGACAATTCTCACTTATTATGGCATTCTCAAAGATGATCACCTCTTCTTCGATCTTGGCGTTGTTGGCCACAATCGCCTCGGTCAAAATGCTCCTCTTCCCAACGGAACTGTCTCTCCAAACCACTGAACGGTCCAGGTTCACATCTTCTTCAATTCGCACGTTATCGCCGATGACCGAATTGTGGACGAAGGAGCGGGAGCCAATCCCCACGTCATTGCCTATGATCACCGTTCCCTTGAAGTCGACTTTTTCGTCCACCTTGACGTTTTTCCCGACCCAGAGGTTGGCATGTTCCCGGTGTATTAAATTCCCGGAGATTTCAACGGATACCCTTCCTTCCAGTATGTCCTGATGCGCCTGGAAGTACTCCTCCAGGTTTCCCACGTCCCTCCAGTAATCAGGGGTTATGTATCCAAAAAGCCTTTGGCTGGAGGAAAGCATGTAGGGAAAGAGATTTTTACTGAAGTCAAACTCCTGTTCTGGGGGTATCTCTTCCAGCACTTCGGGCTCCAGGATGTATATGCCGGTGTTGACCGTATCGCTGAACACCTCTCCCCAGGTGGGTTTCTCTAAGAATCTGGATATCCTTCCGTCGTCCCTGGTGATCACCACCCCGTAGGACAAGGGGTCTTCCATCCGGGCAAGGATCATGGTGACCTTGGCATCATTCGCCTGATGAAAATCACAGGCAGATTTCAGATCGATGTCGGTCAAGACATCGGCGGAGATTACCAGGAATCTGTCAGCCAATAGGCTTTGGGCGTTTTTTACTGCTCCAGCGGTCCCATAGTCGTCTTGCGCCTGAACGTATTCCATCTTCACCCCGAATCTCGATCCGTCTCCAAAGTAGTCTCTAATAGTGTCTGCCTGGAAATAGACCAAAACCACCAGGTCGGTCAATCCATGCTTCTTTAGAAGATTAACAATATGCTCCATCATGGGCTTGTTCGCCACAGACACCATGGGTTTGGGAAGGCTGCACGACAGAGGTCGCAAGCGCGTCCCAAAACCCCCAGCCATGATCACCGCTTTCATTGGACCGCATCTCCCATAGATTTGCCTTTTGCTTAAGGCTATCCTCTTAATTCATCGCTTCCGCCCCAATCTCGGTCGCCGCTTCACCCTGCCGTCTCCCCCAAAGGGAAAGAGATTCCGATGCTCTAAGAGAGCCTCACGAAATATGCGAATGACCTCTTCGAAGTCTCGGAACGGAAAGTGTCTGATGTGTTCCTTCACACAGAACTTGCGCAGATCGTTCTTGGCGAAGACGAGATCAGCTTCTCGCACCGCGCATTTGTCGGAAAGCCCGTCACCAATGTATACGATTTTCTGCCCTGCTCTCTTGAGGCTCAGCAGATGGTATCTTTTGCAGTTCCCGCAATTTCCGCATCCTCGATGATAGTGGGGAAACTCCGGCTTAGGTCTTTCCTTCTCAAATCTGAGGACATTGGAGCGAAAAGGGATTCCATCTAGTCCGCTCTCTTTTAAGATCAGTCTTATGTAAAAATCCAACCCATCACTCAAGATCACCAGCCTCAGTTTCTCCCTTTTACAAAGATCGACAAAAGAGGAAAAGTGTTCATCAATTTTTTGAGCGCGCGCGAACTTTTTTAGCTCAGATTTGGTGACCTCCAGCAGTTCGCATTCCTTTTCCAGGCACTCTTTGGAGTTGATCTCTCCTTTGAGCCAGAGGGAGACGATCTTGCGGCTCATTTTGTGGGAAAAAGTATCAAACAGAAGCGCACCCACATCCTGTTGGGTGATGGTCCCATCGAAATCGACGGCAACCAAAATCTTCTCTGAATTTCTCATGTCAACCGAGACGCGCAGGACTCTGCTACACTCTATCCGGGTTCTGTTTCCCTCTTGGGGCTCCCAGGAATGAAAGCTACAGATGGCGGGTTTTGGAATGTCAAGCTTCAGCTTGGCCGAGAGCTCCCGCAGGTGACTATGACCTGATGGTTCACCTGAAGGTGAACGCTCCAAAATTATCCAGCTAAGCAGTTCACGGCACCCACACCGCTTCCCATATGTCTCTTTTTCGGCATTTCCGGTCAAAAAAAGCTTGGTCCAATGGTGAACGAGAGTATGACCATGACTCCAAAGGCAATGGCTGCATACTTGACGTCCTTTTCCAGAAGGAAGGAGAAACCTGCCACCAACACTCTTAAGAAAGGAGTAAGCATCATCACCAGTATCCCAAAGTTGATTATTGCTACCGGCTGCCCTTTCAAAAGCTGTGAGAAGAGCACGGAAAAAGTGGGATGACGCAAACCGGCTACCGGGAGTCCGTGAAAGAACAATATCCCCAACCCCAGGAATAGCAGTCCTCCGGCACAGAACGAGCCGATGGTCAAAACCGTGCTCACGTAAGAAGAGATATTTTCTTTCTTGTCTGCCATAAGCCGTTAGAACCAAAAGTGAAGCCCAAGAGCCTTAAAAAGCATCTCTAACGCCACACCGAAGAGAACAAAAGCGAGCGCTTTCTCCAGATGCGCCGACTTGATCTTAGGAAACAGATGCGATCCTAAAGTCGCCCCCAAAAAGACCCCCAACATGGTCGGGCCGGCAACCAGAGGCTGAACGTCACCCCGGGAGAAATAGACGAACGCACTGGCGGTGGCAGTTACCCCGATCATGAAGTTGCTGGTGGCTACTACGACTTTAAGTGGCACCCCCATGAAGAGATACATCACCGGCACCTTTATGATGCCACCCCCCACACCCAAAAGCCCGGAAACGTTCCCAGCAAAAAACGAAGCCCCCATCCCCAAAGGCAGGCGACGGACTTGGTACCCCGGTGAGGCTCCCTCTTCTGACAGGCTATGGGAGTTTGACGTCTCAGAGTCTTCTGGCTCGACTTTCTTTCGAAACATAGTCCCAGCAGTATAGATCAGAAGCAGGGAGAAGAGAACGGATAGTAACTCCGGCTTCAAGATCCCTGCTACCAATCCTCCGACGATGGCTCCTAAAGTGGTAGCCAGCTCCAGAGTCATCCCTAGTCGAATGTCAGCTAGGCGTTTCTTCACATACAAGCTCGCCGCTCCGGAGGAGGTGGCGATCACGCAAACCAGAGAGGCCCCGATCGCTTCTCGCATGGGGACGCCGAAAATCAAATTCAGCATGGGAATAATCAGCACTCCGCCGCCCAACCCCAAAACCGATCCGAAAAGTCCGGCGATCATCCCCCCCAGGATCATGAATATCAGGTTAGACATCATCTTTTTGCTTAGTCTTCACACCTCTGATCCACTAATTCCCTTCTGGGCATCCTGAATACGAAGACGCAGGACGAGGGGCGCCATGTTGTAAGGACAATTGCTGGCTCCCGAGCGTTAAGCTTTGGTTCAAGAAGCACCTAAGAGGAAACCGGGACCTCGGAGGATCAAGAGGCGGGATCCTTACTTCGAAGAGAGCAGTTCCTTGTACTCCTTCGGATGTGACAGAATCTCAATTGCTTTCTTGATCTGGGGATAATCTTTGAACCAAACCCCGGGGTATTTGGAGCTTTGTCCGTAAAGCTTGACCAGTATGTTTTCCTTTATCTCGGATTTGATGAAATCCTCGGATTTTTGAAAATCGCTCTCCTTTTCCGTCTTCAACTGCTCTTCCAACTCCCTTATTTCTTGGCTCACTGCCTCCGATCGTCCCTCCTGCTTCACTGCCTGCTTGAGCTTTTCCATCTCCAGCTCTGACGAGGTCTGATAATTGAAGTCTTTGGTCTTGAGGAATTGCTTGAATTCAGCCAGCATCGGCCCGTCCACCTCAAAATCCTTGGGAAGCTGGGGATGAGCGGCGGTGTAATGGACAGCGAAATCAAAGAACGACAGCTTGGCCAGAAGATTGTACTCCATCGGAGATAGATTCTCGTTGGGGAGGTAAACGTCCGGAGCGATCCCTCCCCCACCGTATACCACCCTTCCTCCTTTGGTCAAGAACTTCGGTTTGACTTCGGCGGAATCCGTCCTAGCACTATCCGGACGTGATCCCTCCCCCGGTAAGCTGGCATTGGTCTTCAAATCCTCCGGTTTTTGAATGCATCTGCCGGAGGGAATGTAGTATTTGGCCGTAGTCAGCTTCAATGCGGCGCCGTCTTCGAGACTAAACACGGTCTGGACCAATCCCTTCCCAAAAGTGGTGTCTCCTATGACCACTCCTCTGTCCCAATCCTGAATCGCTCCGGCCACGATCTCGGAGCCGGATGCAGAGCCATCGTCTACTAATACCGCTAAGGGTAGTTTGGGACAAAGAGGCTTGCCCGAAGAACGAAATTCACTATTCTGATTTTTCGCCTTTCCCTTAATCTCCACCACCAGCTTGTCCGGGTCCAAGAAAACACCGCTGACTCGCACCGCCTCCGAAAGCAACCCTCCTGGATTTCCTCTCATGTCCAAAATCAATCCCTTCATGTCTTTCCGGAGAAGCTCACTGACCGCCTCCCGCACCTCATCCCCTGAGGTGTCGGAGAACCGGTTCAATCTTATATACCCGATTCCTTCGGCGGCCATGCCGTAATACGGAACCGACTTGATGGAGATTACGTCCCTTTGGATGGCGTAGTCCATCGGCTGGTCGATTCCCTCTCTCTCGATGGTAATGTGGACCACCGTCCCCTTCTTTCCTCTTAGTTTGCGTACGGCCTCCTCGTCGGTAATCCCCTTGGTGGAGATACCTTCGATTTTGGTTATCCGGTCTCCGGCTTGAATCCCCATTCGTTCCGCCGGAGTGTCCTCCAGGGGAGCGATAGCGGTAAGCCATCCGTCTTTTATGGCGATCTCGATCCCCAGTCCTTCAAACTGCCCCTGGGTATCCTCCATCAGTGCATTATACTGCTTCGGCTCCATATAGGTGGAATAGGGATCCAAAGTTGAGAGCATCCCGGTGATTCCCGCCTTGATCAGGTTCTGAGCATCGAGATTCTCCATGTAGTTGGAGTTCACTATCGAAGCCACCTGGTTGAACTCTTCGACGTTCGCGCGGAAATTGTCGGTCAAAGCCCAAACCAGTCCTCCAAGCAGGAATCCGATTATGGCTAAGGTGAGAAACAGGGTTGATTTTCTGATTTTCATATATTCTCCCAGCATAACTAACCTCGAGATATTACAGTTAGGTTGTTTATTGAATTTGGAGTGTCCCGCTTTAGCGGGAGCTTAAACCTCTCCCACACCCTAAGCATTTGTATGGCTTACCTGAAGGTGAACACTCGATCTTCTGCTTTCCATCTGGTCTTTCAAAGATCCCTGCGAAAAACCCTGGAACTTGGATTCCCTAGATAACATGCTTTCCTTGTTGTATGGAAGCAGCGGAATCTAACGAGCCAGCACCTAACTTAAGCTGGGTGCTGGTTAACTCAATCTTCACTCCAAGAGCTCCGGATTCTTGCCCCCTCTCTTATTCAAAAACGAATCCACCACGGTCCTTACGTTTTCCCAGGTTTGGAGGACATCCCCGCTCCCATCGATCACTTTCATTCTCCTTTGGTTCGTTCGGGCAATCTTTAAGTATCCTTCTCTTATTTTCCGATGGAATTGGATCCTTTCGCTTTCCAAACGGTCTGTCTTTCTTTTTCCTTTCTTTCTTCTCTGGAGGGAGGTTTTCAGCGGGATGTCTAAGAGCAGCGTTAGGTCGGGCGAAAGTCCGAATGTGGAGACTTTATTCAGGCGCTCGATCATCCCTTCGTCCAAACCACGCCCATAGCCCTGGTAAGCTAAGGTGGAGTCGAAGTATCTGTCACAGACCACCACTTTCCCGGCTTCGAGGGCAGGCAGGATCACCTTCTGTGTTAGTTGAGCTCGGCTGGCTTCGTACAACAACAGCTCACTTAGGGGAGTCATCCCGGAGTTCTTTTCACTCAGAAGCACCTTTCTAATTTTCTCCGCTATCCTGTCTCCCCCCGGCTCCCTTAGCAAAAGAACCTCATGGCCCTTTCTTTCGAGGTAAGAGGACAGCAGGCGTGCCTGAGTGGTCTTGCCGCAGAAGTCTATTCCTTCTAAGGTTATAAAGAATCCGGCCATATTCTCGACAGAGCAAGATTCAAAGACAACAATCCAAAATTGAAATATGCTGGTGCTGGTTTCGAGTTTTGCTCTTCAGCTTCGTAATCTACTCTCGCCGCGGACGACCGTCGGCGGACCGTTTCTCGCATCGGACAGCGAAAACAAGGAGGTGGCAGATCAGACCAGCCACCTCCAGTATTGATGACATAGCGACTCTTCTTCGAATCTAACCCTTCACCGGTTTCCGGCTTTTTGATGCCACTGCCTTGGGTTGCTTTGCCCCGTGTTTTCGAATGAATTCCTCGGTGAGAACGCGTGCCTCCTCATCCGTGTATTGCTTGGGTGGTGATTTCATGAAATATGAAGACGGGGCGTCCATGGCGCCGCAAAGCTTGTGATTTAGCGCCAGTTTGCAGCATCTGACCGCATCGATCACCACACCGGCAGAGTTGGGGGAGTCCCACACCTCCAACTTCAATTCCGCGTTCAACGGAACGTCGCCGAAGGTCCGCCCCTCCATCCGGATATAGGCCCATTTTCGATCGG
This sequence comes from Candidatus Zixiibacteriota bacterium, assembly GCA_049694315.1. Lineage (GTDB taxonomy): Bacteria > Zixibacteria > MSB-5A5 > MSB-5A5 > SM1-73 > CAIVRH01. Next base: position 37,409 of record JBAVQU010000015.1, read on the forward strand.
TCAGCCAGGCTACGTAATCGGAAGGCCCGATGTGCACGTTGCTGGCTCCTATGTCGTAGTCCAGCTGCGAGGTGACCGCATTGGTTTTGGATATCTTCTTCGATTCCAGCCGGGATCGTTCCAGCATGTTCAGAAAGTCGGTATTACCGCCCACATTCAATTGAGAGGTTCTCTCTAACCTCACTCCCCTTTCCCGGAAAAGCCTGGTCAAGACCCGGTGCACTATGGTAGCTCCTACCTGGGACTTAATGTCGTCACCGATCACCGGTAAACCCCGGTCGGCGAATCGTTTCTGCCAGTATTTCTCCCGGGCGATGAAGACCGGTATGCAGTTGACGAAGCCGCAACCCGCTTCCAAAACCTGCTCCACGTACCACTTGGTCGCCTCCTCGCTTCCCACCGGCAGGTAGTTGACCACCACGTCCGTTCCGGTATCCTTGAGTATCTTGACTATGTCCGCGGTGGGACCTGGAGCCTTCTGAATTATCTTGGAAAGGTATTCCCCTAATCCATCATGAGTCATTCCCCGCACCACCGGAACTCCCAGGCGGGGGACCGAAGAGAACTTGTAAGTGTTGTTAGGATACGTGAAGACCGCTTCAGAAAGATCCTTGCCCACTTTGTTCTTATCGATGTCCACAGCCGCAGAGAACTCCACGTCCCTGATGTGATAGCCTCCCAGGTTGACGTGCATCAATCCGGGCACAAAATCCTTTGGGCTGGCATTCCTGTAATATTCCACCCCCTGCACGAAAGAGGAGGCACAATTGCCCACGCCTATGATGGCCACCCTCACTTTGTCCATATTCTTGCTCCTTTTCAATCCCCTCAGCCTATGGCATCCTAAATTACGGACCGCCCATGACGTCAAGAAGCTAAGTTCTGCATGAGAAACCGAGATTACGTTCCGAGTTTCTTGAGCTGATTTCTGATGAAGATTACCCTCTGGATCACGGTAACGTTGGCGAAGATGGCGATGAACCAGATGGTCACTATCAATATCCCGACTCCGATCTTGGGAATGGCGCCTAAAACAGAACCGATGGCCAGATAGGTCATCCTCTCCGGCCTCTGCATCAGACCCACCTTGCAGGCGATCCCTAATCCTTCGGCTCTTGCCCTGGTATAGCTGACCATGAAAGAACCGGTGATGGCCAAAATTATCAGATAAACTAGGTAGCTATGCTTATCATGAAAGTAGATGGCCAGCCCCAAAAACAGGAGCACTTCAGAATATCGATCTATGGTGGAATCGATCAGCGCGCCGAATTTTGACATCTGATTGGTCCCCCGGGCCAGTTTCCCGTCCAGCACGTCGCAGGCTCCGGTCAACACCACCAGCACTCCCGCCGAGAAAAAGTACCCCAGCCGGTACAAGTTCAAAGCAAAGATGCTAAACACCAGCCCGCAAAAGGTGATCAGGTGAGGGTGGACCTTCAGGTTTACCAAGAACTTGGCAATCGGATCGATGACCATCTCAAATCCGGCAACCCAATGCTTGTTTAAAAGTCTTAATTCGGCCATGCTCACGGGTTCCCGCTCACGACTAACTCCAGCAAAAGTCCAATCCCTTCTTTCTTTCCGTCTAATAATATCAGTCCACCCTGGCTAAGTCAAGCGAAAACTCCTTTTTGACGGCTACTCTCATTCCATCAGCTTTACGTTTTCTGGTCGCCCGATCGCAAATGAAGATACTGACGCCTCCCACCAAAAGCCCGGCAGCCACCTCGGAGACATAATGGAAGTGTCGAGAGAACAAAATCCATCGGTTGGTGTTATGATTGAGACCATTCGCAAAAAACATGATTACCAGACAAACCCCCAAATTATGTCCAGTGTACGTTGCCCAGTGATAGGGTGAGCCGGTCAAATCATTGGTCAGGTTGGCGTGAAAAACCAGGATCAGAAGGCTCAAGACCAGCATGTAGACGAATGTGACCTTCTCCATCAGGAGATAGGTGGAGGTTTTGTGGTTGGTCATCTTGCCCCAATCGACAAAACTATTGCCCCAAACCAAGCAACGCCGCAGGTAGGAACCGCATGATTCATACCGCAGGCTTCAGCCTGCGACAACTAAGCATTTGATTTCAGCCCCGGCAGCAACCTCAAATTCGTCAGACAACATCTTGCGTTTTTGGGGCTTAACCGACAGTGTCTGCGGAACTACAGACATGCGAGACGGCGTCTGGGATTTTCAGCTGAAAGTCTATTCCAGAATCAGTCAGCCGAAGAGTTCATTTTGTAAACCGTCGGTGACCTTAGATGCTTTTCTGACAATCTTCTTGTCAACCAATTTGAATATGTCCGTTTTGCCTTTCCTTCTCCAATACTCTTCTCTCAGTGCGTCAAAGAATACAACGTTCCAACTGTCATCTCCGAATCTTTTGGCAAACATTGGTGAGTTCATCTTTCGAGCTAATTGCGCTTCCCTTTCCTCGGGCATTACCAGGAACTTTGAAACGATCGAATCTATGTTTGACCCGCGATTCAAGCTCTCGGTCATTGTCGTGGTGGCTTCTATCTCGAACGAACAGACAATTTTATCTTTGTCTATCCACAGCAGGTCAATGTCATCCACGATCTGTGGGTTCTGAATATTCTTTAAACTTCCCAAGCTATTTATTGAAACATATTGTCTTAGCTCACCTGATTTATTGGGGAAATGCGTTATCCTGTGTGATTGTTCTTTTTTGCCTATCCATATTTTATGACCTAGTGATTTGCCAATCTCCGCTAATATGATGATCATCTCGGTATGTTCCCGCTCAATCTCATTCTTGGTTACGTTCGACTTGATCAACCAATAACCACCGGAGACTGGTTTTGCATATGCCTTAAGAGCCTCAATGATACTCATACTATCCGAAGTGAGCGAATTAGGGAATTCTGTGCTTATTGCGTCCCACATCTCCGTAAATGTGACTTTTCCACGTTGCTGTAACTTTCTTAAGACGGTCTGTTCAACCCGTTCCGATAAAGGTATAGTTTTCAGATGTGGTACTATTGAAGGGTCTTTGAACCACCACAGATGACCTTCGCTTCCCCCTAGTTTTACTGGTACGAGAATAAATTCCTTATCTTTATGGTTTTTGAGAACTGTCTTTACATCTAAACCGGTGTGTAACTCAGAGAAATAGCCATGTTTGGCAAGCTCAGGGTCAATCGTATTGATTATTATTGTGTATGGAGTCTCTTCCCCTCGTTCAGCCAGAACTCTTTTGGTCGTCTCAACCACAATCTTTTCAAAACGATTTTCATCAATCTCTTTCGGAGTGATGACTTTTTCACCAATTTGAGGTTTATAGAATCTCAAGTAGAAATCTCCTTGTGCAGAACCAAAGGGTTGCAACAACGATTTGGCAGAGGGTCGAGCTAATTCCTGATGATGAATCTTTTGAAACTCAAACCCGGCAAAAACACCTGCATATATAGTAGCATTTCTTACTTTGAAGGTGGGATTATGAAAGGTAACAGTAAGATAAGAATCGGGTTTCAATATCTTAAACGTGTCCTCAAAACTCCTGCGTAAAAGACTATGGTAAACATCAAAATCTTTATCCTGTCTTTCATTTCTAACCACCTCATCCGACCTTATTCTTTCCAAATATCCTTTGTCTTTTTTCAACCAGGCTACCCAAAGATAGGCCAACTCCCCAAATTGAATAGAAGCATCATAAGGTGGATCAGTGAAGACATAGTCGACGCATCCAGTTTCTCCATATTCTTTGATCATATCTTCCATTAGATCTAATGATGAACCTGTATAGATACATAAATCAGCATTGTAATTTATGACATCCTTATAATTAGAGCCAAAACGAACATTCTTGAAGTATTCATTGGATTCCTCTTTGGCTTTTATGAGACCCTGATGTCCCATAACCGCACTCTCAAACTTATACCATACGTTTTGTTCCATATAAGGACCTGAAGGATACCAGTAACTATGCTGTATCCATGCTGAACTAAAAGGGGTGAAATGTCCTGCTTCCGAAATGGGACACATGCGAGAACACAAATGCACTATAGAACTGAATCCAATCTTCAGAAAATCTCTTAGGTCCCTGCTTTTTTCGTCTTCTATCGCTTCCATAAGCCAGGCAAGCGCTTGAAGGTTACGTTTGGTGAATAATTCATCAAGAGACTCATAGTGCTGTTTCTCTTTGAATGGTTTTCCGTTGACATGATAAAGTCTCTGTTTTGGATACCACTCCTTGATTTCTGTTGCCTCTATGTCTCTGAGAAGATTTTTATCAAAAGATTCCAATGTGCACTTCTTCGTTCTCCGGTCTCCACAGGCCGGACATTTCTCATACCGAATCTCAACACACTCTTTTTTCTCCCATATTGCGCACGTGAATGGGAATTCCTTGCCACATTTTCGGCATTTTGTTTGATAGAGAGAGAGTATCTTTTTCTTAATCCTCTTTTCTACTCTTTCAAAGGCTTCATGAAGTCTTGTTGTTGAGACGTTCTTGATAGTCAGTCTGGCTATTTCTGTGGCTACTGGCAAAATGTCACAGATAATGGCTCTCCTGTTGTTCTTTAGAGCTTCCATTGCCACTACCCCGCTGCCTGCGAAAGGATCGAACACTATTCCGTTTTCAGGACAGTAGTTCTTTATAAACTCAGCGACTACGTTCCAAGTCTTTCTCGACCAAAATTTGTGCCAATTGTACATCGGCGTATGAGCCTCGGGTGGTATCTGGCGATTAAGATGATTCAGACGAGATTTTGATACGACTTGGAGTTTTTTCTCAAACCTGGGCATCATCACATCCTCTCGTAATTTCTGAACATCCTTCGGGTGATTTCAAATACCGCCATAAGTTTCGTAGCCTTGACTTCTTTAAATCCTTTGATCTTCATTAGATCCGTTAGTGATACACCCATTAACCCATAGAAGGAATGATAGGTGTCTATTATCTCGTCTGCGATTTGCTGAGCAGACTTGTCTTTTACCCCTGTTCCTAAAACAATTGCCAATAGTTCGCTTTCTGTGCAGGATTCCGGTCCAAGTTCCAGGAGTTTTCCGCCCGGATGACTCCAATTTCTTACACCAGCCTTATCTTTTGGTTCCGTAGGCGATTCTTTTTTCTTCATATCTTCTTCCTCTCATTTACATCACTTTTTCCCCTCAATCAAAATCACCAACTCCCCTTTGATCTTCCGTTCTCCTAGAGACTGTTTGATCATCTCTGGTGTACCCCTGATGATCTCCTCAAACTTCTTGGTCAGCTCTCGGGCTATTACCATCTTTCTTTGACCTAAGATTTCTGTCACATCGTCGATCATTTTAGCGAAACGGTGCGGAGATTCATAGAAGATCAAAGTTCTTTTCTCTTCCCGCAATTCCTCCAATCTTCTTCTTCTTTTCCCTGGTTTCGGTGACAGAAATCCTTCGAACACAAATTTATCCGTGGGAAGTCCAGACACTACCAAGGCGGAAAGGAAGGCAGACGCGCCGGGAATCGGGACCACCCTAATGTTCTCCCGAATGGCTTGTTGAACCAAAAGATAACCCGGATCGGAGATGCCCGGAGTTCCGGCATCTGAGATCATCGCCACTGATTTGCCCGATTTCAACTGCTCGATCAAAACCGGCGCTTTCCGGTCCTTGTTGAAATCATGATAGCTGACCAGACTCTTGTGCAGATCATAATGTTTCAAAAGAATGCCGGTGTGGCGGGTATCCTCCGCTGCCAATAAGTCCACCTCCTGGAGCACCTTCAACGCCCGCAGGGTAATATCTTCCAGATTGCCGATAGGAGTGCTCACCAGATACAGAACGCCTGGCTCTACGCAGGGAGGGTTGCTTTCTTCCGAAGTTGGATGCATCGGGGACAAGGTTAAAAAGGTTAAAGGTCAAAGGTGAAAGGTTTAAGATAAACCCCAGAACGCAGATTTGGGATTTGCTTGCCCACGCCAAGCTCCAGACAAAGCATAAGTGCGCTCCTACGCGAAATCTATAAGAAAATAAGGGAACCGGACGTCTTTGGCAACAGAATTCTGTAAGTTCAAGTGAAGCTGCGACTTGGAGTTCAAATCCTTTTTTCAAGTTGGTTCTTTTCCACCCTGTCTGACTGTCCATAAACGCGCTCACCTCTGCAGTCTGAGGACTCATTGCTTGGTTACAATTCTGGCAAATTAGGGTTGACAAATCCGGCTGCCAAGTCTATTTTGCCCGTGGATATTTGCACAAAATCCCAAACGCGCGGAGGTTCGAGATGAGAGGAGTAAACAAAGCCATCCTGATCGGAAATCTGGGAAAAGATCCGGAGCTGCGGTATCTTCCCAGCGGACAGGCTGTAACCAAGTTCAGCTTGGCGACAAACCTAAAGCGAAAAGACAAAAATGGGCAGGTGCAGGATATCACGGACTGGCACAACATCGTCACCTTCGGACGCACCGCTGAGATATGTAATCAATATCTGAAGAAAGGGAGTCCCATATTCTTGGAGGGGAGAATTCAAACCCGCTCTTATGACGATCGTGACGGCAACAAGAAGTGGATAACGGAGATAATCGCCCAGTCGGTGCAAATGCTCGGAAGAAAAGGAGAGACCGAAGAGGAGGCTCCCGAAGAGGTGGAAGAGCCCCTGGTGGAGGGAAGCAAGACCGAGGAGGAGGATATCCCCTTCTGAGCACTAGAACCTAACCCCAGTTAAGTGCTGACAAAACATAAGTCTGAGGGTGTTTTCAGATCAATCAAGTCTCCAACAACTCAAAATAGACTCTGATGCCTTTGCAGCGTAAGGCCGTTCTTGCCTGCGCCTTACTGTTCCTCATTGATTTTGTTGTCTATTTCCGGACTCTGGCACCCGCGGTGCAGTTCATCGATTCCGGTGAGCTGGCCGTGGTCTGCTCCAGCTTAGGCATAGCCCATCCCACTGGCTACCCACTGTACACGCTTTTGGGAAGGCTGTTTTCCCTTGTGCCTCTAAGGGACGCCATCTTCCGGCTAGATCTGATGTCGCTGTCTTTCGCCTGTCTGGCCAACGTGATTCTCTTTTTCGTTCTGGTCACCTGTCTGCAAAGTATTCGAAAAACAAGAGGGTATCCTTCCGCCATCGAAATCTGGTCGGCTCTGTTGGCCGCGCTGATCTTCTCCTTTACCCCCACTTTGTGGTCGCAAGCCACCTCCAATGAGGTCTATGCGCTGAATGTCCTGCTCTACAGCCTGATCCTCCTGCTGGTTCTGATGTGGCAGAATGGCAAGAAAGCATCGGTCGGTGAGCGGGTTTTGTGTCTGCTGATGTTTATTTACGGTTTGAGTTTTGGAAACCACATGTCCACGATTCTCATTTTGCCTGCGCTCTGCTTCATCCTGATAGTCACTTACCGTAGAACCCTTTTCCGATTGAGGAGGCTCCTTCCGATCCTGACCCTGTTTCTTCTCGGACTCTCCATATACCTTTTTCTTCCCGTCCGCACATCACAGAACCCCCTGATGGATTGGGGCCATCCGCAGAATTGGGCTAATTTCAAAAGACACGTGACCGGCTGGCAATACCAGGTGTGGATGTTCGCGGAATCGACGGACATGCTGATTATGCATTTCGAGAATTTCGTCAAGCTCTTCTTTCACCAATTTCCTTTCTATCTTCTACCCTTCTCCGTTCTGGGCATTTATCAGCTCTTGGTCCGTAGTCGCAGGATATTGATCTTCTTTCTGATTCTGTTTCTGGCGAACGTGGTTTATGGCATCAACTATGAAATTCCGGATATCGATTCATATTTCTTGGGCGCTTTCTTGGTAAACGCCGTCTTCATAGGAGTTGGCCTTCAGTTTCTGCTTCTGATTATTCGCGATTTGAAAATCAAGCCGACCCTCTCCCGTGGGATCATGGCTGTTTTTGTTCTGCTTCCTATGATACTTCTGGAGAAGAACCACTTCGAGTCTGACCAGAGCAGAACATTCTTCGCCTCTGACTATGCCGTCAACGTGATGCACTCGGTAAAGAAAGATGCCGTCATTCTCACCAATGTGTGGGATCACTGTTCTCCCTGGCTTTATTTGAGATATGTGGAGCTTAGGAGGCCGGACGTCGACTATGTGGACGTCGAGCTTTGCCGACGCTCATGGTATTTCAATTATATCAAAGAAAGCTACCGGGATCTTTACCGAAAATCGGAAGACCAGATAAAGGAATTCTTGCGGGAAGTGCGTCCTTTTGAAAACCGCCAACCCTTCAGTTCTCAGGTCATCGAAAGAGCTTATGTAAACATGCTCAACAGCTTTGTGTCAAAGAACCTCTTGACGAGGCCGGTTTATGACGACGTCATCGGAGAGACAAAAATCGACAGAACGTTTCTGAGGGTTCCAGAGGGGTTAGTCTTCTCTATCAAAGATAGCCTGAAATACTATCCTTATGATTTTCCCAATTTCGAGCTTCGGGGAATTCAGGATAAGGGCATCTACAGGGATGAGCGAACTCTGTTCATTTTGAAGAGGTATCCGGAGATGGTCGATGCCCGACTCAGATATCTAACTTACTTCAAACGGCAAGAGGAATCCGCCAGGTTAATGAGAGAGTTTGGGAAGCTCTTATCGGAGCCGATGATGTGAGCCGCAGAGGTGTGATTCTTCGAAAGCAGCGTCAGAAGGCAGATGTGAGGTTTGTTTGGGGGGTAGCACAAGCAGGACTCCAACGATGATGAGCCTGTCTGACTGCACGGTCTGGCTGTGATGTCGAACCCTGGAAAAAAACAGGCGACGATTGGCATCGTCGCCCTTGTAGTTAGAGCAAAAATCTTCTCTTGATCCGAGATTCTTAGAATGCTCTGTCCTTAATCCTTCTTTTCGGAGTTCTTCTTTTCCTGTTGTTGTTTTACGAATTCGTCGAAGCTGATCTTGTCGTAAAGATCGTCTTTTACCCAGTTCAAGATATAGACAAATTCCGGTGCCTCGGCGTATCCGCTGCGCGGAGCGATTTTGTCTCCGGTCGGTTTCAAAAACCAGGTAATCGGATATGCCCGGACGCCATATGCCTGGGCCACTTGTCGTTCGGTCATCTCCTTTCCATTCACCTTCACCTTGTCAGCCGATTCAGCATTCACCTTGACGGCGATATAGCTTTCGTTCAGCACCTTTTTGACCTCCTCATTCTCAAAGGTGTACTTGTCCATTCTCTTACACCAGCCACACCAGGTAGTGTAGAAATCGACCACGACGTGCTTCTTTTCCTTCTTCGCCTTGGCCAATCCTTCATCGTACTTGTACCAGGTGACAGTCCCTTTCTTCTCCGAAGAGTTTTTGTCGCCGGTCTTTTCCTTTGAGCCAGCTTGAGAGAAAAGAACGTTGCCACCGACCAGTGAGATGGCGAAGGTCAAGAGTAGGGCATAGATAAGGTGCTTTTTCATTTTTCTCCCTTCGGGGTAGGTTTGATACTCAATTCGCGCTAAAAATACGTCCCTCCGCGTCGGTGCGTTTGAGACACGCGTTTTAGACGCTCGCTGAGCTAAGTCCGCCTCCTGCCTTCTTCCTGAGCCGGAAAGTAAGAGCCGGCTGCGCCATGTACCGGATGGTACATGGCGGTGGTGGTCGGCGCCCAGACGGGCGTCCGTCTGGACGGACATCGGTCCAGATTACGGCTTGTCTTTAGATTCCGTACAGTTCTCCGTATTTGGCCTGGAGGTAATCCATCGAGGGACGGTGCGAAAGTGGCTCGCCGGTGACTACCTCCACCAGCTTTTCTGCGCGGTGGAACTGACCCAGCCGATGGATCTTCTCGTTTAGCCATCTTTTCAAGTTGACAAACTCCCCTCTGGCGAACTGCTGATCCAAATCCCCCAGCTCCTTTTGGGCCTGGTTGAAAAACTGAACTGAGTAAAGATTCCCCAAAGAGTAGGTGGGGAAATAACCGATGTATCCCAAGCTCCAGTGCACGTCCTGTAAGCATCCTTCTGCGTCGTTGGAAGGAACCAATCCGAGGTAATTCTTGAATTTGTCGTTCCAGGCAGCCGGAATGTCTTTGGGTAGAAGATCGCCGCTGAAGAAGGCTTGCTCGATCTCAAACCTGAGTAAGATATGCAGATTGTAGGTGACTTCGTCAGCCTCGACCCGGACGAACGAGGGAACCACCTCGTTAATGGCAAAACAAAAGTCATCAAATCTCACGTTTCCTAAGGCCTCAGGATAAATCTTCTGCGCCTTTGGGAAAAAGTACTTCCAGAAGGATCGGCTGCGCCCGACCAGATTTTCCCACATGCGAGACTGGGACTCGTGTATTCCCAGAGAGACTGAATCCCCGCCGGGAGTGCCGTAACGTTCCGCATCCAGCCCTTGTTCATAGATGCCGTGACCAGCCTCGTGTAGGATCCCAAAGAAAGCCTGTCCGAAATGCCTGGGGTTGTAACGGGTAGTAATGCGGACGTCTCCCGGACCTATGCCGGTGCAAAACGGATGAACGGTAAGGTCCAGCCTTCCTCTTTCGAAATCATAACCAATGGCGGCAGCCGCCTCTTTTCCAAAACGCTCCTGCCGATCCACCGGAAACTCTTGCACCAGAATCGAGGAATCGGGGCGCCGGTGAGAGGAAGCGATCTTCTTCGCCAGTTCGACTAATTCCTGACGGAAGCGTCCGAATACTTGAGCCACTTGTTCCTTGGTGGCTCCGGGTTCGAAATCGTCCAGGAGGGCGTCGTAGGGGTCTTCGTCGTATCCTACGGCTTCGGCCTGTTGGTGCTTCAGATGGATGATCTTCTCCAGAGACGGGAGAAAGAGTGAGAAATCCGACTTCTGCCGCGCCTCGGCCCAGACACCATGAGCTACGGTAGTCAACCGGGTCAGCTCTTCCACCAGCGACTTGGGGACCTTAACCAGCTTCTCATAAGAGTGCTTCATCTCCCGGATATTAGCCGCCTCAAAGCCGTCCGGATCACTGGTCAAAAGACTCCCCTCCAGTCGTTGGAGAAGCTCACCGATCCGGGGAGAGGTGATCTTCTCATGTCGGATGCCGGCTAAAAGCGCCAGCTGGTTTCCGCGATTCTGGACGCCTCCCTTGGGAATGTAAGTCTTTTCATCCCAGTCCAAAAGCGACATGCAGGAATTCAAAAGATATATCTCCCTGCTTAGGCCCAAAAGCTCTTCATAAGCTTTCTTGGAATCATCGGTCATGATCGTTTAACTCCTTCCTTCGTTAGGCTCAAAATGATGAGCATCTCGAAAACACATCTGAAGTTTGGATAGTGCGAGCAGACTCGCTTAAGTCCGCAATGTTCTATTACTATATAGCTAAATCGTGCTTTGCTGGCAACTAGAAAAATCTCAAAGACTGTCGATTGGCGAATGATTCGAGACCTCCCACCCTCTCAACTCAAAAGTTCCTCCTTTCAAGCTTCTGAATCATCGTTCCAAGGTGAAAAGGAGGAGGGTATTCCATCCAAAAGACGGAAGATCAAACTTGCTCCCTTATCGGCGAGCGCCCTTCACGCCTTCTCTTCCTCCTCAGATAGAACCAGACTGCAATCTGAATGACCATTATTCCCAGACAGTCTGCCAAAAAATCAAAAACGTCGCAATGTCGTCCGGGAACGAACTTCTGATGGATCTCATCGGATAGAGCATAGGCTATCCCGATAAGTGAAGAAAAAAGGAGAACCTTCTCTCTAAGAAACTTTCGTCTAGAGGTAAAGAAAGCCAGAAAGAGGAAAAATGAAAAGATGCTGTATTCGATGAAATGAAGAATCTTATCTTCAAAGGTAAGTCCGAGGGAAGGGAGCGTAATATTCGGTATGGCAGAGACTGCAAAGATCAGTATCGCATAAAACAGGGCGACATACTTAAGAAATGCGAGTCTTACTGGCATCAGGATTCTCTCGGCAGATTCGAATCGAGATAAACGGGTTTCTCGAAGAAACGCAATCAACGGTCTTAGCGGAATGTCAAGCCTTAGCCTAACCGGAAAAAGTCGGTTAAGGCTTCCACGCTGCCTATGGCTCACCCAAAGCCGGCGGCTCCAGCTTCCCGACCTCCGACAGCCATACGTAGGCTTCAGTAGAAAACTTGGCTAAAAGAGCTTGGATCCATTGTGCCTGTCATCCTCTCACTGAATTCTTAAGACCGATCAGACAAGAAACACCATTGCTTTGATCACGAGGAAGAGTGCGATCAGAAGCAATAGGGTGTAGTGGGGGTTTAGGTTTTTTTTGAATGCCCCATAGGAAAGAAGGATGAATAGCGGCAAGAGAATGGCGTTACCTGGTTGAGAAGGTCGTATGGCTGCGTGATACAGTTTGCCGGCAAAAAGAAGTCCCAAAAGAAATGCACCTATGCGACCGCTCCATCTGGTGACCTTCTGTATGTGCCCGCCAACCAAGTCCGAAGACACGCCCAAACCCAGGGAGTAACCCTTGGTCAGCCCGCGCGCCCGCTGGTAAACCTGATAAAGATTGAAAATCAACCAGAAGCTCAGGGCACCCCAAACTCCGAAGCGATAGGTCAGGATGATCCCCAAAGTCAACGAGGCCGGCAGGAAGCTTTGCCAGATTAGTCTGTCACCCAAAGCCCCCAGGGGACCGCGCAAGGAATCCTTGAACCTGGCAATCTGCTGGCCGGGGATTCTTTCCTCTTCTAACCTGACCACTGCGCCCAAAGAGTAGCCGGCCAAATATGGATTGGCATTGAAATTCAGAAGCTGTCTTTTGAGAAAATCCGCCCGCTCCCCGCCGGAGGAAAAGAGCTTTTTGGTCAAGGGTGACAGTGCCCAAGCAAAACCGAAAGCGATCATCCTCTCATAACTCCATCCGGTCTGGATGAAGAAACTCCTGAGGTACAGCCGGAGAAGGTCGGACTTGGAAATCTTCTGCATGCGCCATTCCCTAAGAGAATAGAACCATGAACCCCAGAACCGTGCCAGCCACCCACAAGAGAGGTTTTCTTCCTGATCCAAAAAGATGCATCATGCTTCCGATCCCCAGGCCCCAGACGGTCAGTTCCAAGCCCTGAAGATAGGTTTCGGGCACCAAGGTCAGATGCCGCACCAGCGGTGTAAGCACCAGGATAGTGCACGCCATTCCCAGGCCAGTGACCACAAGTCCGCGGACAAACGATCCGGAAAGACTCAGGAGGAATAGCCAATCAAATCCCCTTGTCCGGGCTTTTTCCGCACAGATGTCGGCTCGATAGAGGAGCCAGGAATTAAGCTGTCGCTGTCTTGTCAGAGTCCACCCGGCGAACAGACTGAAGAAGACGGTGAAAACCAGAATTACCAGCAAGATCAGATTGGGCCGACCTGGAATCAGGCGGGTCAAGATGACGAAACCACCGCCGCTCACCAGCGATCCGATAGCCGGATCAGGAGAGACCGCAGTCCCGATAGGCATAACCCAGAGGTAGACCAACTGCAGCAGTAGGCCGATTTTCAGTCCAGAGGACAGATCACCCCATATGAAGCCGGCTATGAGACCGACCAACAGAGGCTGGGAGAACATAGTTTGAAGTGCCTCTGTGTGGTCCAGGGCAACCAGCCCGCCAATGACGGATATGATGGCTAAGTGTTCCAGCATACGATGAAAACAAGGATAAGGATTTTGAAAAGATTGTCAACAAAAAACCCCGTCCTTTCGGACGGGGTTTTCTTGAGTAAAACAGCTTGGGTGCTATTTCTTCTTCTTAGCGGCTTTCTTCTTCGTCGCCTTCTTGGCTGGTTTCTTTGCTGGCACTATCTTCACCTCCTTCTTGAGCTTTGAGGGTTAGATTTCTTGAGGTTTATCCGCACTCCTACCTCGTCAGATTCTTAACCTCCAGCGTCTCCTTGCCGAAATCCAGTATCATGCCCAACGGGAGTTTAGTAGCCTTCAAGAAACTCCGCATCTTGGATTCGTCCGCGTCACCTACTGGCTCCCCAGCCTTAACCATCACGATGATCTTTCCATTGACCACGAATTCTAAGTGATATTCTCCTGCCACGCTTCCCTTGTATGACAATTTGATGTTCTTCTTTCTTTCGTAATCAATCTTTCTTAGGTCCAATTCCACCGCCAGAGCTTGGCTGTACGCGGATTCTTGGAAACCGAGACCCATGTTTTTATGAACTTCAAGTGCCGCCTCTAGGACTTGATCCTGCAATTCCTTCAAATTCATTTTCGCTTGCTGCCTCGTCGCATATGGAGCCGTTTGTCATATCTCTGTTACAGGTTCATCTCCGCACATCCATATAGCAACAAGCAAAAGTCGTGCCAGTTTGCCCATATAACTTTCCTCGCTGAGAATCGCTTTGTTTTCAAGCTATTCCTGACCAACAGAGAGAACTCCGACGCACCGATGTGTTCTGCATCGTAACGAAAATGTTACTAATATTAACCCTCTTAGCCATCGGATGTTGTATCTGTCGATCAGTCACATACTGTAACCGTCTAGCTACAGCCATCTCAGATTGTTACACTTCTGAGCAGGATTTGGTGACGATTGGAGCGCAACACGTGAAATAACTGGCAGCCGACAGGAGGCGTTACTGAGAGACCGCTGTTGGCTTTGCTTTCAGCAAGCGATCTGAAACACAGCGGACTGCCATGTTGCGAAGGGCGTTGTGAGAATGGGCATGGCCTCTGATCAGAGCGACTGAAGACTGTCGATGTTGAAAGGGACGGGAGCGTGGGTGCGCTCAGCCGGGATCAAGCCAGGCGGCAGACCTGCTGTCTCCAAGCAGGATCTCGCGAGGTTTGAGGCTTATTGTGATCGGAAGGGAATTCGCGGTTAAAAACCCGAACAAGCTGTGGTCAAATGTGTAGCAGAAGATGCATGACCAGTCCGCTGATTAAGGGAACCGAGAAATTATCGTCGATGGGGATAGGGAGTGCCTCCACCGTCGTTGCCAGTAAGGCTCCGGGAAGCCCGGCCCATAGAGGGAGGTGAGGAACCACGACTGCTACCGCCACGCACACTGAAAGGCAGGCTAAGCTTCCCTCCAGTGATTTCCTGCGGTCCGAGTTAGCGCTACCCCTTCGTGGGTCCCATCTCCACTTGGTCCTCCCGAACCTTCTTCCAATCAGAGCCGCCGCGATGTCCCCCAGAATAATGAAGGAAATCGCTGCTACTGCCACGCTCTTCTCAAAAAGAAGGATGCTGAGAAATGAAGCCAGAAGGATGTAGCTGGAGCCGGCACAATCTGCGTTCTCGTGCTCCCTTAGAATCGGTCCCAGAAGCCGGTTCAAAAGCCCATGCAGAGGCAGCCTTCTCAACCGGATGACATCCACGACTATGGAGCCCAAGACGACCGGGGAGAGGAGAAGCAAGGACGCGAGTTTGGGCAAGAGAAAATACGCGATGGGGATGCAAAGGGCGAGTAAGTGGGTGCCCTTTCTTTTGAACTCATTATAGAACGATATTTCCAAAGCTTAAGAGCGTTCCGGTTGAATGAATGGTGTCTGCAGACGAAAGGTCCGATCTCTCTTAGACCTCAGGTTTGGGAAGTACGATCCTCCGCAAAAGCGGTCGGTTTATCCACAGATTCGCCTGCTCGAAAAGATTCTTGTCCCAATCGGCTAAATGCTTCCTTGCCTTCTCCAGGCTTATGGCTCTTTGAATCTGAGGGGACAAGTCTGCCAGCGAGGTCCCCTTCTCCTTTCTCTCCACCACTTTGATAAGATGATAGCCCCAGGTGGTTTTCACCGGCTGGCTGACCTCTCCTTCTTTCAAGTTCAAAGCCGCCTGGTAAAACTCGTCCGGCATCTCCCCTTGACTGATGAAGCCCAAATCATAAGCTACGTCCTTGATCTCGGACTCGCCCGGGAAGTACTTCTTCGCCAACTCCACAAAATCTGCGCCGTTTCTTATCTGGTTTAGAACCTCTACTGCCTTCAACGAGTCATCAAAGACTATGTGATACACGTGGATTGGCACGCCCAGAGCCGGCAGGTCAATCTTGTGAGCTTGATAATACGCCTCCATTTCCTCCATGCTGGCAGGGGGAAAGTCCTCCTTTATTCTTTCTGCCAGCACTCGTTTTTCAGCCTCCTCCAGCTCGAAAGATCTTTTCTCCGCCTTATACTCCACCCAGTCGGCATAGCCCCGTTTTCGGGCCTCTCCTTCCAAAATCACCGGCAGGGCCATGTAGTTGACCAAGATATCCTTTTTGTCTTCCGTCGTCAGAGTATCCAAGCCCATATCAACTCTATATCCGCCCAGCGCAGTTTCGTACTCCCCGAACCGGACCGTATCTTTTTCGCCGAAGGCTAACACCCAGAGATTCTTGTCGAAAGACGACTCGTTGGAATTTAGAACGTCCCGATTGTAAACGAACTCGACCGTGCTCTTTAGTGAGTCGACGAAGTTTCTTGTGGCTTCCTGGGTCTTCCTGTCTTTCAAAAACTGTCTTATCCCCTCAAAAAGGGTGGAGTCTAAGACCTGGTAGCTTTTTTCTTTTCGGTCCAAAAGCTGGATCAGATGGTATCCCCTCTGGTCCCTTACCGGCCTGGAGACCTGTTTTGTCTCTTTCAGCGAGAACGCCGCTGAATCAAACTCCGGGGAATACTGACCTCTCTGGATGAAGCCTAGGTTTCCGGATGCATCCGGCACCACTCCCTGAGAATAGTGCCTGCAAAGATCCGCAAAGTCCTCTCCGGCCACCGCCCTCGGGTAAAGCTCTTCGATTTTTCTCTTAGCCTCCTTGTCCGCTCTTTTAAGATTTTTCTTGTAGTTTTTCTGGGTGGAATCGGCCCATACCCGGATCAAGAGGTCTCTTACCTGCACCTTCTCCGGAATCACGAAATCCTGGTCTTTGACCTCTTGGTAGTGAGATCTCACCTCCTCGTCCCCCACCACTATCTTGTCCGCGATGTCCTTCTGATGCATCTGGTCTAAGATATAGCCTTGCATGTGCAGGTTTCTGCTTTTGACAAACACGGAATCGGAGTCCAGATCCAACCGTGCGGCTTTTTGACTAATCAGGATTCTGCGAATCAGCTCGTGGAGTGCATCCTCTTTGGTCTTCTGATTCTCCTCCGGCTTTCCAGAGGTGGTCTTCGACTCCTTCATGAAGTCCAAGAATCTCCCGACGGTGACCGGGTCGCCGTTGACCTTGGCCAACACCTCCTCCCGGCTTACCGCCTTAGCAGGAGGTGCACTTGCGGCTAGGTTTGTCCGGAGAAGAATCATGAGAATGGAAAGGAAAACGGCCCACAGCGTTTTTCTCATCTTTGTTCCTTCCTTTCGGGTCAAAACTTAAGTTAGCAGGTCCTTTCTATGCAGCGCACATCCTGGTGGTACGGTACCTATTGTCTAGACCACCATTTCCTTGAGTCCGCGTCTCAAAGTTTCAGAAGAAGCGAAACCCGGTACGTGTTATCCAGTTCCTGATGCGACAGAAAAGCCACATCCAGGCTCAACTGCTTGATCCATAGTCCGGCACCGGCGGTGAAATTTCCCTGGTCGAAACCTATTCTGCCGGCTAACTTCCGCTTGTATGACACCTCCGCCCCATAGTGAGTATCCGCCGAGATATTTCCCATCCAGAACTGGGCGGCGGACTTCCTTCCCTCGTATCGAATGTCCGCATCCGAGGCCAAGGTCAAATCGAAATCCTGAACCTGATGATTCAAAGAGAAACCCAGCTTGGTGGTGGGATTGATGGTTTCGGTAGTGCCGTTATCGTAGAACAGAGGGCTGGAAGTCAGATCCATCAGATTCACGCCCACGCTCAGAAATGAATAGGGCTTTGCCAGAAAAGAAAAATCCGCCCCGATGCCAAAAGCAGAAGTGCTCACCACGTCTCGATAGATCAGCTTGAGATTCCCTCCCCAGAAAAGCTGGTGGCGCATCTGGCGTGAGTAAGAGAAAAACAGCGCATAGTCTGCGTGACTCTCTTCTCTTAGCAACAGCACCCGATTGGTATCGCTGATATCCAGACCTCTGTTCTCCAGATCGGTGATCTTCACTCCGCCGCCTCCCAAACGCTGAATGCTGAAAGCGATAGCGGAATTGTGAGCGTCTTCGGCTAATGGAAACGCAAATGCAATGAAATCCTGATCCAGAAGCGACCCGAAGGTCTCGGCATGCATTAAAGACAACTCCTTCCGGTCCAGCAAAGAAAGCCCGGATGGATTCCAGAAACAGGCGGTCGCATCATCCGCCACCCCCACAAAGGCCCCTCCCATTCCCAACGCCCTCGCCCCCACCCCCAGGCTCAGGAATTCTCCTGCATATTTGGCGCCAAAAGCCGGAACTGAGAGGGCCAGCCAGAATCCCAGAATGTACAGAGATTTTCTATTCATAAGCTGCAAACTAATATACGAGAAAAACGCTTCCGATCAAGCAGAAAACAGAATCACGTGCACCGGGACCAGGTGCTTACGGGAAGCAAGATAACGTTCCCTGTTCGTTTTTTCAACAATGATTTCCAGTTCAATCTTTGGCCTCTCACTCAAGAGAAGAAACGACCGAGACCTGTTTCCTTCTAAGGAGTCTAATCTTGTCGTCCCGAGCAGGAACGAATTACTCAGATAGTTTCGAACGGAAAGTCTGGCACGTCCGTGCCGGTTATCCTAATGCGGACCGTGAAGCTGTTTTTGAAGAAACGGTAAATTTCGACTCTAAAATGAACGATAATAATTCATAGGGGCCTTAGGTGAACTGAGACTTGATGGGAGAGGGCTAAAGAAGTCTCCTATTCGGCCAGCTTGGGTTGATGGAGAGAATTCTCTACCGGAGGATCCTGCCAACGGCTGTTTTCCGCACCCGACCCTAAGGTGTAGGCGGGAGGAAGCAGGAACAGAGCCGTGACCCGAGAATTCTACTCCGAGAGGCACAAACTCATGGCATCGAGGACAGGCAAGATGATGATTCCTGGCGGTTTGTCGAGCGAAGCCAACTTTGGCGATGAGAAGTTTTTCGTCCAGACGGAGTTCGCTTTTCGGCCTAAACCGAGAGTCACTACCACCATCTCCGTAAACGGAGCCGTGGTCGAAAAGGTGGAAAACGTCTGGAAATGGTTGCCCCAAACCGAGGAGGACCAGGGGAAAATCGAGGAATTCGTCAAGAAACAACACCGACAGGTGATGAAAGACATAGAAGAGAGAAAAGAATCCTTGGTTTTCGTCGAGCCGGTGAAGGAGGAAGCTTCTCCCGCGGGGCATGACCTGGTCTTGAAGGTGAGGGCGGAACTCTCTGCCACGGAGGAGGTTTTCGGCTGGGTCTTCCTCTCCAACGAACAGGGGCTGGTAACTCGCCCGGTTTCCGAGCCGGAGGACAAGAATGCTGAGGATTTGCTCATTCGAATCCGAGACATTTGCAGCCACTTGAGCACGGACGCGGCCTTAGGAGAGTTTGCCGGAGGGATTCTTCGATTGCCACAACTTTCTGTGGCCTTCCTGCCGCTCCTCAAGCATCTTTTGGCCATTAAGTTCGACCCCAAGCTCGACGTGAAGAAACTGGTCCAGAGGGTAAGATCGATAACTTAGGACGGGATCGGTATGGAGAAAATACTAACTGACATAAGGGCTGTTCCTGGGGTTACCGGAGCATTGGTGGTGGCAAAGAGATCCCGGGTGTGTTACCACCTTCTTCCCCCGGGTTTCACTGCCGGTTCAACTCAAGAAGTAACCACCAGGCTGCTGAAGCTGTCTGAGAAAATGCCACCCTCCAGCCGATTGGACTTGAAGTTTGATAACGGCATCGGCTTGGTCTACAACCTGGAACGAAGCGTGGTCTTGATCTTCGGAGGAGCCAATCTGGACACTTCGCTTTTGGGGCTGGTTCTAAAATCAGCCCTGCAATCGATAGAGAGGAAACTGGAAGAGCTAATCCCCGAAGTCGACCAGGTGCCACAGGTGTCGACGATAACGGTTGACAAGGAGAGTCTCAGTTTGTTAATTGAGGCGATAAACCTAGTAGCTAAAGGCTACGTTAAGGAGCAGGGGACTTACCGGGTTACCAGAAATCTACGTAAGACCAAGGAAGACGTGATCGTCGAATTCCCGCAGGTGTCAAGCTTCTATGTGGACAACGATGGTCGGGTTTCTGTGATGAAGGCCAAAGAAGACGCGCTTGATTCCAAAATCCCCATAGCTTTGATCAAATGGATTGATCTTTTCGTCAGGAAGACTTCTCCTCCTTCCCGGCGCGATCGGGCGGCTGACGTCCGAAAACTGACCGCCCACATCAGCAAGCCTCTGGAGGGAATGGGATTTTATGACCTCTACAACAAGGTGACCAAGAAACTGCTTTGACGGTTCTGAACTCAAAATAAAAGAGTCTCCCCGCTGTTAGCAGGGGGACCCTGCGGAAAGGGCTTTGATTTGAAAGGACTCTCTCTGCTACCAACAATAAAGGGCTTTTACAACCGCCTTCGGTATTTCGCTTTCGCTATCCGTCCGCCTTCGGCGGGGGGGTCACGGCGTACGCTCAACTTCAGGGGGTGACCTTCATCAGTTGATTGTTAAAGGTCTTTCAAATGCACCCTTTCCTTTCATATGGTACAACCAAACCTCACAAAAAGCAAGCACTTTTTGAACGCAGCAGAAAATAATCGACCCGGTCTATCTCGGTGGACAAACGCATTTTGATGGTTCGATAGCGGAGAGTCCCGTTATGTTAGCAGGTGTGGGAGTGGACATAATTGAGGTGCCCAGAATCAATCTGGCCATAAGAAGATGGGGAGATCGCTTTCTTAAGCGGGTCTTTACCACTGCGGAAAGAGACTACTGCATGAGAAAAGCCTTCCCGGAGCAATCTCTGGCGGCTCGTTTCGCCGCCAAAGAGGCGGTCCTGAAGGCAATGGGAACGGGTCTTTCGAGTGGGATAGGTTGGACCGAAGTGGAAATTGTAAACAGGGAAAGCGGAAAACCGGAGGTGAAGTTAGGGAAAAAGACCCTGGAACGAATCGGCAGCAAGAGAATCCTGATAAGCATTTCCCACACCAAGGGATTCGCCATCGCTTCTGCGATATTGTTGGAAGGACCAGATTGAAAAACCATCATCTGATTTGAGTTAGGTGCTGGTTTGAACTCTGGTCAACCTTCGACTTCTACCGTCCTAAACCAACCGAGAACATCCCATCCAGTGCCCATGCTCTGGTGCTGTCTAGGAGCGCAGCCGGGCAGGGCTGAACGCCATAGCTTCTAAGGGGTGACTTATTTCCCTCATAGCGGCGGGAATTTATCCCGCCTCGAAGTCTGACCCCTTTTCCACGGACCCCTCAGGTTTACCAAACAGAGAAGCTTTAGTCGGCTTCTCATCCTCAGAAATTCAAACGGCCTTCAAAAAACTTCTTGACTGGACCAATGCCAGTTCAGAAATTAGGGTTCATTATGAACCAAGGGACGGAAATCAATTCGACCCTTGGGTTTCTAACATGTCAAAGGAGTGTTTATGTCGAACCAGAAGGAGATTTTTGATATCTTCGAAAAAGCGGGCGCTCTTTTGAGAGGACACTTTCTCTTGAGCTCCGGACTTCATTCGGATCTGTATTTCGAGAAATTCCAGGTGCTGCAGTACCCGGAATACGTGCAGAGTCTGTGCCAAAAGCTCGCAGTCTTCTTCAAAGATGAAAAGGTGGAAGTGGTGGTCGGTCCCACTACCGGAGGAATCATCATCGCCTACGAGGTGGCCAAGAACCTAAAGGTTAAGTCCATTTTTGCAGAATCCGGCCAGGAAGGTCGGATCTTCAAAAGAGGATTTGCGCTGAACAAGGGTGATAGGGTCTTGATCGTAGACGACATTCTCACCACTGGAGGATCAGTCAGAGAGGTGATTCAACTGGTCGAAAGCTATGGCGCCCACATCCTGGGCATTGGAGTTCTTCTGGATCGAAGCGGAGGAAATGTGAAGTTTGATTATCCTCTGAAACCCCTGGCTGTGACTGCGGTCACCAATTACCGCCCTGAAGATTGCCCTTTGTGCAAAAAAGGTGCGCCACTGATCAAGCCCGGAAGCAGAAGATAAATCCGGATGACGAATGACGAAAACCTCACACCCTGTCTCCTCCTCTCTATGAAGTGCAGAGTGGGATGGGGGGAGAGGTAGAAGGAGGACGTGTGAAGGTAACAAATTTCAAGAACATGGAAGCCAGAGAGGTCAAAGAGCCGGGAGCCACTGGAGTCACCATTAGATGGCTGATTTCGGAAAAGGATGGTGCTCCCAATTTTGCCATGCGCTTATTTGAAGTACAGCCGGGCGGGTGCACTCCTTATCACAAGCACAAATGGGAGCACGAGGCATTCATCCTCGAAGGCAAAGGAAATCTGACCCTCGAGGAGAAAACCACTCCTCTTAATAAAGGTGATGCAGTATTTGTTCCGGGCGAGGAAAACCATCAATTCAAGAATGCGTCGCAGGAGAACTTGGTCTTTCTGTGCCTGGTTCCCAACAAAATGCTGTGATTTCGCCCGCCTTATTATCGGGATAATTTTCTGTTGAAGTCGGACAAGACGAATTCGCTCTTTTGACCTCACCCTCTATTCCCCCTCTCCATCTTATGGAGAGGGGGACAAAAGGGGGAGAGGTAGAGAAAGTCGAAATGCTGACAGACATCCAAAGAAAATATGGCACGCCGCGTGCACTGAACATGTCTTTTTCCATGAACCAAGAGGAATTCGACATGCTCAAAGATAGCATGAAGGACGGTCGCAATTCCGACGTCACCCTGTTCATTCTCAAGGATAATAAGGTTATCCTAATCGCCAAGCCCTGGTATCCCCAAGGGCTTTATCGTGCCCCCTCAGGCGGGATCAAACCGGATGAAGACACAGAAGCCACCGCAAAAAGGGAAGCGTATGAAGAGACCGGAACCAGAATCGAACTGGTCAGATATATATTGAGAATTCAAGTCACTTTTACGTGTGGACAGGAGAGCATAAACTGGACCAGCCACGTGTTCACCGCACGCCATCTTTCCGGCGAGCTGCGACCTATCGACACGAGAGAGATAAAAGAAGCGACTTGGCTGAGCCTGGAGGAGCTTTCTTCTATGAAGTCAAAGCTTCTGGGGCAAAATTCTGGTGGGCTTGCCTATCGCGCCGCACTAACCGAGGCGGCGATAAATGAGATTCTATCCGCACAAAAGAAGTAGGGGCGTATAGCCATATGCCCCTACTCATGACACCATAGTTTATCTGATTTCACAAATCCTCTTTTCTGTCCTGATCTTCAGCTTCATCTATTTCTTGTGTTTCTTCTGTTGGTTCTTCCGGCTGATAATCTGCAAGCTCTCCCCGGGCAATCATCTTTTCGTAGTCCAACGGATGTCTTTTCATGTAATCTTCTTCGGTCATGGTCCCGGTGAGGAAGGAAAAGTTGACCGGATAGGTTTCGGGATCGACGATCATGTAAAAGAAGTGCCAGACCACGATGGCCAAAGTTGCCAGGCAGGCTTCGTAAAAATGAATTGCCTTGCAAACGTCCAAAAGCCATTTGGGCATAAACCCCAGAAAGAACGTCTCAAACCACAAAGGTATGCCGGTCAGCACCATCACCACACCACCCCATACTAAAGCCCAGTATTCCGCCTTTTCGGCGTAGTTATATCGATCAAAAAGCGGCTCCCGAGGAGAGAAGCCTAAGCTCCAAATCATGTTCTGAATGACGTTTCTTATGTCTGAGAGAACAGGGAATTTGGCTTTCATCTCCCCCCGGCCACGTCTGGTGAAAACGGAATGCCCGAAAGAGAATACGAAAAGCCCGATGAACACTACTGCGGCCACCCTATGAGCCACCGCTCGCGCCGCAAAGGCAGCGGGTGAATGAGTCATCCATGAAGACCACCACGAGTCGGGGTATCTGAAGGCGAACCCGGTAATGGCCAAAGTGGTGAAGGAGACCATCAGAAGGAAATGCCATATGACCTCCACGATGGTGAATCTTACGACCGTTCCTCCCTTTGCTTGTCTGTATCTATCCCTTGCGTGCTTTATCATAAGCACTGCGTTATGGGCCAGCATCCCGCCGATCACTATGACGATGAGGCTCAAGTAAAGCCTTCTGATCCAGTATACCCCTATGTCTGTCTTGCGCGAAGGGATGATGTGGATCGACCCTTTGGCGAAGTTCGGTCCTGCCCCATGATGACACTTTCCGCAAGTGTGTGGCAGATTGGCTTTGTTTATGGAAGAGAGTGGGTCCTCTTGAGGTCTGATGCTGTGGCTGGTGTGGCAACTGGCGCAGCTGGCGGTAGTGGTATCTCCCGCCATGCTTCCCACTCCGTGATAGCTATCCAAGTAAGTGGTGAACCTCTGAGAAACCAGTCCATATTTCTCTATGATCCTCTCCTGAGAGTGGCAGCGGGTGCAAGTTATTTTGGAAAGGTTCGCTGTAAAGGTGGAAGAAGTTTTGTCCCTCGAGGACTTAATGGCGTGTTCGGTATGGCAATCGGTGCAGACCGGTGCATCCGTCACTCCCCTCTTAACTCCGCTTCCGTGCGCATCCTGGGCATATTCCTCTTGCTCACTGGGATGGCACTGACCACAGGTGGCAGATATGTTAGTACGATAGGTTAAGGAACTGGGATCGGAAGCAGGCTTAATATCATGGCTTTTGTGGCAATCCGAGCAGACCGCCACACCGGGATTTCCGTCTTTCAACGACTTGCCGTGCACGCTTTCCATATAGGCTTGATATGGGGCGGGAAGCGGGATTTGGTATTTGCTTAGGCTTATGGGAGCGTCATGGCACTTGGCGCACATCTTGGGCTGATTGGCTCGATAGGTGTCCGCTTCCGGGTCATCCGCCTTGTGGATGCTATGATAGGAATGACAATCGTTGCAGGCAGGAGCACGGGCTACCCCTTCGCGTTTTCTCTGACCATGAATACCCTCTTGGTAAAGTTTCGTCGCATCCTGGTGACAACTGCCGCAGTCCACAGGTACAGGTGGGGTGGCGTGTGGCTCAGGCAATACTCCTTGATGACAGCCAGTGCAACCTAAATCTTTGTGAATCGATTTGACAAAAACGGATTGATCCACAAAGAGTGATTTTTCCTTTCCAGTCGAATCAGTCTTAGAAAGACCCTTATCTCCGTGGCACACCAAACATTCTTCGTCAGTAGCAGCGTACCCCCCATTTACCCAAAAGAGAGCCAAGGACAAAATCAGAAGCAGTACCGACAGACTCAGGCGATATTGTTTCATCAAACGATTTTTCTGTCTGGGCAACTCGATTCCCTCAGGTTTGTTAGGTGAAGATAAGCACACTTCCACACTCTGTCAAGTTTTCACGGAACCATTTCCCAAAAGTGTCGAAATTATCAACACAAAAGGACCTGTTGCGTGATGGAATAGTCTACACCATTCTAAGAAAAGCCACGAGTGCCTAGCCTGCAGTCATCAACTGAACAAATTGACAAACCAGGAGGTCTGCGGCCAACAAAGAAGCTTGTAGGGGAGTCGCTTGTTGGCTCCCACTTCAGAACAATAACGGGAGGGGACAAGCACCTCCCCCACAGACATCTTACCCGTTTGTCGCAATAGGCTAGTTGCTGACTCCATATGCCAGGTCTTGGTCTTGCAAGCAAAAGCCTTTGCAAAAGACACTGCTCTCAATTAACACAAGATCAGCAACGGGGTTACAAAATCCCGTTGCAACAAGCGAAGAGAGCAAGGTAAGCCGGGAAACCCGCTTATAGACTTCTTGGATTACCGCCTTAAACATGATTATGCCGGGTTCAAAGAAAACAGTTGTAAAAGATGATGAAGTCGTTCCTTAAGAAATCAATCCCAGACAGGTGACTTTAGAGGACTAGTGAACAGAAAACGGAGAGGCTGACCCCTCTTCCGTTCTTTTGTGCTCGCTCAGAAATCCCTACCCACCCTTATTGATCAATATCCTAACTTTCAAAAGAGATTCCTTTTCTTAACTAAATATTGAAAGAAATTGAAAGTTAATAGAGAGGAAAGAGGCATGTAAGCCTCTTTCCTCATTGTCAGATTTCGGAAAATTATGGCCTAGTCACCCATAGTCCACCAACCCAAGATTGGTTTAAGCAAAAGCCTCCGTAAACTGACATATAATAACATAAGTATGCACTAATGGCTCCGGCTACCCATCCAAAAGGGGGAATAAAATAACTTCCTGCGCTTCCTGCCACTGCTAAAATTGTTACAATCCGCCATCCCTCTGCGCTCCAGTAGCAGCAACGTTTCCCCCACCAGTACCACCAGCAAGCTGACCCTTGGGTTTCACATACCTTGCCTAAAGTCATGCCTTTTGATAAAGAATCATTGGCAGTGGGTATGCCATCTCTGAGTTCCTCAATTATCCTTGTCAGTTCAGAAGGTTGGCCATTCCCCTGGAAATACCTGGCCACTTCAGGATAAGACCCTTGGATTGAGTCGAGGAATTTACTCCAATCGATTGAGAAAGTGCCATTCTTGCTTTCAGTCACATACGGCTCCATACGCTCAATCCAGTCGACATACAGGTGGGCTTTGGCCTCAAAGTTTCCCAAGTCATCATTTGCTTTTTTAGGTGCGACTATCTCTTTCTCTCTGCTACAGCCACTAATCAATATCACAGTAACTAGGAGAATAGCCGTTACCCTTGTCAGTCTATTTGTTCTTAGCATTTTTCTCCTTTTTGAGAAAACTGGTTTAGTTTTCTCTTGGTTTTTTTGTGTGTCTTTGCTATATTGAGTTTGACGCACTTTAATAGCTTTTGATACTAGCTAACAAATGTGCGTTTTGGTTCTTTATGGGCTCGGTGGAGCTCGACAAGAGTGTGCGGAAAAATAGTCCGGTGGGAATGTGAAAATTCCCTTTCGTCGCCTGACGATCTCAGAGTATTTTTTCGCCTGACCCCGATAGTTGCAGCTACCGGGGTCTCTTTGTTTTAACTTTGTTTTTCTCTTCATCTTCGTCTCATGTCTTCCCGACAAGGAAAAAACCGCTCACGCCGATTTGAGCGGTTTTATTCTCTAAAATCGATAGTTAGCCAGACCGCTCAAACGGTCTCGTCTGAGTTGTAGCTCATACTACTGTCCTGCCGATTCGCTTCCATGCCTAAGCGCAAGCAGATTCCCCTCACCTTCTTGGCAGGACTCGTAAGCTACACGTCCGTCTAACTTATATTACGTCCTGCTTGCGCTGCTTTCCTTCCATTCCAATAACAGCCCTTTACTTTGTAATTTAGACTAATATCGCAAAAAGTCAAGAAGAATTTTTTACGTGCCAGCCCCTCCTCTAGGGGGTAAAATCAACCCTGAAGTGAAATTGATCCTGTTTCTAATGGAAAAAGGGAAATATGGTGATGATATCCCAGCTTAATAAGTTGGATACACCCTCAAGCCAGCGGAGATTAAGAAGATCATTTAGGCTTGCGGAAACTTCGGGGATACATGCATCCTGAAGGCTTTTGCCTAGACTTGTATCCAGACAGACGAAATTTCCAACACGGATATCCATGACCTTAATTTTGACAAGAACCCCTTCCAGGTGAAGGAAAGAATGGGAAACAGTCCCATTTAGTCTGTCATCTCCAGTTTTATTCCGGCTAAGACTTTTCTGCCGGGGTTGGGGTAATCCAAATCCGAGATCGAGTTTCCAAACTGGGTGGGAGTGTTATCATCAAAAAGATTATTCACTTTCAAGAAGAGGGTTAGCCTTTTGATCTTCTGATTAAGATTGACGTCAAGGTTAGCGAAAGACCTGATCTTCTTGGTCACATACCTTATTTCCGGATAGAAGGAATAATCCGGATAATAGTTCAGTTTTTCACTGCGGCAATTGAATGCCAGTTGAGCGGAAAACGATGAGAAGATTTTTAGATTCAAATTCACATTGAGGCTATTTTCAGGCAGAAAACGTGCCTTTTTTTTCAACTCTTCAAATCTCGTCTCCCCGGAAAAGAAGTCGTCATAGACCAATTCCTTTTTAGTCTCCTCTCCCCTGTTATAGGAGTAGTTCACCGCAAAATCGAAACGCTTGGAGATTCTGTAGTCCAATTCCAATTCTGCTCCCGAGGAGCTGAACCGATCCAGATTGAAAGGCTGCCATAATCCGTTTTGACCTAATGGCTGCCAGGAGATCATGTCTTTCACCTCTCGATAAAAGAAGAAGACCTGAGAAGAGATTTTCCTGCCGGCAAAAACCAAACCACTTTCAAGACTTCCCCCCTTTTCCGGTCTTAAGTCCTTATTCCCCCCTTCAGGCCAGTAAAGGTCGTTGAAGGTCGGGGCGCGATAGGCTTTTCCGTAGTTCAGTTTTAGCGAAAAACCATCGCTCAGATGATAGATCCAGCCTAAGTTCGGAGAGAGCATTTTTTCGAAATTACTGGGCAGGTCATATCTGGAGCCAAGCTGAAAGGTGAATTTCCCTAAATTCAATGAGAAATTTCCCCAGAGTCCTAAAGTATTGGAATTCGGATTCCAGGAAAAACTCGAACTGGTCTGTGAGGTCACATAAGAGGATTTCCTTTGGGCTTCAAGGTGGTCTATCGAGAAATCCAGGCCGAAAGTGATTCGGCTTCTCTCCTTGAGCACAGAGGAATACTGCATGAATCCGCCCAGGCTCTTGGTCAGGTAAGAGTACACTTCGTCTACTTCTCCGGAGAAATCGTATCTGGTCGAATAGTCCATCCTCCTTCGGTCAAAGAAAAGTCGGGTTAAGACCTCCCGGGATTTTTCCGCAGATTGGAGATGGAAAGCCAAATCTAGGGAATAGTTCTTATCCTTCTGATGGTCGAAGAGGGAAGAGACCGAAGAGCTGCCAAACTTCGGGATATTCAAAGGGTCAGGCGCAGGTCCGGGTAGACCTAAATCATCCTTCTGTGTCGACAAGTAGAGTTTCAGATCGGCGTTGGAAGTGAAGCGATAAAGAAGGGTCGAATGAGAGAATAAGGCTGAATAATCCGAGTTTTCTCTGTTGCCGCCAGTCTGCTTTCTTTCCAGACCCGAGTCAAACCTGAGATTCTTGATTCCTGAGGCAAAATCCAGAGTGGAGATTACAGTTTTCTCATCCCCATATAGAATGGAAGAGGAGAGGCTGTTTCTCAAGGGAAGAGTGGGAATCAGGTTGACCACCCCACCCAAGGCATTGGCTCCGTACAGAGAGGAAAGAGGACCACGGACGATCTCCACTTTTTCCAGATTACCCAACGAGAAGTCGCTTAAGTTGAAAATGCCGTTGGTGAGGTAGTTCAACCTTCTCCCGTCTAACAAGAACAACACCTGTGAAGAGGAGCAACCTCTCAGACTGAGAGTCTGCACCTGGCCTAAGGAGCCGGAAGAGTTCATTTCTGCGCAGGAGAAATTCCGTAGAGCCTCACCCAAAGAGAGAGAATTGAAGCTCTTTAGCTTGGAGTAAGCCAGTAGAGTGGAATGCGTGGGAATATTCTTAAGATGCTCCGGATACCGGGTAGCAGTCACAAAGACGGGCTCACCCAAATAGATTCTTCCGGTGGTGGAGAGTTCAGATGTTTCCTCCGCCCGTGCTCCAATCGCGAGAAGCAAACCGAGACACAGAACAAAGACCTGTCTCATTTCTCACTCCTTAGTTTTAAGGGTTCAAAGACTCAGAAGTTCAAATGCCATAAGAACAATACTGCGCGAAAAAAACAAAACCCAGCTTCACGGCGAAGCTGGGTGAAATGCTATTTCCCAAAGACCTCTTCCCGCGAAGAGCAATGGAATATGAGTGTTAGGGCAATTCACGAATTGCCCCACCGTTAGACCTAATTCCTAAATCAAGCCTAACTTACACGAATTCGATTTGATCGGTCTCCTGACTTTATGGCTTCGAACCTACTCGCTTCCCTTCCCGTCCCCCGGTTGGTTATTGGTTCGTGGTTCATGGTTCGTGGTTAAAAGCTTTCACCACGAACTACGAACTCCGAGCCACCAACCATCCCGCCTTCGGCGGAATAGAACAGTGGTTATTGAAGCTTTCGTAGCCACTTACAGTAGCGGGGCTGTGGCGGATTTTCACCGCCTTCCCTTTACCCCATTTGGGGCATCAAATCGCTGTTGGTTTTGTCAGAGATCAAATTCAACTACATTATGTCTGATCCAATATTTGAAGTCAAGAGAAAAACCATTTTCTTCTCAGGTCGTGGCGTCTTTTTCTGTCATCCTGAGGGAATCCCGCCTTTTGCAGGACCAAAGGTGAAACGTAAACCGTCCCTTCTTGGTCAAGCTGAAGCTTGACACTCCAAAAACCTTTCCTTGTTTACCTCTGAGAGCTCCTTTTGTAGTTGCCCAATTCATTGGGCGATTTTCCACTCGATAAGCAGACGCTCCCGTCCGGGAATCGAACAACTACAACCAGCCTTTTTCTTTATACCATTTCACTGTCTCCACCGCGCCCCTCTGCAGATCGTATCTTGGAGCAAATCCCAAGTCGGTCTTGGCTTTGGAGACGTCCAACCCCCAGTATCTTGAGGTGATCTCTTTTGCTTTTTGCGTGTTGAATACGGCTGTCCTTCCCAGAAGGCGAGAAAGGCTCTCTGATAAGAAAGCAAGGGCGAACACCAGGCTTTTCGGGATTCTCAAAGGCACAGTTCTTTTCTCCAGAGACTTGGCGATGATTTCGAATGCTCGTTTCCAGGTGTAAACTCTGTCGTCTGCAATGAAGTAAGTCTGACCTGAGGCTATAGGATTCTCAGCCACCAGGATAATCCCATCTACCAGGTCATTAACGCAGACGAGACTCAGGAGGCTTTCGCCACGCCCAAACGAAATCCGGAATCCCTTATTCACCACCTGAAAAAAAGCCAACACATCCGTGTCCCTGGGTCCATATACTGCTGGAGGACGGATGATGGTTATGGGAAGTTGGGCTGAGTAGTTTGAGACTATCTTTTCTCCTTCCATCTTGCTTTCGCCGTAATGGGTGATCGGCCGACAAGGCGCAGTCTCATTCAGCGGTCGCTCAGAATGACCAGGCCCCACTGCCGCCTGGCTGCTTATGTATATGAACCTTTGCAGCCGCGGATTTTCTTCTAAACATGCCTCCACCAAATTCCTGGTTCCACCTGCATTGGCTCTGAAATACTCTTCTCTGCTTTTGGCTTTCGTAAGGCCGGCAGTGTGAAAGACCAAGTCCACATTCCTGACGGCGCTTATTAGAGAAGCTTTCTCTGCAATGTCGCCGTAGACGTATTCCACTTCAAGACCAGAGAGCCACTGCAGGTTGCTGGTTCTTCTGACCAGGCATCTAACCCGGTAGCCTTTGTGCAGAAGCCCCTCCACCAGATGGCTTCCCACAAATCCATTTGCGCCTGTTACCAAAGCTCTTGGTTTCTCGTTCATTGGACAATCCCGGCCGGATGAATCCGGCGATTTGAGTCATCAAGGACCCGTTCAATATAACGGAAGACTGTTTCAAAGCCAATACAAACTCTTGGTCAATTCGTTCAAGTCCATCACAAGAAAAAACCTTTGGTGCGTTTACACCAAAGGTCAAACAAAAAGAAAATCGCCATAGAGGACTATGGCCGTCTCCAGGAAATTCAGAAATCAACGCCTATTTCTTCTCTTCCTTCATCCTTCTGACGCTATTGGACAGGCATTTGGGGCAGGCGCGCTCGATTAAAGGTGCTTTGGGATCAAAGGGCATCTTGAATTCATGTCCACAACGTAGGCATTTAAAATTCGCTTCTTCTGGCATATAACTCTCTCCAATTATCACACGTAGCCAAGCCTTCACGGCCTGGGATCGAGCCGAGGGATGAACCCTCGGCTACGCGCTACATTATTATGATGTTAAACTCTCCCCCTCACCCTATCCCTCTCCCCCAAGGGGAGAGGGTAACAAATCCTCGCTTGTCTATATTATACTCACACCACTGCCTTTTCCAACTTCGCTTTGTCCGCTTCCAGCTTGGCTCTTCTTTTTTCTCCTTTGAATTTGAGATCCGCCAGCGCTTTCTTGGTAAACTCTACCTCCTCTTTTGTGACTCTCTTCCTCATCTCCTCAACTTCTTTCATCACCTTAGCGAACTTCTGTCCTTCTGCCGCGCTGATCCACTCCAGTTGAAGTCTTTCCGGTCTTATTCCCATCTTCTCTAATTTATCCCACAGCTTCTCTACTCTTTTCACTGTCCAGCGATTCGCATCGATATAATGGCAATCCGCAAAATGACAGCCGGAAACCAAAACTATGGGAGCTCCCAGCTTGAAAGCATAGAGCACGAATTCCTCATCCACCCTGCCGGAACACATGGTTTTGATGATCCTCTGATTGGGAGGATACTGCAAACGGGATATTCCAGCCATGTCCCCTCCTGCATAGGAGCACCAGTTGCAGGCAAACACCACCGTCTTATCCTGAGGATTCTCGTCTAAGATGGCCTCTATCTGAGCGAGGATTTGGCTGTCCTTGAAGTGTCGCATGGTGACCGCGCCAAAAGGACACTCTGCTCCGCAAGTGCCGCATCCGGCACACGCGGCTTCGATGATCTCCGCCGGTGTCTTCTTCTCCCGATCCACCAGGATACACTTGTAGGGACAGGCCCGATAACAGATCTCACAGGCAGTGCACATCTCCTTGTCCACCATTGAGGTTATCGCCTCTACCTTGATTCGATCTGCATTCAGGATGATCTCCGATCGGGCGGCAGCAGCGCCCGCTTGGGTAACGCTGTCCTTAACGTCCTTGGGGAATTCTGCACAACCCGCGTAGAAAACCCCTTTGGTGGGTGCATCCACCGGCTTTAGCTTGGGATGAGACTCCATGTAAAATCCATCCGGGGTGCGAGAGAGGGTCAAAAGCTTCTGGATGGTGCTCCCGTCCAGTCGGGGCAAGACGCCTACGGAGAGCACCAGCATCTCCAATTCATGCTGTTCCACCTCACCGGTGGTGGTGTTCTCCACGGTGACGATCAGGTTTTTGGTCTTCGGATCCTCCATCACCTCTCCGGGCAAGCCGCGGATGTACTTGACTCCCTCCTCTTTGCTTCTCCGGTAGAGATCCTCAAACGCTTTCCCGAAGGCCCGGATATCCATGTAGAAAACTTTGATTTCGGTATCAGGATAATGGTCTTTCAAAAGGACTGAGTCCTTTATGGTGTTCATGCAGCAGATATTGCTGCAATAGCGATTGCCCCTTTTTTCGGACCTGGATCCCACACACTGAATGAACCCAATGGTCTTGGGCGTTTTTTGATCAGCCGGACGGATGAAATGCCCCTGTGTGGCACCGCTGGCACAAATCAGGCGCTCAAATTCCATGGAGGTGATCACATTCTCGAAGCTCCGATAGCCGTATTCATCCAGCTCCGTGGGATCATAAACATCCATTCCTGTCGCTACAATGATAGCTCCTACCTTCAGATCAATCATCTCATCTTGCATGTCGTAGTCGATGCACTTTTTCTCACACACCTCCGAGCATTTGCCACAGGCAATGGGGTTGTTTCCTAGACAGGCATTCATGTCGATCAAATAGGCAGAAGGGACCGCTTGAGGAAGCTGCAAGTAAATGGCTTTCCGAGAGGAAAAACCCTGTTGGAAACCATCTGGAACCGCCACCGGGCAGACCTTAGCGCATTCTCCACAGGAATTACAGTCCTTCTCCCTCACGTAGCGTGCTTTCCTTCTGACCTTCACTTCGAAATTGCCGACATAACCTTTAACCTCTTCCACCTCGCTATAAGCCAAGAGCTTTACTCTGGGATGTCGACCGACATCCATCATTTTCGGTCCCAGAATTCATATGCTGCAATCCATGGTGGGATAGGTCTTGTCCAAAGCCGCCATGATGCCGCCGATGGATGGTTCCTTCTCCACCAGATAGACCTGAATGCCAGCATCCGCTAAGTCTAAAGAGGCTTGAATTCCCGCCACTCCCCCACCAACGACTAATGCTGCTTTTGTAACAGGAACCGTCTTTTCGATCTGCGGCTCCAAGTATCTGACCCTGGCTACTCCCACCTTCACCATGTCCTTGGCCTTTTCTGTAGCACCCTTGCGGTCATGCAAATGTACCCAGCTGCAGTGCTCTCTTAGGTTCACCATCTCCAAGAGGTAGGGATTCACTCCCACGTCGGCCACACACGCTCGGAAGGTCGGCTCGTGCATACGAGGAGAGCAGGAAGCTACCACCACCCGATTGAGGTTGTGCTCCTTGATATACCGCTTGATCTCATTCTGTCCCGGATCAGCGCAGGTGTATTTGTTCAGAACCGACACCGCCACATCCGGCAGGGTCTCGGCGTACTTACGCACCGCCTCGCAGTCCAGCGATCCGGCGATGTTCAAGCCGCATTCGCAGACAAACACCCCGATTCTTAGATCATTTTCCTTTCCTGGTGTTTTCTTGTCAGCCACCACATTCACCTCCTGGGCTTTGATACAAGAGCAAGTCAAATTCAGAGATTCATTCAGTTCTCCGATCCAAACTTCCGAGGATAAATTGGAGTGTTCACCTTCAGGTGAACCAAGTCAAGCTGAAGCTTGACACTCCGGTAAATTCCTCTTGTGTATCTTCTAATGCTATGGCTCGAAAATTCTCCTTCCACCTTCCCAGCTATCCCACCATTCAATTCTCTTTGGGTTAATCTTCAATAAGCAGAACTCCTCAGATTCGGGACCTTTCGGAAAGTGCTGGGAAATATCATAAGGAGCTAGCCCCCAGACTCTTTTCTTATGTTCCAAGTCTTTCGTAATCTCAGCTTCGCCGACTATGATGGCGGATTTGTCGCCAGACGGATGCTGGACAAAACTCAGGCAGATTTTGGGATTCTGTTTTATCTGTTTCACCTTCCTGGAGCTGGCGGAAGTCGCCACCCACACAGACATGTCATCTTCGACAATCGGAGAAACCGGGCGGACTTGCGGCTGATCGCCATCCGAAGTTGCCAAGAATGCAAAGAGACAACACTCTTTCATTATGTCGACCATTTTCTGTTTGTCAGAGGAACTCATTCCTCACTCCTTCATTATATTCATTATGAAAGTACCCGATTGCAACTTCTTGCGGTGACGGAGAAGTCATCCATTGTCACCAAACACTTCATGTCATCGCCCCAGCAAACAACGTGCTCAAATCGACAATTCTTAGTCTTAACTCCTCTGAATAGCCCTCGGCGTTCTGGGTGCAGGAGAAATGAATCTGGCATTTTGGACAGGCGGTGACCCAAACCACTGCAACCTTTGACTTAATTGACGTTATTTGTGTGCAGTTGTAGATTGGTAATGAGCCACAAGCTCTCGAACTTTAGAGATAAGTTTGTTGGGAACCTCAATGAAGGTTTGTCCCTTCTCCTCGAAAGCCGCTTCGTCTTCTGCCACCGCCTCTTCTTCAGTTTGTTGCTCGTAATGAGCTATCACCCGTCGAACGCGCTCTTCATCCCAACCTGGTGGAAATTTGCTCTTCATCTCCTGAATCTCCTTCGTCTACGTCTTCTATACGCCATCAATGGTTTCCCTTTTAATTCGTACGCCGTTATGACGAATACGCTATCCGGCTCTGGATCTGGAACATAAACAACCCTAAGATATCGACCTGATTTAGTCTGCCCAATTGCTACACGTGAACCCTCACGACCGGCCCGATCCTCACCCGACTTCATTAGGACTTCCTCAACTTCATTTTCTATGACTCCATGTTTATAAAAATGAGGCTGTCGTGTTTCTGGATCAATATAATAGCGTATTTGCATAATCTTCCGTGATCAAGACGTCCTCGAAAACAACCTCAGTCATGCCCTTATTTATGTTATCGCCCCGGCAAACAACGTGCTCAAGTCGACGATTCTTAGTTTTAAGTCCTCTGAATAGCCCTCGGCGTTCTGGGTGCAGGAGAAATGAATCTGGCATTTTGGACAGGCGGTGACCAAAACCTCTGCTTGGGTATTCTTTGCCTCCTTCAGCCGATTCGTCTGAATCATCTTGGAATAGACATCACAGTTCACCCAGGAAGAGGTTCCGCAGCAGGTGGCATTCTTTCTGTTTCTGGGCATCTCCACCAGCTCCGCCCCGGAAGCCTTGATCACTTCTCTGGGTGCGTCAAACACGCCACTGAACCGCCCCAACCTACAAGGGTCTTGATACGTAACCTTGGTATCCAGTTTCTTCAGCTTGGTCCTGTCTTTTGGGATCTTCTCGGAGATCAGCTCCGATATGTGAAGGACTTCATAGTCTTGCTTTCCGAACATCTCCGGATAGTCGAATTTCAGGCTGACCAGGCATTCGGGACACGAGGTGACGATCTTTTTCGCCCCGGATTCTTTTATCAGCTTCAGATTGTGTTCTGCCAGCTTTTTGAAGTTCTCCACGTCCCCCATCCACAGAAGATCATGCCCGCAACACCTTTCGTTGGCCAACACCTGTGGCTGGATGCCCAAGAAGTTCAGAATCTTCAGAGTCGACTTTCCCGATTCGATGGAGTTTGCTTTGATGTCCGTGAAGAAAACGTCGAAATAAGGGAGGCATCCGACAAAATAAAGATATTCGGACTTCTCTGACGTCTTCAGATCCGGGGTGATCCATCCTAATCTATTTTGTTTCAGCTCAGGTGCGGTCATGATTTTCATCA
This sequence comes from Candidatus Zixiibacteriota bacterium, assembly GCA_049694315.1. Classification (GTDB taxonomy): domain Bacteria; phylum Zixibacteria; class MSB-5A5; order MSB-5A5; family SM1-73; genus CAIVRH01. The sequence continues at coordinate 73,805 of JBAVQU010000015.1, forward strand.
ATGACTGCAGGGCCCCGCCATGAGAGCACTTGGCGTCTTGCCCGTTGTTACTGGCTTCAGCTCTGACTAACCGGGTGAACTGGATGTAATCAATGTCGGAAGGGCATTTCTGCTGGCACTGCATGCAGGTCAAGCAGGTCCAGACCGTATTATCTTTCAGCAGATTTTCATTGGAGCCGGTCACCGCCTTGGTCATAAGTCTTCGCGGAGAATAGCCCTTATTAACTCTGGAGATAGGGCAGATGGCAGTACATTTGCCGCAGTCTAAACAGAGATAAGCTTTGGTGTTCTTGATGGATTCTTTCATATCATGTTAGCCTTTGCAAGTTCCAGAAGCGAAATTCAAAAATGTCGTCTGGGTCATCCCGGAAATAGTCTGCCCTTCTTTTCTTTTCGAATTTTGAATTGTACTTTTTCATTTTGCATTTTGAATTTTGAATTGTCTCAACGGGCTTGGTCCCACTTTCTTCACATCCTCTATGAATTGCGTGATCACCTGGGCAAATCTTTGACCTTCAGCGGCTGAAAACCACTCCAATCTCAACCGCTCCTTTTCTAAACCCAGAAGCTCGAAGAGCTTTTTGGTGATTTCGAACTGCTCCGCAGCTCGATGATTGCCAAAGGTGTAATGGCAATCGCCGAAATGTCACCCCGACCACATCACGCCGTCTGCACCTTTTTCAAATGCTCGGAATACGTGGGCTGGGCTGATCCTGCCGGAACACATCACGCGGATGAGCCTTACATTTGGTGGATATTGCATCCGGCCCACCCCGGCAGTATCTGCTCCTGCGTACGAGCACCAGTTGCAAGCGAAGACGACGACTCGGGGATCAAAATCATTCGATTGTTTTGTCATATTACTATTTCCTTAATGGACATAATCTGTGTGATACATCGGCATTAGGAAATGTCGATGCCATAAAAAGCTTCAGCAATTTCCATTGTCGAAACATCGGGAATACTCGCTTCATTATAAGAAGGCAACCGTTTTATTCAAACCTAAATAGTTAAGTTCGTCTTGTGTAAAGGAATCCAAATTACTGAAGACTAATTCAACGAATTCATCACCATCTACAAAAGATATCTTCTTACACTCTTCCCTATAGTATTTCTCAGCTAACTTCTTTGCGTCATCCGAAATACTACCCGACGTTACGATAATCCCCGTATCCCCTTCATCCATTGAATTTGCTAATTGCTCCACTACCCAACTATCAAGGGCTCCATGCTCGGGATAAAAATGCTTAACTTGTATTCTAACAACAAGGTTCCCAGGTAGAGTTGTTTTTAGATCAGTGTCTCCTTGCTGGCTGTTTGTAGTTGCCAACCTTGTGAGACCAGGAAAGTACCTATTGAGAACAGTTCTTACGCTTTCCTCAAACCTGGATGAGTTGACGCCCGACAGTATCCCCTTTTGTAACTTGTCAAGATACTCTATTTTCAGATCTAGATAGTTTTGACAGCTGAACAAGTGCTTTTGGGTTTTGACAATATCGCTTATATCTTGATGATAAGTGGCAAAAAGCGTTTGTTGTCCTTTCAAAGAATCAAAAACTCGTCCAGTTAAGACCGACCGGGGAATGGCGCGTTTTTCATTCAGCCATTCAACTTCTCGTTGATGTGGATAACCATCCGTATCATTGTCTTTGGAATTATCGTATCGATAATCGCTTTGTACATATCCAACAAATACAACTGGCCCATCAGGAACCACAACATAATCTTCAATTTGCATTTCATTTACAAAGCGGTTAATAATGCCAACAGCTTGCCCTAAGGATTGATTAGAAGAATACGAATAAAACGTTTGCAAAGCCTGTTTGATTTGCTCTCTGTTTTTTCCTACTAGATTCCCTATGTAGGGCCAACCAATTGCCACCAAGTTCCCCACCAAGAATTCTTTCATTCTATATTTATCGTGTGGATAAGATCGTAATACCCAAGCATTACTCATTCCTTACCCTCGCTTCTAAGATAGAATTAAGGTGTAATTGATTAGCATGACAATCTATCCCATGTTCGCTATTTGTTTATTATTTATCCCAAACCAACAGCGTATCTATCATCACATCTATCTGCTCATCTGTGAAGTGGCGAGCTGTTATTGCACCGGTGGGGCAGTATGCCGCGCAGGTGCCGCAGCCTTTGCACAAAGCTTCGTTAATCTCACAGACCAAAACGCCTTCTCCCTTATCTACCAATTGTGGCGCGTTAAATTGGCATATCTTCACACATATTCCGCAGGCTCGACACAGTTCTCTATTTACCACTTGACAGACCACCGGCTCAAGCTCGATGTGATCTCTGGACGTAAGGATAGCTGCTTTGCCCGCTGCTCCCTGGGCGGAGAACAGACTATCTGATATTCCCTTGGGGGAATGTGCACACCCACAGATGAATATCCCCGCGGTATTCGTCTCCACCGGTCCCAACTTGGAGTGCCTCTCCAAGAAAAATCCATCCAATCCCCTTGGAACCTTGAGAAGACTCTGAAGCTCGGCAAAATCTTTCTCTTTCGGCACCATGCCCACGGAGAGTATCACCGCATCCACTGGCAGTTCCGTCTCGGCTTTGGAATGAGGCTGAAATAGCTTGATCTTGGTCGCTTTTCTGTCTCCAATTATCTCCGGCGGATGCTTCTCATCGTATCTTAAGAACAAAACCCCTGCACCTCGCGCCTCCCGATATGCCTCTTCCGCACCCTTGTCGAAAGTCCTGATGTCCCTGCAGTACACTATAACGTTGATTTCCTTTTTCTGAAGCTCGGTAGCTTGTTTGATGGCTACCTGACAGCAATATCGGGAGCAGTATTCGTTTCCGCCTTTCTCCCTTGATCCCACGCACTGGATGAAAGCAACGTTCTCCGGCTTCTGGTTGTTGATCTTCAACTCCTCCTGGTTCTCTGTCATCAGCTTTTCCAATTCCATGTTAGTGAGAACATTGGGGAATTGTCCATGGCCGAATCTGCCTTGGGGATCAAAAAGATCCGAGCCGACCGCCAGGATGATGGCTCCGAACTTCAGCACCCCATTCTTGGTCTTCTTGCCCTTGGCGGATGCGGGCATCTCTAAAGTCACCTCAAAATTGCCGACAAACCCGCTTACTTCCTTCACCTTAGAGGAAGTGAGCACCTTGACTTTTCTCTCCTTCAGCTCTTCTAATTTCTGTTTGATCAGCTGCTTACCCGTCAGCTCACTCCCCAAAAGACTACCCAGATCCTTTACCCTTCCACCCAACTCCTTGTCCTTATCGATCAAAGTCACTTTCTCGCCTTTGAGCGCCAAATCTAAGGCCGCCTGAATTCCCGCTATGCCGCCGCCGATTATCAAGATCTCTGGATTCATGGGGACCTGCCTTCTCTCCAAAGGCTCCAGATGATAAGCTCTGGCAACCGCCATGCGCAAAAGGTCTTTTGCCTTTGTAGTTGCCGCCTCTGGCTCCTGGGAGTGCACCCAGGAGCACTGGTCCCGGATGTTAGCCATCTCAAAGAGATATGGATTGAGGCCGGCTCTCTTGCAGGTTTCCTGAAAGATGGGCTCGTGCGTGCGGGGAGTGCAGGCCGCCACCACCACCCGGTTCAAGTTTTGTTCCTTGATCTTTTCCGCCATGAATCTCTGAGTTCCATCCGAGCACATAAAAAGGTCGCGACAGACATAGGTCACTCCGGGAAGCGACTTGGCATATTCCTCCACCTCTGCCACGTTCACCACTCCAGCGATGTTGATCCCGCAATGGCAGACGAATACTCCGATCCTCGGGTCTCCGCTTACGTCCAGAGGTTCGACTTTGATCGGCTCTTTCTTCAATTGCTGACCTTTCAGATGCTCTGAAACCTTCAACGCGGCGGCGGAACCCAAGGCTACTGAGTCGGTGATGTCTTTAAGTCCGGCAGCGCTGCCACAAAGATAAATCCCGTCTTTAGTCGACTCCATAAAGGAGGTGGAATCTCCCTGCTTGAAGAAGCCGGTTTTGTCCAGCTCGATTCCCAAAATCTGCGCCAGTTTGGCCGTCCCCTCAGCCGGGACTCCGGCAGACGACAGAATCACGATATCCGCTCTCACTTTCTCCACGGCCTTGGTATCCATGTTCTCAATGAAGAGCAAGAGGTCCTTGGTTTTTGGATCCTCTTCGATCTTGGCCGGCTTTCCCCTGTAAAATATGACATTCGGATCCTGCTGTGCCCGCAGGTACAACTCCTCGTATCCTTTGCCGAAAGCTCTTATGTCGTTGTAAAAGATGTAGATCTTCTCGATGTCCGGTTGATGCACTTTAGCTAAAAGCGAATTCTTGACGGTGTTCATGCAGCAGAAGTACGAGCAATAAGGATATCCTCTGTCGCCTACTGATCTGGAGCCGACGCACTGGACAAAAGCCAGAGTCTTGGGGGGTTTCATGTCGGCAGGACGGACCAGGTGACCACCTGAAGGCCCGGAGGCATTCAGAATTCTTTCGAATTCGAGTCCGGTCAGAACGTTCTCGTAACGAGCGTAGCCAAAATTGGTCAGGCTTCGTGGATCGTACTCGTCGAAACCGGTGGCAACTACGATGGCACCGACGTCAACCGTCTCCTCCCTAGGCGGCATGTCGAAATCAATGCACTTGAGTTTGCAGGCCCGGTAGCAGTTTTCGCACACCAGGATGGTCTTGTTAAGGCAGGCTTCACGATCAATCACATAGGTTCGGGGGGATGCTTGAGGGAAAGGAGTATAGATGGCTTTTCTGGCTCCCATTCCTAAGTCGAAAGAGTTGGGAGCAATCACCGGACAAGCCTTGGCGCAATCACCGCATCCCACGCAGGCGTTCTCGTCCACAAAGCGGGGGTTTCGTCTAACCGTGGCCTTGAAATTCCCCTTTTCCCCTTCCACCCGGACCACTTCAGAATGGCTTAAAAGCTTTACATTGGGATGTCGACCGACATCCAGCATGCGGGGACCCAGAATTCAGATGGCGCAATCCATGCTGGGAAAGGTTTTGTCGATCTGCGCCATCCTACCCCCCAGGGTGGAAGCCCTCTCCACCAAATAAACCTGAAAGTCGGCGTCGGCTAAATCGAGGGCCGCCTGAATTCCAGCCACCCCTCCTCCGATGACCAATGCACCTTTCTTTGTCAACACAACCTCCTACAGGCAGTTCCGAGTTCAGAGTGTAGAGGAAGCAGTTCAAGGCCAAGAGCTTAGAGCAACAACCTTTGATCTCAAACTCGAAACTCTCTGCTCTTAACTCTATGCTATCGACTCTGGCTTGCCCATTTCAAAGCCTCTTCCCGAACTGTTGTCTTCGGTCGAAGGTTTGATGGTAGCCGCACCCTTCAGGGTGCGCTTGCTTCGCAGGCTGAAGCCTGCGGCTGCGAATTCCTCCTCTAAGCGGTCTGCTTCAACAAACTCTTCCCGTATTGATAACCTTTGTCAAAGGCCTTTATATTGACGTCGATCAACTTTTCGCTAAAAGAATCCTGAATCGCCTTGCGCGCGGACTGCTCTGTGGTCAACTTGGTGACCGCGGTGAAGAAGCCAAACATCACGATGTTGGCCGCGATTCTTGCTCCCATCTCCTCGGCCAAGCGGGCGGATGGTATGGAAAAGAATTTGGCTCTCTTCTTCACCTGGTCCGGCTTGACCAAATCCTCATCGATGATTAAAGTTCCATCCTCTGTTATGTTGCTCGCATGTTTGGAATATCCTTCTTGCGACATGGCCACTACGATATGCGGTGTGGTCACATAGGGATACAGAACTCTATCGTCGGATATCACTACCTGGGAACTGCAGGCACTTCCTCTTGCCTCCGGTCCGAAGCTCTGGGTCATGGTGGCGTGTTTGCCGTCGTATATGGACGCGGCCTTCCCCAAAAGATATCCGAAACGGATCACCCCCTGACCGCCGAATCCGGTGATCCTTATCTCTGTCAGCATTGGGGACCTCCGTGTGCAATGAATTTCTCTTTAAGCTTGCCCTTCATCCAGTCGTTATGGGCATCCAAAAAGGTCGGTCTTTCCCGATCGATAAACTTGCCCACGATGATCTTTTTCTGAAACTCAATGTCCAGCTCCCGAGTGTCGGCCCCATGTTTGATCACGCTGTTGTCATGATAGAACTTCATCAGATCCAGACCGGTGCCCAGCCTATTTCTCCTGGCGTAAATGGTGGAGCAGGGAGCGATGATCTCGATGAAAGAAAATCCCTTCTTGTTCATTGCCTCCGCCATGGAGCGAGCCAGCCTTCGCACGTGCAGGCAGGTCCAGCGAGCCACGTACACCGCACCACAGGATGCGGCCAGATGAGGTAGATTGAAAGGCTGGTCGAAGTTCCCGTAGGGGGAAGTGGAAGTGTTGGCGCTGATCGGAGTAGTAGCTGCCACCTGTCCCCCGGTCATGGCGTATACGAAGTTATTGATGCATAATACTACTAGGTCCATGTTTCTGCGCGCGGCGTGGATAAGATGATTGCCGCCGATTCCCACGATGTCACCGTCTCCGCTGAAAACCACCACTTTCAGCTCTGGATTGGCCAGCTTTAGCCCGGTGGCAAACGGTATTGCCCGTCCATGCGTGGAGTGAAAAGAATCCAGGTTGATGTAACCGGCGATTCTGCCTGAACAGCCAATTCCCGAGACCACACACACTTTTTCCAGGGGGGTCTCCACCTTCTTCAAAGCTTCGGCAAAGGAGGTGAGCGCCGTTCCTATTCCGCAGGTGGAACACCAGATATGAGGAATCCGATCCATCCGGAGAATGTCCTTCATAGGATGTTCCATGAGCTCAGCCGGTTCGACTAACGTGTCCGTTGGCTTCATTTCACTGCCTCCTTGATAGCTTTGTATATGTCTTCGGGATCATGTACCCACCCTCCTCCGTGCGGAACCAGAAGCACCTTGGCCTTGCCTCCCGCGCACCGCTCGACCTCATAGAACATCTGCCCGTAATTCATCTCCACCACCACAAAGGCTTTCACCTTGGCAGCCAGTTGTCTTATCTTTTGCTCTGGGAAGGGCCAAACGATGATCGGTCGGAAAAGCCCCACCCTTATCCCCTCTTTCCGGGCCTTCTGAATGGCAGGTATGGAAACACGGGAACTTATCCCATAGGAGAAAATCACCACCTCCGCATCCTGCATCTGCACTTCCTCTACGTCTACCAATTCGTCGGCATGCAGTCGGATCTTTTCCACCAACCGTCGGACCAGCTTCTCCTGGGCTTCCCAACTCATGACCGGGTAGCCTTTCTGGTCATGGGTCAGGCCGGTAATGTGAATCTTGTATCCATCTCCGGCTTTGACCATCTCCGGCACTAAATCCGGACCAGGTTTGAATGGAAGGTACTCACTCGGAGGAAGCTTGGTATATCGACGGGGGTAAAGCTCGATCTCCTCGGCTTTGGGGATCACCACTTTTTCGGTCATGTGTCCCACGCATTCATCCGCCATTACCAATACCGGTACTCTGTATTTTTCCGCTAGATTAAAAGCTTTTATCGTAACCTCGAAGCACTCCTGGGGAGAGTTGGGACAGAGCGCAATGATCTCATAATCGCCGTGCGATCCCCAACGCGCCTGCATCATGTCGGCCTGCCCGGGAAGAGTGGGAAGCCCGGTGGAGGGTCCGCCTCGTTGGACGTTGATCACCACGCAGGGAGCCTCCATCATCGCGGCCAAGCCGATATTCTCCATCATCAAGGAAAACCCCGGGCCGGAGGTGACGGTCATCGCCTTAACTCCGCCCCAGGCCGCACCCACGACCGCGGCCATGGATGCCATCTCGTCCTCCATCTGGATGAAAATGCCTCCCACGTGGGGGAACCGCTCGGCTATCCGCTCGGCTACCTCAGTAGATGGAGTGATGGGGTATCCGGCCAAAAAACGACAGCCTGCGGCAAGGGCCCCCTCCGAGCAGGCATGGTCGCCGTCCAGATAGTGTTCTCCGGTCAAAACGCCTTTTGGATCAGCTTTCAACTTTGTCCACCTCCTGCTTGACTGGTTTTTCCGTTTTCTTCTCCGTCACAAATATGGCGAACTCCGGACAGAGCATCTCGCACAGGCCACAGAAGACGCAGGTGCCTTCTTTTGCCACCAGCGGAGGGTGATAGCCTTTGGTGTTGAATTCCGTGGAAAGCTCAAGCACGTCCAAGGGACAATATTCCACGCAGAATCCGCATCCCTTGCATCTTTCTTTTAGGATGTGCAGTTCGCCGTGTGGAATGTCCAATTTATCATAATCCAAAGGCTTCCGCCAAAATTTCCCCATTGATTCAGGTGACATGGTTTCACCTCCGCAAGCTGGTAGGAAGAAGTGTGTTTTTGCTCGACATGTTCAGTGTAAACAAGATAAAGTTAATTCCCTTTAAGTCAAGGTCTATTTTCTACGAAATTCCGCCGGTTTTGAAGCATCGTGGGCTGTGTTCCACTATTGAGAATACGCAAAAACCGAATGGCTTTTAGCCTGAAGATGCCTACTTTTCTATATCCTTTGGCGAAGGGAAGTGACGGAGGAGTGCTCCAATCGGATAGAACAGAAGAAACGGTGGCACCCATCGGAGTGTCATTTTCATCCCGAATGAGGCTGTCTTATGCTCCGACGTGCCCACCGCAGTGGACAAACTGACAGGAAGGACTGCTGCTAAGGTTTGCAATATTTCCGGGATAGTGGGCTTTTACGCGTAAGCTACCGCTTCTATCTCGATTTTCACTCCCTTTGGTAGACGGGAAACCTCTAAGGTAGCCCTGGCCGGGGGATCGACCGTGAAATACTGGCTGTAGACTTCATTCATCACCCCAAAATCATCCATGCTCTGCAGGTAGACCGTGATCTTGACCACCTTCTCCAGGCTGGACCTGGCAGCCTCCAGGATAGCCTTGAGATTTTCCAAGACTTGTCGAGTCTCTTGCACGATCCCGCCGTGGACCTTGTCACCCGTTTTGGGGTCCAACGCGATCTGTCCGGAGACAAAGATCAGAGATTCCCCCTCCAGCCTGACTGCCTGCGAATAAGGCCCCACCGCCCGCGGAGCGTGCTCAGTTTGGATTATCGACTTGGGCATATCTCAGCCTCCTTGAAAATTGTAAGTTCAACGAATCATAAGCACTCATGACCCATCGATCTTAAGGGATTCTTATTTGCCCGTTGATCATCTAATAAAACAATATACCGCACCTATGTCAAACATTTTTAATGGCTTCTACCTATTTTGAATGTCCTACCTGTATCTCCTGGCGGTCATATAGGATGCATGCTTCGCGAAACGACGACAAGATTGACCCCATTTGTTATGTACTAAGACAATCCTAAGAACTGAAGTTCCGAGAGTCCGAATGCAGAGATTCGGATGCCTCTTCTTTTTCTTCGTTGGGGGAAGCCATCTGAAGTTCGGTTTGGTGCGGAGTGGACTCTATTAAGCTCAGTTTGTCTTCAAATTTCTGTAGCTTTCTGTCTGCGGAATCGTAACAGGTCACGGCATTCCGCAGATGGGTTCTGATCAGTTCAAAATCGCGGTTGAACTTACCGAAATCAATTCTTAGTCTATCCAGGGCGGAGATGATTTCCTGCGCATTTTTCTCTATTTCCAGCCCCTTCAACCCCAGAATGACGGTTTGCAGATAGGCATACAGCGTATTCGGAGAGACCGGGATAACCTTTTTCTGCATGGCATGGCTGGCAATGCTTTTCTCGTCCTCCAAATCCTGATCTTTGATTATGGTCTCATAATATACATTTTCAGCCGGCACGTACATAAGCGCAAAAGGGAAGGTCCCTTCGTCAGGAAGGATGTATTTTCCGGCAATGGAGTCGATGTGTAGTTTGACGTCGGAGATGAACTTTCGCCGGCAGACCTTTCTTTCTTGTTCTGTGTGAACTTCCAGGAGCCTTCGGAAATTCTCCAAGGGAAACTTGGCATCCACTGGCACCAGCCTTTTCCCCAGATAGACAACCGCGTCCACCCTTTCCCCGCTTTTGAAGGTATAAGCCAGGCTGAAGTGCTTTGAAGGCAGAATCTGGCTTAAGAGATCGCCCAAGAGGAACTCGCCGATGCCTCCTCTGATTTTGGGAGCTTTCAATATCTCCTGAAGGCTGGAAATATCCTTGCCTACTTCGAATATTCTTTTGTTCGATTCCTCTAAGCGGGCCAAATTTACCTGCACGTCACTTACCGCTTTGCCGGTGGTTTCCAAGCGTTGAGAGATGGTCTGGTCCGAATTTTCCAGACTTCTGCGCAGTTGCTCACGCAAGCTGGACAATTGCTTTTGCATCAAGATGAGCAAAAGGATCAGGATAATGATTACACCACTACCGAAGACTAAATACTCCATGAGAGTATTTTCCGTTCTACCTCTCCCTATGTTTCCCCCTCTCCACAAATGTGGAGACGGGGACTAAAAGGGGGAGAGGTTCTCTTTTTGTCTGTCAAGCAGGCTTCGCCATGCTTGACCTACGGCTTCTATGGATAGTTTTTCCCGTTGATCTTGGCACTTTTGAGAAGCCAGTGTCTATCTTCGCCGGGGCCTTCTGATTTGGCCAATCCTACATTCTTGGCATACCATTGATAGCTTGTCCCATTGTATTTTGCCATATTCCCTATCCATCCAGAAGCTACAGATTTAAACTTCAAACAGTCTTGGAAGGTTCCTGCAGGAGTGGTCAAATTTTCCACTGCTTCAAAAACTGAGAGCCAGCCATAAACACCCGAAGTGTCTATGTTGATTATAGTATCCCCCACTTGAGTAATCGCATTGGCAATGGTAATAGGCATAAGTGTTGATAGAAGGTCGTTACTGCTCACTGGGTCAGTATGTCGATGCCAAAGAAGGCCGAGACTGTCATTGGAAAAACCATCCTCATCTCCCCATGTTCCTCCTGGATCACCGTCAGAGAAAATGCCTGTATACGAGCCCTCACGAATCATGACATGATTTTGTGGATACAGGATGCGACCATTCAGAGTAAGGGTAGTTGCCCTATTACAAATTCCGTTGCTATCAAGATCCAAGAAGAATTCACCTGGATCCCACTTCCCGTTGGGTGCATCGTATTGTCCATTAGAATTCCGATCTGTATAAGGTATCCCAGGTGTCCACGGATCATAAGGTCCATCGTATTCTCCGTTGAAGTTTAAGTCTTCATATGGCTCTCCAAAATCATACCGCCCGTTATGGTTTAGGTCAGTGAAAGGCTCACCCAAATTGACGTCCCCATCCGTAAATGGCTCTGCTATGGTATCGCCAGCCACTTCCCAGGTCCATTCATCGCCTTCGTTCAATGGAAAGTAATCTCTCATAGGATATGCAGCTGGTTCAGTAGGTGTGGTACATTTTTTCTTGCCACAACTGCAAACCAGTATTAGTGGAATAATCATTCCAACCCAGACAGCCCCTCTCAAAAACCCGGTCCTCATTCTTATCACCTTCCTTGCTTTCTGTTAATATACCTCACCAGGTGGAGGAAAAGGCGGGTGAAGCCTGCCAGCCATGGAACACCCGCCTTAAACAGAAAAGGTTTTTTCTTGACTCCTGCCCCTTGCTTTTCCAGTGTTGCTATTTGATCTCTTCAGCCTCCTTGGCCATCTTTTTTATAAACGGCATGAAGAGGTCTATGGGCACCGGGAAGATGATGGTGGAGTTCTTCTCCACTGCCACCTCCGCGAGGGTAGAGAGGAACCTCAACTGAATTCCCACCGGTGTTTTGCCGATCACTTCTGCGGCAGCCGCCAGCTTCTCCGACGCCTGGTACTCTCCTTCCGCATGAATGACCTTGGCTCTTCTTTCTCTTTCCGCCTCTGCCTGGCGGGCGATGGCTCTCTGCATATTTTCTGGCAGATCTACGTTTTTCACCTCCACCACCGATACTTTGATTCCCCAAGGCTCGGTTTGTTGGTCAATGATGTGCTGAAGTTGCAGGTTGATCTTCTCCCGATTGGTCAAAAGATCATCCAGCTCCACCTGCCCCAGCACGCTTCTTAAAGTGGTTTGGGCAATCATAGAGGTGGCATACAGGAAATCCACCACCTCCACAATAGCTTTGTTCACATCTATCACCCGAAAATATACCACCGCATTGACCTTGACCGACACGTTATCGCGGGTGATAACGTCCTGGGGAGGCACATCCATAGTCACCACTCTGAGACTGACCCGCACCATGCGGTCGACTATGGGAATCAAGAAGATCAAGCCAGGTCCTCTGGCACCCATCAACCTTCCCAGTCTGAATATTACGCCCCTTTCGTACTCTCTCAATATGCGGACCGCATTAGCTATGATAAAGAGTGCGATGATGATGATAGTTAACAATCCAGCACCAGCCATGACAACCTCCTTTGGTTGTTATTTGTTTATTGTCCGTGATTCATCATCCGTCATTGTGTCTTGCCTTTCGATTTTCCTTCTTCCATGTCCTTTCTTCCTTGTCATCTCATCCGTCATTCGTCATCGCCCATCTATCATTGCTTTTCCATCTTCCATCTTGTTTCTTCGTCGTGTCAACGTCCCCCTCACCCCGACCCTCTCCCCGGAGGGGTGTATAGACCGGAGACATGGGTAACGGGTGTTTGGGGACATGGGTAACACCATTATATTATACCCAAGGATCCTTTTTCTTTCAAGTTAATATGTGTAATCTTTTGTTTGCAGTAAAAGAGGTCCATAACTCCGTCCTCCTGTGGTCTGGGTCGGAGAGCCACGGGTTCTCCTCTAAAGGCTTTAGATATCTTATACTTGCCTCCCTTGAAAGAGATAAGTCCACCTGCCTGTACCTTACGCACTATATCATCTGGGGCATACTGTATCTCTTCAAGATTTTCTTTGAACGGACGCTGGCTGACTTGATAAAGGCTGGCTGGTACCTCCATGTTCAGCGCTTCATGTGGCCTTTCACAGTTGTATACCATACGCCACTGGTCAAAACGACGCTGAGATTCTGCTCTCCTCCAGGGTATGCTTTCCCCCAAAAGCTCAGCTTTCAGTGTCTTATGGAAGCGCTCATCCTTGCCCAGAGTCTGAGGATGGTAGGGACGAGAATGAGAAATCAAGATGCCCACACGGATAAGCCATACGGTCAATGGGGTATAGATATGTTTTTCATCAGAACCCCAGGGGGAACCATTATCCATCAGCATCTGATAAGGCAACCCATATTGTCGGAAAACCCCAATCAAGCACCCCTTCACCGTCTCTTTGGTTTCATCCTCACATGCTTTCAGAGCAATAACGTATCGGGAGTGATCATCCAGCAGAGTAAGGGGATGACAGCGACCTTCGGGACAGGGAAGGTGTCCCTTAAAATCCATTTGCCAAAGCTCATTGGGAGCCGATCTTTGAAATCGAACCAAGGGTTTGTGTTTCCCAGATTCCTCCGGAGTGATGCAATCCCCTCGCTTCAGGATGGCAGTGATGGTGCTGGGGAGGGGAACAGATTGGTAGCCCATATTCTCCAGACGACGTTTGATCTTGCGACCTCCCCAGGCGGGATGTTGTTGACGGACCATCAAAACTGCTTGCTCCATCTGCTGGGGCGTCTTGCTTGGGCTGTTGAGGGGTCGCCTAGATTGATCCAGCAGACCATCCTCACCATAATCAAGAAAACGTTTAATCCACTTATAACCCGTCTTGCGGCTGATGGCAAATCGGCGGCACAGACGACTAAAGTTACAGACATTACTTTTGGTTGCCAGAAAGACAAACTCTTTCTTAAGAGACATAACGCTTACCTCTTTCCAGGGTATAATACCCTCCTTTCCAAGTTGGGTATTATACCTCAAAGTGTAACCTATGTCTCCGAACATGTGCTACCTATGTCCCCAGTCTGTACAAGGGGAGAGGGAATCTGTCGCTTCTCCCACTTTCTATTCTTCGTTCTTCCTTGTCCTTATCCGTCATTTCTTATTTCTTCTTCGTCACCTTCAAGGTCAGTTTTTCCACTCCGGTGACAATGACTTTTTCTCCCTTTTCAATGGGTTGATCTGCCTCCGCCTTCCAGATCTCACCGTGGATGAAAACATCCCCCTCCAGATTCAAGGGCGTGCGTGCCACTGCCACCTCGCCCACCAGGCCTTTGTCTCCGGTAGTGACTTTTCTCCTCTGCGCGCGGATAGCCATGGTCATGGCAAAGATGAAGAATGCAGCGGTAGCACCGACAACGGTGAGTATTACCACCAGGGAGGCCCGCATGTAGGGAACAGGAGATTCAAAAAGAAGCAAGGATCCTAAAACCATAGATATTATTCCTCCAATGGTCAGTGCTCCGTGACTGACGATTTTTACTTCCAGAATGAACAAGATCAGCCCTAAGATCATCAAGAGCAAACCGGCATAGTTGATCGGCAGGCTCTGCAATGCAAAAAATGCCAAGATCAAGCAAATCCCTCCTACGATGCCGGGGAAAACCGCTCCCGGATTTGAGAGTTCAAAGAAAAGGCCCCACATCCCCAGGGTGAGAAGGATGTAAGCGATGGTAGGATTGGTGATAACGTCCAAGATTCTGTCTCTGGCGCTTATCTGTGCTCTGTGGACCTCGATATTCTTGGTGTTCAGCGCCTTCTCGCCTGAAGGAAGGGCAACCTTCCTTCCGTCGCACGAATCCAAAAGCTCCCGGAGGCTAACGGATACGAAATCGATCACGTGAAGTCTCAAAGCTTCGGTCTCGGTGATGGACACGCTCTTTCTCACCGCCTCCTCCGCCCAAGCTTCATTTCTTCCTCTCTTGCTGGCGATGCTTTTGATGTATGCCGCGGCATCATTGGCCACCTTTTCCGACATGGTGGAATCCAGCTGTCCCCCGATGGAAACCGGATGGGCCGCACCGATGTTGGTTCCCGGAGTCATGGCGGCGATATGGGCGCTTAAGGTGACGAACACGCCGGCGGATGCCGCCCGTGATCCGCTGGGCGAGACATAGACGATCACCGGCACATCCGAGTTTAGAATCTTCCTGGTTATTATCCGCATGGATTCATCCAGTCCACCCGGCGTATTCAGCTCGATAACCAAAGCTTCGGCGCTATCCTCTACCGAGGAATCAACGGCTTTGTCGATGATGCGAGCCGAGATTGGTCCGATCACTCCATCTATGGTGACTAAATTCACGTGGCGTTTAGAGGCGCAAAACGACCACGCCCCCAGAAAAAAGGCTAAGATCAAACAGATTAAGAAAGCTTTTTTCATGTTCCACCCGCTCTCAAAAGTGCTTCTCTTTTCTTTGCTACTAAGATACCTATCGGGCTTAATAAAGCAACAAAAATGTGAAAAAAACCATGAAGAATGGCGGATAAAGGATGACGAATGAAGAGGCGGGATGAATTGCCGCCCCCTTGGAGGTTGTGTAACGGTCGCACGGACGTGCCCACCTCGGCATTTATGCGACCTACCTGTTCGATAAATCGAACCGTCACAAATAAGCTCGATGAATCGAGCAACTACGGATTCCCCCTCTCCATTTTATGGAGAGGGGGATCAAGGGGGTGAAGTCTACGGTTTTATCCAAACAACGCCTTCATCTTCAACTTCGCAATAGCCAGCGTGGGGTCCAACGTCTTGGGGCATACTTTTTGACAGTTGAAGATGGTATGACATCGGAACACGCCAAAATCGGTGGCCACAAAGGCCAGTCTTTCCTTTTTCTTTCCGTCCCTTGAGTCGTCGATGAATCTCAATGCTTTCATCAGCGCGGCAGGCCCAAGATACTTGGGATCGGTGGCCTCGACCGGACAGGAACCGTAGCAGGCGGCGCAGAGAATGCAATCCACCCAGGGATCGATCTTTTTTCTTTCCTTCTCACTTTGGATGTATTCCTTCTTCGGAGGCTCCTGTTTAGGAATCAAGTACGGCATCACCCTCTTGTACTGGTCAAAGAATGGCTCCAAATCGACCACCAGATCTTTGATTATGGGCAGGTGGGCCAAGGGACGCAATACGATTTTGCCTCCGTACTTGTCGATCTGGGTTCGACAGGCCAAATTGTAAAGCCCGTTGATATGCACGGCGCAGGAGCCACACACTGCCGCCCGGCACATGGATCTGAAGGATAAGGTGGGGTCGACGTTCTCAAAGATGTAAATCAATCCTTCCAGAACGGTCATTCCCTTGGGGCTATCAAAGGTGTAAGTCTGAAAATGAGGCTCTGCATCCTTATCCGGATCGTATCGAAGTATTCTGAATTCAGTCATATCTATGTTCCCTTTCTTTAGATTCATCTCTCAGTGTCCGTCTCCGTCCGACTAGTACTTCCTCTCCTCCGGTTGATACTTGGTGATGGAGGCCCCTTTGTAGGAGAGCTTTGGCCCCTCGGGAGAGTATGTAGCAACCGTATGCTTTAAGAAGTTGGCGTCGTCTCTGGTCGGAAAATCGTTGCGGAAGTGAGAGCCGCGGCTCTCCCTTCGAGCCAAAGCTCCAGCCACCACCACCTCGGCCACGTCTAAGTTACCCTTGATCTCCAAAAACCAAAGCTTATCAATGTTGAACTTCTTGCCGGGGGCTATGGGTCGAGACTTTTTGAACCTCTCCTTCAAGGTCTTGATCTGGGTCAATCCTTCAGTTAACCGTTTTTCGTCGCGGAATATTCCGGCCTTGTCCGGCATGAGTTTTCTGAGCTCATTATTGATCTTGTGGGGATTCTCGTTGCCACTGGACTTGGCCATCTGATTGATGCCGTCGTCTTCTTTTCTTAGCGCTCGCTCCAACGCATTGGTTCTGGGCTGCTTGGGTTTGTCTTTGACGTATTCTGCGGCTTTGGCTCCGGCTCTTTTTCCGAAAACCAAAGTGTCTAAGAGCGAATTGCCACCCAGTCTGTTTGCCCCGTGCACGCTGACGCAGGCGCATTCTCCTGCTGCATAGAAGCCTTTAAGCATGGTCGCTCCGTCGATACCGGTGTCGATTCCTCCCATGCAGTAATGGGTGCCGGGTTGAATGGGGATAGGCTTTTCGATGGGATCTAAGCCAATGAAATCCAAGGTGATTTCTCTGATGCCGGGCAGCCGCTCCATGATCTTAGCTCTTCCCAGATGCGTTAAATCCAGATAAACGTACGATTCCTCAAATCCACGCCCTTCAAGAATCTCCGTGGTTATGGCGCGGGCAACGATATCGCGTGGACCAAGCTCCATGGCTTTGGGAGCATACTTGGTCATGAATCGCTCCCCATCTTTGTTGATCAGAGTCCCTCCCTCACCTCTACATCCTTCAGTCATCAGGATGTTGCTGGGATAAAGTGAAGTCGGATGGAACTGGATGAATTCCATGTCTTTCAGAGGAACCCCGGCCCAATAGGGCATGGCTACTCCAAAGGCAGTGGAGGTGATACCGTTGGTGGAGTTGCCATAGATTCGGGCGGAGCCGCCCGTGGCAAACACCACCGCATTCGCCCCTATTGCCTGCAGCTCTCCGGAATGCATGTCCAAAGCGACCACTCCGCAGCAGGACTCACCATCCTTTGCCAGCCCGATCACCGTCCATTCATTGTAGACCTTCACGTTGTGTTTGACCGTCTGCTCATACAGGGTCTGCAGCATGTAATGGCCGGTTCTGTCGGAACCGTAACAGGTGCGAGGGTAGCCCGCTCCGCCGAACGGTCGCTGGGCGATCTTACCTTCCGGGGTGCGGCTAAAAGGACATCCCCAGTGTTCTATCTCGAAGATTATCTCGGGAGCCTGTTCGGTCATGAAAATGGAAGTCTCCTGATCGGCCAAAAAGTCGCTCCCTTTGATGGTATCAAATCCGTGTTTTTCGGGGGTGTCATCTGCCGCCTGGGGATTGTTGGCTAAGGCGGCGTTGACGCCACCCTGGGCCTGACCAGAGTGCGATCTGACGGGGTAAAGCCTGGAGACTATGGCGACGTCTGCCTTTTTCTCCGCGGCGGCGATGGCCGCCCTCAAACCCGCCAGGCCGCCTCCTATTATCAGTACATCATGAAATATCATGTTTTCTTCTCCTCTTTAGTAAGGCTGGAAGCTCGGTTGTGGGTTTCGATGCTCGCATCGAGTGTTGGGTTCCGAAGCTCGTGAATCGAGGTGAGAAAACGGACTTTCCAACTTCGAATGACCGGCTTCGAGCATCGATGCGAGTTTCGACGCCGTTAAACGAGCTTCTAAAACCGATTTCCCTGTTGGGTTCATGTGGCGTCAAATCCTAATGATGTGAAAACGCCCGCCCCAGGAAAACCACTAGAGTGATGGCCATTAGGATGACGAAAATGACCATAGCTATCCAGAAGATAGCCTTATGTGGCTTAGTCAAGAAAAAGAAGTCCGCGATGGTGATGCGCAGGCCATTCAAGAGATGAAAAGCTACCACCGCCGCCAGAGCAATCTCCAGAACGTGAGTAAGCGGGGTCTGAAGATGGGAAAGCCAGGCGTTGAAGGTCTGCGCTCCTCCGAGGGAGGAGCTTAAGACGAAGAGGTGCATAAAAAGATAAATCACCAAGATCACGCCGGTGATCCGATGCAAAAGCCAGGACCAGGTTCCCACATTCGGGTTTAGGCCGACCTCCTCTTGATACTTTCTGAAAAAACCTGACTTGGACTGATACATCTTTAGGCTCCTTTGGTAAACGTGATTATCAGATAGTATCCCCAGGCAGAGATGGCAATTCCCAGAATCCAGAGCAGGGCCTTGACCGCGCTCTGCATTCCCGGTCGGGGACGGTAGTCGTGGATAACTTGCCATGCTCCGTTGAAAGCATGGAACAGCCCCGCTGGCACGAAAATCAAGTAGAAGATCACCCATCCGGTGCTATCCATTCTTCGGGTCACCACACTAAAATCAATTCTCCACTCTTTAGTGAAGTGAAGCACCTGGAAGTGTAGGATTAGAAAAAAGGCCAAAAAGATGCCCGTGATCCTCTGCAGAAGCCAGCCGTATGCACTGCTTTTGCTGGTTTTCTCGTTCATGCCGGTCGCTCCTTGAAAGAGGTTTTAGGTTCTCTGGTTTGAGCTCTATAGCCGGAAAAGCAAGAAAGCTTTTGCGTTGGAGTCAGTTTTCGTTTGTGTCACAGAGCCGAAATTTAAGTACTTGTTCCACCGAAGTCAACAACAAAATGCAAGATTCTGCGACGCTGACTGCTGAGCGGGAAACCGCCATCCCTCCTAAGACCGTGGCGATTCCAGCCTACAATGACTCATTCTGACTTTTAATCATAAAGATCCAGCGAATTCTCTCCAATGGAGATAAAGAACCACTCAGTTTTGCCGACAAAAGTAGTGCAGACTTGGACTGAACTGAACCTTTTGACCCAAATTCGCTTGCCCTTGAAAGATATTTTGCAAATAAAAGAGATTTCCTATGGGGTGTTTCCCGAAATCTGTGGCTTAAACCCAAGATTCAACCCTAACAGCAAGAAAGTCAAGGTGGTCTTGGACGTTCGGCTTCCCAAAGCCGCGGGCAATGGAAACCTCCCTTTGATTTTCAAGCAACTTACCAGGCTTTTGCCTTCTTTAGAAAAACATCAGTGCGGAGAGCACCTGCTGGATGAATTGAAATCGGGGAAGAGCACTCCACACCTACACGATTCTGGAAGCGCAACGGACATAGCCCATCTCATGGAACACGTGATGATCGATCTCCAGTCCAGACTTACCGGAATGAATTCCTGCAGCGGGATCACCTGTGCATACCGAAGTCCCCAGTCTCGTTTCGACATGTTCGTGGAATGCAGAGACCAGAAAGTCGGGCTGTTTACGGCCTTCTTTGCTGCCGAGCTGTTGAGCCGGTTGGTGAAAAGCAAGAGCCTCAGCCGAAGATATTCTGCTCTAATAGACTTGGCCAAATATCTCTATGCCAAGGAATCGTGCCCGCCCCGCAACGGCAGGCAGCAGATGGGAATGGAGCTTGATCCTCTGGCGACTCAGATAAGTTCGACCTTCAACTGGAAGAAAAGTTTTGTTCTCCCGCTTCTGAGAACACTGAAAGACTTCGGTTTTCTCAATGGCAGGTTACCTGTGACCAGTCGATAACCTTTCGAGTGAGGTGACGATAGCATGACCGACAAATCCTGCTTCGATGACCCCAAGAATCTAAAGGCGAAGATCCGGAAACTGATCTCTTTCGAAGAGGACACAGATTCCCGGAAGCCACGACAGAAACGGTCTCAAAGCAATCCGGAGTCCCCGGCATCGGTCTCAAAATATGCCAAAGTTCTAAGTTGTACTTTCATCGGCCAAACCGAGGAAACCCGATGGACCAGGGATACCCGCGAACAGAAGGAAGGGCTTTTGCAGGCCACTTGAGGCAGCAATTCACCAGAAAAGCCATGTCGTAAAACGCATCCATTCAGTAAGGGAGCATGAGAAACAAAAATGAAAGGAGGTGAAAAAACATGACCAAATTCAACTTCCATGATTTCAAGAACATCGAGAGACCGACCATGTCTCCGTTCTATTTGCAGGCCAAGATCTGTGATTTGGTCTCTTGCTCTGTTTGCACCAAGGTGAAGGTGGATTCGATGAATCCGGAGACCGGTGAGTACCGGGTGGTTCTTCACGGCACCCTGGATTGGGATACCCCGGAAACCTGGTGGACCAATCACTAAGATCACTTGATCGTGTGTACGTTTGGAAGACATCCCCTTACTGAAAGATGGCACGTAATCTCAACCAGAACCAAAAACATGCAATAGGAGGAGGTGAAAAGAAGTGGTGAAATTCAGATGCCAAAACCTCCCGGTCATAGAGAGGACTCCAACTTCACCGGCGGCATTGCAGTACAGATTGAGTGACCTTCTATACAACTCAACCACCTGCCGGGCAAAGGTGGAGTCGGTGAATCCGACCACGGGAGAGTACCGGATAGTGCTACAGGGCACACTCGATTGCTGGGATGAGACCAATACAACCACCAATCAGTAACACAGAAGGTCAAAGAGGATTAACCTTTTGGAAAGAGCCCCGCTTGTGGCGGGGCTCTTTCAACTAATGTATCGGAGGGGCAAAGAGATGAGAAGACGAAAAGTAGGTTCACCCGTCAAGAAAACTAGTTCTCACCGAACGGTCTCGCACACGACCGGAAACCAGGAGGCTTTTTGGACGGATCCGACGGCACCCATAACCAAGGTGTCAAAGCAGCGAAAGTTAAAACCGAACAAAAACCGGATGAAGAAAAACAGTTGTTGGTGGTTTGGTTAAAATCCAATTAGTCTCTTCCGAAAAGATTCGACTGAGGTGCCATATTTCAGAGGATAACTACGCCCGAAATGAACGTGAAATGGATTTCACGGTTGCCCAATCGTGCTGGACGTTTTTCCAATGCCTCCTCTGGGGCTGAGATCGTTTGTCGGCCTCCCATCTCTCAGATATAATACTTCTTACAAAATTCTTGCTCTTCGGTTTGATCTTTCTATATTTCCTTCACAAGTAGAATATCTGTCCGACGCGAAAATCTCTTCGCGCAAGAAAGGAGTCCCCTATGAGCGAAAGAATCAAGCTGCTTATCTTTCCTGCAATAATCTTCTTAGCTGGAGTACTATTATTCCTCTGGCTGAATGATCTGTCTCTGAGGGCAGACGAAACAAAACCTATGAATGGAGAAAACATGAAGCTACCACAGCCAAAATTCAAAAGCCAAACCAGCGTGGAAGAGGCACTGGTCAATCGTCGCTCGGTCAGAGAATACAAACAAGATTCTCTTTCTCTTGAGGAGGTCTCTCGGCTTCTCTGGGCGGCGCAGGGTGTGACGGCGAAATGGGGAGGCAGAACCGCTCCTTCGGCTGGGGCTCTATATCCCCTGGAAGTGTACTTGTTGGCTGGAAAAGTGAGGGGTTTGAAACCGGGATTATATCATTATGATCCGGAAAAGCACACCATTACTAAGAAGAAAGAAGGCGATCTCCGGGAAGAGCTGATCCAAGCCTCGTTGGGACAGGGACAGATCCTCAGCGCTCCGGCCACTCTCGTCATCACCGCGGTCTACGAAAGGACCACGAAAAAGTATGGTCAGCGCGGCGTGCGGTACGTCCACATGGAAGTTGGCTTAGCAGCCGAGAATGTATACCTGCAGGCCGAAAGTCTGGGTTTAGGTACGGTGTTCCTCGGGGCCTTTGAGGATGAGGAGGTAAAGAAGGCTCTGGGAATTGAGGAGGAGCCTTTGGCAATCATGCCGGTGGGCAAGAATTGAATGGAACAAAGAAAAGGGAAGAAGGAAAATGCAACAAACGATGACGAATGACTGATGATGGATCAAGGATGAAGACAGGGGAGAACCGAGAGTGGAAAATGGGAGAAGCGAAAGACCCCCTCTCCCCTCCGGGGAGAGGGTCAGGGTGAGGGGGGTTAACACAAGGAACATGGAAGGAGGAAAAAGGAGAACGTGAAATATCATGACGAATGATGAATGACGAATCAAGGCAAAAATCTTTTCCTTGCGGAAAGAGAAAGGGATAGATACTTACCAGGCAAAAGGCACGGGGAACAGTCAACACAGTCCGAGGAAGTGACAACTGGATGTCATTGCGAGAACCGCTCAGACGACCGCTCGCCCGGGCGAAGTGACGAAGCAATCGTTTTGCAGCCCTCAACTTTAACCTGCCTGACGAGCACTCAACCTCTCCCCATCTGTCCCCCTCTCCATTTCATGGAGAGGGGGATATCGGGGGTGAGGTTTCTACAGAGAGGTGGAGATGAATTTAGCAGATAAGATCGCATTGGTAACCGGCAGCTCCCGGGGAATCGGTAGAGCCATCGCCCTGAAGTTGGCGAAAGACGGATGTGATCTGGCCGTCAACTACAAATCGAACCACTCGGCGGCAGATCAGGTCGTGGATCAGATAAGAAAGATGGGAAGAAAAGCCATTTCTTTCCAATGTGACGTTTCCAACTTTGCGGATGTGGAAGAAATGATAGGCAAAGTAAGATCGGAATTCGGCAGGATCGATATTCTGGTCAACAACGTCGGGCCGTTCCTTTACAAGACACTTTTCGACACCGCGATTGCGGAGTGGCACGAAATTCTGAACTCGGATTTGAATTCAGTCTTCTACTGCTGCAAATCGGTGGTGCCGACAATGCGGGAGCAGAAATCCGGAGTGATCATAAACATCGGCGGGCCCAATGCGGAGAGAACACAGGGCTTCCTTCGCACGTGCGCCTATGCCACGGCTAAGACTGGGGTGGTGGTTCTCTCCAAGAGCTTGGCAAAGGAGGAAGCGAGCAATGGTATACGGGTGAGCGTAGTGAACCCGGGATTCATCGAGACGGAGAACTATACTGAAGAGATGAAAGAAAGCTGGTCAAAACAGGTGCCGCTCAAAAGACTGGGGAAGCCGGAGGAGATAGCCGACGCAGTTGCATTTTTGTGCTCGAATGAAGCCGGCTACGTCACCGGAGTTGTGCTTAACGTGCACGGAGGTTTGTGGTGTTAGTCTGTAGGGACAACTCATGTGGAACATCCCGCCGAGGCGGGGAGTTGTCCCTACATTGCCGGGCGGGGGTTGAACTCCCGGCCGGGCGAGGAAGGTATCAGTGTGAGAGGCAGCAGCGATGGTGTCTGTGGTGCCGGTGGACACGGAAGGAATGAACGCGGCGAAACCCGTAGTGTCCGCTTGACCGGAATCCGAAATGATCTCGACGTCGGTGGAAATGTTGTCCCGGCCGAGACGGTCTGACGCGACCAAGCCAGGTGTGCTGGGATGACCTTGCTCCTTCTTGACCCGAGATGTCACCGTGACCGGGGAGTTGGGAATACCGCTTCGGCTTGGCCTTAAGCTCAACACAACCACTACCCAGCGCACCTACATCGGTGCCTCCTTGACCGGCACCCAGACAAGGCGATGACGGATTGAGGCGGTAGTCATCGTTTTCCGGGTCACAGAAAATCGGGTCTGTTGACATATTACTTTCCCCGGCAGAACATCCATTGCAGTTGGTTACATTCCCCCACACGTCGTTATGAGAAAACTCGGTCAGTGTGCCGCTCCGATTCTCAATGCCAACACCACCATCGGCCATTATGTTATTTTCCACCAATGCTTGCCCGTATAGCTCGACATTGAAACGGGGGTGTGAGCTGAAGGTATTGTAAACGATGCGGTCATGGCCGTGGCTATCGATCCCGACCCAGTTTCGCAATATGAGATTCCTCGATACGCTAATTCTGCACGAATTGTCAAAACATAGTATACCGATTGCATGGGTGTTGTCTCTTATCTGGTTGTTGGTGATGTTTGCGTAGGAGTTTTCAAGCCACACTACCGCGCCTTCAGAGCCAACATCTCCCCCGTTCCGAGTGAGAATATTGTTTCGAATGGTGCACGAGGAATTCTGACATCGCACCGCCCCGTTTGATAGAGTGAAGATCTTGGCACCCTGAATGGTAAAGCCTTGAAGTATCGACGTGGTATCCTCGCCAGAGTCAAAAGTCACCAGCGGAACTCCGTCAGTAACCTCACTAATAATGGTGTTCCCAGGCTCATCCTCACTCTCAAGTAATATAGCTTTGCCATAGAAGCTGATGTGTTCACAGTAAGTCCCCGGTGCAACTAGGACGGTGTCGCCGCTTGCCGATGCATTAATTCCTTCTTGGATGGTGGATTGACCGCCCGGAACGTGGATTATCCTTGCTTGCGTCTGTTGGAGACGAAAGAAAACGAGAACAACACAAAAAGCTGTGGCTAAGAAACGCACGAAACCTCCCGGGTTTGGAACTCCACCACAGAAGACCAAGCCGTACAAAATAGCTTTGATGACGGATCTACTCTTTTACCTTCAATATATCCATTTTCCCTGGTTAGACAAGAGGATTTTATCCCAAAAGGCCGGAAATACTGAAGGAATCGGCTCTATCCCTGGTTCCTGAGCCGATGCCCCGAATCTATCAGCGTCAGTAGGCCGCGCCACCGATGGAGATAAAGACGACTATCGAGAGAGACTCATCCCGTCTAGGCAAGAGGATTCACCGCGGATGAGGCAGATCAAAGTAGCCGATACTAGCTTAACCCGATTGATCTGCTGTGCAACACACTTCCCCCTCGCCTCAATCCTCTTTCCCGAGGGGAGAAGAAGAAAAAATCCCTTTCCTCTTGTGGGAGAGGGTCAAGTGTGAAGGGGATGTTTCGATTAATGCAGGATGCCCAGCCAAGCAGTCATAAGAAAGAGTATCCTTCCGATAAGAAGGGACATACGAGACATCACCGTGTAACCGAAGGATGCGCCAAAGGAGATCATCAAAAACCAGGTGCCGATTTTCGCTCCTGCACCGAGAGCTCCCTTGTGCTCCTTGGAGAAGAAAAAGTAAATCAGCCCGGTGATGACCCCCACGATCAGAAGGATGTTGTTCAACGATTCAAGCCACTTCCCCGTCCACAAGGGGAGCAGGTTGGCGTGAATCTGCAGGATCAGATCCCCTGAGCCATAGCCTACGATGGTAATTCCGGCGTAGATTCCGATTATCAGAGCCATGGACCAGCGGGAGAGCCAGCTGATTCTTGTGAAAAAGCGGCTGAAAAGCAGAATCCCGAAGATGAAGGGAACCAACAGAATCAGCTTTCCCTGCTGGGTCAGCGGTCTCCACAGATTAGGCAAAAAGACGTTGTAGATTTCCAAAGTCACGCCGTAACCGGCAGATATGCCTACGAACAGGTGCTCGGCGAATTTATAGAAGGGATTGTCTTTGTATAGAAATGAAAATGCGCACAGGGTCAACAAAGCGGCCACCCAGATTCCGAGTAGATCCCACATTGAATTTGATCTCTTCTGTTGCCTACGTTTACCTCTCCCCTTTAGTCCCCCTCTCCTTGTCAAGGAGAGGGGGATACAGGGAATGAGGTTTAAACCTTCAATCTCTTTTTCGACTTCTTTAATACAAAGAAGGCGATATTGCCAATCACAATAAACAAAAACACGACTATATGCGAAACGGATTGAGCGTCCATTCCCCTTGCGGCGGTTCCTGGTCTTTTCAGCAGCTTCTCATATTCCGCTGCTCCCTTCATTCCTCCCAAAAGCCCCACTAATTGACCAGACTGAACGTAAGGGTAGAACTCCGGAGCGCTCACCGCCGTGCATCCGGAGCCGAGCTTCACGTGATATCGGGACTGCACCTGAAGCACCCATTCTTTTGTTCCCGGCAGACCGCCGGAAATGTTCATCAATAACGCTAAGTCGTCAAAGGTGTTTACGCCTTGCATGATCGGCAGGGTTTCAACTCTGTTTCCCCGATAGTCCGTCGGAAAGGTCTTGGGTATGCTGGTCCCCATGGAGACCATCACCACCTCTCTTCCCTCCTTAAAGCCCAAATTGACGTAATCCACACCATATTTCTTGTCCGGGAACTCTTTTAGAACCTCGGTCATGGCACGTTCCACCAGGAGTGTGCCGGTGGCCCACAGCTGGATGGTGATGATCTTGTCATTATTCTTTAGGAGATGATAAAAGACTGCTATGTTCATCGGATAAAGCTCCGGCATGGAGGCGGGGTCATAATCACATGAGACCAACACTTTGGAGCCGGGAGGAAGATTCTCTATGGCATCATAGAAGCTCTGCACCGGCGGAGTGATCGAGAAATCGAGATTCACTGGCAGAAGCAGAGAGACGACGATGGACAACCCGACAAAGACGAATATAATCCTGCGATCTAAGCTCTCCAGTTTTTCCAGTAGCTTTTTCATGATATAGACCGTCCGCAGTCCGCGGTCCACAGTCCGCCGCTTTTAACCCTAACCTTCACCACTGTTCGCCTAAAGGCGAACACTCCGGCTTTTTCTTGACCCATGACCCTATTTTTCGCTCCACCGTACGCAGTTCACTGTCCATAGCAACAGCACTTAATCTCGAAACCCAGTTCTCAGTTTTCAAATCTCAATCTTGGTCTACTCACCTCCTAAGTACGTTCTTTCCAATCCGACCAGAACCTTGAGCGCGGTGGAGATCGCTCCCAGTGCCGCTCCGATCATTATGGCCCTTTTGCCTGCCAACTGGGGAACGTTCATGATCCATTCGGTGAAGCCGGGAAAACCGCTCCACAGTTTTTCACCCGCCGGCACCCTTCCGATCATCACCAAGATAGCCGTGACCGCCAGAAGCGATGCCTGGAACGTCCTCACCCGGAAAGCACGAAATGCAGCTGAGGCGATGAAGAAAGCCAAAAGCGCGAACATGGTGGACTGCAGAGGAGAATAAGCATTGTTGTACATCCAGAAGAAGGTAGTTCCCTCCCCAATCCCTCCGAAGAAAAGCCCCACTATGATCATGAAAAACAGACCCAGCACCAAAACAATCTTGTAGAGCCAATCTCTCCCTTTCCTTTGGATCACGTGATAGTTGACCCTCACGATATTGGCGATACCCAAAACGTAGGCAAAGGTCATGACGATGATGGCCCACTGCCGAAAGTTCTCGAAGATCGGTCGGACACTCTGATGCGGGATGAAATACTCGAGAATAAAAGACAAACCCGCCAGAAAGCAGATTACTATGGGTATCTCACGTCGCATAATACGCTTACCATAGAAAAGTTGATCACTCTATGTAGAACCAGCTTACAAAATGAGTTATTCCTGCTGTCTCTAGAATCGCTCCCAATGCTAAGATTATCATGATGACCGCCTTGGCTAAGTCGGAGCCTTTCAGGCTGCCCAGAAGCTTAGGCTCTTTGGAAAGATAGGCACTGGTGGCAAAAAGCTCCTCGCCGATGATGGTATAATCACAGGCTACCACAAAGAAGGGCAGTTGGTGTATGTTGGCCGTGCCGGCCACCTGTATGGCGCCGGTGGAAAGCCCGGTCTCCGCCATCAACAGCGACTCGGCGTAAAATGAGCCGAACATCAGATTGGCAGCGGGCTGCTCTCTGAGCATTATTCCGTTCACTCCGGCGGCATAGGCAAACTGTTCGGAAGAGATAAAACGGATGTTGTCCCGGTTATATGCATCCGGTTTGCCGGCTGCGGCATATCCTTCTTTTACTCTCTCCTCCGCTATGGGAACCACAAATGGCATGCATATGGGAACGTACAATGGTGTTTCGTAGATCGCCACCATCTTGGCCACGTTCCCCAAGATGATCATGGAAGCCACCGTCTGGATGTTGTCCACGTCCTCAATTCCGGAGATATAGAGCACCGGCTTGCCCATCTCCGTCGCTCTCCCTACCGCCTCCTCGATGGCGTCCAACCCGGCGATTCTTCGGATGAACAGGCTTTTGCCTACCTTGGCCCGCTCGATGAAGACGACTATCGCGATGAAGAAGAGAATCAGAAACACCAGCATGTTCGCCCGGTGAGGATTAAACCAGGTGTGGGATAAGTCCTCCTGGGCATAGGAGAGGGAGGTGAAAAAAAGAAGGAATGAAACAGAAAAAAGCAGCCGCTTCGCGAGAGTGGAGGATTTCATCTGCCAACCAGTGATAAGAACCCTTATTATGTTCAGCGTCACGGCGCCCTAAGTACGACGTTTAAAAGCCAAACAAGTGCTGAAAATAATCCTTGAGGAACGTGAGCCTTTCTATCAGAAGAGAAACCCGGCCCATCACCGTCATGCCGAAACCCGCGCCAAAGCCTATCATTATAGTCCAAATCCCGATTCTGGCCGCTCCCCCGAAAACGCCGATATGCTCCTTGGAGAAGAAGAAATAGATCAAGGCGCACAGGACTCCGAGAGCCACCAAAAGACTGTTAAAAAGCGCGAAACTGGCGAAACCCGCTGGCTGCATGGTGGCGTACAGAGGCACCAAAATCATAGCCTGCATGGTCACAGGAATCGCCACCCCCATCCCGATTCCCATGTAAGCCGCAATGGGATAACGCGAAACCCAGGACCATTTTCTGGAAAATCTGGTCCACATCATGAACCCCAGAATCGTGGGCACCAGATAAGAGAACTGGTGTTCGTGAATCACCGGCTGCCAGACTTTGGGTATGAATGATGTGTAATAGAGGAGGATTGCAAAATAGCCGGCCGAGACTCCGACCACCAGGTGTTCTGCGAATTTGTAAAAAGGGTTGTCTTTGTACAAGATGGAGAATATGCTTAATGTCAAAAACGCCGCCAGACCGTTCCAGAGTATCGAACCCAAATCCATTTCACTTCCTCCGTTTCTGCGTTCCTTTATATCTTCTGTTTCTTCTTTGACATGAAGAATCCCACATTCCCCACTATGATAAACAGAATCACCACCGCGTGGGTGATGGTCTGCACTTTCATCCCCTGGCTGGCGGTCCTCTCTTTGGCGTTGGCTAAAGTCTCATACTTGGCTGCCCCTTCCAGCCCTCCCATCAGGCCGAAGATCTGCTTGGATTGAACGTATGGGAAATAGTCCGCCGCCATCACTCCGGTTACTCCCAGAGCCACGGGGAGTTTATAACGACCGTTGCCGTCGGCTATCCAGGCGTCTGCCACCCACCCGGCCTCAAAGGCAATCACCGCCTTCATGTCATCGTAGTTGCGCACCCCTTGCATTATGGGCATGGAATCTACGGGGGTTCCGTAATAATCCATGGGAAAGGATATCCGGAAATTCTGCCCCATGGACAAAATCACCAGACCAGGATAAGGCTTAAATCCCAAATAAACGTAGTCCACTCCGTTCTTCTTGTTAAACTCCTTGGATATTTTGGCTACTAATTGCTCCGCCATGCCCGGCGCGTTCTGAGACAGAGTAACAAAAAACAGCCTTATTCCTCTGGCGAAACACTGTCGGCTGATGGTCAACGCCATGGGGTGAAGCTCAGCCATGGCTTGAGGATCATAATCTATGGCCAAGAGAAGTCGATCCCCCGGTTTCAGACTCTCTATGAAATCGTAGACGCTCTTCACCTCCGGAGTCACGTATACCGGAACCTGAAAAGGGATGAAAAGAGGAATGGCCACTGCCAGAGCCATGGTCAGATAGACTACCCTGCGGTCTATGGTCATCAGTTTTTCATAGAAACCCATCTTCTTCTCCTCACTTTCGGCATGCTGAATCCGTTAAGTCAGCGAAAACACACATCATCACCATGCGCGGCTTGACCGGATTTAATCCTTGCCCATATATGATCTTTCTATTCCTAACACCACCTTCAAGGCTGTGGCTATTCCGCCCAACCCCACTCCCATAGCGATGGCTCTTTTTGCCGCCATGTTGGGGACGGTCAAAATCCACCGGGAAGCAGCCTGCATCGGGAGCGAGAGGAAACCCAAAGGAATCAACCTAAGCATGATGATCACAGCGGTAAGCAGAAGGATCGTCGCTATCAGCGTTCGCGCCCTAAAAGCCCGGTAGGCGGCAGAGGCAATGTAGAATGCTAAGAGGGCAAACATGGAAGCCTGAATCGGAGTGTAGATATACCAGAACAGCTTCATGAAGGGCTTCCCTTCCTCTATTCCCCAGATCAGCCCCAGAATGATCATGGCGAAAAGCCCGGCCAAAAGAATGAGATTATATCCCCAACTGGGGGCTTTAGTCTGGATTTTCGACACGCTGACTCTGAAGAGACTCCACAGTGCTAAACCCATGGCGAAAACGCCGACGATTATGATCCAATCCAAAGCATACTCATAAATCCGCTCCGAAATCTCCAGCGGAACAAAATACTGAACTGCCATGAACACTCCACCCAAGAGAACGATAAGCAAAGGAATCTGCCAGCGCATGTATTTGCTCCTGATCTATAGTTTGATGCGGAAAAGATTCACAATGAAGTCCAGATGGAAACTCGCGGCCAATGTCCCTAGAATCAAGGAGATCATGATCAAAATCTTCCCCCAATCCTGGGCTTTGATGGCGCCCAAAAGCAGAGGTTCTTTCCCCAAATATGCGGACGCGGCGTAAAGCTCCTCACCTATCAAGGTGTAATCCGTAGCCGCCACGAAGAAGGGAATTTGAGCTACTTGATCGGTTCCCGAAATCTGAATGGATCCGGCGACGTTTCCGGTCTCGGCCAAAAGCAGGGATTCGGCATAGAAGACCCCCATATAGATATTGGTGGCCGTTTTTTGTCGGAGCATCAACCCATTGACCGCAGAGACGTAGGCAAATTGCATGGAGGTTAGATAAAAGACCGAATCCTCCTTGTAGGCATCGGGTCGGCCAGCCTCGAAATATCCCGTTCTGACCGCTTCCTGTGCCACGGTCAACACCACTGGGTCCGACACCGGAACCAAAAGAGGAGTCTGATATTCCGCGGTTTTCTTGGCCACCCGACTTAAGATGGTCAGCGAGGCGATAGTCCCCAGATCTCCAGCGCTCCCCATACCCAGGATGTAGAGGATGGGTCTTCCCATCTCAGTCGCCCGGCCGATGGCATCGTCTATCGCATCTATTCCGGCGATGGGTCGAACATAGAGTTCTTTCCCCTTTTTGGCGTGCCGGATGAAGACCAGCACAAAGAGGGTGAATAAGAAGGTGGATATGAAAATAGAGGTCTTGCCGGTATGAAACCACTGGCCAAATGCATAAGCTGGGGCGGAGACATTCGATTCGGATAAAGAGATTGCACTTTTTGCTTTGATCTTGTAATAGAAGTTTTTGTGGCTGGGGAAATAGTTTTTGTCCTCCTTTTCCCTTGCACCTCGATCTAAGTACTGGTTGGTTCCCGCCGCTACCACCCCGCGAGATACAAAACCGGTATCGGGATTGTCTGACCTCAGTATTTCATAAGAGAGTACATTATTCTTTCCTGCTCCATCATCCGCCGACAGTTTCCACCTGACCATGATAGCATGCCCATTATCATTGGGAGCATCTTTTGCCACCACATCCATGGCAGGAGCAGGAGCTTGAGCAAAAGAATCGGGTATAGCTATAGCGTGTCCTAGTTCTTGAGCCGATGAGATTTGCAACCCAATAAGGAAAAAGGAAAACAAAAGAAGGAAAATCAGAGAGATCTTGTTTCGAAAAACAAATCTGTCTTTCATCGTGACTCCTCGAAAAAGCTGTCCAAGTATCTGTCAACGGATTAAGCGCCCAGACGGGCTCGGAAGAGTTCCCGGACGGACGGATGGAACGGATGTTATTCGCTTGATCCGTCACATCCGTTGACCGCTATCTTATCAACCTTAGCCATTCCCTGAAAAGATAGTCCATCCTCCCGATCAAAAGGGACATACGGCTCATCACCGTGTAGCCGAACATCGCTCCGAAGTTGATCATCAAAAACCAGATTCCCACTCGAGCTGCACCTCCAAAAGCGCCTTTGTGCTCTTTGGAGAAGAAAAAGTAAATCAAGCCGCAGAACGTCCCCACCACGATTATTATGTTGCCGACAGAAGCATGCACGTTCCCGCCTACTATCAAAGGCTTGATGGCTCCCACCACCTGTTTGATTCCGTTGCTTTCCAGATAGCGAGTAAACTGCAGGCCGGCGGTGGTTCCCACTATGAAAGCCAATGACCATCGAGACAACCACCCTATTTTGGGCACAAGCCTTAACAACATTAAAACTCCGAATAGGCCCCCCAAGAGGTATATCCAGTGATAGTCTATTCTTCCTTTGGTCGAAAGCTCGCTGTAAGCCAAAGCTAAGTTGTCCCAAAACTTTGGCAAAAAATACTGCCAGAAAGTGACCACAAACCAATAGCCGGCGGAAATTCCCACAAACAGAGCCTCGGAGAATTTGTAAAAGGGATTGTCTTTATACAGAAAGCTGAAGATGCCCAAAGTCAGTAGAGCACCAATCCACACTCCGATAACTTCACCACTCATTTTTCCTGTCTCCAGCTAGGCAGTCTTCTTTTTTCTCAGTGAGAAGAAAGCTACATTGCCTATGATGATGAAAACGCAGATCACCGCGTGCGATACGGCTTGGGAGAACATGTATCCCACGGCTTTATCCGGTTTACCAATAGCCATCTCATATTCGGCTCCACCCTTCATTCCCCCCAAAACCCCAACCAGTTGTTTGGACTGAATGTAGGGATACATAGAGGGGGCTTGAACCGCCGTGTTGCCCGCGGCTAATTTGACATGAAACACGTCCACCGCATACTGCACCCATTCCATGGTTCCGGGATAGCCGGCTGATAGATTGAATATCAAATCAATGTTGTCGTAGTTTTTGACCCCCTGCATCAGAGGAAGCTCAGCCAGTGGTGTGCCGTGGCTATCTTTGGGATAGGACTCCTCAAAACTGTGTCCCATACGATCGATCACCACCTCGTTTCCGGCGGTGTATCCCAAATTGACGTAATCTATGCCATATTGCAAGTTTTTTGCCTTTATCTCCGGATCTCTAAGGACTTTCTCCAAAGATATGTTTGCCTGGAGCGGACCCTGTGGCCATAAGCCCATGATGATTACCTTCAGACCCTTCCGGAAACATTGCCTGAGGAACGCATCCGCCATGGGCTGGAGTTCGGGCATTGAGGCGGGATCAAAATCAAGGGAGACCAGCACCTTGGACCCGGCCGGAAGGTTGTCGATAGAGTCGTATACCGCCTGGACCACCGGGGTGACCGGTATAGGCATGGATACGGTGAAAAACAAAGGGACGACGATAGCCGCGGTGACGAAAAGGAATATTATCCTTCGATCAATGCTTAACAGCTTTTCCCAGAAGGACTTTCTTACTTGGTTTGACGTTTCATTCATCTTTAGATGATTCCCAATATGTGCCAAGATTAGCTTTTGTCTGCCTACTGTCTACTTACTCTCCTCCGGTATAAGTTCTCTCCAGACCGAGAATCACTCTTAATGCCGAAGAGACGACCCCCAAAGCGATACCTATCATAATGGCCTTTTGTCCGGCGGTTTGAGGATAGTCCATGATCCAGTCTGCGGCATTTCCCAATCCATTTCCCAGCCAGGAGGAAATCCAGTATCCGATGGGAACCCGGCCCAACATCAATATAAAAGCGGCACTCAAAAGCATGGTGGCTTCCACATTCCTTGCCCGGAAAGCCCGATATGATGCCGAAGCCACAAAGAAAGCCAAAAGAGCAAACATAGTGGCAGAAAGAGGATAATATATATGCGTGTAAAGATAATAGAAAGCCGTCCCCGGATCTTGAAAAGACCTCCCCTTAGAGAAAAACATCCCGATTATGGTCATCACCAGAAATCCAATAATCACCACCACGCCGAAGGGCCAACCCTTCTGCTTTTTATAGACCTTGTCTCCGTTAACCACAATCAGGTTCAAAATCCCGAGATAGATGGCAAATGCAGCTATGATGAAAAACCAGTCTTCAAACAGATCCTTTAGAGCGTTGAGAGGGGGGATAAAGTGGGTAATTATCATGGTAAGCCCCACCAGGGCGGTCAAAATCAAAGGGACTTCTCTTCGCATATTCTGTCTCCGGTCATATTCCTTTGAAAAGCTCCCTTACGTCGGGAAGGTTCAATCCCAAAACCGAATTGAGCGTAAGCAAGATTGCGCCAACCAAGATCGCCAAAAGAAAGATAAACTTCCCTACGTCTTGTCCTTTTAGGCTTCCCAAAAGCTTAGGATCCTTGGAAAGATAGGCGGAAGCAGCAAAAAGCTCCTCTCCGATCAATGTATAATCGCAGGCGGCAACGAAAAAGGGAAGCTGGGTGACCATGGCAGTCCCGGCGATTTGGATGGCTCCTACGGAGTTGGCGGTTTCAGCCAAGATTAGGGACTCGGCGTAAAACTGTCCTTGTAGAAATACCGCCGCCGGTCTTTCTCTTAAGAAAAGCCCATCTAAAGCCGCAGCGTAAGCAAACTGATCATTGGTGACGTAATAAACCATGTTATCATTGTAAGCATCCGGTCTTCCGGCGTTAAGGTATGCTTCTTTCACTACTTCTCTACAGGTGACCATCACCAATGACGTACAGACCGGAACTTCCAGCTTCGCCTCATACTCCGCCGCCAGCTTCGCCACCCTTCCTAAGATGGTAACACCAGCGATGGTCTGTATGCTGTCCATATCCATGATGCCAGGCACGAAGATTATTTTTCTGCCCATCTCGGTCGCCCGTCCCACCGCATCATCCACTGCCTCCAGACCAGCGATCTTGCGGATAAAAACTCCCTTGCCCGATTTGGCTTTCTCTATGAAGTAAAAAATGGCAAGCCCGATCACCAAGGAGAGGATAAAAAGGCTTAATCGGCTGAAATCGAACCACTGTCTCTTGGCAAAGGCGGGAGCGCTGGAGAGTGACTCGGATGCGCCAGTTGGGGAAATCGCTCTGATCTTGTAAAAATATAGCACCTTGTTCTTAGCCGCGTTATCCGAGAAGGAAGTGGCGCCTGGTGCCGCGTTTCCTATGACTTCGTAGCCCTCATCTTTTCTGGTGGATCGGAGGATTTCGTACTTGGTAACGTTCTTCGTCCCCCCTCCGTCGTCGGCTGATTTTCCCCAACTCACGGAGATCGCTCCGCCCTTGTCGTTGGGAATGTCCTTGGCCACCACATTGGTGGCCGGAGCAGGCGGAGCCTGAATCACCGCCGGGCTTTCAGCTTGAGCCACAGGATTTTGTTCTGCCCCTGAGGCAAGGGGGACAAAGAGAAAGAGGATGCTGGGGAAAAGGACCCACAGGAGCAATCTGGCTTTTAATCGAGCTGAACAGCGATGCGTTCTGATCACACTTTTTCCCAGAAAAGAAAAACCTTCTTAAGGACTCTTCGTCCCAGAAGGTCTTGTTACGGCAGATCCTGTTCAGGTCTGGAGAGCAGACGGTTGATCAACGCCGATGCTTTCTTGATCCTCACTTGTTCCCACCGAAGGCAGGAGACGATCTCCAGGGTCATGTGGTTCCCAGAAACAGATTCCAACCTCATACTTCGTTCATAACCACTCCTCAGCTTTTGTCAATTTACCAAACAGCCTCAGTTAAGTCAAGCGAAAACTATGTCGACCAGCCATATTCTTTGAAGAATTCTCGGGTCTGCGGGAGTTCGCATAAATCTGCGAACCTGCGGGTTAGGGATTCGCGCGGCGTGAGGGAATTTGGAGGAGTGAGGGCGATTCATGAATCGCCCCTACTTGAGCTATTCTTCCAGCATCTCCACGTTTGCTCGTGGAATCATGGCTCTGGTTCCGTCTTCGAATTCCACTTCCAGCACTCGTGCGGATGACTCCGATTCGAGTTTTTGCAGGGCTGAAGGCAAGTCGCTCACCTTTCCCAGCCGCCCGAAATAAGGCTGGCGGATCACTCGCACCGGATAACCGATAGTGATCCCGATGTTTTCCAATTCCTCTTTGTCTTCTCTCTTGTTCACGTCACCAGCGAACGGTATCACGACTTCCGGGCGAATCACTCCGGCACGAATCTGAGTGGCGCCGTTGAAGCAGGCCATCTCACCTTCTTTTGATTTCAAAAGCGCGAAGGTCTTCTCTGCCATGTTTATTTGTCCAAAGCCTTCGGTAACCACCAGGGTTATTCCCAACTCCTCCGATCCGGTGATCGCCACCCCCAGATCGTATCCCAAGAAATCTCTTAGGTCCTTGTCGCCGAATCCGCCCACCACAATTCCTCTGGCTCCCAGGCTTATAGCTTTTTTCATCGCATCTGCGGTGACCAAGCTTCCCCCTACGATCACCTTGTCTCTGCAGTCCTTCTCGATCAGACTGTCGGTCAAGACTTCGGCATTGTCCTTTACCACGACTTTGATCTCCCCGTGCGTCTCGCCACCGATGCCGAAGATCCCCTGAATAAAAGACCCCCAGGTGGAGACGGCTACTCCCTCTTTCTCGTATACCTCTACTACTTCGCCTTCGAGATATGCTTTGACCTCCACTGGGATCGGATTTCCTCTTATCAACACCTGCCCGGTGACCGAGGAGATGCTTTCCACCGTTCCCTCAGCCTTGGATTTGCACTCTGAGCTGAAGAGTCCAAAGAAGCTTTTGCTGCTGGCGACGACTTCTCCTTCTTTGACCCTCTCTCCTTCCTTTCTAAGCATGTGGTGCATTATGTCTTCAGGTGGAATACCCAAGACGTTGGCCACGTTGAACGGCTCCACGTTCCCCGGAAGCAAAGTTCGAGCCACCACCGTATCCGGCTTCACCTTGTCTCCCACCTTCACCAAAACCTCCCCTTTTAGCGGAAGTATCCTCTTTTTGGTCACCCGTATCTTTTCCGTTACCTTCAATCCGGGCGTATATGCATGACCCATAGTCCTACTCCTGTCATTTACAGATATTCACAATCCGCCGGCCTTAGCCTGCGCAATCATATTGGCCTAACCTGAAGGTCTCGGCTACGAATGAACACATCAGGCTCCACGAAAATGCATTAGAGTCTCTCCAGACTCTCCTTGGTATAAATATCCAGGGTCAACATCCATTCCTTCAGCTTTGCCACTCTGACTTTGGGGTCGGTGGGCAGGTTAAAAGGTCTTCCCCGGCAATCCATGATTATTCCGGTCACCCCTCCATGAATGGTGGTTTCCACTTTGTTCCCCTTTCCTCCCCCCACATCAAAACCACGATGGGGGTTTAATTCTGCTTTGCAGGTCAAGGGAATCCCGGTCTTTTCATCCAATCCCAGAGGAATCCTTCTCATCTCTCCATATTTTACCGAGCCCTCCAGGGTCTTGCCGTCAGGCATGGTAAACTTGTAACTAAGGATATCTTTCTCATCTTTGGATTCGCCCACCGGAGCGATACAGGTGCCCAGATGGATTAGACAGTCCTTATCAAACACCTGGGTGGCTGCTTTGGGATGGACAGTAGAGAGAACCCCCAGTTGAGGCATCATGAAGATGGAATCGACTGCCAGACGGGTGATCGCTTCGGGCATGAAACCGTCTATCAGCATCAAAGCCGCCTGCTGTCTTCGGGGAGCATGAGAGAGCACCCCTCCGGAACCGATGAGCATGTTCAAAGTCATCATATTAACCAGAGTCAACCCGCCCATGGACTGATCAAACGCATCGGCAATGGTTCTCTGCTGCTGGATGCCTTTCAAAGCAGTGGCGAATGACTTATGCTGGATGAACGCCAATCTCAACGCCTCTTTGGCTATGGCCTGTTCGAAGATCAGCTCTTCCATCATCTGGGGAATGGTAGTCGGACGGATCATCTTGTTTTTCACTCTATTCCGCAAGTCTCTTTCGTCCATATGAAAGGGAACCCATCTCATCACGTTATCCAAGCCCGCTTCCGCGAAAACGTTGGAGACCGAATAGCTCATGCCTAAATTAGCACTCACCGTGCGGTTGAAGACCCCCTGAAATACCGAGAAGATATCCGTAGTGGCCCCGCCGATGTCCACGCCCACCGCCTCGATCCCTTCCTGATCGGCAATGGTTTTGATGATAAGTCCCACTGCGCCAGGTGTGGGCATGATGGGAGCATCCGTCCAGCTCATCAGTTTTTTGTAACCGGGAGCCTGGGCCATCACGTGCTCCATGAACAGATCGTGGATCTTCTCCCGTGCGGGAAGGAGATTTTCCCGCTCCAACACCGGTCTTAGATTATCCACAATGTCCAGCGATACCTTATCTTTGAGCGTCTCCTTGACGGCATCTCGGGCGTTTACGTTCCCCGCATAGATAACGGGAAGCTTATAGCCAATTCCCAAGCGGGGTTTTGGATCCGCCGCCGAGATCAACTCGGCAATCTCCACCACATGGGTAGTGGTCCCTCCGTCGATCCCGCCGGAGAGCAGAATCATGTCCGGTCGCAGATGCCTGATCCTCTGAATCTGCTGATGCGGAAGTCTTTTGTCGTTGGAAGCGATGACGTCCATCACGATGGCCCCTGCTCCCAAGGCGGCACGCTCAGCAGATTCTGCGGTCATGCTTCTGACCACGCCTGCCACCATCATCTGCAAACCGCCTCCGGCAGAGGAGGTGGAGATGTAAATGTCCGTTCCCACGTTGCCTTTGGCCGGCGAAATGATTCTTCCGTTTTCATCCAACAGCTTCTTTCCGGTTAGTTCCTCCACCTCACCCACGGCATTCAAGACTCCCATGGTGACGTCCTCAAAAGGGGCCTCCACCGTAGTAGGCGCCTCGCCCCGGACGATCAGTCGATATTCCTCTCCTCGCTTCTCAATCAAAATCGCTTTAGTGGTCGTGCTACCGCAATCGGTAGCTAAAATCACGCTGATGTCTTCGGGCTTTAAATCTTTCATAAAACTCCTCTGTTATTGTGCAATTGAATATACTCGAAATAACTATCAATTGTAAAAAGCCAGATAAAAAATGAGCTTAAGAAATCACTGTATACGTTGCCATTTGCCGCTTTTGTATAGAAGTTGTGTGTGACCTTTTAACTCACACAATTGGGGTTCCCAATCCTTACTTCGAGCATTATAGCGGAACTCAATTCTAGAAATCTCAGCGTCAGTCCCAATTTGCTTCTTTGCCGTTTTGGCTTTGCGACAAAGACCTTCAATGTGATCAAAGCATTCACTGAGACCCTCCTCATCTTTGGTTTCGATCACACCCTTTATTGCTGGATCAAGAAGAGAGCGCCGGTCCTCTAATATTGGAATCTGAAAGATCACGGTCGGGATGTCCTTCGATATAGGTCTTGTGATGATTTTTACAATTCTCTGCTTCAAATTCCTATAACCTTCTATAACCTCCCGACTCAACTCGTGCGCTAGATCTGCCCCAAACGTAGTAAAAAAACCTTTTGAAAAGTAGAGCACGGGTAGAGATACCAATAGGAATACCAGATATGACGGGGGTTCAGTGCTGAATCTAGAAACTTTTCTCTTCTCAAGCGCGAAGTATTTTGATAATTCAGCTTCGAGCCCTGCTATCTGTTCGTTAGAATAATTTCCACTATCATATTCAATTACAATCTTTGGTTTCTCTTCTGTCATGAAGAAACCTCATTAGCTCCGTAGGCAATTGCCGCGTGAATATCCTCAACGGTTAACTGCGGGTATTCAGCGAGTATCTCATCAATGGTCATTCCGCTTGCCAAAAAATCCAAAAGTAGAGATACCCAAATTCGTGTGCCACGAATGCACAGTTTGCCAAAACAAACGTTTGGATCAATCGAGATCCTTTGTAAAAGAGGATTCACAAAGTACCTCCTTTCTTTTTGCAAACATCTTTTTGTCAAACACACTCGCCAAGGGTGGGGGATGCTTGACCTACAACTGTTTTTCACCTCACGGTGCAATACTGAAAATGCATGGCGTCGGGATAGGACCAATCTCCACCCCAAACGAAACCGGCATCGTTAAAACACCGAGCGAACTCCTTGCTCATCTCAAAACTCGTCTGCCCGAAGGCATTCCAGGGGGCGTTTAAGTCAACGGCAATCGCCCAAGAATGAGTGGACCAATCCTCGGCGCCTGCGCCAGATGAAGGTGCGATCCCTCTCTTGAGACGGGGGCTGAAGCAGCCATCAAAGGTCTTCAGTTCCCCGGCCAGTCCGCGAGTCACCAGGTTCCCAAAAGCCATCTGAAACTTTGTCACCACCAGACGATGACAGACAAATCCAAACCAATCTACGTGAACGAAAGCCTTACTTTCAGGAGACAACCAGCTAAAGTAGACTCCCTCGAAGGTTTCTCTCCAGGTCGCGAGATCACACTTCACTAAGCTCTGCTCCTTCCAGCCGGCCAAGCGGAAATCACCAAACACGTCGAAGCAAAGCCGCTCCGGAGGGGGCTCATTTAAGACCGGAATCATCTCCGGAACCGACGTGCCAAATAGGACCCGCCAAGTCTGATCACCGACCACTCCATCCACATTCAGCCCCTTGTCTTTCTGACACTTGAGGGTCGCCATATAGGTGCGCGGACCGAAAACGCCGTCCCCAGGTCCCGCATCATAACCCAATTGGTTCAATCTTTCTTGCAGAGCCTTCACCAAGCTCCCTTGACTTCCCCGGAACAGAAACATGGCTTTCCTCAGAACAGGACTTGCCGTGCACGTCGAATATGGTCGAAGACCTATTCGACATAAGGGTGGTTAAATTGCCTCTTACTCCTTCAGCGCCTGGGCGATGGCCTCCCCAAACTCCCGGGCGACCGGCGGACCGCTGGCCGTAATGATTTTGCCGTCTCTTTGAACACCCTGACCGGTATATTGGGCCCCTTTGTCTTTGAGCTTTTGAGCCTCCGACTCAGATACGGTGGCCTTCTTTCCCGCCAGGATTCCGGCATTGGCACAGGTGACCGGAGCGATGCAGATGGCGCCCACTATTTTGTTTTGCTTGACCGCTTCGATCAACAGCAAGTGAACCGAAGGGTCGTTCCAATATCGGCTTGCCCCCGTGCCGCCTACTAAGATGATGGCATCCCACTGGTCCGGCTTTATGTCACTTATGAGCAGATCAGGCTTCACCTGGACGTTCAGCATTCCCTTGGCCGTCTCCAAGGATACGCTGGCGACCTTAACCTCGGCTCCTTTTCCGGTCAAGACGTCTTGAGGCTCAATCAATTCCTCGTCGCGGAAACCTTCCGGCGCGATGATCATCACCACTTTCTTTCCGAGTAGCTCCTTCTTTGAAACAATCTCTTCTTTGGCCAGCGGAGCTTCCTCTTTTTCACTCCTGCATCCGCCTAACAGCAAGCTCATCCATACCATCAAGCTAATGGTCAGAAGAACTCTCTTCATCTTTTCCTCCTGCTTTGCTCCCCGCGCCAGCAAATGACCTGACACTTTGGGCATAGCCCGTCCGGTACATGCTTTGAATTTCAGCGGTTCTACTTGCCTATCAGAAGATATCTTATCTTCTTCCTGATGTTCTTACTTTTCCACTCGCTTTTCTTCTGTAATCTTCTCTCCTGCTTCAGCGCTTTCTCCTTGACCTGTGCTTCCGAATCGAGTTGTTCGATCTTTTGCAGGAGCTTTTCCACCGTGTCCCTCTCCTCCATCATCTTTCTGAACTCATCATAATCCTTCCATGAAAACAGAGTTTGAACAAAAGGCTCGAAGAAGGCCATCATCTGGCTCCCGATGTAATTCAAAGGCTTCACCGATTCCAGGAACAGGATGGCCGGAACCGACATCCTCCAGTAGATCACTTTCTGGGCAATCTTGATCAAAATCTCCTCCTGTTGAGGAGTAAGCTCCTTTGTCCCACCCTCCGTCTTTCCCCATTGAAACATCTCGCGGAAGCTAACCAAAAATCACCTCTTGTTCGAAATCCTAACCGGGCTATTCGACCAGACCTCTCTCATTT
This sequence comes from Candidatus Zixiibacteriota bacterium, assembly GCA_049694315.1. Lineage (GTDB taxonomy): Bacteria > Zixibacteria > MSB-5A5 > MSB-5A5 > SM1-73 > CAIVRH01. The sequence goes on from JBAVQU010000015.1 coordinate 115,746, forward strand.
CCCTATCTTTGATCTGACGAAATCCACCACCTCATCTTTGTTTTGATCAAATCTTAAGTAAAGCCCGCGGAAATTCTCCAATCGGGATGGCTTTTCGAACGGGGACAGCAAGATCCCATTCTTGTCCACGTAGAACGATCGAAACAAGCTCCATTCTTTCTCCCGCGTGGAAAAAAAGTACTTAATCTTTACCTTCGTTTCGTCCAACTCATAATAAGTGGGCAGAAAGAAAGATGACAAAGACCCCAGCAGGATCACCACGGACAAGCCGGTAAAGAAAACGCTCAAAGTGGTCACATATACCAGTATCCAGATGACGAGCAAGAACACCAACACCGAGATCGAGACTAAAGTCCTCTTCTTCGCTGGATGCGCTGACCATTTGAGAATTCTTTCGTCACTCATTTGCTCATTCATTGACTCAAAACCGATTTCACTCCCCCTCACCCTTCATTCCCGGTCAATCCGCAGAGGAGGACCGCCCGCTGTCTGAGACTCATTTGCCTGGGGGCAGATCTCCTGGTGACCGGTATCTTTCTTTTCTTACCTGCTCCATCTCCTGCAACAGCTCTTCCGGCTTGAGAATCTGTTTCTTGACCAGAAGACGCACTAAAGCCTCCTGGGCCAGGTTGTTGGACAGGCACAGCTCATCGAACGTCACCTGTCTCTCCTGGTCACCGATTCTTATCCGCAGAGCTACTTTTCTGTCTTTATCGCTTTCCACATTATCCCTTTGGATTATCGTCTAATTAAGAATCACGGTACTCAGATGACCTATCTTTACGTCCTTTCGGCGCCTTTTCACCATAACCTTTTGACCTGTCCATTCTCCATCTTGAAGATCGGGACGTAGATGTTTTCTCCCTCCGGATCAAAACCGATCTTTCCCCAGACTCCCTTGAAATCCCACGTGCCGACCAGAGCTACCTTTATCTTTTCCGGAGCGGAGGCGTTTTCAAGAACCGACAGCAAAAGCCTCATGGAATCGTAACCCAGCATTCCGAGACGGTCCGGTTCTCGTCGGTAGCGATCATAATAAAGCTCTGAGAAGTCCTTTCTCTCAGGCGCATCGTTCTGTGGATAGTCCTCCGAGGCAAAAACCATGTCCTGGTGTAAGCTGTCGGCTAAAGCCGAAATGCTTGGGTCTTTCCACCAGTCTGTGCCGATGATGGTGGTATAGATATGAAGGTTAACTATGCCGGTCAGAAGACTGAGCATGCTCTTGTCCTCTGCCAAGACCAAGAAACCATCCACCTTAGCCGGCATCTGGTCAAAGAATGAGCCGGATGCGTCCTGAAGGGAGGACGGAGCCAGCTCCAGAAGCGCGCTTTTCAGCCTCCTTAGGTATGGCGAGAAATCGTCGGTTTCGGGTGGATAATGCTCCACCGCCAGAATTTTCCCTCCCAGTTTCTCTGCAGCTTGCTCAAAGCTCAAGACCTCTGCCTGGCTTTTCAACTCCTCCGGGAGCAGCATGACAAAATCCCTAAAACCCTGATTCCGCACCAAGACCTCTGCTATACTCCTTCCCTTTCTCTGGGTGGAGGACGAAAGCCGAAACACAAAACCCCCGGAACGGGTCAGGTTCTCTTCGGCAGCCGTCGGGGTAATAAGGGGAGTCTTAAGGCTCTCGGCCACTGTCTCCGCTTCCTTCAGACAGTCTCTTTTCAGCGGACCCAGTATGCAAATAACGTGGTTTCGCTCTATCAACTCCGCACAAAGAGGTCCGGTCTTCACCGGGTCTTCTTCGGTGTCCTTTACTACTAACTCCACGGTTGCTCGGGTTGCCGGTTGGGAGGAAAGAGCCAGCTGGATGCCATCTAAGAAGTCGCCGCCGTCAGGGGACGAATCCTCGCCTAAGGTGGCCAACACTCCCACTTTGACGGTTTCAGTCGAGGACGCGGATGCGTTCTCTGAGAGAGATAAAACCTCCCGCAGGTCCTCCCCTTCAGGAAAATGATCCCGATAGTACCTTAGAGCGTCGATGGCTGAAGAGTAGTTCCTGCTTTTCAGGTTCCTTTTCCCCAGCCACAGAAAGATTTTCGGCGCCAACTCCGAGTCTTTCTCTGCTCGACTGAGTCTCTCCAATTCGTCGTTGGAAAGCCATTTCTCCAGCAAGCCCCCGAGTGATCTTTGGCTCAAATCCCGCAGTTGCTGATCTCTCGCCAGGTGATAGGCCCGGACGAAATTTTGAGCGGATTCGAAATACCTGCCGCGGAAATAGTCTATATTTCCCAAAAGAAAGCAACTGGCAGGAACAAAAAGGCTGTGGGGAAACTGCTGGTTGAAAGCTGTGAGCTTCACTTGGGCCGAATCGTAGTTCTCCAGATGGTATTCACACTTGGCGATCATGAACTGGAAGTAGGAAAATCGAGGATCTGAGGGAAAAGACCCGGACAGTTCCGTGAAAGCTTCCTCTGCTTTGGCGTAATCTTTGGCCGAGTAGCTTTCTTCTGCCTCCTTCAGTTTATCCTTTAGCTGGCCTGCGGCTATCTTCTGCGGCCAACCCAAGTTAAAAAAACAGAATAGTGCGATTGACAGCCAGACCAAAACCACAACGGTTCTCTTCTCTTTCCATATCATCACGTCTGCGCCAGGTTACGACTGAGGGTTAACGGCAAAAATCGGGAGGTTCTCGTAAGAGGCTGACTTTGCCTCATCCCTAAGGTTTCAAAGGGAGTATTTTCCAAAGTCTTCCGGATTGATTCTTTTCAGTCTTTCCTTCAGGGCATCCGGATCACTGGTGTCCATCGACCCGGTGTCTTCCCTCTTCAATTGGAATAGCTCGTCGGAGACGTAGAGAGGCACTTTGGTTTTTAGCGCCAGGGCTATGGAATCGGACGGTCGGGCATCGATCTCCAGAACCGACCCATTGACCTGGACGTAAATCTTGGCATAGAAGGTCTGCTCCTTCAGCTCCGTGACCTCAACTTTATTCACCTTCCCCCCCATAGTGGTGATCACCGACTTCAGAAGATCGTGGGTCAGAGGTCTTCGGGAAGTGACCCCCGACAGCTCCATGGCAATGGCCAGGGCTTCATAGTGTCCGATCCAGATAGGCAGCAGGCGATCCGAATCCGGTGAGGACAGGATCACCACCGGTGAGTTGCTGGTCATGTCCAGTGCCAGTCCGTTCACCTTGGCTTCGATCATCTTCATTTCAGCTCCCCGCCCCAAGCGGGTTTTTTGTCGATTCAGACCACTTTGAACTGATCCCTAACTTGAAGTCTTCTTCACCACCCAGACTTTCAGTTGCGCAGTTACATCGCCGGAGATCTTTATGGGCACGGTGTAAACGCCCAACGCCTTTATGGGTGCCTCCAGCACAATCTTATGTCGATCCACGGTGAACCCCTTTTCGGCCAGAAGATCGGCGATGGTCTGAGAGGTGACCGATCCAAAGACCCGATCTTCCTCCCCTACCATCACCTCCGCGGTACAAGAGATCTTTTCCATCTGCGTCTTCAATCTCTCCTCGGATCTTCTTCGCTTCTGATCTCTCATCCTCTTCTGCCCGGTTACCTCCTCGATCGATTTCAGATTCCCTCTGGTGGCGGGAATGGCCAGATTTCGGGGAAACAGGTAGTTTCTTCCATAACCATCTTTGACCTCTACCACCTCGCCGCATTTACCCAACTGCTCCACGTCGTCCTTCAGAATCACCTTCATAGCCTTCTTCTCCTGATCGTCTATTTCCTTCCAGCATTCGTTGGAACTTGAGGTCTTGAGCGCGAAAGGTTACCAAAAACCCTTTTTCGCACCCGCCCGCTTTGGTCCATCAAGACCGGGCCGCGGGAAAAGGTTGCCGAAAACCCTGACCGCCAAAGAATACAGACGCCTAAGTCAGACCGCTCTCTTTCATGAGCCTTTCTTTGGGGTCGAGTCTTTCAAGGGAAACCGGCGGTTCCCGATCAATGCGGCTGTCGGTAACTCTCTCCGGTGAAAGGCAAAAGAGCTATGTGTCTGGCTTTCTTGACCGCGTAAGTCAATCTCCTTTGGTGCCAGGCGCAATTTCCGGAGATGCGCCGGGGAACGATCTTCCCCCGGTCGGTGACGAACTTTCTTAACAACCTTTCGTCCTTGTAATCGATTAAGTCGGTCTTGCTCTCGCAAAATCGGCAGGTTTTCCTTTTACCTCTATCGGACTCCATCAGCATCGGCTCTCTCTCCAATTTTTCGATTTATTTATTTCTCACCAGAAGCTTTCAAGCTCAGTTGAGTTCTCCCTGTCTCCCTCGGCGAAAAAACTCGCCTCATCATCCAGCGGGACGGCGTCGGCCTTCTTGTCCAGAAACTGGACGTGCAAAGCCTTTATCTCCACAAAACTGCGTCTGGTGCCGTCGCCATTCTCCTTGAGCCTGCTTCTCAGCTCCCCCTCAATCAGGACGGAAGAGCCTTTCTTCAGGAACTCGTTGCAGCTTTCGGCCAGCTTGTGCCAGGCCACCACGCCTATGTAGCACACATCCTCCCGGTAAACCCCCAGACCATCCTTGAATCTCTTGTTGGACGCGATCTTGAAATTCGCCACCGGCACGCCGGTTGAGGTATAGCGCATCTCCGGATCCTTGACTAAGTTGCCCACGATCAAAACCCGGTTGAGGATGGGCAGTTTGGTTTCCGCCATAATCTTAGGTGACCTCCTGTCGCTTAAAGAAACTTTGGATAGGTCTTTTGTGCAGACTCTATCCAGAGGACTTCATTCCTTAGGGCTGTCGGTGGATTCCGGGAAAGTAGCCTTCGGTTTCCTATCCTCCCTTTTCTCCGCCACTTTGGCCTCTTCGGTCTTCGCTTCAGACACGACGGTCAGATATCGGAGGCAGGACTCGTTGAGCTTGTAAGCTCTCTCCAGATCCGTAGGTATGTTCCCGTCCCCCTCAAAGTAGATTAACGTGTAATGGCCCTGCATCTTCTTCTGGATGGGATAGGCCAGCCTTCTGGTACCCCACTTCTCGGTCTTCACTATCTTTCCTTTCTGGCCGGTGATCAAATCCTCGACCTTCTTTATCTCTTTTTCCACCGTGTGCTCATCCAAAGACGGATCCAGGATGAATACCGTTTCGTAGACTCTCAACTTCTCACCTCCGATCGTGTCTTTTTTGGCTGGTGCTCATGACCAAGAACCTGCTTCCTTTCCTGCAGAGAATTCGCGAAAGCTTTATCCTTACGTCAACAGCAAGTTTAGGCATTAAACTGGTTCATGCTGTCTTCTATCCCCTTAATTAACACATTTTCCACTGCCCGGCAAGCCTTTTCGATCATTTCTTCCACCATTTCCTTCTCCTCTCCGTCAAACTGGCGGAGAACAAATTCCTCTAAGTCCGTCCCCGGAGGTGGAGCCCCGATTCCCAGCCTCAATCTGGCAAACTCGATGGAGCCGAGATGACCGATGACCGATTTCAGCCCCTTATGTCCACCGTCGGTTCCGCTTTCCCTGATCCTGATCTTCCCCAGAGGCAGACTAGCATCGTCACATATTACCAGGAGGCTCTCCCTTCCCAGGTTCGAATGATCAATAGCCTCCACCACCGCCTCTCCGCTGAAATTCATGTAAGTGAGCGGCTTGATCAGGAAAAGACGCGTCCCGTCTTCCTTTTCTATCTCACAAAATAAGTAATCCCCTTTCCCTGGTCTGAAGCGCTTCCGATCCTTGCTCGCCAAAGAATCGACCACCCGGTATCCTAGGTTGTGGCGGGTGTTTTTGTACTTGTCTGTGGGGTTTCCTAAACCGACGATCAAGTTCAGCATCAAGAACGAAATCCACTCACTCTCCGAAAATCCAGCTATCTCAAACTCCCACGCTCTCTATACGAACGTTAAGTATAGAACACAATACTTATTTGTCAAGAAAAAGTTTGACTTCACACCTTCCAGCCGGGAATGCCGAAAAGAGGGATGCTGCCTGCAAGAACTCAGGGAGTCATTCTTGCCGGAGTCCCGGAGTCTTGGAGGCTCCGACACACAAAGGCGGCGCTGTTTTTTTCCTCTGGTCCTTTGACGTTCGGGCGGAAGGACGAAAAGGGAAGGTATCTCCGGTTTACGGATGCGCATCCCGGGGTCCAATCAGCCAGCGGAGACGGAGTGGCAAGTCCGCCGCCTCCAGTCAAGAGCTTTTCTTCTGTTTTGTGTTGACTCCCCGTTTTCGATTTGTTACCTTCGTCTTCAGCCATGAGGAATAAGGTTTCACATTTTAGCCAGCAAAAAGCTCCCGGATGCTCAGCCGTCATTGGGCCAGTTTCATTTGTTGATTACGCCAAACCGACAGCCGGTCTTGATGGTCCAGTCTTTTTCGTCGTCCCAGGCCGGGCATTTAAGTGGCTTTTCCGATGTCATCGGAATTGCATGATCCAGAGTTACTCAGCCGACAATCCGAGACTGCATAGGTCACCTTAACTCTCGAGGGTAGCGATATGATAAAAAGAGTGTTCTGCCTAATGCTTGCGGGAGTCGGGAGCTTGTTGAGCACAGCTTGCTTCGCTCAACAACTGAAGCCGATTGTCCAGACCGAATATTCTCTGGAGAGACCCGCCTGGGGCATGATAGAGTGGAACAGCGCCACCTTGCCCAAGGGATTTTGGTACGGGACTTTCGAGTATGCATACCTGTACAATGATAGTCGTTTTTCGACCGGAAAGGAAGTGGAATACCCGGGGGGTAGGGATTCCACGGCCAATCTGATTGCCGGAAAGCTCCTTTACGGGGTTTCCAATAAACTCACCTTAGGAGTCGAAATTCCGGTGGTGCTGAGTCAAAAGGTGGACAGCGGACTCTATCAAAGTACTGCAAAGGTGAAGTCCGGCGTTTCCAACCTGGGGGACATGCAGCTTTTCTTGAAGTATCATATTTGGGATCGCTACTTCTGGTCCTTGTCCGCCGAAGCCGGCCCAACTCTGCCCACGGGTCAGCCTCACAACAAGGTTTCTTTTAAGCAGGCGGCCACAGGAGACGGCCAGACTGATCTAAACTTAGCCTTGAAGGGAGACATTCTGCTCAACGAGGACGCTTTCGTCAAGCTGGGGATCGGATACGTCTATCAATTCAGAAGGGAATACCGGAATGACAAGGGAGACCTGACCAAAGAGAAGCTTGGGGACGTCCTGAGAACGGAGATGGGTTTTGCAAGAAACTTCAGAAGCGTCGGAATTGGGGCGGGTTTGGAGTATGCCAACTGGCAAGCGACCAAGCAGGATGGCCTGGTGGTGGCCGAACAGGCAGACCTCCTCACCCTGTCGTTTCTCCTTTCGCTGGGAGAAATTTCTCCGCAAAAACACGGCAAGCTCGATCTCTTTGTGAATCTTCCGATTACGGGGAAAAATTCCGCAGTTACTTACCGGATCGGCGTCGCCCTCAAAACCATCTTCAGACGAGATTGAGCACTGTCAGTGGCTCTACTTGATCCATTGGTCCCTTTGGGAACAACCTCCTGGAATCAATGCCAATACTATGAATTGGCTTTGCCGGACTCAAACCGTCGGGCGCAAGGGGAAGCTCTCCTTGGGTCAGGACGGTCTTCCAGTCCAGAGCAAATCCGGGACGGACGGAATCACTGAGAACGAACAGACGAATCAAGAAACTAATCCGAGGTTAGGAATTCTTCCGTTGGACCGAGGTTCAATATGAGACCAGAGAGGACGCATTTTTGGGAGGGTAGGAGCTACGCCGTAGTGGGGGTTTCCGACAAGAAAGGGAGACTTGGGACGTCGGTGTTGAAAGATCTGCAGAAGAGAGGCTACCAAGTCTTCGCGGTGAACCGAAGAGTGAAGTTGATCGGAAATCAGAAGTGCTATGGTCGCCTAAGAGATATCTCCGGTCATTTGGACGGCGTAGTCATAATAGCAGGCCCGGAGGGCGCAAAAGAGGCAATCGGAGAGTGTATTAGTCTTGGCGTCAGAAGGGTGTGGCTTTTTCCCGGCAGGAAATGTGACGAAGCGATCAAACTGGCCAAAGAAAACGGGATTGAGCTGATTCACCGGGCTTGCCCATTGCTGTATCTGCAACCAGCTGAATTTCCACATTCTCTGCACAGGTGGATAGTCAAGTCATTGGGGAGACTATAGAGATGAGAACTTCCGCTACGTCGGTGAGGCCCCAGAGGCTGTTTTGGGTACCAACGGTCGTGGCCTCCAATCAGATGCTCTTTCTGACACCATGAATGACGAAAGCCAACGCCAGGGATTTGGGATCTGGCAGGGGATGGGCATCTTTGTTCTCCTGCTGCTGGTGGAGATCATTGTCGGCGGAATCTGCATGGCGGTTTTCGGATTCCACCTGATGGTGATTCTAACCGAGACGTTGGTGCTTCTGGTGCCCTTCTCCTTTCTGCCTGCCGGCGGATATTCCTTCCGCCGCTTTTTCAGCTACCCGGATCGGCTGGGCACTGGCTTCTGGATTTTGGTGGCCGCCGCCACGCTTTTCTTGTCCTTGGTGATCTCCGACGTCACCGGCTACCTGCACCAGCTCTTACCCCGGCCCAAGGAACAACAGGAGGCGCTGGTGAAGCTGCTGGTGGCCAGTTCGTGGCCCGAATATTTGTTCAGGATCTTGGCCGGCGGCGCGCTGGCGGGATTTTGTGAGGAGTTTGCCTTCAGGGGATTTTTCCAGTCAGTCTTTTCCAAAAAGCTGGGCGGGACAGGAGGATTTTTTCTTTCCGCCTTCCTGTTTGGTTTGATGCATTTAGATCCTTGGATGATGGCGGGTGCATTTATGATCGGGCTGTTTTGCGGCTATCTGGTTTACTTAACCGGCAATCTCTGGACTGCCATCTTCGTTCATGCTTTTGCCAACACACTTTCTTTCTCCGCAGGATTCTTCTCACCAAAGTTCGGTTCAGATTTTGAATTCACCTTCCCTCCCTACGTAACCCTGATTTGCACCGTCTTCTTCATCCTCAGCATCGATTTGATCCGAAAAGCCCATTCCAAGCGGCAGACGACAGAATATCGGATGACGAATGTCTGATGAAGAATATCGGATAAAGACGAAATGCTAAGAGTCTGTGCAGCGGAAAACATCCCCAACAGATTGACAAGACTAAGCGGATGGCAATAAGCGATGTCAGCTTGATCCGCCAAATCATCTGTGAGGCGCACAACACCTCCCCCCTGACGAGAGGAGGGTTGAGAATGCAATGGCGCGAAGGGACGACCCAGAAGGAGCAAACGATTAGAACCGGCTCAGAAGCTTAAGCTCGAATCCATCCAAGGCAGGTTTATCCACGCAGATTCCACCTGCGCAGACTTTGCCTTTGCGTCTGGAGCCGACGCCCAGGCTGAGATTGTGATTTTCGGCCAAGACCAAATCCAAGGTGGTGATGAACCAACTCTTTCTGCCGGACCACGCTTGTTTAGTCTTCCATTCGGTGGTTCTCTCGTGGGTGAAAGTTAAGGAGGCTAATGGGGAATGAGAAACGGAGAGCGACAATATCTGATCGTAGTACGTTAGTTTTCCCTCATACTTGCTGGTCCAAAGGTGTTCCAAAGTGAAATTGACGCTGTTGCTTTCCGAAAGATAATAGGTCAGATCGGCCACCGGACCCAGGCGATAGGGCGCGCCATCCTCTTCTCTGTCTTCCATTCGGCTGAAACCCGCTTTGAGCGTGGCCCGAGATCCTTGATTATACTCGGCCTCTCCGTAGGTCTCGCTATACACCAGGTCGTTGTGGTGGTTGGTGGTATAACTGTAATTGGCCAGAACCGATAATTGTTCCATCGGGCTGGAGGTAATCTCCGCCTGCATTCCTTTCTCGTCAGACAGATTCAGGATGTGGGCGTGCCGATTTAAGAGAGTGTAAACGTGTTCCCGGGTGAGCGCCGGAGGATTATTGAACGTAACGTCCTGGTTGGAGAAGTCAAACCTCCGATAATCCTTGTACTCCAGCGTCAACCCCGCTCCTGTGGTGAACAAATTGGCTGAAAAATACTGCCCCTCTCCGTCTTGCTCGGCGAATTCCCCCGGAGGATTGTATTTCTTGGCATATTCGGCATATAAATCCAGATGGGGAAGATTTAAGCCCATGTTCCCTCCCACGAGCCTCACCAGCCCCAAATCAGTGATGTTGGTGCGCAGATAGCTTGCTCCCAACTTCATCCAATCGGTGACGGAGACCTTTCCGTCGGCGGCATGGATAGGGTCGCTCAATCGCTGGTATTTCCCCATGGCTGTTCCGCCCAAGAGAGTCAGGCTGAAGCCCTCCATGTCGATGGTCCCTTTAACCCCATCCAAGTTATTGTCGAATCGCAAGTCCCTGTTCTCGTAGGAACGAAGAATCAGACCCCGACCGAAGATAACGTAATAATTGCCGGCGGTGATGTTTAGAAAATCGTCGGCCATCTGCAGGTTGCGGAAGGACAACCCCTGCCAGGTCCGGCCGTAATCGTCCGGCTGATGAGCCTCATACCGCAGGTCTGAGGCATATTTCCGATAACTCAGACTAAGGTCGGTCCAGTCATGAAATATGTCCTGGTGGGTTTTGTTGTCGGTGGAGTATTCTAACTGGTTGCTGGCGCTGATAGTCCACGTATTTTGCTCAGCTTCTTGAGCCTGGGAAAAAGTAAGAAGGAAAAAGGAAAACGCAAAATGGAAAAAGACAAAAAAGGCACCGAAAAACAGGAGGAGAAGCGATCTATACAAGGCGATGACAGATCGGCAAAAGGAACATCTACTTGCCACTATTTCCCCCCTGCTCTTGTCCGGAAGCCTCCTTCTGTTCTTCGAAAAGCTCGTCGATCTTCTTTTGGATGATCTTCTCATCCCCAGAGCGGTAGGTGGTATGAGTATACCGAATGTCCCCTTTCTGATCGATCAAAGCCGTATGCGGTATGCCCAGCACCTGGTATTTTCTGTAAATGTCCTTGTTGGTGTCCAGAAGCACGGGAAACTGCCATTTGAGTCCTTTGACCTTTGATTTTACTGCGGAGACGCTTCGCGGCCCATCCACGTCGATGGCCAAAATCTCAAAACCCTTCTTCTGATACTCAGGGTAGAGTTTCTGCAGCTCGTCCAATTCCTTAATACAAGGCTTGCAGGAAGTAGCCCAAAAGCTGATCAAGACCGGGCCTTGGCCCAGCACGCTTTTGAGCTCGACTTTCTTGCCATCTAAATCGGGTGCCGAAAAATCGGGCGCCTTCGACTTGGTCTCCGCTGCCGAAGCACTGGAGGCGAAATAAGACAGGGTGGCGCAACACAACGCTATTCCTACGAAAAGTCTTCGCATGGTGTATCCTCTCGTAGTTATCCTTCAGAACGGGTTTCTTTACTTGCCGAACAGCGCGTTCAGCTTCTCCCTCAGTTTTCCCGGCAAGGTGGAACTGACAAATCCTATCTTCTGGTAATACACCTTTCCGCTTCGATCCAACACCATGGTCACCGGAGTGCCGGTGGCCGTGCTTACGTTATAGTCGTGCTCTACGTCGGTTCCCGCTCCTTTAAGCAGGGTGAAAGTAAGTTTCTTGTCTTGGCGAATCTGCCGGATGACGTCGAAATCATCCTCGTAGTTGATGCCGAAGATAATCAGGCTGTCCGGAAGATACTCGGCATATATTTGCTGCAGGTAAGGCAGTTCCTCCATACAGTAGGTACAGCTTTGAGACCAGAAATTTATGATGGTGACAAATCCGCGATAGGCATAATACCGCTGCAGTATCCCGTTATCGTCCTCCAGCCCAAAATCGGGGGCCAGGTTTCCCACCCCTACCCCCACTTCTGCCGGAGTAAGATTGAAACTGACTTCGACTGTATCCTCGGTAACGAGGCTCACAATTTCCTTGGCTGGCTCGTCGTTGGAGTATCCCGCCTTGAATACGGAGACGATGTGTGTCCCTATCGGCAGGTTATTGAAAAACACGTGAGGCGTCACTTCGCTGGTGGGTTCATGGTCTATGCATATGGTGGCCCCGTCCTGGTTGGAAGAGACTTTAAGCGAGCCGTATGCCGTCTCCAAAAGGACAAACCCGGTGCTGGCCATCTCGTTTTCGTTTACTTTGGCTATTAGCGAATCGGGGGAGGATAGATATCCTTGCTTGGTCACGGATATGACGTGATCTCCCACCGTCACGTTGAAGATCGTATCTGGCGTTACTTTGCCTGTAGAAACGTGATCCAACCGTATGTCTCCGCCCGGCGGCGTTGAGTTCACAAAGATCGAGCCCAGTTTCTGCACATTGAGGAGATTCTTGGTGCTACAGGCCCAGAAGCTCAAAACCACACAAAAAAACAAGACCAAGATTGCCCAGGACTTGTCACCCTTCGCCATCTTGTGTTGCTCATCACCCATAAGCGCCTTCCCTCGATTCATACTCGTTACCTATTTATAACGATCAAAGCTAAAAGCGCAATGGTTATTTAAAAAAAGATTTTAGGGCAGTCTCGCCCTTCGACGAGACTGCCCTATCAGCCGACTTGTGGAACAGGGGTTGAGGCCCCGTCCCCATGCATGTTCCCGCTTAATGGCTCATGCGATGGCAGCGGAGAACGTTTTTCTTCAAACCAGCTACGTCTGCCTGGCCCATCTGTATCTTCTGGCTATCAAATACGTGGCCGAAATAAAGATGAGTAGGATGAGGATGACCAATCCCCATCGACCAGTGACCGGTCCGCAAGAAGCGCCCAGCAGGAAGGTTTTGGTCTTGGACGAACCCGTGAACTTGGACGTCACCGTGATCATGTGCTTGCCCTGTCCAGATGAGCGGGGCTTGACGTCCATAAGCACCTCGGCAGTTTGAGTAGGGTCCAGACCGATCGTCACCGAGGTGATGGTGGAGTCGTGGCAGATGCCGCCCACACAGAATTCCGCATACCAATCTTGGGGGGTGGGAGGCGAATACTCCGCCCAGCTCACTGTGTACGTATCTGCCAGGATCCCTGTATTGGTGATGAGGGACTGAAACACCGTGGTCGTATTGCATATGTTGGTGGTCTTCACTGTGTCCGTGCCCGTGTAAGTGAAGCTATAACTGTAAGGCTCGGCCATCGCCTTCTCGGCGCCCGTGAAGACGCTACCGAACGAAACCACCAACAAAACTGCCCCTATGACCGCCAAAGCACTTGCAAGTCTTTTCATCCATCCTCCTTTTGAGATCAGTATTCCTCGTCGCCAAAACCTAATCGCACCCCTTCAGCGGAGCAGGACCTTCTTTGTAAAGATAGTTAATCAGGTAAACCACATCAGAGGCGTCCACTAGGCAGTCTCTGTTGCAGTCCCCTCGCCCGTACGGATTGGGTGCGACTCCTCCTTTGTAAAGATAGTTTATCAAAAACACTGCGTCCGCCGCCTCCGCGATCCCATCCCCGGTGCAATCTCCAAAAACGTAGGTGGGAAAAAGACCTGCCTTGGCGCATCTGAATACCGGATGACCAGGATAGGCATCTCCCTGCACAAAAACCACAACCTCGCAGTTCCTGGCAACCCAGCCTGAGCTCAAAGTGTAGCTCTGGGAGTTGGCGAACGTCTCTCCGGGATTAATGCTGAAGGCAACTCCGTTGTAGTCGGGCAACATTTTACGAACAACATGTTGCAGGCTGTCTAATCCATCCCATTGATAGTGATAATGGCTTTCCGCTATGGCATAACGCAGGTGTGCATTGGCATGACTGAAGGTATCCAGAGCAGTCACCCAGGCTTTGACCTTCAATGATCGGCCGGTGGAGTCATACAGCACATCCACCCTGAGCGAGCATGGCGATATATTCGAGCCGGGGGTGATCATCTCGTGATTATAAGCATCCAAAAAGCAACTAAAGGTGCCGGTGCCACCACCTGTACAGGTTATCCTTCCATCGAGTTCGGCTGTGGGAAATGCCGAGATCCCATAGAAATTTAGCCTGCCAACATCGTCGGAATTCATGAAAGGGTCATAATGCGTAGCGTCACCCCAATGATAGGATAAAACAGCCAGACTGTCCCTCTTTAGCTTTAGCAAAGAATCTGCGGCAACTGCCGCATAAGGACAGTACGGTCACCACACGCCGGTGCCGATCTCCAGCAGAACCTGATTACGGTGAACGCCGGCCTTAGGTGAAAAGTCATCCCCCCGGGGGGAGTCGTAGGAAGGCTGCTCCGGAAGACACTTTATGCCACCCGGGTCTGAATCAGCCCAACCCGGGGCAGACCAGACAAGGATCAGCAGTGTCGCCAGAACGACCCAAATCCTTTGTTTATGTTGCATCTGTACCTCCTCTAAGAAGTTATGAATCTTTGTTTGATTCAATCTATCTCCCATCCTCGAAGTGGCGCTGGGCCACCATGAAGCAGATAGCTGACTAAGTAGGCAATGTTCTGAATGTCTATGATCCCATCCTCATTGGGATCGCCGGATGCCGATGGATCGGGTTCCGGACCCGAAAAGAACACGTAGTTAGACAAGAAAACGACGTCCGAGATAGTCACCCTCCGGTCTTGGTTGGCGTCACCGGAAACATGAGCCTGGTATAGGGGGACGGAATTGGATATCACCAAACTGGTGTCCTCGTCACTCTGGACGAAAACCACCAGCTCGCAATTATGGTCCGCCCAGCCGGGATCGATGTAAAAGCTCTGGCTGTCTGAGAAAACATCTCCCTGGTTGATCGAAAACGGCACGCCCGTAGAATCGGGAAGCATGTCCCTCATGATGCATTGGAGACTATCCAATCCTCCCCAGTGACAGTTGTAATGGCTCTCCGTCACCACGTACCGAAAACGAAGATTTCCAATCTTGATGGGATCAACCGAATAAAGCTTGGTCGTTATGGCTCCCTCTCGGCTGGAAGGGTCGTATTGCACGTCCAGAGAGAGCCTTCCGGGGGTGTTTATCGCCATTTGCTGAGTGTACCTGGTCTTGTAAGTGTTGAAGGTGCTTCCTCCACCGCCCACCACCCAGCTCTTTCCGTTGAAGATCGCCGTGGGATAGCCGGTTACGCCGTAGTAATCCATCATCCGATGCCGCGCATCATAAAGATAGAATGGATCACCTGAGTTGCTGGCATGGCAATTCACGTCGGCAATGTGATCCCCATATAGCTTTCTCAAAGAATCAACGGCAACCGCCGCGTAAGGACAGCTGCTTCACCAAGTGGCGGTGGCAATCTCCACCAAAGCCTGTCTCCGTGGCACGGTGTAGGACTTGGTGGAAGGCGGAATCGCATCCGTCCCCGATGGCAAGGTCTTAATCGATGTCCCCGTGGGGTTGTCCGGACAGAAATCCGAATCCGGTCGAGCACTCACCACAAAACCCATCAGGCAGAGAATGAGCACTGCCGGAAAACAGATGACCGCATGTCGCATATCTTACCTTCCTTATCGTTTTGCTGCGTGAATCTGAGTGTCTCAACTCCCAAAGCATGCGCTGCCCAAATGCCAGGCGCTGGTTCCATCAACTCCACTCGGCTACCTCCCCCCTTCTCTTTTCTGCTCCGACTCAGAGCTTGGCCTCAACCGGCCGGACCTGAGTCTATCCTTTGACCAGGCAAGCTGAAATCGAACGTTCTCACACTTGGTGCACTCCAGACAACGCGTGCAGTCTCCCGCGTTGGGGGTCTTATGTACATATATGTCCATGGGACATTCTTCGCGGCATTCCTCACCCAGTTCGCAGGTATCATCGCAGGTCTTCATCTGGAAGAGGCTGAACCGGTTGAACATTGACCAGATGGCTCCCAGAGGACAAGCATATCGGCAGAAGGGTTGATACACGAAGATAGCGGCAGTCACCACGGCGCCCAGAATGAGAATCTTGGTGAAAAAAAGAACTCCCGCTCGCGAGACTACACTGCCACCCTGGGTGAAGATGTCCCCGCTGGGATTCCACAGCGACAGAGGGACGCTGGCCTCCAAGCTACCTACCGGGCACAGCTTACAGAACCAAGGCTCTCCGACCCAGTATGCAACCAGAAGGGTCAGACCGATCAGAATGACGTACTTGGTGTAGTTGAACACTTTTCTAGGATAAAGCTTTCTGGTTTTGATCTTATACAGCATCTCCTGAAAGAACCCAAAGGGACAGAGCCAGCCGCAAGTCATCCTTCCCACCACCAGGCCTATCGTCCCCAAAAAACCAATCAGCATAAAGGGGATGGCCTTGATGATGACGAAGTGCTGAAGCGTGCCGATGGGACAACTCATCACGGCCAAAGGGCAGCCGTAGCAGTTCATCACCGGCACGCATATCCCTTTGAACCATCCCTGATAGATGTTGTTGTAGAGAATCGAGCCGACATAGGAATTCGAGACCACGAGAGTCCCGATCTGGAAGAAACGCCTTTTGGTTCTCCTTATCATACGGTCGATTCTTCAGGTCGAGAGAGTCCGTTTTCGGACATTTCTACGCCCGACTCAACGTATGCCTATACATGAAAGACACAGTATGGACCCATTGTTCCGGGTCTCTTCGAAGTCTCCTAATCTAAGCCCATAAACCACCAGCCCCAAAAGCGCCAGGACCACTACTACTCGCAACCAGTTCCTAACTGAATTCATGCTAACCTGCGCTCTCACCTCACGCACAACTCAAGCGAATCGACGGTTCTTTAGTCTACTTACAATCAATATAATGCCGGTTTCCTTTATGTCAATATGCTAAATTTGGGTTGATGGAAGTTTCGTGTTGGTAAAAGTGTGGTAATCGGTTGGATAATATGGCATAATGGAGGAAGGACTGGAAACGTTTTCAGTTTGGAGCTAGATAATGGCAAAAAAAGCGATGTCCAAGAGATCCAAATCATGAAGTTATTTGTTGGGGTAAGAGTACTTCGGGATCAAGAAGATATCGTTGTTTGAATTGTCAGAGGACCTTTACCTGGAAACAACCCGTTACCCGTTGTCTGAATTGGTTTGTACGGTTCAAGCGATGGCTGAAGGGAGCAAATGTTTCTATACTTGGTTCTTTCTCAAGGAGGAGCAAGAAGACTATTCGTAATACGATTCATTGGTTCCTTAATTACTCTCCTCCTCTTGAACCGAAAATGAACCTCAACAGTCATCTGGTCATTGATGCCACCTGGTTTGGGAGAGGATACTGTTTTCTGGTCTATTGGGATGCAGATCTGGGATATGCTCAATGGTGGCGATATGCAACCAGTGAAAATAGTGAAGAAATTATGCAAGACTTAATCCGCTTAAAGAAAGCTAATGTTGTTTGTGCCAGCATAACTTCTGATGGCGGAACAGGCATCCGCAAGGCTATTGAGATGATCTATCCCCATATCCCACACCAGCGTTGCATCACACATGTTCAAAGGCTGGGGTTAGCGCTTCTTACTAGAAATCCTAAGACACAAGCAGGCCCAGAACTCAGAGTTCTGGTTAAAACAATTACCCAAGTTGAAAACCAACAACAACGAGATGTGTGGGTTAATCAACTTCTTTTTTGGTGTAATCGGTGGGATGGTTTTCTAAAAGAGAGAAGCCACCTGAGAGGAACTCGGAAATGGTGGTATACTCATAAATCCCTTAGAAGAGTCAGAGCCCTCATCCTTAATGCACTTCCCAATCTCTTTCATTTCCTGGAGGACAATACCATCCCCAAAAACACTAATGGTTTAGAAGGAAGATTTAGCATGCTCAAACAGCATTACCGGTAACATCGTGGTTTATCCAAAAGGAGAAGAGAGGCTTATCTCGCATGGTATGTCTCAATTATTATCAACCACAAAATACCAACACGTTTTTACCATTAACCCAAGAAAATAGTTGCGCCTTGAGAAACGAATGCATATGCTGATAGGATTCTAGGTTCGGCGCCGCCTGGGAACGTGTGGAGAAGCGCCGCCCGGATGCGAGATAACGTAACCATAGCTGGTCAGTCGTCGGGTCCGCAGCTCGAATCGCGTGAACGGGATGCTGGAGGACTCGCTCAAGAGAAACAGGGGAGTCCGTTCACCAACATGCAATCACGGAACCAGCCACAGCTGCTCCCCATAGAGGTATCCCTCTTGTGCGACTATCACACGACCGATCATCAAGGTCCAGCCACCAGTCAGTAAACATGCCACCGGGCGGGAACATGTCAGCCGTCAAACGAGACAGAAGGCGTGCGGATCTGGGAATCGGCCCATGCATAGACCCATTCCCCTTACCCAGTGTTCGCAGGCCTTGCTGTCTGTTTCCGTCCTGCCTCTCATTTCGGATTCTTCGACGATTAAGCGAGAAAGATTCGTCGATAAAATCGACGCACAGCGTCGATATTTGCTACATGCCATTAACGATTCTGAGCAAAGAAGTTGACGTATTTCGACACAACTACCGAGATTTTATAGTTGTCTTTTTCTACATTCGGAGCTTCCATCCTTTCACCAAGAACCGAATTGGTGAGGAAAATCTATCGACTTATTTCTAAGACAGGCTTAGACTTAAATACTCAAGTCGCCTAGCATTGATATTTTGGGCACACACTTTGCACCAATTCATCTGCGAAATGAACTGGTAAGTGAAAATGAAATCGAGGTGATCAGAATGTCAGTGATAATTATCCTAATGTTCGCCGCAATCGCCATCGGTATCGGTGTCTGGCGCGAGAGGAGAGCTCCCGAACCAGGGAAAGTACCGCTAAGCGTGAAGACGCCATCGGCTTGGAAGGGGCTTTTTGTCCATCCTGGACACGGTTGGGTGCACGTAATCCAACCCAGCCTGGTGGCGGTCGGAACCGATGAATTCACTCGATCAGTGTTCGGATCTGTCGAGCGCTTGACCGTTCCGAAGCCGGGAAGCATGATTCAGCAAGGAGGGAAGGCCTGGGAGTTGAGAAGGGGACGACACCAGGTAGTTCAGGCCGCGCCGATTACAGGAAGGGTGATAGAGGTGAATCAGGCCTTGAAGGACAATCCGAAGCTCTTGTCGGATCCTAAAGGCAACTGGATATTGAAGGTTCAGCCGACCGGACTGTCGAGACAGTTGCGTAATCTGCTTCACGGAGGCACGCTCCTTCGATGGAATCAGGCGGTCAAGGAACAACTGGCGACCGTTCTTGGTCCAGCAGAGTTTCCGGTCTTGCAGGATGGGGGAGAGATAGCACCGGATTTGGGGGACAATTTGACGGATCAACAATGGGAAAAGGTAGCGCGGGAATTTTTTCCAGAAAGCCACTATCGGGAAACCTACATAGCAAGGTAAGAAAGGAGGAGTTAAGATGGTAGCACTATTGGTGGTCGCGACCTTCATAGTCGCCCTAATCATCGATGCCCTGGTGCGACGGGCCCGGGGCAAGCAAGCAGAACCTGCCAAAGTTTACTCGCCGGCGGTGAACAGGCCTGCGCCAGGTTATCCCCGCGGGTATTTCTTCACTCCCGGACACGTTTGGCTGAACCTAAGGTCCTCGGGCAAAGTGCAGGTAGGAGTGGACGAGCTGATCGGCCGCTTGATCGGAAAAGTGGATCACGTTCAGTTGAAGAAGACAGGTGAAAGGATTCGGAAAGGCGATCTTCTGGCATCTGTCACCTTGGGTGACAAGACCATCCGCATGCTCTCCCCGATAGAAGGGACCATAGAGCGGCATAATTTCGAACTGGAGGACAATCCGGCCGAATTCGTGGAGAGTCCTTACACCAAAGGCTGGTTCTATCTGATTAATCCAACCAATTTAGCCGCAGATCTGAAGGGCTTTACGGTGGCAGATCAAACCAGGACCTGGTGGTTCAAGGAGCTGACTCGCCTGCGTGTGTTCGTTCAGGCGCATCTGCCTCAGCCCGCCGTGGCAGGCCTGACCCTGTCAGATGGTGGATTGCCTCTGGATGGCCTGGTGGCACACTTCGACAGGAAAACAGTAGAGGAACTGGAGATTCAGTTTTTGGGTTACAAAAGCAACTAAGGAAATCAAGGAGCAGTAAGACATGGAAAAAAAGAAAGGACTTCTGATTGATACCACCAAATGCATCGGGTGCCAGGCTTGCGCTCAGGCCTGTAAGCAGGCCAACGGTCTTCCCGGAGACCAGGAGGAGGAGCTATCCGCCACCGCCTATACTGTGGTGAAGGAAAAGAATGGTATTTACTATCGGCGTCTGTGCATGCATTGTGAGGAGCCGTCCTGCAAGTCTGTCTGTCCTGTGGGTGCGTTTGAGAAGACGCCTGAGGGCGCGGTGATCTATCATGCTTACCGGTGTATTGGTTGCCGCTATTGCATGCAGGCCTGTCCATTTGGCGTTCCGACGTACGAATGGAAGAAGCGCGCCCCGAAGGTAAGAAAATGCATTCTGTGTTATGAAAGATTAAAAGAAGGAAAGATCACCGCTTGTGCCGAAGCTTGTCCCACTGGAGCTACCATATTTGGAGAGCGGGAGGAGCTTTTAGCAGAAGCTCGGAAACGCATCCAGGAAAATCCGGGACAATACGTCGATCACATCTACGGAGAAAAAGAAGTGGGCGGGACCTCAGTATTGTTCTTATCCAGTGTTCCGCTTGGGGAACTTGGTTTTCCCACCAATCTTCCGGATTATCCTCTACCCCAATTGACTTGGGATGCACTTAGAAAGGTTCCCAGCGTTGTGATATTCGGCGGCGCATTTCTTTACGGGGTGTGGTGGATCATCGACCGAAGGATGGAGCTGGCGGAATATAAGGCCAAAGAGACTGAAGCGAAGAAGTCATAAGCAGCATTTGCTGTACCATGAAATGAACGGATGAAAAAAACATAAAGGGAAAGTGAGAATCAAGATGGACTTCAAATTACCATTCAAAATAACCTTCTGGAAAGTGGTCTTGCTGGTGATTTGGTTGGCGGGCCTGGTTGCCACCATCATTCGTATCACCGGCGGTTTGGGGGCTTCGACTAATCTGAGTGATAAGTATCCCTGGGGGCTGTGGATTGGATTCGATGTCATATCCGGAGTGGGGTTATCTGCAGGCGCTTTCACTATAGCAGCTGCAGTATACGTGTTCCACATAAAACGATTCTACCCAGTTTTAAAACCCACCATCTTGACCGCATTTTTGGGGTATGTCATGGTGATCGTTGGTCTTTTGTTTGACGTGGGACGTCCGGATAGAATTTACAATCCACTCCTCATGGGGAATTTCCACTCCGCGCTTTTTGAAGTTGCCATGTGCGTCATGTTTTACACCACGGTTTTGTTCTTTGAGTTCAGCCCCAACCTGCTGGATCGTTTGGGTTGGACCGGACCGAAAAGATGGATCACTAAGGTAACTGTACCGTTGGTCATACTAGGGGTCGTCCTTTCCACCATGCATCAATCTTCCTTGGGTTCCCTCTTTTTAATCATGCCGGAAAAGATGTACATTTTCTGGTATTCGGCTTCTCTCCCCTTTTTGTTCTATGTCTCGGCCATTGCCGCCGGCTGCGCCATGGTCATCTTCGAATCGCACTTGAGCTTCCGGGCCTTCGGTCACAAGCTGAAAGACGACGTACTGGCGGACGTGGGAAGAATTCTTTTGGTGGTCTTGGTGATGTATGCTCTGATGAAGATCTATGATTTTGCCTCGCGGGGAGTCTGGCATCAGCTCTTCCTGCCCCGAATGGAAACCTCGCTTTTCTGGTTGGAAGCCTTGGCGGGAGTGATAGCCCCTATCATCCTGCTATCCATTCGCAAAGTCAGACTATCCACCAAGGGGTTATATGCCGTGTCAGTATGCACCATCGTTGGCTTTTTGTTAAACCGGCTGAACGTGTCGACCACCAGTTTTATAGCCTCTTCCGGGGGTAAGTATTTCCCGGCTTGGAGCGAGATCGCCGTCACCCTCAGCTTGGTTGCCACGGCGTTCTTCGTCTTTGCCATGGCCGTCCGTTATCTTCCGATATTTGAGCACTCCGCCGGGCACCACGTGGTCCACAAGCCAGCGACCCATTTCACCGAAGAAGCTTTGGAGTTGGAGACCTTTTCCACGGGAGCTATAGGGCAGGATCAAACTGGCTGAAGTGAAGTCTTGAATGAGAGGATGGCATGTTATGGAAAGGAGACTGTCAAGAAAGAACGGGATTTCTCCCGAAGAGGAATTGAATCGCTGCGTGTGGATGACCGCCGGGGTGATCTCTTATAAACTCTGTCCTTTCCGCTATGACTGTGAGCAGTGTGAATTCGACAGGGTGATGCGAGCCCAGATTCTGCCGGGTGGGCCGAAATCGAAGGTGAAAATGTACGTCCCCAAAGACGGGCTAAAACGAGAAAGTCTCTACCCCAGCGACTTAGAGTCGGAGGCGCCGTTCTTCACCTTCTCCCTGGGCGAAATTGACCAAAAGCTGCACATCCATCCCTCCCATCTGTGGGCACGACAGGAAAACAATCACACCTGGAAGATCGGAGTGGACAAGCTGTTGGCATACATCCTTCCTCCTCCGATGAAATTTGAGCTGTCCAAACCCGACCAAGAAATCACTCAGGAGGAAACCTGGGGGAGACTGCTTACCGACGTAGGAGCGGTGTCTGTAGCCGCTCCCCTTTCGGGGCGGTTGGTTCAAACCAATCCGGAATTGGACCGGTACCCTGAGCTGATACAGGAGGATCCGTGGGGCGAAGGATGGCTGGCCGAGATAGATTGGTGTCAAGACAAATCCGAGCTGGAGAAACTCTATGTCGGCTCTTCGGCGGCCCAGTTCTTGAAGGAAGAAGCACGTCATTTGAGAGTCCTGCTTAAATACCGAGGCGTCCGGGTCGGCCCAGTAGGTGAGACGCTGCCGGATGGCGGGACTGATGTCAAATACCTGCACCAGATCTTGGTTCCCCAGTGGTGCCTGAATCTGTCACGCAAATTGGTCGTGTCTGGCGAAGGAAGCGCGTGATTTTGCAAAAGAGCGAGGGTGGGGGCTTTTTAGAAAGGCACAGAATTGGTCTGCGGTCAGCCCCGCGTAGATTTCCGTACCGGCTCAGATCAATCCATTAAGTCGTGTGGATGCCGGCAGGGGGACATTCTTGTCGCACGGCACCACACCGGCGTCTTCAGGCCGAGACATTCGTGCCGTAAGGCCCTGACGTCAATTAGACTACCCTCGGTATAGCCTCTTTCTCTCGATGTACTCTTCAACCCTGCGGGGAACCAGGTACTTGATGGATTTCCCCTTTCTTACTTTTTCCCGGATCTGGGTAGACGATAGGTCCATTCCGGTTATGTGGACCATGATGCTTTTTTTCACAAAATCGTCTTCCGGATCAAACTTGTCAAAACCCGGCCTTCGGGCAATCACCACCTTCACCAGGTTGTAAATCTGTTCCGGATCTTTCCAGGTGGTTATTTCACTTAGGACATCCGATCCGATCAGAAAGTAGATCTCTGATTTCGGATCTGATCTCTTCAACTCTCTTAGAGTGTCAACGGTGTAAGATAACCCTTCTCTTTTCAGTTCGATGTCTGAGATGGAGAAGTAGGGGTTATCGTCTATGGCGAGTTTGGTTATCTGGAATCTATCCTTGGCCGGAGAAAGCAGTCGCCTGGTCTTATGAGGTGGTTTGCAGCAGGGGATGAAGAGAACCTCGTCTAACTTGAGTTCTTCCCTGAGCTGTTCTGCCAGCACCAGGTGTCCCATATGAATCGGATCAAATGTCCCGCCTAAGACACCCATCTTTCTTCTTTTGACCATTGTACGCCGTCATCCTGGATCCGCGCTTGCACTTTGCGCCGTTGTTTCTCCCCTTATCCTGTCTGGGAAGGGAGCTGCCGGACCGCCCAAGGCACCAAAGAGGCGATTCTCCGCCAAGGCCAAGCGCGATAAACCTTATTTCTCTCCGAT
This sequence comes from Candidatus Zixiibacteriota bacterium, assembly GCA_049694315.1. Classification (GTDB taxonomy): domain Bacteria; phylum Zixibacteria; class MSB-5A5; order MSB-5A5; family SM1-73; genus CAIVRH01. The sequence goes on from JBAVQU010000015.1 coordinate 139,382, forward strand.
CCCGGTTGTGGCTGGAATTCCCAGCTTGCCTATCTTTTCCAATCGCTTTCTAGCTTGGCCTGCCAACTTGTCGTTGGGAAAGGTCTGCACGAAATTCTGGTATTCTTCTTCGGCCTCTCGGTATTTCTTTTGCTTATACAAAACCTCCGCCAACTGAAATTGTGCGGGCTTGGCCCATTCAGTATCCTGATAGTCGCCCAAGACCTGACGTAGATATATCACGGCGGAGTCATAATGCCCCATCGTGTAATAAACCCGAGCAGCTTTGTAAGCCTTGAACGCCAGCTTGGCTCTGCATTTGTTCAACAGTCCCAGTGCCGGCTCTCTCTGATCACTTTGCGGATAGTCGTTCAAGAAATTCTTCAGCTCATCCATGGCCTTCAGGGTATGCTCTTGATCCAACTCCGCCCGGGGAGACATCTCGACGTCGCTTTCCGCCACCTTGAGGGCCGCCTTGTCGGCCAGCAAGCTGGTGGGAAAAGAGGACAAAAGCCGGTTGAATTCCCCTATGGCCAAAGGATATTCCTTCTGTCGGAAATAGGTCGTGCCCAGAAGATAGTGGGCCGAGTCGATGAAGCTGACTCCCGGATAATTGAGAATAAGTTTCTCTAGCTCCACAACCGCTCGATCAAAATGTTTCAGTTCGAATTCTCTTTTGGCCAGAGCGTACTGGTCTTCGGCGTCCAGAATGATCCTTCCTCCCTTTGGTCCACATCCCCAAACCAGCATAACCACCAACAGAGTCACGCTTAAGAAAACCCGGACAACTGATCTTGTTTTCATTTTCCACCCAGAGTGTTGTTCGTCATCGGTTGGCAAAGAAAAGGTAAATCAACCCACCCACTGCCGTGGCCACTAAAGCTGGCTCCAGGTACCGGTCCTGCGCGTCGCCTGGGAGAGAGGGACTCAAGAAAGCATAGGATTCATTGCCCAATGATGTTGCCAGGCTCTTTCTTATCAGATCAAACGTCTCCTCCTTTTCCCTTTTCACCCACAGCACTTTCCCGCTGGGCTCATCTTTCAATTCAAACGCCAGACTAAGTGTAGCTCTTCTGGTCACCCATCTTGCTCCCAGAAAGCGTTTCCTGATGACCTTGGGGTAGTCTAACCTCAAGTCGATTATACGATAGTACAGAGATCGGGATTCAGGTAAGACGTGAGCGGAGTCGGCGGCCGCGGCAGCAGGACTCAGGGCCGGGCTTTTGCCTACTTGATAATTCCGTGACAGAAGAAAGGAAACCAGTTCGTCCTCCACCAGCCAGGCGGCGGGGTTTTCCTGCTCGGCTTTCAAATACACCAGCTTTGAATCGACTTTCGGAAAATCGCCAAAAGCCTTGCCGAAGAGTGATCTCAAACCACCTCGAACCAACTCCTCGTTGGAAGGCGGACTCTCCTCGATAACCGGTTCATCTTCCGCCAAACCGCGCGGTGGAGTGATCAGGATCGCCTGAATCAGGAGCCAAATCGATAGAATTCTTATCCCGATTCCAAGGGGTCTCTCAGCTTTCGGGAAGATCATATTTTTCCTTCAATTCTTTGTATTTTCTTAGCACCTGCGATAGAAAATAAGTGGGAGGTTTCTGTCCTTCTTTCAGCTTAAGCTTCAGGGCGTTCTCCCCCACGTTATAGGCAATTATGGCTTTTTTCACGTCTCTGAATTTCAAGATCAGCTCAAAAAGATAGAGTGTGCCCAGTTGAACGTTGAAGGCTGGCTCAAACAAAGAGAGTTCCCCGGTCCACTTCAGTCCTCTCCTCTGGCACAAATCATAGCCCGCCGATGGCTTCATCTGCATCAATCCCATGGCCCCCATCTCCGACACCTGCCCTTTTTGGAAGCGGCTTTCGCTTAGGATCAGAGCCAAAATGAGAAGGGGATCGTAGCCATATCTTCTGCTCTCGTCGTAGAGAACTTGAGTCAACTGGGCCTTTTCCTGTTCCTTGAATCCGACCTGGAAATCCTCGATGATCTTCAATATCTTCAGCTTCTCCTCCAGCTCGTTTATCTTGGATTGTTGTTCATTCATCTTCAGCTCTTGGTCACGCTGGATTTCTCGGAGTTTGTATCTATCGTGAATCAGATAGACGATGGCCCCGGTCTGGCCTATGTACAGCAGAATCAAAATCGTGCTTATGAACTTGGATACCAAAACTCCGCTTCTTCGGATAAACCTCACTCCCAGCGTCATACCGCCTCCTTTTCTTCGGTTCATATTAAAACAAAACCTCTGATTCAAAGGAGAATTCGGAGAGAACGGAAAGCAGATTGGCTTTCAGCCATTCGGCATATCTTCCTGGGTGATCTGCCGCAGACTCATAGAAGGACGACTTCCCCGGAGAGCTACTCTTCAAAACAAGTTTGATCTTCTTGAGCTTTCCTTTGAGATAGTTCATCTTGTCCAGATATACGTGTTTCACGCCGATCTGTCGTAATCGTTCAAGAAGGGTCCTCAGAGATTTCGGGTCGTCGGAAAAGTAGGGCAGGATTGGGCCGAAGAACACAAAGGTAGGGATGCCGCACTCCTTCAGCTTGGCTAACGCCTCAAATCGCCTTTCCAAGTCCGCGGCCCCGGGCTCAAAGGCTCTTTCTACCTTCGGATCGGGACAGGTGATGGTCAGGCCGACCCGTTTGTCTCTCAGTCTCTTCAGAATGTCGATGTCTCTTAAGACTAAGTCGGATTTAGTCTGTATGGTGACAGGGAAATCTAAGTCTGCCAAAATCTCCAGACATTGGCGGGTCAGTTGATATTCTTCTTCCAAGGGCTGATAGGCATCGGTTACGGTGCCGATTTGGATCGCTCCGGGTTTTGCCCTCTTGATCTGTCGTCGGAGGCGCCCGGCGACGTTTGTTTTCGCGTCGACAAACTCGCCCCACGGTTCGGTGTGGTTGGTGTACTTTTTCATAAACTCAGCATAGCAGTATACGCACGCGTGCTGACAGCCGACATAAGGGTTGAGGGCATAGTCCACGCCGTCAATTCCGGATTTCACCAAGGCGTTCTTGCATTCTACCTCGGTAATCGTCAATGGTTGACGGTCAGGTGCAATCCCGACTGCTGGCTTGTTTGAGCTTACCATTGGTAGTTGTATCTCTCTCCCGTCAGGCCTTGGAGTGTCTGCCTTTGGGCAGACCGCGCTGGGTGGAATGTACAAGTCAGGCTCGACATGAACCGCGCAGGCAGAAGTAAGAATGCCTGGCCTAAAGGTTGTCAGACCTCCTGACCCATTAAATCATAATCGCAGACGTCTGTGATTTTCACTTTGGCGAACCTGCCTGCATTTGGCTGATTTCCTTTCACCAGAATCACCCCGTCTACCTCCGGAGCTTCAGCCTGGCTTCTGCCGACCAACAAACCCTGCCGTGCTTCCGATTCATTATCAATTAAAACGTCGAAAGTTTTTCCGATCTTTGTTTCATTCTTCTCGAAAGCGATTCTCTGTTGGGTAAGCATCAACTGATCGAGCCTCTCTTGTTTCTGCCTAGAGGAGAGTTGTCCCGCGAAACTGTAAGCCTTCGTTCCCTCCTCCCTGGAATAGGGGAATGCACCTAATCGATCAAACCTGATCTGCTCCACGAATCTGACCAGTTCTTCAAAATGCTCCTTCCTTTCTCCGGGGAAGCCTACTATAAACGAGGTCCTCAAAGTCAGGTCCGGGATTTTTTCCCGCAATCTAAAAATGAGCTGCTCCACTTTTTCTCTGGTCACTTTCCGGTTCATCCGGCTCAATATCTCATCCGAGATGTGTTGCAGAGGAAGATCGACGTACCTGCAGACCTTTGGATTGGAAGCCATCTGATCGATCAACTCATCGGATAAATGGGCGGGATGAGCGTAAAGCAGCCGGATCCACCTAATCCCGCGAATTCCGGACAAGGAAGAAAGCAACTGCGGCAGTCTCTTTTCGCCGTAAAGGTCAACGCCGTAGAGAGTGGTGTCCTGAGCCACCAAAATGACTTCTTTCACTCCCTCTTCGGACAACTGGGCAGCTTCATCCAGGAGATTCTCCGTTCTTCTGCTTCTGAATCTTCCTCTGATCGAAGGAATGGAGCAATAGGTACACCGATTGTCACAGCCGTCAGCAATCTTGATGTAGGCGTACGGAACTCTCTGCTTCAGCCTTCCCACTTCTTCCTGGCCGTTGCTTCTCGCAGGACGACCGACCCTGAAGACCCTTTCTCCTGTCAAGACTGCGGAGCAGACGGAGGTCACTTCGTCGATTTTGCTTATGCCCAAAAAGGCATCGACCTCCGGTAGTTCCTTCCGCAGTTCCTTCGGGTAGCGTTGGGCTAAGCAGCCACAGACGACGATTTTCTTTCGCTGATCTTGCTTCTTCAGCGCGATCAACTGGAGTATCTTCTCTATCGACTCCTCTTTGGCCGACTGGATGAAGCCGCAGGTGTTGAGGATCAGAATGTCCGCCTGGTCTTGATCCGGGGTGATTTTGTATCCTTCCCTTACCAACCGACTCTGCATCGTCTCGCCGTCCACGTCGTTTTTGGGACAGCCCAAACTTTCAATCCAGACGGTTTTGCGCATGTGCTGACGCTCCCTAAAACAACTGTGGGGTCGATTATCCATCGTTGTGGTTAGATGGCCATGGTGAGGGAATCCGGCACACCCGGCACATCGTCTTCACCCTTAAGACTACTTGCTCAGATCCAGTTCCTCGACGCCGGGCGGGGTTTGGAAGATAAATTCCGAATCTTTGATTTTGCGGTTGGTTTTCGTATGTTGGAAGATCAAAGTGACCTGATTATCGTTGGAATCCTCGTATTCCAGTTTCCTGGCCAGGAGATCTTGCTTGTCCACCCAGATGATCATGCTCCTGATGAAAACGTCCTCCTCCTTGGCGGAAAGCGAAAGCTTGTAGCACTTGGATTGGTCGATCTTCTCCTCTCCTTCCAGCTTAGGGACGTATTCCGATCGGAAATCGGAGAGATACTGATTGGGTTTGAACGTGCTTTCCGACCGATCCAGAAGGTCCTTGACCACCTGCTGGTTTTCCACAGAGTAGGTCCAGACGAATTTTCCGTTGCAGGTTATGGTTTCCTCTTTCGTCTCGATTTTGAACTTGTCCGGATTCTTCAAAAGCATTTTGCCTTCGACTTTGCTCTTGGTCTCAAATACTTGCGACCGGGTGGTCTTGGTGAAATCCACGGAGAGATCGTTAAAAGAACGGTATGTCTTTTCTACCTGCGAGGCGAGTTCATCCGAGGTGATGCCGTAAACGTCAGCGCCACAAAAGAGGGCACTAAAAAGAAAGGCGGTCATCATCTTAGTCAGCGCAACCATTTTCATTTATCTCTTCTCTCCTTGGGAATTTCGGGCTCGGCTTTTGCTTTCCTTCCATTCCTCGCTTTCCAGGTAAGAGGCGTCGACTAACACCTCCCTGGCTTTGCTTCCGTCATAGGGACCGACGATCCCCTCCTCCTCCAGCTGATCGATCAAGCGGGCGGCTCTTTGGTAACCGACCGCCAACCGTCTCTGTAAAAGCGACACCGAGCCTTGTTTGTGCCTGATCACCAACTCCACCGCCTGCCGGAAAAGATCATCGTCGTTCTCGGATTCCTCCTCCACTGTCACTTCCTCGGGCTGGGCGGACAATGTCTCAATCGGCGTCACTGAATAGTTCTGTGCTTTCACAAAATCTACGATGCGGGAGGTCTCTTCACTGGAAAGGTAGGCTCCGTGAAGCCTTCTCGGTTCCGGATGACCTGCCTCGATGAAAAGCATGTCTCCGGAACCCAAGAGCTTTTCTGCGCCGTTGGCATCCAAGATAGTGCGGGAATCGATCTTGGAGGCGACCTGAAAGGCGATCCTGGCGGAGAAATTGGCTTTGATCAGCCCGGTGATTACGTCCACCGACGGCCTCTGGGTGGCCAGGATCAAGTGGATTCCGACCGCCCTGGCCATCTGAGCAAGTCTGGTGATTAGACTCTCCACCCGGGTGGAGGAGGACATCATCAGGTCCGCCAACTCATCTACGATGATGACGATATAAGGGAGGATAGTCGGTCTTTTCTGCTTCCGGTTGAAATCCTCAATGTTTCTGACGCCGACTTTCGCCAATCTCCTGTATCGCTCTTCCATCTCCATCACGATCTCAGATAACACGTGTTCCGCCAGCTTGGGATTGGTGATCACCGATCTTTCCAGATGCGGTATTCCTTCGTAGACCGAAAGCTCCAGCATCTTGGGATCGATCATCACGAATCTGATCTCCTCGGGAGGAAGTCGGTAAAGCAGACTGGTGGTAATGGCATTTATGCAAACGGACTTGCCCGATCCGGTGGCTCCGGCAATCAGAAGATGGGGCATTTTTCCCAAGTCTGCGGCAAAAGGCTCACCGGATGAGGTCTTGCCCAGAGCCATGGTCAGCTTGGCCTCGGCATTCTGAAAAGAAGCGGAAGTCAGGATCTCCTTTAAGTAAACCGTCTGTGAACTTCTATTGGGAATCTCCACGCCGATGGCAGCCTTTCCGGGGACCGGCGCCACAATTCTCACCTTCCGCGCCCGCATGGCCAAGGCTAGATCATCTGACAGATTCACCACCTGGTTTACCTTGATCCCCGCGGCAGGTTTGAACTCGTACCGGGTTATCACCGGTCCGGGATAGATCTCAATTCTGTCACCCTCGATCTCCACGCCAAAGGTGGAAAGGGTTTCTTGGAGCACCTTGGCGGTTTCGTTCAATTCCTGCTCCGGCACAGACGGCCTGGAGTGAGGCGGATCATCCAGAAGGTCAAGAGGAGGAAACCTGTATGCTCCCTCCACCCCTTTTTCTTCTCTTCTTACCAGCTTGACGGATGTTCTGCTGGTGGCAGGAACGACTTCGGGTCTGGTTTTCTGTTCTTCGGTGGGACTTACCGTGATCTTTGCCGCCGGCACCCTTCGTTCTGACTCCTCCTCTGCTTCAAACTCCTTCTCCCTTTTTTTTCTCTGGCGATCGATTCTCCTCAGCTCTCGCCATTTTTTCCCGCGAGTCAACACCGCCTCCGCCACACGTCGGGAAAGAAAAACCGAGTCGCTGGGCTTAAATGGAGTGATCAAGGCAGCCAACACGATCAGGGAAGCGATCAATAGCGTATAGGAACCCGCATTCCCCAAGAATCTCAAGAAGACGCCTCCCAGCAGGGCAGAAAACCACCCTCCCACGGTGACGGAGGAGAAGTCGATGGCCTCGCCCGTCCTCACGGCAGAAAGACTGAAGAGGATTCCTAAGACTAATGCAAAAATGAAAACGAAGAAAACCCTTTTGGAGAAAAGCCCCAAATTCACCTTGGGAAAACGTCTAATCCCGAAGAGTATGAGGAACAGGGGCAAGAAGAACCCACAATAGCCCAAAGAGTATAGGACAGCGTAGGATACGACTGCTCCCAGGGCGCCGCACCGGTTGTGGAACTTCTCGGTAAAAAGATGAAACATCCCTCCCAAAGTGGGATCTTTGGTAATGTTATGGCTGTCGACTTTCTCATAGGTGAAAACCGAGAGCCAGACAAAAAGAGCCACTGCGATCAACAGAACCCCGATGATCTCTTTTTTCCTCTCATTTGATATGTGACTGAAGATGCTCATTGTGCCCGCAGCTTTAAGGCCAAACCGATTTGTTCTAAGCTTGGAAACATCGATGTCTTGAAGGTCTAATCTAAGACTAAATCCTGCCATGTCAACTAAAATGTGACACTTTACATGCAAAGAAGACTCGTACCGAAGGGAAAGACGGTATCTCCTCTTCGACGGAGTAGCCTCCCACTCCGGCAAGCTTCTTGCGGTTTGCCTTCTGGTGTAAGCAAACGCACCGGCCCCAGGGTTATCCACCTATCATTCTGTGGGAAGATGCCGGTGCAAAAGCTATTCTCGATGCCAGAGATGCAGTCTGTCCGACTGTGACCGTCTCTGCGGATTTGGCCGGACTCTTAGAACCTATCAGGCAGAAGATGCCACCTGCAATGGAACAATCGGCGCGGACGACTTAGTCTGGCCAATGGGGAGACAGGAGATAGGGGGTCAGCCGGAAACCAGGTTAAATCTTGGGGACGATAGGGATGTTCTGCTCGAAAAACAGAAAGGCAGGGTCGCGTATCGTTCCAACTGGGCCCTGCCCTTAAGATGTGTCTTTTGGCGGCCAGGTCTTACTTCACTGCATCCTTCAGCTGCTTGCCGGCTTTGAATTTCGGCACTCTCGCCGCGGCAATGCGGATGGCTGCGCCTGTCTGGGGGTTCCTTCCCATGCGGGCTTTTCTCTTAGCCACGGAGAAGGTACCAAATCCAACAAAGCTGACCTTCTGGCCCTTCTTCAGAGAGGTGGTAACACCGCTAAAGAAGGCCGCGATCGCCTTATTGGCTTGGGCCTTGGTAACCTTCGCCTCTTTTGCGATTTTGTCAACCAATTCCTCTTTGGTCATCTACTCACCCCCTTCAGACTTTTAAAGGGTTCAGCAGTTCTTGCTTTTTTCTTAACGACCCGACGATACAATATTCTCAAGGGTTTGTCAAGAACTTTTTTCGCTCTTTTGAACTTTTTTTCAAGAAAAATGGCTTAACCATGCCCTTTTTCGGAGATTCGCCCCGGTCGGAGTGCCTTCTTACCACCGGGAACACATCCTTTCGACCAGAGAATCCCTTGCCCCGAACCCTTGTCCACCCTGCGTTTTTCCCACCAGTACCCATCTGGCGTGGTTGTCTTTCCAGCGTCCAACTCAAGTTCGTAGAGTGGGCACCCGTAGCCGCCGGAGACAGGCGGGGATGGTCATGCGACAGGCAGATTCCGCCTGCTTATTCCTCCTGGCGCCTAACCTAAGTTAGGCGCTGCCGCCGAAACCATCGCCGTCGGCGCGATTTTTCGCTTGACTTTCTCAGAACGAAGGGATTTATTCAGGCCGAAAGTTGCGAAAGAATTTGATCTTCAAAGTCGGCCATGATCAAACTACAACGCACCATCAAGAAACCCGCTTCATATTCCGGAATAGGACTCCATACCGGCAATCGCACCACGATCACGTTTCGAGCGGCTGCCGTGGACCACGGCATAGTTTTTGTTAGGACCGATCTCCCGGACTCGCCGGAGATACCGGCGCGCATAGAGCATGTGGTGGATGTAACCAGGGGAACCACGCTGGGCAAGGCGGACGTCAGGGTTTACACGGTGGAACACGTATTGGCCGCCTTAGCTGGATTGGAAATCGACAATCTGACAGTGGAACTCGACTCCAGCGAGCCTCCGGTAGGGGACGGGAGCGCCTCGCCTTTCGTGGAGACCATCTTAAAAGCGGGCATAGAAGAGCAGGACTCGACCAAGAACTATCTGGAGATCGAGACGCCGCTTTTCTACTCCGAGAAGGACAAGGGAATAGACTTGGTCGTGGTTCCGTCCGACGATTTGAGAATCACCTTCATGGTGGATTACCGGAATCCAGCTTTGGGCACCCAGTATACCTCGCTGGTCTCGCTGGAAAAGGAATTCGTGGAGGAATTTGCTCCCGCCCGCACGTTTTGTTTCTTTCACGAGCTGGAGGAACTGAAGAGGGAAGGTCTGGCCAAAGGGGGGAACCTTCATAATGCCTTGGTCATCTGTGACGAGGACAACTGCGAGGCCAAGATCGGGAAACTCAAGCAGATGTATGGAATAACCGAGGAGGTTTTTATTGGCAAGTCGGGAATCTTGAATGATGTCCCGTTGAGGTTTTACAACGAGCCATGTCGCCATAAAACCTTAGATCTGTTGGGGGATCTGTATCTTTTGGGAGTTCCGTTGAAGGGGCACGTGCTGGCAGCAAGGTCCGGTCATGCGGCTAATGTAGCGCTGGCAAAGATGCTCCGCGAGTTATATGAAAAGAAGCAGATAACCACCAGATATCAAAAGAAACCGAGCGGTGATTATCTGTTGGACATAAATGCCATCATCCAGATCATGCCCCACCGTTACCCATTCCTGCTGGTGGATCGGGTATTGGACCTTCAGCCTCGAAAACGGGTGGTGGCGATCAAGAACGTGACCATGAACGAGCCTTTTTTCTCCGGCCATTTCCCCGGTCATCCTATCATGCCCGGGGTTTTGATCGTGGAGGCTATGGCCCAGGCCGGCGGGATCCTTCTCTTGAATACGGTGGACGATCCCGAAGGCAAATTGGTTTATTTCCTGGGCATCGACGGCGTTCGTTTCCGCAAGCCGGTTCTGCCGGGAGATCAGATAAGATTCGAGCTGGATATGATTCAGTTCCGCAGGGGGACCTGCAAGATGCAAGGGAAAGCCTTCGTGGAAGACGAGTTGGTCACCGAGGCAACTCTGATGGCAACCATCGTTGACAAGTAGCGGAACCGGCCTGTGCCCTGCGGCATGACGTCGTCGAAAGCGATATGAAAGTTCATCCTACTGCGATACTTCACAAAGACGCAAACCTGTCAGATGACGTAACCGTTGGCCCTTACAGCATTATCAACGAAGGAGCAGACATCGGTGCCGGCACCGAGATTGGCTCCCACGTTCTGATCGATGCGGGAACCATAATCGGAAAAGACTGCCGGATTCACCATGGGGCAGTGCTGGGCACACGTCCCCAGGACCTCAAATTTGAAGGAGAGAAGACTCTTCTTCAGATTGGGGATGGGACCGTTATCCGGGAATACGCTACCCTCAACCGGGGCACCCACTGGCGGGGAAAAACCGTCGTGGGCAAGAACTGCTTTATCATGATCTACGCCCATGTGGCTCACGACTGCCTCCTGGGTGATCACGTCATCCTGGCTAATTCTGCCAATTTAGCCGGTCATGTGGAGATCGGAGACTGGGTCATCATCGGTGGGGTGGTGCCGGTGCACCAGTTCGTCAAGATCGGGGCGCATTCCATAATTGGAGGCGGCTTCAGAGTGCAGATGGACGTCTGTCCGTTCGCTCTGGTGGCGGGCTACCCCTTGAAGACCATGGGACTGAATCGAATCGGCCTGAAAAGGAGGGGGTTCTCCGATGAGAACATGGACATTTTGGAGAGGACGTTTCGAATCCTATTCAAGTCAAAACTCAACACTTCGCAGGCCATCGAAAGAATCAAGACTGAAGTGGAGCTTATTCCAGAGGTGCGGACTATCCTTGATTTCATCGCCAAAAGCGAAAGAGGTATTGTTAAGTAGATCAACGGATGAGAAAGAGTGCCGAATCTTGGAGTGTTAGCCTTCAGGCGAGCCCAAAAAGTGCGATTCCTCCAAGGTCGGGCTGAAGTCTGACGCTCCAATTGGACCCTCGGTTGTTGACGGGGAATACCTTCACTTCGCTTTTCATTTCCCTGGTGCAACATTCAAGCGACCACGCAGAGACCATAGCCGACGGAAATCCCTTCACTTGTGGGGTAAATGTCAAAAGATTCCCTTGACAAATCAGAGTTGGCCACCTAACTTGACGTTTGTCAAGACCACGCGATATTTTCCAATAGAGACGACATCCGTTAGCAGGGATTTACTCTGTAGACTCTCTAACTGTAAGGAGGTGAATCATGCCGGTAAAGAAGAAAACCGCCAAGAAAACCGCGAAGAAGGCAACCAAAAAGGCGCCAGCCAAGAAGACTTATGTTTGCGTGCCTTGTGGTACGGAAGTGGTTGTTTCCAGGGAGGGAATGGGCGTTACTCGGTTAATGTGCTGTGGCGAGGTCATGCAGCCGAAGAAGAAATAGAACGCCCCTGAACCTTTTCCCCTTAGCCTCAAGAAAATAAGAAGGGTGAGCCTGGTCAAGATCAAGACTCGCCCTTTTCATTTTCGTTCCAGATTTCTGACTGCAAAACAAGAAGCTCGAAATCACGAATCAAAATCAAGAATCACGTTTACTGGGCTATCTATTAATCCAGTTTTGCGTTACCCTTTGCACTTTCGTGTTTTTCTATTTTCCGTCAGAGGCGGAACTCTCTATGGCAGAGGGTGTTGCACTCTGCGATCTGTAATCTCTGACCTGAGATTCTGGGAAAAATAAATTGGGAGTGGTGGAGGGGGGATGCCCGATTTTGGCGTCGGGTGGCCATGATTACTCATGGCCGCACCACTCCCAAATATTGGTCTTTTCAATGCCATCCTATATACGCAAACCTCACGTCATTTTATAAGCAATGAATGTGCCGCAAGCGTCACAAATCGCCGTCTGCTGACAAGTAGGGTGTTTTGCCTCCACCGCGCCCGCTGGGTATGATCTGCCTGTTCCCTAACCATCCCCTTAAGTCGTTGTCTCCAAGTGGCTTGACAAGCCGATCTCATTCGACCAACCTGATGCCGAAAGTTCATGTATTGTAGGGAAGAACCCGGATTCCTTTGAATTATCGATTGAAACTACTGCCTGGCCACCGCAATGCAGTGCACACCTTGTGCAATGCACGGTTCCACTGGATCTTTTTCGGGTCGGATGAATCCGACTGCTTCCATTGTACCGGTTTGATTTGTCAAACTGGCCTCTAATCTTGAATCTAGAACTCAGCCTCTTACCACTGTAATTCCCAACTCCCCTGAGTTGGCACCGTGGTTTCCAGTCTCAGAATCGTCCCCGAGGGGTCAAAGAGATGAAAGAGATACTTGGTGTTGGAAGGACTCAGGATGGAATTGGGATAGAGATCGAGATACCAGTAACCGTTATCATCGGTCAGCGTGCTCTGGTAATATGGACTAATGATTACGTTCTGGTACTTCAGCGGAATGGTTCTTGTGCCGGCTTCGATTTTTGCTCCGACTACCGGTTGGTTTTTTATGTCGTGAATCCATCCGTAAACCCGGCACAGGCTTGCTTCAGGCGGAAGACCAGGATCAAAGGCATCTGCATGGTAAGTCGTGTCTTCGTTCCCGTTGACCCTTAGAATCTCAGGAACGGTGAACTGATAGCCGGGCTTATACAGCCTAACGCGGTAAGCGGCATCGTCCAGAGCAAAAAAGCCTCGTCCCTGAGAATCCGAATTCAGAAGTCCGATGGTGGAGCTTTCCATAGAGTCCAAGACTTGAATTTGGACAAAGGCAATCGGGGAATTGTCCGAGGAGCTTTTGCAGCGGATAACCACACTCCTGACCCCGGAACCGGCGCCGGAGGTCAGAGTTCTGTTAGAAAAGCTCCAAACAGAAGGGGCGCCCCACTGGTTGTTGTTGTTCATGACTTTTATCTGAGAGGTATCGACTGAAGCCACCATCTCTTCTCCCAGACTGTCGACTCGATGGAGCCGGGTGCTGCTGAGATTGACCGTTGCATTCTGGTTTTTGATGTTGCTCCAGTCAGCGCGCATGTAAAGGGAACTGTCCCCTTTTCCCAAGAGGTTGGAGACGTCGGTTTTGAAGTTGGCCTTGTTGACGTCGGCAACGGCATTGGTCAAGGAATCAAGAGCCTCCGCTACCGTCCAGGACCAGGTTTTGATGTCGGTGTAGGAGCCTCCAAACCTGTACGCCACCGCTTCGGCCACGTAGCTGCCGGTGTGGTTGGACGCATCCGAGGCCTTGACGTTCGTGGAGTAAAAACCGGTCTCAACCGATGAGGTCAATTTCTTGGTGCCAACATAATTCCATCCGCCATTCAGCCGCCACCATTTGATCCGTATGGAATCGCAGTCCTGAACGGAATCGGATTTGATGCTCACCGTTCCTATGGTGAGCGGAACGCTGTCGGAAGGGGAATAATAGTCCGCCCAAGCCCGGAACCCCAAAAGGAAGACGAAAAAGGAAAAAAGGAAAATGCTCGACCACAACCCCCTATTCCTCGTTTTTGCTTTTCCCCTTTTCCTTCTTCCTTTTTCCGTGTTCCTTTTTCTCTTATTCATCTTTCAATTCCTCCTTCAATTATGCCCGGATCGATTTCGATGATTCCTTTCGATCCCCCTGGGGTAGAATAGTACATTCGCATGGTGTACCGGTTGGCGTTGTGACCGGTATAGCCTCCCCAGGGGTTGGGGAACGAGTTGGAATAGGTCTGTCCTGATTTCCACTCGTGGGAATTGGCCGGACTTGCCCCACTATAACACATATCTTCGGAAGCGTTGGTTTTGAAGGCAAACCAGTAGTAGGAGTCCTTGGATATGGAGATGGTGGTCACGTCTTCCCCGCACCACTGCCCGGCCGCATAGCTGAGGCTCGTGCCTTCCCACAGTTTGTGGTTAGGATGCCCACTCGAATCGTCATACACCGCCATGCGGAATGCTCCGGCGCCCGTTTCTCCAGAGGTGAGTATTTCCAAGTAGGAAGAGTTGCCGTCTTCCGGAGCCTGGAATCGTTGCGCATCCGCATAGCCGGTCCCCACCGCGTAGTGTGAGGAACAAGTCTCCTGCCCAAACCAAGCTCCAAGGGCCGAAGAGAAAAGGAAAATCAAAGAAGGAAGAAGGAACATCCCCCGTTTTCCCCCTTTCATTTTTCCTTCTCTCGCTCTTTTTCCTTTTTCCATTTTCCTTCTTCCTTTGTTTTTATGGTTCGACAAGCTCACCACAAGTCCATCATCGGTCATTGGCTTTCTTGCTTGGCTCCTCGTTCCTCAACTGGTCTATCAACTCCCAGAAGATCTTTTCCGCGTCAGAGGTTCAAGCCAGCTTCAGTTTTAACTGAATGGCTTTTAGCGCGTCCTGAACTTTCGGCTCAAAACCGTTCTTCTCTGACTTCTCAATGAATTTGGCAATCAGCATCTCCAAGAGCCGGAGGTCCGATATTCCATGATTGCCGGTTTCCTGCGAGAGTTTTTTTCTCTTTTCTTCCTCTTGGTTTTTCCGGTCCACGATAATCCAATCCTTCTAATTAGTTCGCCGCCACGAACTCGGAGCCTTGAGCTTTGAACTCTGGACTTCGAACGCTCTTAGTTCATTTCCACGATCATCAAATCCACCAACCCGGTGGTTTCGGATCCAGAGCATCGGCCGATCCTGAAAGAAGTGTCGGTCTCTGTTCCTATCACCAGGCAGTTAGTCTCGTTCTTGGGCAGCACCATCACCTTGGGATTATGGATGGTTGGCGGAAGCCGATTGCCTCGGAAATCAAAGAGGTCGGAGAAATTCACCACCTGGTCCAAACCACCCAGATTGTTTTTTGCCAGGATCAATCTTTTCGAGGTCTCAAGCATTTCACTGCAAAGAATGAGGAAAGATGCAATAGACCAGTCTCCCCAAACCACGAAATTAGGCACTACCCAGCTTCTTCTTCCACGGAGGTAGTCTAAAGTAACGTTCATTTCCTGCTCCCGTAAAACCTCTCCCCCTTTAGTCCCCCTCTCCACTTTATGGAGA
Source organism: Candidatus Zixiibacteriota bacterium (assembly GCA_049694315.1). Lineage (GTDB taxonomy): Bacteria > Zixibacteria > MSB-5A5 > MSB-5A5 > SM1-73 > CAIVRH01. The sequence continues at coordinate 154,597 of JBAVQU010000015.1, forward strand.
GGGGAGATAGGAGGTGAGGTTAGTTCGTCGATTTTACCGCACGAGGTGAGCCAAGACCCCCGGGGTCTCTTTTGAATCTTGCCAGAAGTCCGTACGCCTGCTGTCTGTAAGTGCCGGACATCTGGGACCAGGCCGAGGAAAGCAAGTGAGCTTGAGATCCGGTGCTCGTTCCCGCGTTCTGAGTCATCGACTCCATGGCTTTGACGTTGCACAGAATGGCGACGGCCAGATATGTCTCAGCGACAACCAGGGATTGATCCGTGCAGTTGGCGTAAGAGGAATCTATGTAGTTCAGGATCTGGTCGTTGGCCTCCGTGACTGCGTGTTCCATGACTTCGTCGCTTAAGAGAGCAAACTCCACTGCGTAATCCACCAAGACCCACTGACCATCCCCGATTTCTCCGGAGCTTAGCCTTCTTATCTGACCTTTGGAGTAATCGATCCTGTAATCGACATCCTTGACATATATCCGAAAGTGAAGATACCAGGCCACGACGGAGGATGCTGTGGGTATCAGTCCACTCGGCAGGCGCGTTATCTTCCCACTTTCGTAGTCAACAGAATAGTCTGAATTCTCCAGGTAGATTTCTCCCAGGGATGAGTCTTTGGCCACCACCACAGTATCCGAGATGAGAAACTGGTGTGCCAGCTGCACGGTGTCGGAAGAGGCAAAGCTGATGCTGTCACAAGAGGGAACATCCTGTTCCTTTGCCTTCACCTTCTCTGAGGCTGGCACTAACCGGACATGAGGAAGCTGAAAGGCCGTTTGCCCCACTAACCGGCATGCCACGTTTTCCTTGCTGACCGTCCCCAGCTCATGCTCTAACATGTGCTTTTTGACTAAGTCTATGTTGGTAAATCCCATTTTTGAAATCCTTCCTCTTCCACCGTTCTCTGGGGAATCCAGATTTGAGTTTCAACTCTCGAGTCCGTCGCCTTGCATTTTGAAGGCTGAGTCTTCTACTTTGAACTCTGAACCCTAAACCTTGAAGGCTTTTAGGTGTTTGATCTCGGGCACTGCGGTTATCTGAGTCCCCACCGGAGCCGTGGCGAAAGCGGTGGTGACAAGAATCCGGACCCAGAATTCCGAGATTCCATTTACCGGGCAGGTTTGCCAGTCCGAGGGAGCAGAATTCAGGTCTTGCCACAGAATGACCGTCTTGGTTTGGGAACTCAGATGATGATTCCCGGACTGGGGGACAAAATCGAACCACTCCTCTCCTTTCCAATATTGCCACTTTACCACACCCCCGATCCCGGCCGTGGAGAGAACTACCCTCGCCAGGTTGAATTTGACGTCCATCCCCAAAAACAAGGCATCGTCAATATCCTCGACCAATCCGCCGGAGGTAGGGTGAAAGATGTCTGCGGCAGTCGAATCGGAAGCTGGCGTGGTCCGGTCTGAGAACTTGGCTGAAGCAGAGTCGTCATAGCAGAAGACCCGGTTGAAGGGCTTTTGACCAGCTTCAAAACAGGCAGGTGACGCAAATGAGGCACCCTCCTTATGAGAATAGAAAAGCTGATTCTGCCCGTTACCGATGTCCTTGGCAAAGAAGACGTAAGGAACGCTGTCCAGGAATCCAATAGCGACCGATCGAGGAAGGCAGGCGTCGACGGTTAACGCTCCACTCCAATTGCTTCCATCGAATTCCTTGTAGAGCAGGGCAGAGCTTCCCGGAAAGACGATTCCTAATCTGTTGTCGGACGACAGGTCCGCACAGAAGCTGTCGTCCACTGCCGAGCCGGAATAGATGGTCTGTTGCGGATTCCACCCGGAGGCTTGTATCTCGTGCGAGCGATAAGCCAGAAGGGTGGAATCATCGGAATAGAAGCAGTGGACGTAAGGAGGCTGGAAGACCAGTTGTGAGTAGCAAGACCAACTGCCGTTGGTCAAGATCGTTCCCGGATCGGACGGACCGGTTCCCCAGGTGGCTCCGTCATTCACCGACGTCTTGACGTGAATGAAATATCGTTCACTATCCGGATCGTAATAGGTCCAGGACACCCACAGTCGGCCCGTGGAGTCTTTGATGATGTTGGGGAAATGATTGTGTGCTACGTTGCATACTGTATTAGCCGTTCCCAAACTCCAGCTACCCTGGGAGAAGCTCAGCTTCCGCTCGATCAGACTCAGAGTGGTCTGTTGGGTATAAACCACGTATAGATTGCCGCCCGAATCCATAAAGCCTGAACACGGGTAGTCTGCGCTGTCCGTGGCCAGGCTCACCGGAGCGGACCAGTTCAGGTATGGCGGATCGGCCCAGGTGTAAACCAGCTCATTCGGAGTCTGGGCGTAGACTAAGACCACCCGATCCTGATATTGCCCGAACGAGAGCTTAAATATCTTGGCCTGGGGGGGAATGCCGGAACCGTAAAACGAATTGACTGTGTCGACAAGTTTTTGCATGATAGCTTCCCTCCACTTCTCCTTCACCCGTCCACGGTCTACAGTCGACCGTCCACTGCTAAAAGCTTCTGGCTGTGAACAGTGGGCTGTCGACCGTGGACGCTTCTGGGTCTTATGACCAGACCGTATCCAAAACCAAACCCGCCTCTTTGATCACCTTGGCATAGGCCACCGATTCGGAGATGACCGCCTCCTCCAGCTTCTGCTCGATTACCTTGTCGTATTCCACCATCAAGGACTGACTGGCCACCTCCTCCAAGGCGAAACGATTGTCCAAACCGATCACCAGATCGGAAGGGACGTCGTCGCATCTGACCAAAGTTGATCCCAGGGGGGAAACCAGGTCACCGGTCTTCTGAAACACAAATCCGGCCATCGGATCTTTGAACTCCTCCATGGTGAGAACGGTCTTGATCTTGTCCTTATGGCAGAGTATGGTGTTCATCTCGAAGGGGAAGAACTCGTTCCACAGAGTGATCAAGTCGCCGTAAGTGAGGCTTCCGGACGAAGCAGTGTTTATCACCGTAGCGGGATTGCTGTTTCCGTCTCCGTTCAGGATGGTGTTGACCACCAGGCCCATCTTATCCGCCTGGAGCCTGAACCCGATGTACCACAGCAAAACCTTGAATTGAGCGGTGGTGCGATGTCTCAAGGCCTTGTAAGAGGTTTTCAAGGTTATACCGTAGTCCGGCACGGTGATGGAGTGTAGTTGTTCTGCCACCGTCAACGTGGGAATCTCGGCTGCGTCCCCGATCGGCCTCAATGAAAGCTTGGTTTGGCTGGGGGTGACGTTGACGTAAAACGGCGTGTAGCGAGAGGAGGAGATTTCGCTGGAGCTGGCCAAAAGCTTCTCCAACTCGGGCCGCATCTTCTGTCCTCTCTTTATCTCCCTCATCATGAACTCCGGAAGAAGTGCCGGCGCTCCCTGGTAGAAAAGCTCCACGGTGACCGGATTCCTTCCTCCCACCCTCAGATCGTGCACTGCCAACTGCCGTTCAAAGGCATCCAGAGGGGAGTTGATGTTGCTGGGATCGTATTCCTGTGTCTCCAAAAGCTCGGACAGGGTCATGCCCCTGGACTGTGCCTCCAGGTAAGTTTCGCGACTTACCTTGACTTCCTTCGCTCTGGAGAGATCCACCTGCCCGGATAACGGTCTTTCGAGGCTGGCAAGCTCCAGAAGCCTTTTACCTTCTCTTGTGTCCAATAGTCTTTCTAATTCCATCTTTGTCTCCTTTTCAAAGTAACCACACTCCTGTGATTCCTGTCCGCCGATAGGAAACCTTCTGGCGGCGGTCCGAATTTCGATCCATAGGATCGGTGGACTATAGACGGCCGACCGTGGACCGTTCAGTTAAGAATCACCGTGCACTCCGTGGTTCCGCCCACCGAAATGACGGTTCCCCTGGCGATATTTCCTCCGGCTGGATCGTTGCCTGTCAACGCGGGAGCTTGCTTTACCGTCCCGTTGGCTCCGCCCACCACCCGATCTCCCACCACCGGATAGGTGGTGGTGATGGGAACCGTCATCACTCCACCGATCTGTACCGTAGCCACTCTCTTGCCGTTGTCTGAGTCGGTCAGAGAGAGATCAATCAACTTCCCCAAAAACACCGATGCGTCGGTCGTCGGCCCGACTTGATTGTTTCCGGTCGGCTTGACCGCCTTGCCGACATCGGAGTCTTTCAGGTCGTCGACTCCGGCGGTTTGTTTGATGGAGAAACTTGCAAAGGTTGCTCCCGTGGCTTCCAGATTCTGATCTCTTACTCCCATTTCCTGTCTCCTTTCCTGAGTTCGTCCTGTAAAGTGCGCCTGATGAAGATTGTCTTTGTCGACATCTCTTCGGGTCGTTACACCCACGATTGCGCGGATCGTATTTTTACCCGTTCATCCTGAACTTCACGCTGGGTCAGGCTTTAAGAGTGCGGTCTCAACTTCACCCCTGTCTTGCCGGGCAAGCTCGTGGGTTCGCTCCAACTCCGGCTTTGAACTCTGAAATCCCGAAATGGGGATCAGACAGGTCGACCATTGCCTTCGATTGGGGACGAGAGGGAAAGCTCTGATTGAATTCTTCCCTGACTTTCTCTCTCAAGAACTGAAGGTCCTCATAACCCAAGTCTGGAGAAGACATGAACTTCTCTACCAGGCTACACGAGGTCAGGTCTCCCTTGGCGCGAGATACGACCAGAGCCATCCTTTTTATCTCCGATTTGAAATCAGCCAAGAGCTTCTCACAGAGTTTTCCCCTTTGCTCGAGGCAACCCAAAGCCGAAGCCGCCTCGCCCAGATCCTTTTCCAGTTGATCAAAGTCTATCTTCTGCATCTTCTCTTCAAGGATGCAAAGGCTGTGTTCTTTCAACGATTCAATTAGACTTCCTATCTCCATCTTCACCTCTTTGTGTCAATTTCGGAAGTTCCTTTCTTCTTTTCCTTCTTCCTTGTTCCTTATTCCCTTTTGCTGTCTGCTCTCTACTTTCCACCCTTACTAATTTCCGTCAGTTGATATTCGATCTTAGTCAACCGAGTCTGCACCTCCTGGCCAAAGTCATAGAATTCCTCCTTGGTCAGGAAATTCTGATTCAGCAGCAATTCTATGTTGGAAAGCCTCTTGTCCAATTGATTGACCACAACGGATTCCGCCTTCTGTGAAAGGTCCAATTTGATTCCCGCTATAGTGGTGTAGTAGGCTGTGACGATTCCAAATGCCGTGACAAAGAAAGCCACCAGAAACTGAAGCACCTGGACTTTCGAAAACACTCTGTTATTCTCCATAACTCTGAGCCTTCGGCTCTAAACCTCGAGCGCCTTAATCCGTTCTATCCGCTTCATCCGTTGACCTCTTCCAGAATAGCCATCTGTCCTTTCCCTTCAGCCTTACCTTCCTGACCAGATAGGCACCATTCAAGACTTTTCCCTTGATTCTGAAACTGGAGAAATCCTCTTTTCTTTCTAAAATCTCGTATGTTCCCTTATCCAGAATTCTCATGTGCGCAACCAGGTTCTTCGAAGGATTGCCTTCCGCACCCTGTTCTGCCGGTGGAATATCCCCCTCGAAGTCCAGCCACTTGGGGTCATGATAATCCTTCCATTCGCACAAAAACCTCTTCCCCTGGTTCAATCCGTCCAGGTCCAGCTCAAAGAGCGTCAATCCGATTGTCACTTTGTTCTTCTGGAATCTCAAATCGTGATGTTTTGCCTCTCCCCACCAGTGAAGCTGTAACACAAACTTGTCCGCCGTCCGCAGTCCGCCGTCCGCGGCCTTCAGGTTTTCAGCGGCGGACTGCCCACGGCCGACCGCGGACATTTTTTCCAGTACCGAAACCGGATCAGGCTCTTTTTTGTCTGATCTCTTGTCCACCACCCGCGGGGCGTACCAGGTAAATCGATCATCCACTTTGGTCACGTAGTCGACTCTGACCCGGATGATATCCCCGGCTTGGGCCAGAATCGAGGTGGAATAAGTCGTTCCTATGGGGATGGGATTCGCTTTTGTGCCGACTGCGCAACTGTAGTTGTAACTGCCTCCCTTGTTTTCCTGCGCCTCGGTAATCAGAACGTCCAGTTCTAAGTATCGTTTCCATTTGTGCCAGTTTTCGCTATCGAAGTAGCCTGAATCAGCCCTTTTGATCATCGCCCCTTCGGAAGTAGCGATGCTCTTGATCCTCGAAGCCAAATCAGTCGGGGAAACCTTCTCATATTTCACTTTCTGGATGAAGCTACTGTCCGGGAAGAGGTCTTCCAAAAACCTCTTTCTCTCTTCAAGCGGAAGGTGAGTCTTGTCTTCGTCATTCAGATAGAGCAGGTCGAAGAGTTTAAACTTGAAATGGGAATCATCAGAAGCATCCCTCCTTTTTGACGAGACTCCGTCGGCCTTACTGTGAACATATCCAGCTACCTCTTTGTGTGATAGTCGTGAGTTCCCTCGGTATTTCACCAGTTCGCCGTCCAGAATGAAGCTTCTTTGGGGATTGGACAGGATTGCCTGTACCAGGTGAGGGAATTTGTCTTGGATTTCTTTCCCTTCGTCGGTGAATATCTTCACATCTTCTTCTTTTCTGTGTATCTGGGATCTGATCCCGTCGTACTTGGGTTCAACTATGAATACTCCGTTAAGAGCAGAAAGGTCTTCTGGGTGGAAAACTTCGTTTGAAGTCGAAGCTGATTTCCTTGGTTTGGTTGGAGGAACGAATTTGAATGCAAGAACCTCGGGCCTTTGTTGGACTAACTCTTGCACGAAATGAATTCTGGAGCGCAAACCGGGGGGCAGCGCCCCTAAGACCAGCACCTCCAATTGGGGAGGACAGACTAAATCGACATCGTGATCGGAATAGCCTTTGTCCGCAACGCCGCCCACCAGCTTCACTTTCTCCAGAATTCCTGCCTGCTTCAACGCCTGCTCTACTGCCGCTCTTTGAATTCCTCCCGCCTCCGCAGTTGGGGCGGAATCTGGATTCCCGCCCGTTTTTTTGGATTTTCGTTTCTTCAACAGCCACAGTTCGTCCGACATGGAGGTATTAGGAACTGCTCCGCGATAGACCAGCGACGTCTCCAAGACCCGCGTGACATTTCGATAATTGAAGTAAGCCACTTCATCGTCTGGCACCTTGCCTTCTTGCCCCTTGTCCCCTGACCCTCGACCCTTCTGTGCATGGTAGGACTTGAAAGGGACGTGCTGGCACCTTCTCATGTCCTCGCCGCAGATGGAGCATTCAGGAAAGTCAAAAACGAATCCCAAGGAGCATTCCTTGTAAATTCCGTGGTCGATGTTCTCTTTTAGGGAGAAGGCATCCTTTGCGCTTTTCAGCCAGTAGAACCAAACCTTTACCCAGGTCCCCTCATCCTTCTCAGTCACCTCTGCCTTGAAGTTTCTGGCGATGGGGAGCTTCTCCTTGGTATGCCCTACCATCACCGGCGAGTCGATAACCAGGTTGGTCAGATGGTGGAGTTCCTCTAAAGGAAAACGACCGCCATAGGAGTTTATCTCGTCTGAGACCAAAAACATGGTTCGTACAAAGATATCTTCTTTAGTCACCAGCTTCGGCGGTCTTATTCGTGAGTTGATCAAGAAGACCAACTCATCCGAAATCTCCTCCTCCGGCTTTTTCAGTTCCGCACCTACGTATGCTAACAGTTCTTCCACCTAAGCTCCTGTCAACTCTGAAGAGTTCACCTTTAGCTTTCCTCTCACTAATCCCCCATCCATCCGCTTCACCACAAAACCTCCGGTCTTTTTGGGTCAGATGACCTGAACTATTGAACCTTTGAACCAGTTGTCATACATTCTGCATCCCCCTGCATACAAGACCGTTGGAATTCCGAACGGTCAGTCCATGTTTGCTAAACTCACACAACGACTTAGGGTCCAGCGCCCGATTGCAAAAACGTAGGCATAAGGTTTGCTTAATACTCATGTGGAGATTAAGACTAAAGCAAAAAAAGGAAAAAGAGATGCACTTCATTTTTGGTTACTGTCGGGAAGTTCCGGTGGAGATTGAGCGGAGGACGCCAATTGCAGTTTTCTTCGGCATAGCAATCCTATTGGTCCTTCTTTTCCTCTTCGTGACTTTTGAAGATGCTGAAGGCAGGACTTGCTTGCTTTCTCCATCTTGTCATGCTTCGTCCTGCAAGGCTCAGGTAACTGTGGCCGGAGCGCTCGAGTCCCTTTCCGGAATTGATGCAGAGCATTACACTGTCACGTTGTTAACCTGAATGTTCACCCGCCTCCGGCGGGGTTGGCAAGTCGACAAAGCCCCAAGAGTTAGATGCTCCCCAAAAGTAGGCCCCGCCCGTACGCGGGGTTTACTTTTGAGGGGCGAAAGAGAGGAGACATCGGTGTTATGGATTGATGATGAAACTTAGGATATGGTTTCTCTTACTAGCCTTGTTCTGCGTCATGACGAATTTGTCCCATGCCTAGAGCTATCCCCGGGACGGGAAATTCAAGCAACTTGCTCCTAGTCATGATCCATGGTTTTTTGTGGATTACCAGAACTGGGACATCAAAAATCCGGACAAATGGTAGCATTTCACCGGATGTTATGTTTCCCAAAAATTGCTATCGAAGCAAATGAACAAATACCTCTCCGCCCTTTTGATCATGTCTATTGGCGTGTACAAGGAATATGAGGATGCTTATCGGGAGGGCTGGAGTGCCCGGGATTTGGCAACAGACGCTCTGGGTGTTCTTTCGGCCACGTATGATAACTCCAACGCCAAAGTCCTTTGCACATATAATCAAGAAAAGGTGATGCTGAATCTGATTTTGCCTCTGAAATAGTGTTCGTGGAGTGTCTGCCACCGGGCAGACCAGCACGAACAGATCTAGGGACAGCCCTCGTGGCTGTCTGCAAAAGGATCGGACAGGGATTCATCCTGAAGGACAAACCCTGTCCCTACTCCCTCCACTGGAAGGCTAAGGCCTTCCTCTACATGTATCCTTCCAATAATCCTTCTGTCTGTCATTATTCATCAATCATCCAATATCCGATTTTCTAATCTGCTTCATCCGTCGAGATGGTGACAGTTCGACCCAGCTCACTGTTCCTGAGCCTAGCCGAAGGGAGCGAAGTCGAACCATTCCATCCGTTGACCCACCTTTGCGACGGACTGCGGATGGCGGTAGGCGGACATATTAAATCTTGTCCACCCTCGGCACCAAAATCAATGTTTGTCTCTCCCCTTCCCTGACCAGCCACAGCGCCAAAGCCAAAGCCATCACCGCATCGCATTCCGAATTTGCGTCCCAATAGAAGTTTCGTAACTCATCTTGCAGGCTCCACGATTCACCATCTTCTTCGATTTGTTCGATATATGGATACCCCACATTACCCAAAGCGTGCATTTGTTCCAAGTTCGCAATTAACTCCGATTTCGCCTTTCCCCCTCGTTCTCCGAAATTGAATCCAACAGGTCTTATGTCCGAAAGCTCCGACAAGACCACATCCCCTAACCCGGTGGAATCTATGATCACCTCTCCGCCGTACTCCTTATGCCGTATTCTGACCGCCGCATACACATCTTTCCATTCCCTTTGAAATCTCTCCCAGGCCACTACCTGGTAGGGTCTTGTAGTTATGTCCAGAGTAATGCCCACGGTAAAGGTTCTTTTACGTGCCAAATCCCAACCATGGCAGTATCTACGTCCGGCAACAGGTTGAGACAATCCAGTAGAAGCATTCATGGCATCCCGAATATATTCCTCTTTGATCACCTGATTGACATCGTCGATGAACAGACCTTTGATATTTTGTTCAATTTTACTGGGAGAAAGGCTTTTCAGCTTTCTCTCCAGATATTCCTGGCTAATGTGCGGATTTTCCCGCGAATCACCGTTTTGAACATAACCCAAAATCGGATTTTTCTGGAGCTCACAGCATTTCTGATAGAACCAGTTCTTTCCTTTGGGAGTTGACGTGTAATCCAGTGTTCCGGCCCGATCCGCCAGCCTCATCATAATGACTTGGTTTACCACATATTCCGGATGAGGCTCAAACGCCACCTCGTCGAAATTGAAATAGTCATAATCCCTCCCCAAAAGATGCTCGCCCCTTCTCTGGGTTGATCTGGCCCAAAAGACGGCTCCGTTTCCAAAAACTACATGCGGAAACGGCGTGAATTTCACCTCTTTGACCAGTCTCTCCAAGTGAGGCTTCGCTTTGACCAATCTGATCACATTCTCAAAGATGATCTTCGCCTGATCCATAGTGATCGAAGCATTGACCGCGTCGTACTTACTGGTATTGTTGTATTTTGGATCTCTGATCTTGAAGAAACAGCGATGAAGAATTTTGACGGCTTGCGCCAGGCTTTTCCCCCAGCGGTTGCCGGTGTGGAGGGCATTTTCGGGTTTGGTGGAGCCAAGCAGCCATTTCACCTGTCCCGGATGAGGCTCGATTTCCAGAAACTCTCTGGCAAACAAAACCGGATCAGAGATTGCCTTCCGCCAGAATATGTTCTGCAATTTCGGCAAACCAGCATCCTTCAATCCAATCGTCTTCGGAAGTTCGTAGATCGGTCGCGACGCTCGCTTCGAAGTTCGTCCTTCGAAAATCGAGCCTCGATACGAGCTTCGACCCCGCTGAACGATCATCAATCTTCTTGTAGTCGCCCGATTCATCGGGCACCATAGACAGAAACCAGCACCTAACTTAAGTTAGGTGCTGGAATCAAAATCTTGCCTTGATGGTTCCATCCGCTTCATCCGTTCAATCCGTCGACGAGTTTTTTTAAGTCGAGGGCGGACATTTCATCCCCCGCTTTCCACCTCCCTTTTAGCCTGATCTTCGGTGATGAAGCCCGCCTCCTTCTTGCGGATGACGGTCTCCAGATGGGTCTTCTCTGCCTCTCTTTGCTCCAACATGCCGAAGAACTTCCGGTTGTCGAAATGGTGGATACACTCCAAAGACAGTCCGCACAAGGCCAGCTCGATGTTTCTCATCCATTCTAAGAATCTCTTGGCGCATCTCTGGATGGAAATGACGTTCTGCAGAATCAGCTCATATTTAAACTGCGCCCAGCTTTGAGAGAGACCATAGGAATAACCTAAGATGGACGGATCCAGATGCACTCCTGCGCAGATATCTTCTACCAGCGCCTTATGGTTGATATACCAGTAGGTAGAAGAGGAGATATGTCCCCCAGGACCTATGTACTCAACCTGCACGTCGTTCCAGGTGATGGGGTTGTCGTCCGGTGCCAGCTTTCTCATCATCTCTACCGTATCTTCAAAATACTTGTTCGCCCGGGAAAGATAGCTTTCGTCGGATTCGCCCGAAAGTCTTTCCGGCGGTTTGATCTTGACATGCAAGCGGTGATAGCCGGCATTGTGCATGGTCTTCTGCATGTCCTCCAGAAGCCTTTGTTCTACCCTGGCCACAAAGGGAATGGATCCTAAGATACTCTTCCCGCGGGGATCGTCCGGATCGGAGTCCAATCCCATATAGAACGTGGAATGTGGATTGAGCTTGATTTGAGTCCCATCCACCTCCTGAAAAAGCTCCCAGGTGCTTTCGTCTTTGAGCTTGAATCGGATGGTGGCAGGATCGATGAAATAGAACTTGTCCAGTTTATCTTTGGACGGAGTCAACACCAACTCTCCGCAAACCGCACCGTCGGTGAAAAGTGATCTGAAGAATTGAGTCAGAAGCGCATCCGTCCCTCCAAATTTTTGAAAACTGTGTTGATAGATTCGACGGTCCAGGTTTTTTATCACCTCACTGCCCCGGTCCAGCAGGACAGAATCTTCCGATCCTTTCAGTTCAAAATAGTTGGGAGAGGCGCATATCCTTGTCCAGGTCCAGACCGCGGAATTCAGGATGGGAATGTTATCCCTCAAGAACCGGTAGAGTTTGATGCGAAAAGAACTATCGTAGAAAGCTCGTTGCGGTAAAAGCAAAGTCCCGTGGTCAGGATAGAAGTTTCGTTTGGAAACAGGCGAGCTGGGAAAACTCTTCAAATCTTGATCTTCCCTTCTTATCACCGCGAATTTCTGATTGGGTGGAATTCTGCTGTCTGCAGAGGAATGCTCGTCTGATTCTTTACGTCTGTTACGTCCGGTGTAACTCTTTCTCAAAAGACCTCTCCAAAAGACCATAGACATCATACCCGTCCTCGAATTGAAAACCTGCAGAACCTCTCACATACTCCCGCACGATTCGCATCACCACAAAACTGATGTGAAATCTGTCTCAGTTCCGGATCCAGGATCACATTCAGAGGAGATGTTTGTGGCCGCAGGCTTCAGCCTGCGGGGCGTTCTGGGAGACTCTTTCGGGCGACCACCAAGGTCACCCCTGCTTTCATCCGTTTAATCCGCTGACCGCTGAGTCAGAACACGGTCAAACCTCCGCCCTTCTTGTCTAAGAAGTCTTTCGGGCGACCAGACCTCGGCTTCGCTCGGTGCTCAGACCAAGGTCGCCCCACGTATGTAAGGGAGGCGCTCGTCGAGCTTAGCGAAATCCCGCCTTGGCGCTTATCGCCTCCTGTATTTTTCTTGACATCGATTCGGACCCGTCCTTATATTGACTCTGATTTCAGGTGACTTATACTTGCAACCGGGAGTCTCTTTGCCGACGACCACCGCCAAGGCTGAAAGACGTATCAGGGTGGAACTGACTGATTCAGTTCAGTATCTCAAAGGGATTGGTCCGGAAAGGGCCAAAGCTCTAGAATCGGTAGGCATAGAGACGGTTGAAGACCTGCTCTATCATATTCCCCGCAGATATCTGGACCGGAGCAATATCCTTCCCATAGCGAGAGTTAAGGTCGGGTCGACCGTCACCGTAATCGGACGGGTCGAGGCATTCGGATTCGCCAGAACCCGAAGGCCCCAATTCCAGATGATCTTAAAGGACAACTCCGGTTTCATCAAATTGGTCTGGTTTTCCGGGCTAAGATGGGTGCAAAAGCTTTTTGAGGAAAACGATCTGGTGGTGGCCTCAGGGCAGGTGACTTTTTATCGCGGTTTGCAGATAGTCCACCCGGAGTTAGAGATACTCTCCAAGAAATCGGAAGAGGACATATCAGACGACGAATTGGTCCATACCGGCAGGGTTATCCCTCTCTATCCTTCCACCGCCGAGCTGAGAAAAGTCTGGCTGGACAGTCGAGGGCTAAGAAAAGTCCTAAAGCCGCTATTGGATGAAGTGCCGTCTTTGGTCAAGGAGACTCTTCCGGAGCCGGTGGTGGCCAGCTTAGGCCTTCTTTCCCTTGGAGATGCGATAAGGAAAATTCACTTTCCGGACGATTTGAATTCCGCCGAAGAGGCCAGAGTGCGGTTGGCCTTTGATGAGCTTTTCTACCTGGAACTGATGTTGGCCTTGAGGAAAAGAAGAATTCATCGGGAAAAAGGGATAGCGTTCCAAAAGCCCGGGAATCTGGTAAGGGGGCTGTTAAAGATTTTACCTTTTCGACTGACTGAAGCTCAAAAGAAAGTACTCCGGGAGATCTCCGCGGATATGATGTCGAAAAACAGCATGCACCGTCTGCTTCAGGGGGACGTCGGTTCGGGAAAAACCGTGGTGGCTGTGATCGCCATGCTTATGGCAGTGGAGAGCGGATATCAATCCGCGCTGATGGCCCCAACCGAGATTTTGGCGGAGCAACATCACATCACCATTCATCAGATGCTGGAAGCGCTTGGGGTAAAAGTTGGTCTACTTACCAGCTCCGTTACCGGCCCGGAAAGGGAGACGGTATTGCGAGGGATCCAAACGGGCGAAGCGCAAGTGGTAATTGGCACCCACGCTCTGATTCAGAAGAACGTCGAGTTCTCCAAACTGGGTCTGGTAGTGATAGATGAGCAACACCGCTTTGGTGTGATGCAGAGGGCCAAGCTGAAGCAAAAGGGTGTCTCCCCGGACTTACTAGTGATGACCGCCACCCCCATCCCCCGCAGCCTGGCCTTGACTCTATATGGCGATCTGGACGTTTCGGTGATAGACGCCCTTCCTCCGGGAAGAAAACCGATCAGGACTTCAGTTTGGAAAGAAAGCCTTAAGGAGAAAATGCATGAATTCCTGGAAGGAGAGTTGAAGCACGGACATCAAGCCTACGTGGTATATCCTTTGGTGGAGGAATCAGAGAAGGCGGACTTGAAAGCGGCGACCGAAAGCTATAAGTATTTGAAAGAGAAGGTCTTTCCTCATCGAAGATTAGCTTTGCTTCACGGACGGATAAAAAGCAAAGACCGAGAGAGCACAATGCAGGTTTTCCGACAAGGTGAATATGATATCTTAGTTGCCACCACCGTGATCGAGGTGGGGGTGGACGTGCCCAACGCCACCGTGATGGTAATTGAGCATGCGGAAAGATTCGGGCTGTCGCAGTTGCATCAGTTGAGAGGAAGGATCGGCAGAGGAGCAGATCAGTCCTTCTGTCTTCTGGTGGCCAATCCACCTTTGTCGCAGGAGGCAGATCAAAGGCTTAAAGCTATGACGGCCACCAATGATGGTTTCAAGATTTCGGAGATCGATCTGAAATTGAGGGGACCGGGTGAGTTTTTCGGAACGCGACAACATGGTTTGCCTGAGCTTAAGATCGCGGACATCGTAACAGACGCCAGACTTCTGTTCCAGGCAAGGGATTCGGCTTTCAAGACCCTTCAAGAAGATCCGGAGCTAATTTCAAACGACAACCAGTGCCTTCGGTCGAATTTCCTTCGAAAATACAGAAAGAAGTTTTCGTTGGTCGACATAGGATAGACCATTTGGTATTTGGAATGACGGGAACAATGACTCTTTCCCCATCTGAGGAATAGAGGTTTTGCGGCAGACTACGGACGGTGGACAGCGGACGGTTTTTTCATAAGAGGGTAAAGTCATGAGATCACTCTTTGTCAAAGAAGAGATTTTGTTCACCGGTGAACAGCTTACCTCCTTCTGGGCTTTCAGAAACTACGACATCCCAGGGGATAATATCGTAGCTTTCATCGGGCCGTGTGAGATTGACGAAAAATACATCATCGGCATAGATCACTTCAAGAAGAAAACCCAGATAAAAAGCGAGCGCATGCTTCATTTTCTTGTGGAGCATTTCGATTTAGATCTGGAGAAAGCTATCCTGAAGCAGAAGCTTCTAGTAGACATCTTAAAGGACAAGCTGAATCACCGGCTCAAGGGAGATGTGCTGCAAAGATGGGGGGATGACCTGTTTGATACGGACTTTAAGCTGACCGTCTCGGCCACGGTTAGAACCTCCGTCTCCACTAAAATTCACCTGGGGATCAATGTCTCCAGTCAAAACACGCCGGTCAAAACCAAAGGATTGGAGGACTACGGGATTGATCCCCGCGACGTCTCCCAAGCGGTAATGGATCAATATCGCCTGGACATGCGACTGATAGGGGACAAACTCTGGAGGATCAGAAGCATCCAGTAGCCGGAGAGAGAACCTCAAGCCGGTCTGGTCACGTCTCGGATTCGTGGAAGAAAAGCTGCAAGCAACCCCCTAACCGGAAGGAAGATATGAAAACGTCGGAAAAAATAGCTCAGGCCCTGGAAGCAGCGAGTTCGTTGGAAAGAGACATCAAAGAGCTTCTTCGGGAGATCGAGGATTACGACTTGGAAAGGCTTTTGAAAAAAATCGATGCGGAGAGCATGGACATTAAGCACAATCTGACCCTGGCCAAAAGATTGGCAGAAGGGTCCAAAGCCAAACAAAAATGAGAGGTACAAATCTCAACCAACCTTCCTTTTGTCGGGAATAACGGTTTCTCTCTTTCGAGTCGTGCATCTTTAAACCTAATTATAAAGGGGATCCCATGACTGAGAGTGAAAAAGAGAGAAAAGACGAGTTTCAATTCGTCCAGCTGGTGTTGATGTTCCAGACCGCTGCCATGCAGCAGCTGGGAAAACTGCAAAATCCCATTACCCACAAAGTGGAACGCGAGTTAGACCAAGCCCGATTTTCCATCGACATGCTGGAGACCATCCAGAACAAGACCAAAAACAATCTCTCCGAAAACGAAAAGAGTTTCTTAGATCACGCCCTGTTTGAGCTTAGAATGAATTACTTGGATGAAATGAGCAAGGAGAAGGAAAAGAAAGAAGATTCATCCGGTTCAAAGAATTCCACTTAAGAGTGCTAATGCAAATACCTCTGCCGAAGGTCGTGGTGAGAAATTCCCTCTCACCTCCGGGGAGAGGGTCAGGGTAAGGGGGAGCATTGTAGCCGCAGGCTTTCGCCTGCGCCAGTAGCCCCTTAGAAGCCCCGCGCTCCCGTATTTATCTGTCGTGTGCTCCGATGAGTCCCCGGATGGGAGCGTCCGCTCGCCTGAGCACAGGGTACCTGACCGGTTAGGCTGTAGAGCGGGGGTAGCCGTAGAATTTCACCCTGCGTAAGGGGGAAATGACCATCTCGCACCCTCCAGGGCGCAGATGTCTTTTTTGTCTCTCCTCCAATTTACATGAATCCCTGTAGACATTTCACTCGTATAGTGGAATGCATCAGGATCAAGAGGGAAAAAGCATGGGAAAGAAGCTCTATCGTTCTAGAACCAATTCGATGATTGCGGGAATATGCGGAGGATTGGGAGAATATTTGAATGTGGACCCGACCATTCTGCGGATAGTGGCGGTGCTCTTGGTCTTTGCCGACGGCGTCGGGTTTTTGGCTTACATCGTGGGATGGATAATAGTCCCTCGTCGCCCAGAGACGGAAGCAGAAGTAGTTACTCCAGAGAAATCCAAGTTTAGCCACCTCTTGCCGGGACTGGCTCTTATCTTTCTGGGATTGATCTTTTTGTTGAATAGCCTATTCCCCTGGTTTCATTTGCACTATCTGTGGCCTGTGATTCTCATAGTCATCGGTATAGCGCTGCTGGTCAAGGGTCGAAACAATCGAGTCGCACCCGACTGACAATCGAAACGGCGCGCCGCCAGGCGCATGCTTTGGGAGATTCTATAATGCATATCGGAAGAATAAGAAATGGAGCCATACTAATAGCAGTGGGCATCGTCCTGCTTCTAAACACCACCGGACGTCTTTCCTGGAGCGTCTGGGCAGGTATTTTTTCTCTTTGGCCACTTGTTCTGGTCGCCGTTGGAATTGAGCTGCTGTTCAAGAGAACCCATCTCTCGTTCTTGGCGATCCTGTCACCTCTTTTGTTCATCGCTACCATCTTAGGCCCCGCTTTGTTCTTTGAGAGTGATTTTGTTGGGCCCCATCACACCGGTGAGACTTATTTCTGGAGCCAGAACCAGGACTCTACGCTAGCCAAGGTCAAGGCCATAATTGAGATTAGGGATGGGGATCTGAAACTGTCATCCGGCAGGGGGAAATTGGCCTCCGCCGAATTGGATTACTTCAGGGAAAAACCCTTTGCCACGTACAGACGCCTAAGCTCAGACAGTTCGGCTACGGTGGAGATAACTGATGGTGAAAGGATACAGACCGAGTGGATTTGGAGCCGTGGGTGGTATTGGGGCGAATACGGAAAGAAAGATTGGAAGGTGACTCTGACTGACCGTGTGCCGATAAGTCTCCAGGTTCATGCCAAAGCCAGTCGGGCAGACCTAAACCTTTCCGATCTTCAGGTCAAGGATTTCGATTTGGAACTCAAAGCTTCTAATGTCGATGTCAGAATCGGTGATCTGTCGAATGAAATCACCGGCACCATCGTGACCAAGGCGTGCAAACTAAGCATCTTCTTGCCCGAAGACATGGGTTTAAGAATCCAAAATCATACGAACTTAAGTTCCACCAGCTTCTCTTGGCTCAGTTTGAAAGAGATAGACGGTCAGTACCAGACTCCGGATTTTGAGCGCGCTGCTCGAAAGCTAACTCTGTATCTGGACGGCTCGCTTACAAAGCTGAGAATCAGCAGCTACAAGTCCCCTGAAGGTATCTAAACCAAACCTTTCCGGCATCTGACTACACGTAGGTTGATCACATCTCACCCGCCCTTCGATAATCAGTGCGGGCAGAATCCCACATAAGCAGAGCGGCAGCTTTGCCTTACCCGCCCATACTTCAAAAGTATTGCTTTTCGGGCCAGGATTTTGTATCATACCGTTCGAATCAAGAGAAGGAATCGTTGATGTTTCGCCAACGAGAATGCCAATAACGCCGATTAGTCGAGGGCATCGGCATTGCTTATTCAATTGATTCCGGCGTCTTGATTGGACATCGAAGGAAATGGGAGGTTCAACATGGATTATTCACCAGTGAAAGCGCCAAGAGGTAATAGTATCTCCTGTAAGAGCTGGCACCAGGAGGCGGCTTTGAGGATGCTGCAGAATAATCTGGATGAAGAAGTGGCGGAAAAACCGCAGGAGCTAATCATCTATGGCGGCTCGGGAAAAGCCGCGCGCAATTGGGAATGTTATCATGCCATTGTGAGAAGCCTGAAGGAATTGGAGAACGACGAAACTCTTCTGGTTCAGTCTGGTAAACCGGTGGCGATATTCAAGACTCACACTTATGCGCCCAGAGTCCTGATCGTCAATTCGCATTTGGTGCCTGCCTGGGCAACCTGGGAGAAATTCAGGGAACTGGAGAGACTGGGGTTGATCATGTTCGGGCAGATGACTGCCGGAAGCTGGATTTACATAGGCACCCAGGGAATTCTCCAGGGAACCTACGAGACATTGGCCAGTGTGGCAAAAAAGCACTTCGGGGGCGATCTAACGGGTAGATTCGTCCTTACCGGCGGGATGGGTGGGATGGGTGGTGCTCAACCTCTGGCCGGCACCATGAACGGCGCGGCAATCCTTTGTGTGGAGGTCGACAGAAAGAGAATAGAAAGAAGACTTGCCACAGGCTATTGCGAAAAGATGACCGATAATCTAAATGAGGCCTTGAGCTGGATTCAAAAAGCAAAGGAGAAGAGAAAACCCGTTTCCGTTGGGCTTCTGGGTAATTGCGCCGAAACCCATCCTGAGATCTTAAGAAGAGGGGTAATCCCGGATGTGGTTACCGATCAAACCAGCGCCCATGATGAACTGAACGGTTACGTCCCTGCCGGCATTCCATTCGAACAGGCACTGATGCTGAGAAGGGAGAATCCACAAGAATACATAAAGAGATCAATGGAATCGATGGCCGTTCACGTTCAAGCCATGCTGGGTTTCCTGAGGCAAGGTTCAGTAGTGTTCGATTACGGGAACAACCTCAGAGGGCAGGCCCAAAAGGCCGGAGTGAAGGAAGCATTTGATTATCCCGGATTCATCTCTGCTTACATTCGGCCCCTTTTCTTCGAAGGAAAGGGCCCTTTCCGATGGGTGGCCCTGTCAGGCGATCCGGAGGATATTCGCCTGACCGACAAGGTAGTCTTAAGGGAGTTCAAACAGGATGAGCCTCTGACCCGATGGATTAAGCTTGCCCGGAAAAAAGTCCAATTCCAGGGATTGCCGGCTCGAATCTGCTGGCTGGGATATGGCGAAAGAGCGCATTTCGGTGACATCATCAATCGCATGGTAAAACGCGGACGGCTGAAAGCCCCGATCGTGATCGGCAGAGACCATCTGGATTGCGGCTCGGTGGCTTCCCCCTACAGAGAGACCGAAGGGATGAAGGATGGCTCAGATGCTATCGCCGACTGGCCCATTTTGAACGGCCTTTTGAATGCGGTATCCGGTGCATCCTGGGTTTCTGTGCATCACGGCGGAGGAGTCGGAATCGGCAACTCCATTCATGCCGGAATGGTGATCGTGGCCGACGGCTCCAAAGAGATGAAAACCCGATTGGAACGGGTCTTGACTAACGACCCAGGAACCGGCGTTATGCGTCATGCTGATGCAGGTTATGAAGAAGCAATCAAGTTCGCCAAAGAAAAGGGAATAAAAATCCCTATGTCGAAAATGTAACCGCAGACTTCAGTCTGCGAGAATAAAATATCAGGCACTTGGTGGGGGAGCTTTGGCTCCGCCCATGCCATCAACCGGTCGCCATATCTAATGGATGCACAAACAGAAGAGAACAAATTTGTCGGAAAGGAGGTTCTAAAATGTCAGGAAACGGAAGTGATCGCGGTGGCTTCTGGCGCGGGTTGTTGATCGGCGGGTTCCTTGGCGCAGCCGCCGGGCTTCTTTTCGCCCCCAAGTCGGGAAAGGAATTGAGATCCGACATCAAGAAAAAAGGAAAAGAGGCTTTTGATGAGGCCAAGGAAATCTACTCGGAGACCAGAGACAAAGCCAAGACCATTCTCGACGATGCCCGGCGCCGGGCAGACGAGCTGAGAAAAGAGGCTGACCATCTGTTGGCAGAAGCGCGCGTGAAGGCCCAGCAAGCCTTAAAACAGGCCGAGGAGAAATCGGAAGAAGTCGGCGAATTGGCAAAGGAGGTTGTGTCGGAGGCAAAGGCGGAAGCTAAGAGAGTCAAAGATGCAGTGGCGACCGGTATTGAAGCCGCCCGGCACGAGTTGTCAAAGCAAGAGGACAAGAACAGAAGCAAGGCATAAGACCAAAGGAGACCACCATTCATGTTACTTACTATCAGCGTCACCGTCATTGCGGCAGTCATGGTCGTCGCCACGTTCTTGCTTGTCGTAGCTCTGCTGCAAATCCGCCGGACGGCCAAAGAGGCCGAGAAGCTCATCGAAACGGCGCGCATGCAGATCGTCCCTCTGAGCCATGACTTAACCGTTATCTCCCAGGAGATCAGCGGCGTACTACAATCCGTGCGTCGGCAGGTGGATGGGGTGGAGCAGAGTGTCACCACGGTTCGGGATGCTGCCCTGCGCTTGAGGGAGTTCGAAGAGGACATTCTGCCCAAAATAGAGGAACCACTCTTTGAGCTTGCCACCCTAATCACTGCGGTCAGTCGGGGAATAGGGGCTTTCATCCGCATGCTGAGCCGCTGAAACACGTGATCTTGGGGCAACCTAACGTGTGGGTGAGGCTTTTCACCGAGTTAAGCTGGCAATGGTTCGGGGACTCCTGGACTGTCAGGCTTCGGCCTGACTGGGGTCAGGGGAGAAAACTCTCTTCCTGCAGAAAACTGCCGGTGACGGTGAAAAGGGGGATTTCTCCGCCAGAGAGGGATTTCGAATGGATAAGTATCTGAAGACCAACCTAGATCTCTGGAACGAGTGGACCCCGATCCATGAGAAGTCGGAATTTTATGATGTGGAGGGATTCAAGGCCGGGAGGTGTACGCTTCATTCCACCGAGCTTAAGGAGTTGGGGGATGTCTCGGGAAAATCGTTGCTCCACCTGCAGTGCCATTTTGGAATGGACACCATGTCATGGGCCAGGCTGGGTGCGAAAGTTACCGGCGTAGATTTTTCGGACAGGGCAATTGCACTGGCGAAATCCCTATCCCAAGAATTGAGCATAGAAGCTAACTTCATCTGCTCAAATATCCAGGATCTACCAGAGGTTCTGAAAGGTGAGTTCGACATTGTGTTCACCTCTTACGGAGTCCTGCCATGGCTCCCCGATATCAATAGGTGGGCAAAAGTCATCGCTCATTTTCTTAAGTTAGGGGGAGTCTTCTATATAATTGAGGGTCATCCTTTCACCAGTGTTTTTGAAAATGAGAGCTACACCAAGGATTTCAAACTGCAGCACTCATACTTCTACTCACCCCATCCGACGAAATACGAGCCGGAAGGCTCTTATGCCGACCGGAAGGCCGAGGTAGTTAATCCCTCGTATGAGTGGACTCATAGTCTAAGTGACATCATCAATGCCCTGATAGTGGTTGGCTTGAGAATCGAATTCTTGCACGAATTTCCTTTCTGTCATTACGATGTTTTCCCATTTCTGGGGCAGGGTAAAGACAAAAAGTGGCGACTAAAAGGGAATAAGGAAATCGTTCCACTTATGTTTTCACTAAAGGCTACCAAATAAATGGTTATGGATATTTTATTTTGGTCGGACTTGTTTAAGCTTGGGTTAAAAACTTTGCGCACCGCTAACGGCAAGATATTTGAAGATATTTTGACCAAGTCACTAAAGGACCTATCCGTAGTCTCACCCGAATATGAACCTCTTGCCAAGTGCCTTTTAGAAATCATTAAAACGGGGTCGATAAAGATTGAATGCTTACCGGAAAAAGACGAGGATTATCTGAACGAAATAACCTGCAAAATCAAAGATTCAGACTTCTTTAGGAGATACTGCAACTCTGCTGCCTACACTGATACAAAACTAAGAGAAGGATTAACTAAGTTTTTTGAGATGTTTGAAAATAGTATCACAAAAGATCCAGAATTATTTAATAAATTGCAATTGAATTATGGTCGAAAACTCCTGCAAGCCGCACGCAAAACAGAAAAAAATACGGAAGACATTAAAAGTGACCTTTCTGCATTGGAGCCTAAGGTAACTAAAATCCTATCCGCTGTTTCTTCCAATGAAAATGTAGAAACAAAATCGCAGATTGAAGCGGAAGCTTACCCGTCAAAATATTTGGAGGAACTCTTTGGATGGGCGTATGAGCTACTAAATAACCAGAAATTTAAAAAGGCTCTGAAAAAATTCAAGAAATTTGTCAAAGAAAAAAACAGTGGTTCGCATCGAAAATATTTTGCTGCTTTGAACAATATAGCTGTGGCACATTTGGGTTTAAGAGACTACAAAGGTGCCTTTAAATACGCTGACAAGGCTCACCGATTAGCTCCCAAAAAATCTATAACCGTAATCAACTTAGCTGTTGCATGTTTTTATCTGGGCAAATTAGACCAAGCATTAGAATACGCAAAAGAAGCCAGACGGAGACGGGTTAATGATCCAAATGTATACAATATCCTATCAATAGTCTATGCAGAGAAAGGGGATAACAAAAGAGCTTATCGATTCATCAATCAAGCAATAAGGAAGGGGGTTAATTTTGCACCTGCCTATGCTAATCGAGCTATTCTTCATACCCATATGAAGCAATATGAAGATGCGTTGAGTGATTTATCTAAGGCAATTGAACTTGACCCTAAAAACGGCGAGTTGTTTGTTAATGTTGGCGCAGTGTACCAGAAGAAACTGTTCTCTATGATTCAGTCAGAAGTGGTTCCTTTAGGCACAAAAGGCGATATTCATTTCGTTGATTATGAGAAACTAGATAAGCTGACGAATGAAGAAATAGAACTTCTTGAAAAGGTTATAGAAAGT
Source organism: Candidatus Zixiibacteriota bacterium (assembly GCA_049694315.1). Taxonomy (GTDB): domain Bacteria; phylum Zixibacteria; class MSB-5A5; order MSB-5A5; family SM1-73; genus CAIVRH01. The sequence goes on from JBAVQU010000015.1 coordinate 177,547, forward strand.
AATGAGAAGGCCTTGAAACTGGGCGTCAAAATCCAAGACAACCTAACCCTAGGTGTGAACTTGGCAGATTGCTTTCAAATGAAGAAAAGATACAAAGAAGCAGAAAAGATTTACAAACAGATTAAATTGAAGCGCGAAAAGGACTACCCTTATCAAGGTTTGGGCGATTTGTATTTTTGGACAGGGCGCTTTAAAAAAGCCCTTACTTGTTACCATAAGGTGATGGCGCTTCATGGAGAAAATCCGCATACTTACAATTGTATAGCAAGGGCATTTGCAGAGTTGAACAATCCTGATCAAGCCATCGAGAATCTACAGAAGGCTATCAATCTCGATCCACCAAATCCAACATTTAAATTTAACTTGGGATTGACGTATGAGTTGACCAACCGATTGAAAGATGCTCAAATGACTTTTGAGGACCTTAAGCAATCAGGTTTTAATGTAGGTTCTGTTTCTTACCATTTAGGAAAGGTCTATTTTAAAGAAGAGATGTATGCAAATGCTAAACTAGAGTTTCTGGAAGCAAAAAAGGCTGGTATCCCCAGAGATTTGTTTAGCGAATTTCTCGCTGTCTCAGCAGGTGCAGTAAAAGATACAAACATAGCCAAAGAGGAATTTGAATATTTGCTTACCGTCTATCCTCGTAGCTTTGTTTACAATTTCGACTACGCACAAATCTTGGACATGGAAGGCGAAAGGGAAAGAGCCAAAGAATATTACGCTAAGGCACTCACGTCAGAGGAAATCAAAAAATATGGGTCCTTGTCGATGTGGATTTCTAGAAGGTTATATGAAATTAGCAAGGCCGAGTCTAAAATTATCATTCCACGAATGAGAACTTAACACAATGAAAATCGTCGATGTGTTTATTCAGAATGCCCGCCAGCTTCTGACCTTAAGATCAGATCAACAAGGCCCCCGAACAGGCAAGCACCTGGAGGATCTGGCGATAATTGAAGATGGGGCAGTGGCTATCTCCCAGGGTGCGATCGTAGCGGTGGGAAGTACAAAAGAGGTCTTAGAACAGATCAAAATCGATAAGCAGACGAAAGCCATTGATGCAAAGGACAAAGTCATTCTCCCCGGATTTGTCGATTGCCACACTCACCCGGTCTTCGCCGGCACCAGAGAAGAAGAATTCGAGATGCGGATAAAGGGAAGGACCTATCAGGAAATCGCTGCCTCCGGGGGAGGAATAAGATCGAGTGTGAAGGCTTTGAGATCAAAATCAAAAGAAGAGTTGATTCAGTCAGCCACCCCTCGACTTAACCGGATGCTCTCATTTGGCACTACCACCATCGAAGCCAAAAGCGGCTATGGTCTGTCACTGGATGATGAAATCAAGATGCTGGAAGTGATAAAAGAGTTAAACAAGATTCATCCCATTGATTTGATTCCCACATTCTTGGGAGCACATGAGGTGCCGGAAGAGTACAAACACAAAAGAAGCGAATATATCAAGTTGATAACTGAAAAAATGATTCCTGAAGTAGCAGGACGGAAATTGGCCGTTTTCTGTGACGTGTTTTGTGAAAGAGGGGTATTCGATATTGAAGAGTCGAGAAAGATTCTGACGGTCGCAAAGAGGTACGGGCTGAAGCTCAAGTTGCACGCGGATCAACTTTCACCTTTGGGAGGAGCAAAGCTTGCCGCAGAACTGGGCGCAGTTTCGGCTGATCATCTGGAGTTCATAGAGGACGAAGGAATCCAGATGATGAAAGAGGTAGGCGTAATCGGAGTTTTGTTACCAGGAGCTTGCTTCGGATTAGGAATGAAAGAGTATCCACCTGCTCGAAAGATGATAGATGAAGGTTTAGCTGTGGCATTAGCCACCGATCTCAACCCAGGAAGTTCGATGACCGAATCGATGCCCATTATCTTGAGCTTGGCTTGCCTGATGATGAAGATGACCCCAGCCGAAGCGGTGACCGCATCAACGATCAACTCCGCCTATGCCGTAGATAAAGCGAACGAGGTGGGAAGCATAGAAGTGGGGAAAAAAGCAGATCTGGTCATCTGGAACGTGCAAGACTACAAGGAGATTCCCTATCATTACGGAGTCAATCTGGTCGATCAGGTAGTAAAAGACGGGAACGTAATTCCCTCTCCCCTGGCGGGAGAGGGATAAAAGGAGAGGGGGTATGGTAGTTGTAGGTCGGCTCTCCGGCCCTTCAACCAGTTCAGGGCGGCGAGCAAAGTCGAACTGCCGAAGGCGAAGCAGCCGACAATATGATTTGTCGGGTAGTTAAGCCACCTGTGGCACAAAAAACGTAACAAAAGGATACATCGAAAATGATTTTTTATGAAGAGATATTCCGGGCATTTCAAAAGCAAAAAGTAAAATATGTGCTTGTAGGTGGAATCGCTGTTAATCTTCTTGGTTCGATGCGTAATACAGCTGATTTAGATATCCTCGTCGAAATGAGCGATGATAATCTCAAGAAGATTGTCGAAATTTTGAAAAGCCAAGGGTATCGTGTAAAACAACCGGTTGATCCCATGGAAATTTCAGATAGAAAGGCAAGAGAAGACTGGATCAAGAAAAAAAATATGAAAGCCCTTAATTTCTATAAAGAGGGAGAACTAAAAGAAGTAGACATCATTATTGAATCACCCGTATCTTTTGAGGAAGCTAAAAAGAGCATTGTTCGCATCAGAATTGATGATATGACATTACCTGTGATTTCCATAGATAAACTAATCGAAATGAAACAAAAGACCAGCCGCGCCGTCGATAAATTGGATATCGAGGAATTGACGAAGATAAAGAAACTCAGGAAGAGCCTATGATTTTCGAATGGGAAACCGAAGAAGAGCGACTTTTGAGATTCATGAAGATACCACCCAAGAAGAAGTTGGAGTGGCTTCGTGAAATGCATGAGTTCATGGTGAAATGCTCATCCAAACGCACGAAGTCAATTCGACGCAAGCTGAGGGAAATGAGTTAGTATCCCTTGGGGGTTCTTAGTCAAAGAAGGATCAATAGAGATAAAAGGGATGATTTTGATTTTTGAATTGCAAGCTTGGATCATTCTCTTTGAATTTCGAACTTACACTCTGCTCTCACCAAATGATTGAGTTGTAACCAACAGGCTTGTCGAAAACAATGTCAGACATCACCCCCAAACCCGCACTTCAACCCTCTGCCTGCTGTCTTCTGTGTACTGTATTCTGTATACTGCTTTTCGTCTGCGGATGCGGGGTCTACTCTTTCTCCGGATCGGGACTATCCGGAATCAAAACCATAGCCGTCCCCCTTTTTGACAACCAAACTGCGGAATACGGGATCCATGAAGCTCTCACCCAACAGGTCGCTGACAGATTTGTCCAGGATAATACACTAAAGGTGGTCAACGAAAAAATAGCCGACTCCATTTTGCATGGAGTGGTCACCAAGTATACCAGGGAGGCCTACACCTATGACCAGCAGGAAAACATCAAAGAATACATAGCCAGAATCTGGGTGAAGGTTTGGTTCGAGGAGGAGAAAAACAAGAAAGTCCTCTGGAAGGAAGATAGCCTTTTGGGATGGGGAGTCTACTCGGCGCTGAACGAGACGGAGGATCAGGGCAAGGAGAGAGCAATCGAGAAACTGGCCGAAGATATCGTGAACAAGACCGCAAAGGGTTGGTGATGTTGTCGAAAAGAATAAGAAGGCTGGCCAGAGACAGAAGCGATTGTAACAAGATGCTGCGTTCAAAAGATGTTGACTTTTCTTGTCGGTGTAAGTAAATTGTCACAGGTACCTTTGGATCTTTGAAAAACCCAGAATCGGTATGGTCGCGGCGGAATGTCAAGCTTCAGCTTGACCCAGAACGCATCTTGATATGCAGTTTCTGTCAGTTGGCGTGAAGGTGAACACTCCGCCCTCGAAATAGTGTTCAAGAAGAGGATCAAAACATGAAAAAAAGCGTCTCTTTGGCCGTTCTGCTCGCAGGTTTGATTCTTTCGATCAATTCGGTCTGTTGGGGGGTAAACTCTAAGGTCGGCACCACCGCCTATAGCTTTCTGAAAATCGATCCCAGCGCCAGATCCAGCGGAATGGGGGGAGCGTTCGTGGGGCTATCCGACGATGAGGCAGCTTTGTACTTTAACCCCGCTGGCTTGACTCAAACGCAAAGCAAGCGCTTTTTCACCACCTATAACAACTATATTACCGACATCCAGTCCGGATTCCTGGGATATGTGCATCCTTACAGCGAGAATACCAGACTGGGCGTTTCCCTCTGCTATTTCAACTATGGCTCCCTTACCAAGACCGACGATAAGGGGACAAATCTGGGAACCTTCGGCGCCTCGGATCTGGCTTTGGCTGTTTCCGTTGCCGAGGAGATCAATGCCCAGCTCAGCATTGGCGGGACCGGAAAGCTGATCTACGAAAAGATCGACAAGTATTCATCCGACGCTCTGGCTTTGGATCTGGGGATTCTATACAAGGCGTCAGATGGCCGCACTCGGCTCGGAGCTGTTGGTCAAAACCTGGGAGTACAGCTAAAGGGGGCCACCCAATCGCATAAGGACGCCCTCCCGGCATACCTTAAGGCGGGAATGTCTCATCAACTGCGCGAGCTTCCTTTGATCTTCACCTTAGACGCTACCAAGCCATTTGATAATGACGTTTTTTTCTGTTTAGGCGGAGAGTTCACCGCCCTCAAACCCCTTTATCTGCGAATCGGCTGGAGTTCCTTTGGCAAGAATTTCAAGACCAATTCGGACAAGGATAACCTGGCGGGTTTTGCCGCAGGGTTCGGAGTAACGTGGAAAGTCTACCGATTCGATTATGCTTATTCTTCCTATGCCGACTTAGGCGGGGTGCATAAAATATCCATCTCAGGTGGAATCTGATGGATTTGGCCGTGCTCTTCCGAAGACCATCGAATCTTCAGACGAGCAAGACCAATGCGGTATGGGGGTCGATTCTGATGCATCCATGGGGTCAAGATGGATCGGCTAACTAAGCGAATCTGACTTACCGATTTCGGCGCGTAGTTTGGATAAAGCGGTGCCCTTTCATTACCGATCACATAGTTTACCGGGCGAAAATCCCCTTTGTTTTGTCAAAGACATGTCTTATCCCTCTGTCGACAAACGACGGATTTAGAAGCATGAGGTGGAAAGTTGCAGGTTCATGATCTGGCGGTTGCCTGGTGCTGGAAGTACGATGCGGACTTCGTCTTCCAGATAGATAGCCAGTGCGTAAAAAGAGAGCTTTCCCCTTATCTGATCCATCCCCACAATCTCTTCGAGACCATAAAGCGCATGGAGGGCGGGGAGTTAGGTTTCAAAGTCTTTTTTGACCGGGCTTCCGATCAGGAAGAAGACTTCGAGCAACTGGTGGATATGATGCAGAAGCGCGAGGTGAAGATGATCAATGACGTGGACCGGGCCACCTGGGCCACGGACAAGGCGACCATGCATCTGGAGTTTCTTTCCCATGGAATCCACGTTCCCTACACTATCATACTTCCTCCTTGGGATGAACGTCCCAACTTGCATTCAATTCAACTGGACAAGGTCGGGATACCCTTTGTGATCAAACCCGCCTGCGGAGGATGCGGCGATGGAGTGGTTTTGGATGCTCGAACCATACAGGACGTCCAGGCAGCCCGGCAGCAGTTCCCCGAGGACAAATATCTGGTTCAGGAGAAAATCAATCCCGTTGAAATAGATGGTCGGAGGGCTTGGTTCCGGGTCTTCTTTGCCTGCGGCGAAATTATCCCCTGCTGGTGGGATGACCATACCAAGATAGCGGACGCTTTGTCGCCGTCCGAGATCGACCAGCACGTTCATTCCAGCATCTGTCATAATATGCGGAAAATCGCAGGGATTTCGCAATTGGACCTTTTTTCCACTGAGATCGCCTTAGCCCTGGATGGGAGGCTTTTGGTGATTGATCACGTCAACGACCAGGTGGATCTGCGAAAGAAGTCCTCTCATCTGGACGGCATACCGGATGAAGTGGTGGACGGAATCGTAATGAAACTGGTCGATTGGGTGGAGAAAGAGGTTCGTCCTGGCTCCAGTCTAACAGAACCTTCCCGATGCAAAGAAAGTTGATCGCAGGAGTCTCAGGCCTGAGGGGGGTGGTGGGGGAGAGTTTGACCCCGGATCTTTTGGTCAGGTATTCCTCCGCTTTCGGAAATCTCTGCAAATCCGGAAAAGTCGTGGTGGGAAGAGACTCGAGAGTCTCTGGTGACATGGCCAGGCATGCTGTGACTTCTGGGCTTCTCTCCACCGGATGCCAGATAGTGGATTTGGGCATCTGCGCCACTCCCACGGTGGAGATGGCGGTCGAAGGGCTTAAGGCCAGAGGTGGGATAATAATAACCGCCAGCCACAATCCCATTCAGTGGAATGCGTTGAAATTCGTGGGAGTGGACGGGATTTTCTTGAGTGAAAAGGAAAACCGGAAGCTGGTTGAGTTGGTGGACTGTGACAAAATCGTGTACCAGCCCTGGAACCGGTTAGGAAAGATCAGTTTTGACGATAGTTGGAGCAAGAGGCATGTTGACAGGATTCTCGGACTGAGTTGCATAAACGTTCAGAAGATCAAGGCGAGAAAGTTCCGGGTGGTTGTAGACTGCTGCAATGGAGCAGGAGGAGTTGTCTCTCCTTTTCTTCTGAAAGCTTTGGGTTGTAGTGTGGTCGAACTAAACTGCAAACCAGACGGGATGTTTTCCCACGATCCAGAGCCGGTGGCGGCGAATTTGACCACTCTTTGCCAAGCTGTGAGGAAGAATCGGGCAGATTTGGGGTTTGCCAACGATCCGGACGTGGACAGACTGGCAATCGTCTCAGAGAAAGGGATCCCGCTGGGAGAAGAAGCAACTCTAGCTCTGGTAACCAAGTTTATTTTGAGCCAGAAACCGAATTCCAACGTGGTGGCCAACATCTCCACTTCTAGGATGATAGATCACGTGGCTGGAGAGCTCGGCTCCAAAGTGTTCCGAACCAAGGTAGGAGAGGCTCATGTAGCCAGAAAGCTGAAGGAAGTCAGGGGGGCAGTCGGGGGAGAGGGAAACGGTGGCGTCATCTTGCCGGAACTGCATTACGGACGGGACGCGCTGGTCGGTATGGCTTTGATCTTACAGTACTTGGTTGAGTCCGATGAATCCATCAGCCGACTGGCGTCAGAGCTTCCGCAGTATTTCATGATCAAGAAGAAAGTCAAGCTGACTCCGAGCTTTGAGAAGAACTTACCGAGGCTGAAAAGACAGTTCTCCGGGGGAAAGGTGAACACGCTGGATGGGATGAGAATTGATTTTGAGGATTCCTGGCTGCAGGTGAGAAAGTCCAACACCGAGCCAAAGGTGCGAATAATCGCTGAAGCTAAGTCGAAGAAAGAAGCCTCTACCTTGGTCACAGATGCCCTGAAGATCTTAGATTCGTAGGTCCGAAATGTCCGCAAGGACTCTCGGACAATGAGTGAATACTTGAAGTAGCTGATTACTCTTGCTCAACCTCTTTTATCTGCCTAGCCCAGCCTTCATGGCTCGGCAAATGAACACCAAGGGTAGGTTCAGAAATGAATGAATCGGCTAAGATAATTGGCCTGACCACGGTTCTGACGGGTTATCTGTGGCTTGTTTCTTCTATCTCTAATGCAAGAACCGAAACTTATGTTTCGAGAGGTTCAGCAGCAGACTTACCGCCTACTCAACCTTCGGAGTTTTCGAATGCTTAACCAACCGTTAATTCAAGCCGAATGGAAGCACCCGATTCGATTCGCTATCGGCATGTTAAGCCCACTGAGCGCAAAAATCCATACTTGGCTCTTGCCTTGGCGGCAATTCCCGGGTTTGGTTATCACGGAGTGGGACATTGGTACGCCGGCGAAACAAATACCGCGATGGCGATTTTCGGAGCAGAGTGTGTGGGAATGGCACTAATCGGCTTGGCTATGGGGGATATATCGCCTGAAAAGTATGATCAAATGACTGAAGAAGAAAAGGACAGAGATGATAGACGCAGAGACGAATGCGCCTTAGCCGGAGGAATTATCTTTTTAGGGTCTTGGGTTTTCGATATGGTAGATGCTCCTCTTGCAGCGAAGAGACACAACCGGAAGCTTCTTGAAAAACAAAACATTGGTTTCAAATTTAGTTTCAACCAAAAGTACCATAGCGCTGATTTCCAAACTTATGTGTCCTTCTGATCAAAATTAAGAATCCAAAACCAGATGTTTCGCTACGCTCAACATGACACGTACAAGTTGTAGTTATAGGTCGGCTGGCGAAGCTACCCGACAACGATCTGGTGTAAACGATTGATTAGCGATGCGACGTTATTCCCTCTCCCACAAGGGGAGAGGGGGTAGCAGTTATAGATTGGCTTGCGAATCTACCTGACAATAAGCCAAGGAGTCACGATGTGCGGAATAGTCGGATATGTGGGCAGACAAAAGGCGGTGCCCTTTTTGCTTGAAGGGCTAAAAAGACTGGAATATCGGGGATACGACTCGGCAGGAATCGCAGTCTTGGAAGATCGAGGATTGATCTATGAGAAATGTGCCGGAAAGATAGTGGGCTTGGAGGCTTTGCTTCAAAATAAGCGATTTGATAGCACCACCGGCATTGCGCATACCAGATGGGCCACTCACGGTGAGCCAACGGACTTGAATGCTCATCCTCACCTGGACTGTAAAGGCGATATTGCCGTTGTGCATAATGGCATCATTGAGAATTACCGCAGTCTAAGGGAGCTTCTCCTACGAAAAGGACACAACTTCACCTCCGACACCGACACAGAGATTTTGGCCCACCTAATCGAAGAATACTATGACGGCGATCTTCTGGAGGCGACTCAGGCCGCATTATCGCAAGTGGAAGGAACCTATGGAATTGCGGTGATCTGCAAGCATAGTCCCCACCAGATAGTGGCGGCGCGGCATGGAAGCCCGCTGGTGATAGGCTCCGGAAAGGGTGAGAACTTCGTGGCTTCGGACGTGGCGGCGATTTTAAGATATACCAATCGGGTGGTCTATCTGGAGGACCGGGAAGTGGCCTTGGTTGACCCGGACAATTTCTCCATCTCCACGGTGGACAAAGTGGAGGTTACGCCGGAGATTCAGGAAATCTCCTGGACCTTGGATCAGATTGAAAAGGGAGGCTTTCCTCATTTCATGCTCAAGGAGATCTTCGAGCAACCCACTACCTTGCGCAATGCCATCAGGGGAAGATTGAACTACGAAGAGGGGGCCGCGCGTCTGAATGGGCTAAATCTGCAATATGAGGAGCTGCATCTGATAGATCGGATAATCATCACCGCCTGCGGGACTGCCTGGCATGCCGCTTTGGTGGGCGAATATATGATTGAGGATGCGGCCATGATTCCAGTGGAAGTGGAATATGCCTCCGAGTTCCGATATAGAAGCCCCGTTATCAATGAAGGGACCATCGTCTTTGTGATCAGCCAATCCGGCGAGACTACCGATACTCAGGCTGCACTGCGGGAGGCTAAAAGAAAAGGGGCCACGGTTCTGGGGATATGTAATGTGGTAGGAAGCACCATAGCCCGGGAGACTGACGGGGGAGTTTATATTCACGCCGGCCCGGAAATCGGAGTGGCTTCCACCAAGGCCTTCACCTCACAGATAATGGTCTTAGGCCTAATCTCTTTGCTTTTGGGTCGCATGAGAACCATGTCCTTGGAGAGAGGAAGAGAGATAATAGATGCCATTCATAGAATCCCCAATCAGGTAGAGCAGATTCTCAAGAACGATTCTTATGTGAAATCCATCGCGGAGAAATATTATCGGAAGAACAACTTCCTATATCTGGGCCGGGGGTCCAATTTCCCCATCGCCCTCGAAGGCGCCCTAAAGCTCAAAGAGATATCGTACATCCATGCCGAAGGCTATCCCGCGGCAGAGATGAAGCACGGCCCCATCGCTTTGATCGATGAGAACATGCCGGTGGTAGTAATAGCTCTCAAAGACAAGGTGCATGACAAGGTTTTATCCAACATAGCGGAGATCAAGGCGCGCAAAGGAGAGGTGATTGCGGTTGCCACCGAGGGAGACAAAGACATTACGGACAAGGTGGATCATGTCATATATATCCCGCATACTTTGGACATTTTGACCCCCATTCTTTCTGTGATACCCTTGCAGCTCTTGGCCTACCACATGGCCGTCATGCGTGGCTGCAACGTGGATCAGCCCAGAAACCTAGCCAAAAGCGTGACCGTTGAATAGTTGATGCAGTCTGAACCAGAACTGGAATCTGAAATCGGTGGCTTTGCCCCCAAAAGCTAAAACTCCCCTGAAGCAAGAAGCGGAAAGGGTGAAAAATGGCTTGACAAGAACGCCGAGGGAGTATATTTTTGCCAATTCAAAAGAAGAAGTGGTTTCTTTTGAGTAGCTCCGCTCAGACAATCGTGTGAAGTAATCACAATCATAATCTTAAGGAAGGGAAAGGTGGTGAACAGATGAAGACAGCAATTAAGGTCGTTGCTTTGGTAGTGTTACCTTCGTTACTCATGATCCTTGCCTGTCAGAGCGCGCCCCAAAAAGAGCTTGACGCAGCCAAAGCTGCTCTGCAAAAAGCTCAGGAGGCGGAAGCGGACAAATATGCGACGGATGTTTACACTCAGGCCAAAGACTCCATCGCCGAAGCGGAGGGCTTGATCGCTCAGAAGAAATACGGAGAAGCAAAACAGCTCTTAATCAGCGCGAAAGAGGTGGCTGAGTCGGCCATCACGCAGGCCAAGGAAAACAAGGACAACACCAAGACGGAAGTTGAAGACTTCATGGCCGCAATTGACGGCGCCATGAAACAACTCCACGAGACTCAGGCCTCGGCAAAGCAGTGGAAGATCCCTGACCAGGTGTGGTTACTGACGGCGGAGATGTCGCGCTGGGATGAGCAATACAATCGGGCGAAAGCGGAATACGCTGCGGGAAATTACTATCTGGCAAAGCAGCTTTGCGCTCAGGTACACCAAGAGGTAACTCAGAAGGATAACCAGCTAAGGGATATGCTGATGGCGAAGCAGGGTAAGAAATAGTCGTCTGCTAATGTTCTGGAGATCTTAACCTAACCATGGGCAGTGAAAGTCGACCCTACCAGAGGCGGGGCCGACTTTTTTTCACGACACCATTTTTTTCCTACCCGGCCAAGGTTCGGATCCTCCGATAACGAGTTTTTCCAACCAGGCTACCAAAAAATGAAAATAGAAAGAGCAAAGAGTGGGTCAGCTCCCGTCCCCTTAAAGCTGTCCCCGATCCCGCTTTCGCGGGACTTTGCTCTCTGCTCTTAAGTCTTTTATCCTCTCGGGCTCTCCGACATTCCAGGAGCCTCTGGTCCGATGGTCTATTTTTCCGGTCTTGATGCTTGGGGCGCATTCATACACCTCGGTGGTTTGTGTCTCTTTCCTTGCGCCCTTATCAGTATCGTAGCCCCCTCTGTCAAAACTCGTCAGTAATTCTTTGGAAAATTCCGGGAAATTTGGAAGTCTCGCAAGCCTCGGACGTAGCGGTTCGATTCATCGGACACCGCGCGCTTCTGGACGGGGGCTTGATTCATCAAGCCCTGAAGGTTGGATGAGTTCCCAGACGAGCACGTCCGTGCGATCGTCACATTCGCGCCTACCTGTAAGCGCTTGATTTATCAAATGGCCGGGGGCTTCAGCCCACGGTAATGGTTAACCACATATGATTCGGGATGGGGGTTCATCCCGGAAAGAATCACCCTGAAGGGCACCCCAAACCAACGGAGGACAAGAAAAACCAGAACCTAACTTCAGTTAGGTTCTGGTTTTAATACCGTTGATATTAGCCCCAGCAAGCTGGTGCACTCCATTTAACCCATATTCTCGATAATTGCAGAAGCATACTCGGAGGTCTTCAGCTTGGTGGCGCCTTCCATCAGCCGGTGCAGGTCGTAGGTGACTCGTTTCTGCTTGATCGTCTCACCGATGGCTCTGTAAACCATGTCCGCCGCTTCTTTCCAGTTTAAGTACTCCAGCATCATGCAACCGGAGAGGATTAAGGAGCCGGGGTTGACCATGTCCTTGTCTGCATACTTGGGTGCAGTTCCGTGCGTAGCTTCGAAAAGACCGACAAAGTCTCCGATATTCGCACCTGGAGCCATCCCCAGCCCTCCGACCTGAGCGGCGCAGGCATCCGACAGATAATCGCCGTTCAAATTGGGTGTGGCGATCACCTCGTACTCATCGGTTCGGGTAAGAATCTGCTGGAGCATGCTGTCGGCAATCCGGTCCTTGATCACCACCTTACCCTCGGGTTGTTTCCAGTTATATTTCTTCTCCAGTTCCGTCTCGGTTATCACCTTGTCAGGGAACTCTTTTGCTGCCAGCTTATATCCCCAGTCCCGGAAAGCCCCTTCGGTATACTTCATGATATTGCCTTTATGCACCATGGTCACCGATTTGCGACCGTGGTCTATGGCATGATTTATCGCCTTTCGGATCAGGCGGTTGGTGGCGGTGACGCTGATCGGTTTTATCCCGATTCCGGAATCGGCTCGGATGTGCAGCTTGTATGTCTTGTTGAGGAAGCTGATCAGCTTCTTGACCTCTTTGGTTCCCTTGGCCCATTCGATTCCTGCGTAAACGTCTTCAGTGTTTTCTCGGAAAATGATTACGTTCATCTTCTGCGGCTCTTTCACCGGTGAAGGAACGCCTTCAAAGTATCGCACCGGACGGACGCAGGCATAGAGATTTAATACCTGTCGCAAAGTCACGTTCAAACTCCGGAATCCTCCGCCAATGGGAGTGGTTAATGGACCTTTCAAAGCTACAATGAAATGCTTAATGGCTTTGAAGGTATCATGGGGAAGCACTTCTCCATATTTGGCTTGGGCCGCCTCACCTGCGTAGATGTCAAACCAGACTATCTTCCTTTTGCCATGGTAAGTCTTCTCTACGGCAGCATCCAGCACCCGGCGGGCAGCTCTCATGATGTCTCGGCCGATGCCATCGCCTTCAATTACCGGGATTATGGGATTGTCAGGTATTCTTAACCGGTCTCCTGCAATCTCGATTTTCTCACCCTGGGTGGGCACGGTAAGCTGGTCAAACTTCACCATCTTCTTCACCATCTTTCCTCCTGTTATTTCCTCTAATGAATCTTGCTTGTCTTGTCGCTCGTTTAGTCTATTTTGAAATCACCGTACTTCTCGATATGCGCCAGAAGACCGCCATCATTTAGTATTTTTATCATCACGTCAGGCAATGGCGCAAAATGAAGTGTCTCTCCCGATGTTCGGTTGACCACGGTTCCTTCTCCTAAGTCCACCTCCAGTTTATCTCCCTGGTCGATCTTGTCCGTGTCGCAGATCAACACCGGCAGCCCCACGTTAATGGAGTTGCGGTAAAATATGCGGGCGAACGACTTGGCCAAAACGGCAGAAACCCCCGCCATTTTTATGATGGTAGGAGCATGCTCCCTGGACGATCCGCATCCGAAATTACTTCCTCCCACTACAAAATCTCCCCTCTCCATCTTCTGGGCAAATTCCCGGTCTGCATCCTCCAGCACGTGCTTGGCCAGTTCTGGAAGATTCGACCTCAGATGAAACAACCTCCCCGGAGCGATTAGATCAGTGGAGATGTCATCTCCGAATTTCCATGCCTTTCCAGTCATTAACATAAAAACTCCTTATTCCCAATTTGGTACCAGGTGGGGAGGGGATTCAACCCCCTCCCGATCATGTGCTACCACCAAATAACTTTCGCTTTATTGCCTCAATAATAATGGGGAAAAGAATCTCCTTTAGCCAACTTGCTTTCTTTGCAATACACCAGAGCTTGTCTTTTATCCCTCCTACGGTAACATTTCCGTCACTTATCGCATCTTCAACTTCTTTTACCTCGTTCTTTAGCCGAGTATTCAGCTCTTGGTCATCCTTCAATTGTTGATCAATTCTTTGATATACACTTGTAGACAGGGCTTGAATTGACGTTCGCTGCGTTAGCGCAGCATCTCCTTCCTGGCTAATAGCAGAACCATAAGCGACACCTATATTCTGGGTCCTCTTCGATGATTGGTCGATTGTCACTGAAACCAATGGGAATTCCTTTTCGAGTTTTTCCTCATCTTCAACTATATCTCTGCCAAAAGCGGTAATTCGAACAAGTAATATGTCATCTCCAGAATGGCTTGTCTCGCTCGTAATTTCAACATAGTTTTTGTCCCGAAGATAATATAGTGCACTATTTATCGTTTTAGAATCTAGAGAAGCTCTTTCAGCGATTTTATGAGTAAAAACTGGATGCCTTGGTTTATCATCATCGAACTTGCACAGGACTTCCAGGATTTTTCTTCTTTCTTCGTTCTTTGTCATAGAATTTTCTTAACACTTACTAGGTGTTAATCAAAATTTGATTTCGGATGTGGAGGGTGTTCAACCCCCTCCCGATCAAAGAGAATAACGTTGTCTGCCGCAACGGAGACGCTACAATTTAGGCGATAGCCGCAAACCGTTCTTGTTATGTGCAATCAAATCTATCGACCTTTAGTTCTCCGCGTGAGTGTATATGTTAATAACAAAATAACGACCCCGAGGACAAAAGCGATAAAAGAAATCATATTTCCTTCCAATTTTCTCTCCTGGAGAAAGGTAAGACCACCATACATTACGGGAATAGAACCGATAATAATGCCTACAATGCGCATAAACTTTCGATCAAACAACATCTCTACTTTCTCAAGAGTACTTTTGCCCGACTCTTCAAGCTTGTTCGAAAGAGCTCGAGTTTCCTCTTCTATCTTTCCACCTAATTCTTTTGTTCTGGTTTCGAATTGTTCTTTCAACAGCAAAACGTCCTTTGAAACCACTTCAAACTTCCCATGAAGTTCGGTTAATTCGGTGCCGATGTGATCAAAGGGATACCCTGCTTCACGGAGTTGCTTCTTTGGATCAAGTTTATCAAAGCTTGAAGATACAATTTTGTTTTTCGGAATGTCAACTGGGATTCGCCGAGCCGAACGTATGATTCCTTCAGTGTTTTGATACTTGTCAGTTTCTCGTTCTCCGTAAGCAATATCAGGTGATTCGTCTCGGTCCAATAAAAAAATTGTCAGTTTAAAAATTGGTTCACCATATTGAAGCATAAGTTCTTTCGTCGATCCATTTCTAAGCCCCCAATTCAGATTTCCTCGAAACCCAGCGTCAATTTTTGTCGCTACTTGAGAAATACCTTCCCTCATAATAGTAGTAGTTGGTGTTATAAATCCCATGAGCGTGTGATCTGGGAAAATTTTCTGTACTATGTTACTCCGGAAATCGATTTGTTCCAGGCTAGAAATGATTACAGTCTCTCCTGGATTTAATTTCAGAAACAAGCCCTCGCTCAACTCTTTTTCCTCGTCCGTCGAGTGGAAACGTACATATCTACCTAACCTAAGCTCTATTCCATTCGGATTCATATGCTTCTCATCAGCATTGATTAGAACTCTCCCAAGTAACATACGGATGTCTCTGTCCGCAAGTATTTTAGCCATTGTCTAACTCTTTCCTATAGTTCTGGTGATTGCGTACAAATACTGGATTGGCGAAAGAACTATCGTCAATCCTTCCTTTTTAGTATGTTTGGCGAAAAAAGTCTCGCCTATCTCCATTTGCTTCAAAGGTCGGATCAGGAGAAGGTTCACCCCCCTCCCAAACCGGAGTTGTCAATCTTGGTAGTTTATCTAACTCTTACCTCTAAGGACATCGTTACGATCTCTTTGCTTAGAGACGCTTTTATTTCGTCTCCTGACAGAGTCTCTAAATAAAGTACAACCGCCTCCCCGATGCTCTTCAGTGTCTCTTCGAAAGTTTCGCCCTGGATTTGACAGTTTTCAGGTTCGGGGCAATAGGCATAATATCCCTGCTCGTCTTTTTCTATAACCACATTGACTTTATGAGAGATTCTCGACTCATCCTTTCTCTTGTTTAGGAGACGGTCACCGTTTCTTCATTTTGATGGTTGTTCTTTTTGGTTTCCTCTTCACCAAAAAATCACGCGGGTCGGTGATCTCACCGGTTACAGCAGAAGCCGCGGCGGTGGCTGGAGAGGACAGATAGATGAACGCCTCTGGGTTTCCCATCCTACCCTTGAAATTCCTGTTCATGGTGGCCAGACACGCTTCTCCGTCGCCTAAGATTCCTTCGTGCACCCCCACGCAGGGGCCGCATCCGGGAGCCAAAATAGCCGCTCCGAACTCCACTAAGCTCTTAACGTAACCTGCTCTGATGGCATCCAAAAAGACCGCTTTGGAGGCAGGAACGACAATCATTCTCACCTTGGGGTGCTTTTTCTTCCCTTCGATTATCTGACAAGCAACCTTAAAATCTTCTAACCTTCCATTAGTGCAGGTTCCGAGAAAAACCTGGTCTATCTTCACTCCCTTGGCATCCTGGATCGGTTTGATATTGTCCACCGTGTGAGGAAACGCCACCACCGGAACCAGCTGCGAGGCGTCGATTTCGATCACCCTTTCGTAGTCCGCATCTTTGTCCGGGACGATTTTCTTAAACTTGCCCCCTCTTCCGGGCTGGCTCAAGAACTTTTTCGTGGTATCGTCCGAAGCCATAAGCCCAGCTTTAGCGCCAGCCTCTACCGCCATGTTGGACAGGGTTAACCTTCCGCTCATGGACATGTGTCGTATGGCATCACCACAGAACTCGAGCGCCTTGTACGTAGCGCCGTCGGCCCCGATCATGCCGATTAGTTGAAGAATCAGATCCTTGGGATAAACCCCGGCCCGAAGCTTTCCATTCACCTCAACCTTAAAGGTCTCCGGCACCCGCAACCAGGTCTTTCCCAAAGCGATGCCGATGGCCACGTCGGTGGAGCCCATGCCGGTGGCAAAAGCACACAGTGCCCCTCCGGTGCAAGTGTGTGAATCTGCTCCGATCAGGATGTCGCCCGGGTTAAGATACGATTCGGCCATGATCTGATGGCACACGCCTTCTCCCACCTCCGAAAGACAAGCGCCGGTCTTCGCGGCGAACTTTCTGATGGTGAGGTGATCGTTGGATAGCTCCCTTCTGGGAGAAGGAGCAGCGTGATCCAGGAACAACACCGTCCTCTTGGGGTTCACGGCCTTCTCCAGATTGATCTTCTGAAGCTGTCTTATGGCCAGCGGTCCCGTGCCGTCCTGAGTCAGACACAGGTCCACGTTCACCAGCGCTATCTCGCCGGCTCTCACATCTTTCTTGGCATGGCTTCCTATGATCTTTTCCGCTAAAGTTTTTCCCATTTTTCACCTCGTAATCTCGAGAAATTCCGTCAGAACGCGGAATAAGCTAATATCCCTCTGGCTCTTCCGTTTCGCACTCCAAGCCTTTTGGCCAGCGGATCAATTTAGCACGAAACCAACTTGCAGTCAATGGTTTTTTGCGGAAATTTCGAGCCGAAATTCGAGCCCTGTGCCGGGTGAGTTCTCTTCTTCAGTGACGATAGAGGTTGCTGGAAGATTGGGTGCGAACGTAGCCAGACAGTGAGAGCGCAAGGGAAGGCGGCAAAGGGAGGACCCCGTGCTCAGGTGGCGGTGCAGAGCATGAGGTTGATGGCCCAAGATCGTGGTAACGAGCCTACTCTTGGCAGCCCAGATGTTTTTTCAAAAGCTCCCTTATCTGTTCCACTTTGAAGGGCTTGCACAAGAATCCATCTGCATGGGCGGCCAAAGCGTCCGATCTCGATGAATCATTGTCGAATCCGGTGATGACTACCACGGGCAGGCTGGGAAACTTGTCCTTTATGTTGCGCAGAAGATCCAAGCCTCCCATCCTGGGCATTCTAAGATCGGTGATGACCATGTCAAAAGACTCCGCCCCCAAAATCTTTAAAGCCTCTTCTCCATCCTGAGCCCCAACTGTCCGGCAGTCGAAGAAATCCAGAATGTCCGAAAGCAGGCTGCACATGTTGGGATTGTCTTCTACCACCAGTATCTGATTGGTTCGAGCCATGGATTTCCAATCCGAAATCTAAGGTTTGAAATTTTCAACCCCAGTCCCAGACCCCCGAGTATATCCATTAGGTTAGGGCTTCTTTTTGTTTCTAAATGACTTATCGGTTTAAAAAAACCGAACCTGAAGCTTTACGGAGGGCTTTAGCTATGAATTAATGTTTGTCGGCACATTCTGATTGCATCCCTCCAAAGCGGAAGAAAGATGGACAGGAACAGAACTTCGTCCCTCTAATCGCAGGAGATAGCCCGTAACATTCGGTCATTGGCTCATGGTTCGTAGTGAAAACCTTCTAATGTCTCCTTTCTGTTTCCATAAGATAAAGGTGGTCGTGTGAACTTACAGAACTTTCAAAGAATTCTTGGAATAGCATTCGCATAGCTTGAGGGTTCAAACGCAGAATTCGAGAAATTACTATTTCCTTATATACCAATGTATTACAGCGAACACCTGGGGTAGCGCGGCGACGAGGTAATCCCATCTACTACTTTTCGATAGTCGTAATTATTGACATAACATACACTTAAGAGATGCATTGATCCGAAAGTTGTTCCAGGTTCACTCTTGGAAGAAATGTTGCCTGCCTGTTCTGTTTTTTGTTGACAAATTGGCATGGTTAACGTACACTAATGAGGTTTGTTGCTGATTGGTCAAATACCGAGGCGTAAAAGAGTTTCTGTGAGTTGTATGAGTCCCATCGATTAAGCGGTTTAGATATAAGAGGTTATAATTCAAAGAGGAGACCCATGCTGAAGGTTGCCAACAACAAGTTGGTTATTGGGAAGGAAAGTTATTATCCTTTGTCAGCCGAGATGCACTACTTTCGGGTGAACAAGAGGCACTGGTCCATCTGTTTTGAGAGGATCCGGAAAGCGGGATTCAGGATCATATCGACCTGCGTTCCATGGAACCTGCACGAGGTCGGCATGGGGGATTTTGATTTCCAGGGAACCACTGATCACACCCGAGATCTTGTGGTTTTCCTGGAACTGGCCAGGGAATTCGGATTCAAGGTGATACTCAATCCCGGACCTTTCATAGATTCGGATTGGCACAACTCCGGCTGTCCGGACTTCTTGTATGAGACCTCCGAAATCCTGGCACGGGACTCATGTGGTGAACCGGTAAAAGGGCCTACCGATTATCCTAGCGGGGATCGCGGAGAAAACGAAAAGGGCTACTTGTTCTCGGTGCTTCACCCGCGATTTCAAGCGCATGTCAAAAGATACCTGGCTGCGCTTTCAGACGTAATCAAAAACTACATCTATCCCAAGGGTCCGGTGATCTTGGTTAGGCTGGATAACGGGCTGGCGCCTTTTCTGGCTGCCGAGTCCTTCGGGTGTCGGTCTCAAGGGTCCGGGGATTTGTCTCCGTTCAAGTATGACTATAATGAGTATTTGCTCAACGTCCTTTTTCCGGAGTATCTGAAGAACAAGTATGGAGACATCAAGACCCTAAGCCAACTCTACGGGGAAAAACATTCCGACTTCACGAGCGTCAGGCCGGCGGCGGAGTGGAAGATAGCGCAGCCTCGTAACCTGATCAAGTATTTCGATTGGATCAGCTTCAAAGAGAAAGTCGTTACCGATTACGTCTTGAAGCTGAAGGACGTATATCTGTCTTTCGATGTTCCCTCCTTGTTCTCGACTGATCTCTTCTTGTCCCGGGATTTCTCGCTTCCGTTCGACTGGAAGGGTGTGGAGTCTGAGGATCTCTTTACCGGCATCAAGCTTTCGTTGAACCACGATTACGTCGAGTTAGCCCGCCACCTGCGATATTTCTCCACCTGCTGCGCTTTCCCCTGGTCTTCGGAATTCAGCGTGGGATCACGGGCAGACTCTCCTCAGGATGGAGAGAAATACTTTCCGGTGCCTCCCCAAAAAGTGAAGTTTCTTCTGACCGCGGCTTTGGCATCAGGAATAAAGGGGTTTAATCATTATATGTTTGTGGAAAGGGATCACTGGTATGATGCTCCTTTGGCAGCTGACGGGACCATCCGCCCCAGCTTTGATCTGATCAAGAGATTCTATGACTTGGTGGAGAAGATCGGTCTGGAGAATCTGGGATGTTTACCGCAGTTGGGGTTGGCCAACTACCGTCCTTATCTCTGGTACAATTACTTGAGGCAGGGAGGCGCGGCGAAGAGTGGAGAACCTTTTTCCTATCTTTCGTTTCTCCTGCGGAAGACGCACAAGGGTTTGAGCCGCGACTTTATCAGCCTCAAGCTGTGCTTCGGAATGCCGGATCTCTGGATGGAAAACAGCTTGGATGGTTTTCCGGTCCTTTTCGTTCCGTCGGCCGAATTCATGGACCAGGAGACTCAGACCCGTTTGGTGAAACTGGCAAAAGAGGGAAAGAACCTGCTACTCTTCGGTCTGTTACCGCAGCTCGACCTCAACATGAAAGAGTGTCATGTTCTTGGCGACGCATTGAAACTCCGAACCAAGTGCGAGCCGGGCGTGGGGAGGGTACAAGCTTCTGATGAAGAGATGGCTACCTTCCTTTTCGGTCACATCAGGGGCGCCAGGAAATCTCAGGTGTTGGCCAGACACGAGGAGAAGCCGGTGGGCGCGGTTACCAGATTGGGTAAAGGACAAGTCTTCGTCTTCACTTTTGACCTCTCCGCCCAACTGTGTCATCGCAAGCTTTCCTTTCTTGAGCAGGTCATGGCCCGTTTGGGTGTCCAGAGTCAGATATATTGCGACGCGCCGGAGGTGGACTTGGTATTCCACAAGAATGAGAGATTCACCATCCTCTATTTGATTAATCCCGGTGATGGAATCTCGTCCGCAGGCAAGAAAGACGGAAAAAAGATTATCCTGCGATTCGATCCCCGCAAGTTGGGGATAAAAGCGAGGAAACTGCACTTAACTGATCTCTTGGGAGACGAGGTGATAAAGACCTCCGCGGAAGAACTGAAAACCGGAGTGATGATTAACATAGCCGCGCAAGACAGCAGAATGTATTTAATCGAAGCCAAGTAGGAGACTTCCCCGCGCTTACCGATCTCAATGAATCTGACTGAATACTGTCGCCATGGAATGCGTCCATGCATACGTCCGGATGCTCAAGGAACAGGATTCGAAGAACGGGTGATTTGGATTCCTCGATCTCCTACTGTCGACTCAGATGCTCCTACTCGGTCGTAGGTCAGATTCAAGGAAGTTCGCGAGAATGGCGTGGGCTTCGAGAATAAGTGCAGTTAGAGTAAGGACTTACAACTAACGAATGGCTTTTGCAAGCGGTTTAGTCTGTGGATACCGGATTTTGCCACTGCTTTGAACAAAGAATTCGATGCTGGTTTGCGTATAAATATATTGCGATGTAGAGAGGGGATCCGGCTACATGGCTGCAAGGCGTTGTTAGACAAAAGGATACTCCAGGAATGACGACGAGGTGATTCCTAATGGATGGGAGGTTGAACTTTTTGATTCGCGGGAAGTTCGAGCTTACCAAAAAAAGGCTCCAGATCGATGGTCTCCTTAGAAGAGCCCGGAAGGGTGAACACCAGGCTCACGAACGGTTGTTCAAGGAGTTTGGCATCAGGGTCTACTCCCCCGGTGAAGTGGAGACTTATGTCAAAAAAAGGCTAAGGACCGAGGTGGTAGAGGAGTTACCTGCCAGGGTCGGTACCCAGGCCCCGTCCAAGGTTGTGCGAGGGAGAAAAACCAAGTTGATCAAGAAAAGATGAAACTTCGACCTCGGTTCGGACTCCGCGATCTGGCTTTGTGAGTGGGCGCGACATCCCTTGGTGCCGCGCCTTTCTTTTTATGCAAGCACATATCACGAGGACGAATGGATCTCCCGCTATCCGTAGAAAAAACGGCCTTGGATGGGCACCGGAAGGATGGCCATGTCTGGGCTGCGTTAGTTACCTCAAGAACATCAATCCAGGAGTCAAGGAAAAGCAGTTGAGAACGATCGGCGTCTGCTCCGGCTGAATGTCGAAGGCCGAAGTTAGCGTTTGAGAGGGGGTTCCCCGCCGGTGACAGACTCTGCAGGACTTGCCTCCACCCAAACATCGGTTGTTGGTTCGCGGCCCGTGGCTCGTGGAAAAACCCTTTGTATTCTGCTACGAAAGACGAACTGTGAGCGGCTAACTAAGTTATGCTCTGGCGTATTTCTTCACACCCTCCTGATAGAGATTTCCGCCGTGACTATCCTGCACCACTATAGCCGGAAAGTCCTTCACGGTCAATTTCCTGATCGCCTCTGCACCCAGCTCCTCCCAGGCCACCAACTCGTTTTTGGTTACGGATTTGGCAATCAACGCCGCCGCTCCTCCCACCGCCGCCAAATAGACCCCGGTGTATTTTTTGAGTGCATCCTGAACCTCGGGATTCATCTCTCCCTTTCCGATCATCCCCTTGGATCCTTCCTTGAGGATACGAGGAGCATACTTGTTCATCCTGCCGGAGGTGGTAGGTCCGGCTGAGCCAATCACGTTTCCCGGTCGGGCAGGCGAAGGGCCGGCATAGTAGATCAAGTGTCCCTTAATGTCAAAGGGAAGCTTTTCGCCCTTTTCGAGAAGCTCCACCATTCTTTTGTGAGCGGCATCCCTGGCAGTGAAAATCTCGCCGGTGATCAAAACATCGTCTCCCGCCCTCAGATCCTTCACCACGTCATCCGTGAGGGGCGTGGCTATCTTCTTCTTTGCCATATTGTTCTCCTCTGATTTGTTTTCATTAGGTGTGAAATGTCGAGCCTTTCTTCAAATTCCTAGTGGTAAGCCTCAAGCATAGCTGAAAAGGATTTTCGGAGTGCGAAAGCTTGCGTTCGCGATTTTCCGCAAAGTAAGAACGCATCAGCAAGCTGGTGCACTTCAAACCCTTTTCTACAACACTACTTCCTTGTGTCTTGCGGCATGGCAGTTGATGTTCACCGCCGCAGGGAAACTAGCAATGTGACAGGGATAGGTTTCCACATGAACCGCCAGCGCGGTTTGGGTTCCTCCAAATCCTTGGGGACCGATACCTAACTTGTTTACCTTCTCCAAGAGCTCGGCTTCCAGCTGGGCATAGAAGGGATTGGAATGCTTTGATCCGATGGGTCGCAAAAGCGCCCTTTTCGCCATCTCAGCACATTTTTCGAAGGTCCCGCCGATTCCCACTCCTACCACAATGGGAGGACACGGATTGCTTCCGGATCTTTTGACCATGTCGATGACGAACTGTTTCACTCCCTCCACCCCATCCGCCGGCTTCATCATCTTCACCTCCGACATGTTCTCGCTTCCGCCCCCCTTGGGAGCAATGACGATCTTCAGCTTGTCCCCCGGCACGACGTTCAGATGAATCACCGCCGGGGTGTTGTCACCGGTATTCTTCCTCTCAATAGGATCAGCCAGTATCGACTTTCTAAGATAGCCGTCCTTGTAGCCTTGCCTCACCCCCTCGTTGATGGCCTCGAACAGATTACCATCATGGATGCAGACCTGATCTCCCATATCTACAAAAAATACGGCAAATCCGGTGTCCTGGCATATGGGAAACTCACCTTGCTTGGCTATCTCGAAGTTATCGATGATTTGCTGCAAGGTAGCCTTTCCCACCGGCGACTCCTCTTTCTGATATGCTTTTCGGAGCGCATCCTGCACGTCTTCGCCCAGGTTATAATTGGCGTCGAGGCACAGGTCCTTCACCGCCTTGACTATGTCTTTGGTGGATACGTCTCGCATACTTCCTCCTAACTTGGTTTTGATGAGGTAAGCTCTAACAATCCGCTTGTCAGATTCTCAAGGCTTAAGGCCATATCCGCGGGCTTCAGTTTCAAGAGACCAGCCGGAGTGGAGACCAGCTTGTGTTCCGAATCCATGACCACGTCTGTCGTTCGGGAAAGCACATGCACCGCACCCATCCCTTCCACTTTCCTTATCAATTCGGGGTCCTTTCCCATGGTCAGCGTCAGAGGCGCATCCAGTATGCTTTTCAACGCCGAGGCGACTAAGAGACAGGCCAGTCCGCAGGCCCCTATCGGCTTCCTTCTGCGATAGATCTCTCGGATGACTCTTTGAATTTCGGATCTTGGCTTAAGGTAACCATTTTCGGATTCCCCCACCGGATCGGCCAGGTTGTGGATGGTCCCGCTTCCGCCGGGAATAATCAGCCCGTCAATGTCCCTGCCTGACAAGGACTGGATTTCTTTGATCTCTCCCCAGGCGATTCGGGCCGATTCTTTCAAGACGTTTCTTCTCTCTTGAGTCGATTCACGGGCAAGATGGTCCACCACTTCCTTTTGGTCCCAATCCGGCGCAAAGAAGACGAAATTTGCCCCTCGCTTGCTCAGAAAATAGGAGAGCAGGACCACCTCCCACACGTCCGAGCCATCGTAGCTCCCGCATCCGCTCAGTATGATCGCGAAATTGCTCATTTTTGATCGATCAAGGCTTGCTTTTCAAAGAACGGGCGGACCGTTTCACCAATGGTTCGCTCTTGCAGTCGCCTTATGTCCGCAGAAAATGGCTCAGATCATCCCCCTCGGCATGCTCTTTTTCTTCCTCTTTCCGTTGAAGCACATGCTCGACTGACTTCTTCTTTTGGAGATTCTGATACTGCATGAAGATGCTTTGAGCAGTAAATTGCGCCGCATACCTGGTTGGCTTCTTGCTTATCCAGCGGTTCCTGACAACGACAAAGGCGCCGCCAAGTATCCCCAGAAAGATCAACGCAGGCACCAGAAGACTCATGCTGGCTTCACCGGACATAGTATCAGCACTCAAACATACCCACGAGGACGGGAACGACTCATAAGGAATTGCCCGGGCACCGGCGCTTACCAGTGCCGATGCCACAAGCTTCTGTGAAAAAGAATCGTCTGAATCTCAAAAACAGGAATTGTCGCAGACGGACTTGTCTGGATTGGGGGGTCGAACAGAGGGGGTCAATGAACGCTGACTATCTTTTTGTCTTTCCCCTTCGGTTGAAACTTTACCACTCCATCCACCAGGGCGAAGAGAGTATCGTCTTTCCCCATGCCTACGTTCAGACCTGGATGTATCCTGGTTCCTCTCTGCCGCACCAGAATGGTTCCAGCCAGGACTCCCTCACCAGAGAATCTCTTCACGCCCAATCTCTGTCCGTGTGAATCCCTGCCGTTCCTTGAACTCCCTACTCCTTTTTTGTGTGCCATTTTTCTTCATCCTTTCTATTCCATTTTTTGGGCAATATCATATTTACTTCCTAATGATTTCAACTACTTTCTCAATAACCTCAGTGAGTTTTACTCTTTTTAGGTTGCCAACCCTGTAAGAAACAATCTGCGTATCTGCTGTAAATATGCGATTAGGTCTCACATTACTTTGCTGTCTTAAGCTTCCTGTTTCAAAATCGTAATCATCTAACGGAATGGAATAGCTATCCCTTATGGACTGACTTGTTATCTGACAAAGGATTAAATCTTCTCCTTCCAATCCAGCAATAACGAGAGCAGGTCTTCTTTTGGCTTGGGTCAAATCGGAGAAAGGAAATGGAACAACCACCACTTCGCCTTTCACAAACTTCGCCAAGCCTCATCCTCCTCTGGTCTCATCCAGTCTTTCTTAAGCAAGGGTTCACTTAGGATGGCAGCATCAAGCCTATCCTCGACTATTTTGGCTCTGCTGTAATCCCTGACATTCACTAGCAACGTTATGCTTGTCATTTCAACTGGTTTTTCGGTTGCTGGTTCAGTTAGATACATCGAAATCCTCCATGCCTTCGCCAAGTCAGCCCATTTCGGTGCTTCGTAGCAAGCTGTGAGCTTCCCCTCAGAGGATATTGGAATCCGAACATGTCCAAATGACTCAGTGCGTTTCAGCGATGCCATGGCGATTCCTTCCCTTGCGTCTGTAAGTCCTCGATCCCTTGTCCAATCTCTCCTATTATCTGCTTGCGTTGAACGAACCGGAGACCCTCACGTCTGGTAATTATCGCTACATCAACCGGACCACCACAACCTCTAATTCCTACCGTCAGTTTTTGTGCGGCAATTGTTGTTCTCACGAAAAAAATCGCAAGATCAACGCAATCTTGCAAGGGCATAGCCATGAGGGGGAGTTGCATCTGTAATGAATCCAAAACCTGCTTCATTATCGGGATTTGTTCGGGAGTCGGATTTATAGCTTTGGATAATATCTCAGGTAGCCTATGATCATACCCTTGTATTAGACGATCAACAAATTCACGCTGTCCTCCCCAAGTTATTCCAAAAAGTCCTGGGTCCTGATATTGTTCTACTGGTTCAGGCGTCTTTGGTATGTCTATTAGGAAGACTCGACCATATGCCTCGTTTTCATTGAAGCCACCTACGACGAACGTCATGTTTGGCCCTTGATAATCAGGGGGCATTCCGGTTTGCCATTGCTTCATAAAGAATTCACTAAGGTGTTTTGCAAATTCTTGGACAGTAAGGCGTTCTTTCTTTTCTCTGGATAGTGACTCCTCGAACTCAGGTATGAAGCTATGGGCTGTCCTCAAACCTATAGCAGCAAGGCCATATGTGACAACTCCCACAGTAGTGTTCGGTTCACTAAAAGAGAGGAGCTTAGTTGCATTATCGAAATTTACATGAATTTCGGGCCCCTGTGTTGGTTTGGCGGAAAGTGTAACCCGACTCTCCGCTGCAAGAACTATCCCCTCGGGTCCCTTGATCACAATACCTAGTGACACACGCCCTCCTTACTCATTATTCCAAGATAACAGACTCAACATCCGCTTGCCTCCTCATCGCACAACCCAACTTCCTCTTTATCTTCCGATTCGTGGTGATATACGAGGTTCACGGACCATCCTACAACTACTCTGTAGGCTTCTTGGAAGCAAAATTAAACCCAAAAACTGCGTCCTTCCGTTCTGCAATTTTGGGGGTGAAAGATAACAGATTCTTTCTATTTTGGCAAGCGAATTCTCTTTCTACTTCAAAGATTTCTCCGCTTCAGCTTTTCTCGGTTCAGTTCCTTCGGCCTTGATGCCGAACGTCAGTCTATCCTCCCCTTCCTTCCGGTCGACCATAACGTCACAGTTGTATGAGAACTGCCCTTTGAGGATCTCCTCGGCCAATGGATCTTCCACAAACTTCTGAATGGTCCGCTTCAAGGGTCTGGCCCCGAAGGTGGGGTTAAATCCTGTTTCCGCCAGGAATTCCTTTGCCTTGACGGTTAACTCAAAGGTTATTCCTTTGTCCCGCAGCCTCTTGGACACGTCGGCCAGTAGTATGTCGATGATCTGCAGGACTTCATTCATGCCCAAAGGATGGAATACTATGATCTCATCGATACGATTCAGAAACTCGGGGTTAAAAGTCCGCCTGGTCTCCTCCAAAAGCTTCTGTTTCATGTTCTCGTAGGAAGAGTCCGAGTCGCCTTTTTGGAAGCCCAAAGTTTTGCCCGCCTTGATTTCCCTTGCCCCCAGGTTGGAGGTCATGATCACCACCGTGTTTCTGAAATCCACCCTCCGGCCGAAGCTGTCGGTCAACGCACCATCGTCAAAGAGCTGCAGGAGTATGTTGAAGACGTCGGGATGAGCTTTCTCGATTTCATCCAAGAGCACCACCGAGTACGGTTTTCGCCTGACCTTCTCGGTAAGCTGCCCTCCCTCCTCATAACCCACATATCCGGGGGGCGCGCCGATCAAACGGGACACGGAGAACTTCTCCATGTACTCGGACATGTCGATTCTGATAAGAGAGTTTTCATCCTCAAACAGCGAGGCTGCCAGGGCCCGGGCCAACTCGGTCTTTCCCACGCCGGTAGGCCCCAAGAAGATCAGGGATCCGATGGGTCTCCGTGGATCTCCCAAGCCAGCCCGATTCCGGCGGATGGCCTTGGAAATGACTCCGATGGCCTCCTCCTGTCCCACGATCCTCTTTTTGAGTTCATCCTCCATCCGCAAAAGCTTTTTGGACTCTTTTTCCTCCAACTTGAACAGCGGAATTCCGGTCATTCTCGAAACCACCAAGGCTACGTCATCCTCGGTCAAGGTCACTCGTTCCCTGTTCTTTCCTTCATCCCAATCCCTTTTCATCTGCTCCAGCCTGTCTCTTCTCATCTTCAGCTCGTCCCGCAGCTGAGCCGCCCTCTCGAACTCCTGGTTTTTTACCGCCTTTTCTTTTTCGCCCTGAACCTGGTTGATCTCCTGCTCCATCGTCTCGAATATCTCCGGACGGGTGCAGGAAGCCAAATGCACCCGAGAGCCCCCTTCATCTATTACGTCGATGGCCTTGTCCGGCTGGAACTTCCCCGTGATGTACCTGTCCGCCAACTTCACCGCCGCCTCGATCGCCTCATCCGATATGTTTATCTTGTGATGCTCCTCATACTTACCTTTCAATCCTTTGAGGATCTTGACGGTATCCTCGGTGGAAGGAGGATCCACCATCACGGTCTGGAAGCGGCGCTCTAAGGCTCCATCCTTCTCAATGTATTTACGGTATTCGTTCAGGGTGGTCGCGCCGATGCACTGTATCTCTCCCCGGGAAAGAGAGGGTTTGAATATGTTGGATGCGTCCAAAGAACCCTCTGCTCCTCCGGCTCCGACTATGGTGTGCAGCTCGTCGATGAAAAGAATGACGTCTTTGGAATTGATGATCTCGTTCATCACCGCCTTCATTCTCTCCTCGAACTGCCCCCGGTACTTGGTTCCCGCCACCAAAGCCGCCATGTCCAAGCCCACGATCCTTTTGTTCTCCAAAGTCTGAGGGACTTGTCCGGTTACTATCCTCTCCGCCAAACCCTCGGCTATGGCGGTCTTGCCCACGCCAGGCTCTCCGATCAACACCGGATTGTTCTTCTTCCTTCGGGAAAGCACTTGAGATACCCTTTCAATCTCGTGATCCCGACCGATGATCGGATCCAGCTTTCCTCGACGGGCCAACTCGGTCAAATCTCGCCCAAAATGGTCTAAAGCCGGGGTCTTGCTTTTCTTTCTTTTCCTGGCGTAAGAGGACGGTTTTCCGCCTTCAATGTTTTTCAACTCTTCATAAGCTTCCTTGTAGTCTAAATCATATATGGAGAGAACCTGAGCCGCCACCCCCTCCTCATCCCGCAGCATGGCCAGAAGGATATGCTCGGTGTCGATGTCTTTGGATCTCAGAGCGCGGGCCTCCTGGGCCGAAACCTCCAAAAGCTTCTTGGCTCTAGCGGTCAAGGGAAGCTGGCCTATGGTCATCGTCCCTCCGGACGGTTGAACCACGTCCTCCACCGACTGCCTCAGCTCATTCAAATCTATTCCGATGTTGACCAGTATCTCCACCGCCTTCCCCTCTCCCAGCCGCAAAATTCCCAAAAGGAGATGTTCTGTTCCGATATAATCGTGCTTTAGCCGTGCGGCCTCATCCCGGGCATATTCTATAGCCTTCCTCGCTCTCTCTGTAAACATCTCGTTCATCGAAGACCTCCGATCCGATTTCCGCCCTGACGGAACCACCCCCGATGCTTCTTGGGGCTTATCTAACCACCCTTCTGTCTTCCATCCCCATTAATACATTACGCAAAAAGACCGAAAAAGTCAACTCCTTTGCCAAACCCACGTCCAGGAGAACTGCAAATCGCGAATCACCTGTCCGCCCGAGGCGGGTTTGAATTTGCTCCATTCGTCCACAGAGCAGATGTTGGGACCATTCATCCCTCTAACTTCGATCTGATCAACTCCGCCCTCACCCGATCCCGTTCACCAGGCTCCATTCGTCTTCCAAAGTACTTCTGCAGATGAGCCGGTTGGGTTAGGGCCATAATTTCATTTACCCGCGCCAGGCTCACCGTCTTTATGACCTCGGTACCGACCCCTAACCTGATGGCCGAGAGCATGTTTAAGACCTCTTCCGAGGTAAGGGTTCGGGCATATCTCAAAATCCCGTAAGCCCGCCAGATCTTGTCTTCAATTTGATCCTTGGCTTCACTGAACATTCGCGCTCGGGCGTTTTCCTCGTATTCTATGATCTGCTTCGTCACCCTCTCTAAGCTTTCGACTATGTCCTCTTCCGACCGTCCCAGCGTGGTCTGATTGGAGACCTGAAACATGTTCCCCCAAACGTCGGAACCTTCCCCATAAAAACCTCTGACCACCAACCCCAGCTTGCTGATCTGGGCGATGACCTTCTCGATCTCCCGGGTCAGGGCTAAGCCAGGCACGTGGATCAAAACCGAAGCTCTCATCCCGGTTCCCGTATTGGTCGGGCAGGAGGTAAGGTAGCCGAAGTTGGAATCAAAGGCGAATTCGAGAGACTTGGACAACTCATCGTCTATGTGATTGGCTATCTGGAACGCTTCTCTAATTTCCAGGCCCGAGGCCAAAGCCTGAATTCTCAGATGATCCTCCTCATTCACCATCACGCCCATATTCTCCCTTTCCCCGATCAAAAGGGCCGAGAAATCGCTGCATGAGCTGAACTCCAGGCTGGCTAAGTGCCTTTCCACTAAGAAGACCCGATCCAAATCATCCAAATCGGCGCAGCCGACGAATGTCCCCTTGCTCAAATCCGGGCTTTTCTCCACTGCGCTTTTGACGAAAGAGATGATCCTTTCTTTGGCTTCCGTATCCGCTCTGGAAGGAAATGGGGTGTTGGCGATATTGCGCGCCAGCCTCACCCGGGATGACAGGACCACCTGGGAATTGGACCCCTCACCCGAGAGCCACACCGCGGGTTTCTTTGCCATTTCTTCAAACATGAATCCGCATCCCCGTCTCAATGGATCTCAAACCTTGCTAACTATACCCTTCAGTCTGTCTCTGATCTGGGCCGCTTTTTCGAAATCCTCATCCTGAATGGCTCTCTTCAGTTCCTCTTGCAGCTTTCTCTCTTCCCTCAACGGTTTCATCACGTCCAGAGTCGCGCTGGGGAATTTCCCCCGATGCTCGGTGGAGCCGTGGACTTTCCTCAAGAGATCGTCAAGTTGGCTCTTGAAAGTAACGTAACACTTCCCGCATCCCAGACGCCCCGATTGCGTGAAGTCAGAGAAGCTCATCCCGCAGGCAGAGCAAACCAGTTGTGGTTGCGTGTCCGTTTTTTGGATACCACTCTGGCTCAGCATGCTGGCCAAAAACTCAGCTAAGGGGAAGGGCACTCCTTCCAGAGGATTGCGAAATCCTCTCTTGTCTGCACATTCTTTGCAGAGATTCAAAGCCACCTTCTGGTCATCGACCACTTGAGTCAGATGAAACACTGCCTCTTTTTTCCCACAGTCTTGACACAGCATTATTCTCGACCTTTCACTACATGATTCAGATGTTCCCAGAACACCGCTCATTCCATGCAACTTATTGGAGTGTTAACCTTTAGGTAAATCAGATTTAGGTTTCTGTCGCATCAGGAGCTTTCCACAATATCTTAAACGACAGGCAAGATCAAAGCGGGACACTCCGGAGTCACCTTTTCCATTTCAGCTTTTTCAGAGATCCATTTTGCTTCGCTTGAATCGCCAGATTACGTTTTAGACTTCACGTCGCCTTGCCATCCACCAAGGTTATCATCCGGTGCGCTTTGTGCGCTAGAACCTGATTGTGAGTGGCTATGATAAAAGTTTGCCCCTTTTTCTTGTTCAACTCGGCTATCAGATTATGCAGTTCCTCTCCGGTGGCTTGGTCTAAGTTCCCCGAAGGTTCGTCTGCGATCACTATCTGCGGCTCGTTGACAAAAGCCCGCGCCACCGCCACCCTCTGCTGTTCCCCTCCGGATAGCTCACCCGGCTTATGATCCGCCCGGTCTGAAAGTCCCACCTCCGAAAGCAATTCCTCTGCGGCTTTTCTGATTGAATTCACATCCTCGCCGGCGATAAGCCGGGGCATCATCACATTCTCCAAGGCGGAAAACTCCGGCAGAAGATGATGAAACTGGAATACGAACCCCACGGTTTTGTTTCGGAAATGCGCCAGCTTCTTGTCGCTCAAGGAGAAGACGTCGGTGGAGTTCAGTCTCACCCTTCCATTGGTGGGGCGGTCCAATGCTCCCAGGATATGAAGGAGTGTGCTTTTTCCCACCCCGGATGCGCCCACCACGGAGACTATCTCGCCCTTCCTTATCCCGATGTTGACTCCCTTTAATACGTGAAGCGTTCCTGCCCCTGTTTGAAAGCTCTTGTGAATGTCTATCCCTTCTAATACAATATCGTCGTCTCTCAAGATTTCTTCTCTGTTTGACTACATTTTTGTTCTCGCCATTCTCCCCGCCATGTTGATCGCTCACCGATGAGGCTGACCATCCCATAGCATTTTACCTTCCAAAATGGGTTTGTCAACTGAAAAATTGGCTTCAAAAAGCTTGCCCATTTCCTTCGTTTTATCGTATCAAATTAAACTACTTTGCATCCGGCTATTTTGTCAGGACGACCATGAAACAAAGCTCTTGATTTCTCGATCAATTCTGCTATGTTAGAAGAGTCTCATGGACAACCATGATTAGTAGATTCACCGAAGAAGGTCAAACCTGAAACTCCAAGAGGAGGTGAGAAGAATGACTCCCAAGCCGACCGACAAATGCCCTTGCGGTTCCAACAAGCAGTACAAGGACTGTTGCGGCAAGCCAAAGAAAAAGTAGCTTTTGAAAAAGCCCCGCAAAATGCGGGGCTTTTTTTATGGCTTGACCACTAATCGTCCATTTTCCGGCAGGATGACCTATGTCTTCCGAGAGCCATAGTTTTTCCCTATCTGCGGGGAGCCAGGACTGTCAGAACGGAACAGGGGGCGTGCCTCACCACTCTCTCCGCCACCGAGCCGAAGATAAGATGTCGCCAGCCCGTCTCGCCGTGAGTGGCAATGACGATGAGATCGGCCTTTCTCTTCTGCGCGATGCGCCCGATCTCGTCTGCGGCGTTTCCTTCTTCTATCACCGTTTGCACCCTGATGTTTCCCGGCACCTTGCGCCTGGCCGCTTCTTTAAGCTTCTTCCGGGCCGCACGTTCGAACTCCTTTTGATAGGCGACAACATCGAAGCCCGTGGCGGCTCCGGGACTCTCGGGGAATGCCGGAACGGGCACGATCGGAATCGGGGAGATGACGTGGACCAAGATAAGCTCAGCCGAGAAATGCAGGGCCAACTCGTTGGCTACCTTAAGCGCCTTGTAAGATGGTTTACTGAAATCGGTCGGACAAATAATCCTTTTGTAGGGCAACATTCTGGTTTCTCCTATGATCGCATTTTCTGCTGGTTAAGGGTGAATTGATATTGGGATCAACACCTGAATTATCAGATTGTTCACGTTCGACTATAGCACAATGATTCAGTTTTGTCAAGTTCCGTGAATGGTCTTCAGACTACGGGTGGAAGACCCAAAACTCTTTGGTGAAACTTTCTGCGCCGTTATTCTGTAAACAAGATACGAGGCGTAAGCTGTCGCTTCAAGACTCGATTTGAATTCATTTGAGAGATAGGAGGAGACTCCATGAAAAGATTGAGCTGGCTTTATGCTTCAGCCCTGGGGATGCTTCTTATCGTTTCCTGCTCCATCCCACCCTTGGACACAAAGAGCAAACTGGCGGAGTGGAGAAAAGGAGTGTGGCTGTTGGGAGACGGAAGCTATGCTATCTACACCGACACTCACTATTTCGTGGTCATGGTCAGCGGAGACAGTACCTCGAAAAACATCTATTGCGGCGCGTCGCAAGTTCAATACCACAAAAGGGGCATGGCCAGAAAGCAGGTCATTAGGCTTCGACAGATGCCCGGAGGCGAACTGACCAGCTTCAAAGAAAACGTGCTCGGTCATAACGCCGAAATTCCGCTGAAGATAGACACCACTCAATTCGCTCCCAACACCTGCAACATCAAAGACGGAATCATCTACGATTCGATTACCGAGGAGACCAAGGATTACATCCTTCTTTCCACCTGTAATGGAGACAAAGAGAAGATTTTCTCCAACGGAGTCTCGGTCTATCTTCCCAAAGAAGGGGGAGAATTCTATTCTCTTCGGATTGAGCGTTTTTGAAACGAGCGCGTGAACATCTATATCATTTTCGTTATTTCCCTTATCCTATCCCTCTCCCACAGCGGGAGACGGAATACTGTCTTAAGAAAGGGGGTTTTTGTAGTCGCTCGATTTATCGAGCGATCTTAGGTTCTCCCAATGAGTTACGCTCCCCTCTGGGAACTAGGCAACTACCGATCAGAGTTCCTCTTTTCCAACTCCTGTAGATTGTACACGTCAACACTTGACCTCTTGTTTTCTCAGATGTATCTTTGTCGAAACTCGCCCAAACGGAGGTTCCCAAGAATATGCGTATGTACGAGATCATCAGCAAAAAGACAGACAAGAAGAAACTCACCTCAGAGGAGATAGAATATTTCGTCTCCGGCTATACCAAAGGCACAATCCCGGATTATCAGGCGTCTGCGCTTCTCATGGCCATCTTCCTAAACGGCATGGATGACACGGAGACTTTCCACTTAACATTATCCATGATGAAATCGGGCAAGGTGCTCGACTTAAGCTCTGTTCCCGGCGCAAAAGTGGACAAACACAGCACTGGTGGCGTCGGCGACAAGGTATCTCTGATTCTTGCCCCTTTGGTCGCCTCATGCGGAGTCAAAGTTCCCATGATGTCCGGACGGGGGCTGGGCCACACCGGCGGGACTCTGGACAAATTGGAATCCGTCCCCGGATTCCGCACCGATCTCCCTTTGAGCAGATTTAAGAAAAACCTCTCGGAAATCGGAGTCTGCATGATCGGCCAGACTAAGGAGATTTCTCCTGCCGACAAGAAAATGTATGCTCTAAGAGACGTGACTGCCACGGTCAATTCCATTCCTTTGATTGCCTCCAGCATCATGAGCAAGAAATTGGCTGAGGGCGCGGACGCTTTCGTATTCGACGTCAAAGTGGGAAATGGCGCCTTCATACAGAATGAAAATGATGCAGTGCTTCTGGCCAAGTACCTGATTCAGATAGCGAGAAGGTTCAGCCAGAATGCGGTCGCTTTGATTACGGACATGAACGAGCCTCTGGGTGAGGCGGTCGGAAATTCAATTGAGGTGGTGGAGGCCATTCAGGCGTTAAAAGGAAAAGCTCCAAAGGATCTTATGGAGGTCACGCTGGCTTTGAGTGCACATATGCTCGTTTTGGGAAAAAAGGCGACAAATCTCAAGGAAGCAGAAAGAAAGTTGAAGCAGGCCATTGAAACCGGTCGTGCGCTCGAAAAACTCAGGGAAATGATCGGAAAGCAGGGTGGCAATCCCAAAGTGATAGATGACTACCGACTTCTGCCGTGGGCAAAATACAAGCTGGTGGTGAATTCCCACACAGAAGGATATGTCCAATCTATCGACACCATGAGGATTGGACTTTCTGCCGTGGCCTTGGGTGCCGGCAGAGAGAAGATGGACAGCCCTATCGATCCGGGGGTGGGTTTGTTGATCCAGAAGAAGGTGGGTGACTCCGTCCAGAAAGATGAACCCCTGGCCTTGGTCTTCGCAAATGGCTTGCCCAAAGGAAGGCTGATTGCCCAGGAAATAAAACTCTCTTACCGGATTGCCAAAAGAAAAACCAGCCGTTTAAATAAGCTTCTGTTCCTTTCGGATGGCAAAAGAACCGTACGAATTCTCTCTAAAGAACCAAGATGATACGGTGTAGCGGAGACCCGAAGGTCTCCGCCCAGATGGTGAGCTTTCCGCCGATGACCATGCCGTTCGTTTCGTGGGGTGGGCGCCCCCGACCGCCCTTGGAGGAATCGCCCCGCCGGCCAACCCTAAAGGGACCGCCTTGAAAGCTGGAAGAACCTTCGGGTCTGCATCGAATTCCCCAGGAAGCCAGAGGGCCGAGAACCTCCCACCCCATTCTTCCTTCCGGCGTTGCTCAAACTCTCCACAAAAAAACTGTTCAAAGACTGCAACAAGCCGATACTAACAGCGTATACTACTCTAAGTTAGAGTAGTATCGGTTAAAGTAAACGCAGGTGGGATTGAACACATGACTAAGAATGAATTGGTGGTGTTGGGACTGCTAAGTGAGCAACCCATGCACGGCTATCAGCTTTATCACCAAATAGAAAAGAGCAACATGGAGACCTGGGCCCAAGCCAACCTGGCTTCCATCTACAATACTCTGGAGCGGCTTCGCAGAGTCGGCATGGTGCAGGCCAAAAAGGAAAAGCCCGGGAAGATGCCGGAAAGAGAGGTCTACCATATCACCTCCAAGGGAAAGAAGAGGCTTTCCAATCTGGTGGAAGAAGCGATAACCGACCAGCGTATGCCGGAGAACAGCTTCTGTGTGGCGGTGGCTTTCCTTTTCGGGCTTCCCAAAAAAAGGGCCTTGGAATGTCTGGAGGAGAAAAAGAAGAATCTAAAAAAGGTGAGGGAGCATCTGGAGAGCTTGAGGAAGGATTTTCATCGCCAACTCCCCCTGAACTGGAGGTTCCTCCTCCGTTACGGGATAGATCATTTGCGGTTAGACATAAAGAAGATTGAGGATCTGAAAGGAAAGATCTCCAAACTAAAAGGCCGGTCCTCGGACTTAGCCCATTTGCGATTGGACTCCAACAAGGTTGAAGACCTGACGCGGAGAGTTTCGAAACTGAAAAGCTGGTCTTAAGAAATTCAAAGGGAGAAAACAAATGAAGAAACTGATCCTTATCCTGATAGCCTTGGCAGTCGTGATCCTGATTATTCTCCGGGCCAAGACCGTGATGGAGCGCACCCGTCTGGAGGAAACCAAGATAGAAAAAACGGTTACGCCGGTAGAGGTCGAAGTGGTCAAGAAAGGAAGCTTGACCCTTTCTCTGAGTTTAATCGGAGACGTAAAAGGAAAAGAAGAGGTAGATATATTCCCCAAAGCCTCCGGAAAACTGGTGCAGCTCAAAGCCAAAGAGGGAGATCGGGTTCAAAAAGACCAGGTGGTGGCTGTGGTGGACCGGGACGTGGACGGGTTGAAATTTGAATTGGTCGACGTGACCTCCCCGACCAGCGGGGTCGTCACCAAAAGATACTTGGATGAGGGGGCCCAAGTCAGCCCACCTTCACCCGGCACGGCCCTGTTCCGAGTGATAAATATAGACCAGATAAAAGTGGTGGTAAATGTCGTAGAAGAGGATTTAGGCCAGGTAAGCCTGGGGCAAGAGGCTACGATCAAAGTGGATGCTTATCCCGAGAAAGCCTTTCTTGGAAGAGTAAGCTTAATCAGCCCGGTGGTAAATCAACTTACCAGAACCGCAGACGTGGAGATTGCCTTGTCCAACCCAGAACATCTCTTGAAACCGGGGATGTCTGCCCAGGTTGAGATCTCGCTGGGCAAAAAGGATGACTTGATTCTTATCCCCGCATACTCCGTCCTGCAAGAGGGAGAAGGGAAAAGGGTTTTTGTGGTGACGGATGGTAAGGCCATTCCCCGTACGATTGAAACCGGCATTTCACAGAATGGTCAGGTGGAAATAAGAAACGGGCTGGCCGAGAACGATTCCTTGATTACCAGCGGGCAGTTTCTGGTGAGAGCCGATGAGCCGGTCAAGATAATGGCTGGGTCCGAATCTGGATCCAGCGGAAAGGGAGGAGAGAAATAATGTTCCTTCCCGATCTTGCCATCCGAAGACCAGTCTTCATAATCATGCAGGTGGCGGCCATCTTTGTTCTGGGATGGATTGCCTACACCCGCATTCCCATCGACCTGATGCCAGACGTTCAATTCCCTTTCATGTCCGTCACCACTACCTACCCGGGTACCGGCGCCAAAGAGATCGAGAGTGACGTGACCAAAAAAATCGAGGAGGGGATGAGCTCGGTGTCCGGGATGAAGAATATCTACTCCACCTCGGCAGAGGGGTTCTCTCAAGTCCTCCTTGAGTTTAATTTGGACGTTAAGATCAGAGATGCCGACATGGACGTAAGAGAGCAGCTGTCCAAAATAAGGAGCGAGCTTCCCAAAGACGTGGATGAGCCAACCATCGCCCGTTTCGATGTTTCCGCCACTCCGGTGATGATCTTTGCCCTCTCCAGCGACATGCCTTTGGACAAGCTACGCACACTGGCAGAAGACAAAATCAAAGACAGAATTGAGCAGACCGCGGACGTAGCAGGAGTGGACTTGGTGGGCGGATGGGAAAGGGAGATCAAGGTGGAGCTCGATAGCCGCAGGCTGAAAGCCTATGATCTTTCCGTCCAGCAAGTGATCGGTGCCCTGTCCTCGGAAAATCTTAATGTTCCCGGCGGACGCATGGACCAAGAGCCGCGAGAGATCGTCCTCCGCACCACCGGGGAATTCCAAACAGTAGATCAGATCAATCGGATCATGGTAGGAAGCCGCCAAGGGATTCCTACCTACGTCCGCGATATCGCTCAGGTGAAAGATGCCTTCAAAGAGCAAAGAGAGATAGCCAAATTGAACGGCAAACCCTCAGTATCTTTCATCGTGTACAAACAATCCGGCGGGAATACGGTAAAAGTATGTGACGAACTGAAAAAAACGTTCGACCAGCTGAAAAAGGAGCTTCCCTCCGGAACCACCATCGAGATTGCCTCGGACCAATCCAAGTACATAAGGCGATCGGTCAACGATACCATGCGCACTTTGTACTTGGGAGCCCTATTTGTGACGTTGGTGGTTTTGCTCTTTATGGGGAATCTCCGCTCGACCGTCATCGCCGCTTTGGCCATCCCCACCTCTATATTCGCCACCTTCATGATGATGTACGCCTTCGGCTACAGCCTAAACATCTTGACCTTGATGGGGCTTTCCTTGGCGGTGGGAATTCTGATTGATGATGCCATCGTGGTGCGGGAGAATATTTTCAGGCATATGGAAGAGGGTATGGAGCCGGAGAAGGCCGCCAGCTTTGGAGCTTCAGAGGTAGGTCTGGCAGTGATGGCCTGTACCTTCTCCATCGTAGCAGTTTTCCTGCCGGTGGCCTACACTGGAGGAATTGTGGGGAAGTTCTTCAAGGCTTTCGGATTCACTGTTACCTTTGCCGTGCTTTACTCTCTGTGGGACTCGTTCACCATGGCGCCCATGCTCTCTGCCAGATTTATGGGAAAACAACAAGGGGGAAGAAGCCTTTTGAAAAAGCTATTTCAGCCTTTTGAAAGGTTTTATCTGAAAGTGAACAAGGGTTATCGCCGGCTTCTGGAGTGGTCGCTTAATCATAAAACTGTGGTTTTGGCCATCGCCTCCGGGTTGTTTTTGATCAGCTTAGGCTTGGTGCCTTTCATTGGAAAGGAATTGATGCCTCAAGGCGACCGGGGTGAGTTCAAGGTCGATATAGAAACCGCAATCGGTAGTTCCATCTCCCATACCGAAAATGTCGCCGCTAAAGTGGAAGATCTGCTTCTGTCCTACCCGGAGGTAAAGGCGGTATTCACCACCGTGGGACTGAACCAAGGAGCCGCTAATCAGGCATCTCTGAGAATAGAGTTGGTGGACTTAAGCCAGAGAAAGAGAACTACCGACCAGGTGGAGGAGGAACTGAGAAGAAAACTCTCTGAATTCCCCGGGGTGAAATCTGAAGTCTCCATGATCGGCATGTTTGAAGGACAGGCACAGGAGTTTCCCGTGGAGCTCTATATCAAGGGTCCGGACATCGACGTTCTTGATCGGCTTTCTCAAACAGTCTTGGAAATCGTGAAAACCACCCCGGGTGCGCTGGATGCGGACCGTTCGTTGAGGGGAGGAAAACCTGAGGTGCAGGTGGTGATTGACCGGGAACAGGCAAATCGACTGGGCATCTCCACCGGCCAGGTGGCTTCCACTTTACGCTCATTAGTGGACGGAACGGTTGCCACTAAGTTTAAGCAGGAGGACAAGGAGATCGACGTGCGGGTAAGCTTAACCCCTGATCAGAAGAATTCTTTGACCGACATTGCCTCGGTCCCCATTCAGACTCCTTTCGGTTCATCCGTCCCCTTGAAGGCCATCGCCAGCTTTGTCGAGTCTGCCGGACCCACCAGCATCTCGCGTCAAAACCGGGAGAGATTGGCTTCGGTCACCGCCAACATTGGCAACAGACCTTTAGGTAGCATCATGGCCGACATAAACCGGGAACTCTCCAAACTGCCCTTGCCCACAGGATACAAAATTGAGGCTCGAGGACAGACTGAGACCATGCAGGAGATGTTTTCTAACCTGCTTTTGGCTCTATCCCTGGCCGTGATCTTCATATATTTAGTCTTGGCATCACAATTCAACTCTTTTCTGCATCCTTTCACCATCATGTTGGCGCTCCCGTTAGCAGTAGTGGGGGCGCTGTTGGCCGTATTCTTGACCGGACAGCGGATAAACATGCAGACCATGATAGGTATAATCTTGCTTTTCGGCATCGTCACCAAAAATTCTATCCTTTTGGTGGATTACACCATTACTCTCCGAAAAAGAGGGATGGAAAGAATTCAGGCTTTGTTAACCGCTGGTCCCGTCCGTTTTCGCCCCATCGTGATGACCTCTGTGGCTATGATCATGGGCATGTTGCCCGCAGCTTTAGGGACAGGAGAAGGAGGAGAATGGAGACGGGTAATGGGAATAACCGTTATCGGTGGGCTGGTGACCTCCACCTTTCTGTCTCTGCTGATTGTACCCATCGCTTACGTCCTGGTGGACAATCTCGAGAGACGGTTCAAGAAGAATAAGAATGATTCCGCCGTCGGCAGCACCTGAGAGAATAAGAAGAATTAAGGGACAAAGGTCCGGGGTCGAGGAGAAAGAACTCGGGGCCACAGAAACAGAAATGGAGAGGGAGGCGTACGCTTCTGGAGGCGGTGGAAAAAGTGGTTTTGGAGCGCGAGAGCTTGCTTTTCGGATTGTTTTGATGTATAAGTGTTCTGGTAGATGGCTTGCTTTGGTCTGAGGAAGAACCGCACCCGCAGGCTGGGCGTTCCAGTTTGGTTTTTCAACGCTCACCTGGAGTGCGGAGAGGAAACGAATATTAAGAGAGGTTTTGTTTGGTGACTTCCATGAAAGGAAAACTCATACTCGCGCTCTCTTTTTTTGGCGCGGTGTTCTTCTTGTCTGGTTGTGGATCGCGCGTGTCTGGTCCCGCTCAGGTGAAATTGGCTGAAAGCGTCTCCAACCTGACCCGAAAGAACTTGGAAAGGATTTCGAGGATCATTTTGCCTAATCCTTATCGGTTTAGATTTGCCGTGGTAAGTGACAGCCACGTGGATTATGCGGATCTCACGGACATGGTTAACGACGTAAACCGGGATTCGACCGTTTCGTTTCTAATCCATGCCGGGGACTTCACAGACTTAGGATGGTTAACGGAATATTATCGAACGGAGGAAATCCTATCAACGCTGAGCATCCCTTACTTGACGGTAATAGGCAATCACGACGCACTAACCGGCGGAAGGCAGGTATATGTCCAGATGTTCGGCGACTTTGATTATTCGCTTGTGTTTTATGACTGTAAATTCATCTTCTTGGACGCCAATTCACCCGCCAATTTGGGGAATCCACCGGATCTGGGCTGGTTAGAAGACGAGCTGTCGGGGTCTGATAGGTACCGTCTGATTTTTGTGATCGCTCACCAGCCTCCATTTGACCCGGCGTGGAGTGATGAAACCGAGAGTCGCTATAAGCAATTGATGGAGGAAAATAATGTCAGCCTCTCCATACACGGTCATGAGCATTACTTCTACTACGGAGATGAGTATCAGGACGGAGTGAGGTACTTAGTCGTGGACGCTGCCAGTCACAGAAATTACTGTATTGTCTCAGTGGACAGCACGGCTTTTGGTGTCGAGAGGGTTGATTTGGATAGATGAGCAATTCAGAGCAAAAGGAGCTGGCCGCACACTTTCTGGGGTGTAAAGACAAAACGCCGGCTTAAGCCTGCGACTACCAATAAATCTAATCTCTCAGGAGACTTGAAATGCGTGGCAAATCAGTCCGATCGGTTCTCATCATTTCCTTTCTTCTCCTCGATATCTCTTTGGCTTCAGGGATGACCTATAACCTGGATCTGGATCAGTGCCTCAAGACAGCCTACCAGAACAACAAGACCTTGTTACAGCTACAGGAAAAGATCAACTCCGCGGGATATAAGATCGAAGAAGCCCGCTCCGGATTCCTTCCCCAATTCTCTTTCAGCAGTAGCTACACCCGTTTGGGCACCGTGCCCGAATTCGGGAGTCCGGCGATGAATATAGGAGGGTTCCAGATCCCGGCTATCACCATCAAGTCCGGCACCGAGAACAATTACAACCTGAAGCTCTCCTACCAGCAACCTTTATACACCTGGGGAAGGATTCAAAATAGTTACAACATCACCCAACATGGACTTTCCTTGTCTGAAGAGGAATACCGGAAAAACAAACAAGACGTCAAGTTTAACGTGGTGTCCCTATTCTACAACATAATCTTAGCCAGGGAGCTAATAAAAGTAAGAGAGGAATCAATTGCCAGTCTGGACGATCATCTCAAAACCGTGCAGGAAAGATACAACAAAGGCTACGCATCGGAATTCGACGTATTGAGAGCCAAGGTTCAACTGGCTAACGCCCAACCCCCTTTGGTGCAAGCCAAGAATCTTTATCAGGTCACTTCAGACAATTTGAAAAATCTCTTGGGGATCAGCCTTAAAGATTCGCTCAGCGTAGAGGGAAGTTTAGGATTGGATTCAATCGAGGTGGACCAAGCTCAAGCTGAAGAGTTTGCCTTCCAGAATCGATCCGAATTGAAGCAAATGAAAGAGCAGAAGGCAATCAGCCAACTGACGTTGGCTATGGCCGAAGCCGGTAATAAGCCCTCCGTAACCGGCGCGGCGAATTTTCTATACGAAAGGCCTTACTATAGTACAGACAAATGGAAAACTGATTGGAACTTCACTTTAGCCCTGAGCATCCCCATCTTCGACGGATTTTTGACCAGATCCAAGGTAGGAGAGGCAAAATCCGACCTAAAGCAGCTGGACGTGACCGAAAATCAGATTCAGGATTATATCAAACTGGAAATCAGCCAAGCGATCTCTGATTTGAACCTGGCGAAGGAGAATATCCTCTCTCAGCAGGAAAACGTCAAGCAAGCCAAGGAGAGTCTCAGGATTGCCAACGTGCAATATCAAAATGGCCTCCTGACCAATCTGGAGCTTTTGGACACAGAATTCGCTTTGACCGTGGCGGAGACCAGTTACCTGCAAGCCCTGTCAGATTACCTCATCTCCAAGGCCAAGTTTGAAAAAGCTATGGGGAAAGACTGAAAATCCAGGGCAAGGGCCAAGCGATTCGGGTGCTGAAGGTCGTCGGAAGAAGAAAGCCTCACCCCCGTCCAGTCTTCTGTCAAGTCCGCAGAGGAGACGGGGGTGAAGTTTTTTTCCCCTCATAGATACTACCTTAAGATGCTCAATTCTTGCCGACGCTTGGTCCCATCGTCATAATAGCTCTTGTTTTTTCTGAATCTCCTGGTTATACTTAGTGAGTGAAGAAGGAGTAGTCAAGTGAACCACCGATGCGGCTTTGTTGCCCGGATCATCCTGTTGTCTTGGTGCCTTGCATTCGCGAATGGCTCCTTGGCACAAAGCTTCGAGGCAAGACAGCCTTTGCCCATCCCTCCTCACCTCCCATTCTATTCAGCCTTTTCCAAAGGAAATCCCAATTTCTGCCTGATTCAATACGATCACGATTCCGTTGCCTACTACTGGGATGGATTCGGGACAGGGGACGGAATAGCGGTTTACATGGATCCAGCCATATGCGGCTTCGACAGCACTTACCCTTTCAAGCTAACCAATGTCCATTTTTATCTTCATGGTCCCCTGGGGTTCACCTGGCCGGTAGACATCAACGTCAACATAAGGCAGGTTCCCGCTCCCGAAGACAGTATAAAATCGCCCGGAACGTTGCTGTTCTCCAAGAGTTACACCATCCCTTCCGATTCAGGTTACCTCGTGTCGAATCCACGGCCGCCGATCAACTTGACTTTGGACACAGTCGTCTGCGTTGAATCCCCCTTTTTCCTTGAAATCACCTACTCAGGCACTCTTGATTCGGGTTATGCCAGCCTGGTAATGAGCGATAGCACTGATCGTCCCGACAGCAACCAAGTTTGGTTAGTTTTGAAACAGAAATATGCAAGATGGGACACCGCTTGGGTGCGACAGATGATGCCGGGACGGCCGATCGTGCGCATCACCGGCTACCCCCAAGCCATAGACTGCGACAAATGCTGGTACTTCAAACCCAAGACCACCAAGGCTCCAAGCGGTCTGCCCGATTTCGATCAATATCAATTCGGTTCTGATTCTGTGGCTTTGGATGGAGCCACCGCACTATCCAACTGCCTGGTCTGGTTGAACGCCATTCCCTCAATACCAGACCCGGACAGCCTGATTCGGTTGGTCTCATCTTATCTACACACCAATCCAGCAGCCGGCGGTGGGACTTTGATCGATTCCCTGAAAACCGGCTTAGATTCCCTCTTCTCCGGCCGTGGATTGAGTCTGTACGATACGATCTTCCAGAATCCCTCGTTTTCTCTGGTCAAAGATTCCCTCGAGGGTTCGGCCAATGTTGTCCTTTTGATCGGGCTATGGCAAGACATCGACCAAGTTTGGTACCGGATTGGCGGACATTATGTCTCCGTGGCTGGCGTATGCAATAGAGATGGCTGGATTGCGGCAAGTGATCCGGGCGCAGACAATGCGGAAGCCGGGGCCAAAGGAAGGATTCTGCCACCGCACGATTCACATCCAAACAATCACACGCTGCATAACTCAAAAGGTTTCGTCTCTCAAGATGCGTATGTTTCGGATACCCTTTCTGTGGGTCCGTATACCAGCCTATGGATGCTCAAGGACCTTAATGGCCGCAAACTCCCCTGGGCTCAATTTGAGGGGCAGAATTTTCAACCGGAACAACTGCCATATGCCCACACCTACGATTCAACGCAGACCTTATATGCGGTGGTGGAGTATGCCGTCATGATTTTGCACAAGCCCACCTTTGTCGAAGAAGAAGAGACTGTCAAAACGCCAAGAGGTTTTGAGCTTTTCGCCAGCTATCCTAACCCCTTTAACAACGAGACAGTGATCAAGTATAGTCTTTCTAAACCAGCCGAAGCATCGCTGGCCATATACAATGTCTTAGGACAGAAGGTCAGAACTCTGGTAAAGAATGAAAAGCAGAATGG
The DNA here is from genome assembly GCA_049694315.1 of Candidatus Zixiibacteriota bacterium. Classification (GTDB taxonomy): domain Bacteria; phylum Zixibacteria; class MSB-5A5; order MSB-5A5; family SM1-73; genus CAIVRH01. Next base: position 222,475 of record JBAVQU010000015.1, read on the forward strand.
TTTGGTCACTGTGACGTGGGATGGAAAAGATGAAAGAGGCAGGGACTTAAGTTCTGGAGTTTACTTCTATCAACTGCGAGCGGGGCAATTCTCCCAAACCCGACGGATGGTATTACTGAAATAGACTGGTCCGGAATGATCGAATAAACAAAACTCTTCAGACCTCAAGGGAGGTGGTACCGAAGAGGCCTAAGTTGAACTCCATAGCCCATCTCAAACCTGAAAGATCCATAAAGCTGGAAAAGGAGAAAACCAATGAAACAAAAGCTAACGTTATTCATGCTTACCATTTTACTCCTTGGCTCTGCTCTTCCTGTCAACTCAGCCGTCCCGCCTTTTGAGAAGCAGAGTGCCAGGGGGATCGCAGAAGACCAGTTTCAGCCCTTCCTCGAAGAACAAGAGAAAAACTCGCCTCTTTGCGTAATTCAGAACGACGATGATACCGCCTACTACATTCTCGCTCAATTTGACTCTGGAGCCGGATTTGTGGTGTGGATGGATCCAGCCAAGTGCTCCGCCAATCCCACTTACCCTTTTGAGATCACTGAGGTTCATTTTCCTATCTATTATAAAGCGGCAAGTGGATGGTCAAACTCACCCGTTCACCTGCAGGTTAGTATAAAACAAGCTCTTCAGGGCAACAAATGCCTTGGTCCGGACACTTTGAGCTATCTTTTCTCTCAGTCTTTCACTATCCCCATCGACTCTTCAGATTTCAATCTTGGAAGACCCATGCATTTGAGCCTCCGCCAACCTTGTTGCGTCAGCCAGCCATTTTTCTTAGAGATCAAGTACTTAGATCACCTCGTGACCAACGATACTCTGCCCAGCTTGGAGATGGATCAATTGGTTGAGTCACCAGACACCTGTAACAATTGGGGATTGTGGACAGACGGATATTACTATAAATGGTCTGACTTTTGGGGACCCCCGACTCCTGGGGATGCAATCATCCGTGCCGGTGGATACGCAGGCTCCTCCCATTGTGATCCAGCCTGGTATTGGAAGCCCGACAAACCCACCGCACCCAGCGGCATGCCGGACTTTGACCAGAACCAGGATGCCTGGGGAGCAATGTACTGTAGCCCCACTGCTGCGGCTAACTGCCTGTGGTGGTTTGGTGCAGTGCCCAATGGATGGACTCCGCCTCAGTTGATTGATACGCTGGCAAGATACTTCCATACCACAACCGGGGGCACCTACACGGACACAATGCAGATGGGGCTGATGCAATACATCAAGGATTATGGTTTCGCCTTTCAGGAATCCACTTTCTTGATGCCCGATTTTTATGAGATGGAGGATTCGCTGAAGGTGTGTCAGGACATTATCCTGTGTCTAGGATTCTGGTATTATGACGGAACATGGCATACAACAGGCGGACATGCTGTGACCATGGCGGGAGTGTGCTCTGAATCTCTGAAAGTTGCCTTCAGCGACCCGGACACAGATAATGCAGAGAGCGGTGGATTAGGCAGAGTTCGACCACCCCATGCCGCTCACCCGGAAGATCATACCTTGCACAATAATCCAGCTTATGTGTCTCAAGATATGTTTGGTTGCATAATCAATCCTCCATTTCCTAGCCCAGGAAGCAATCGCTGGGAGATTGCCAACTACATCGGTACCAAGACCATCGAGCGATACTCCGGCATAAACATTCCGGAAAGATTCATGGCCTATGCTAAGCCGGCCCCCAAGGATGAGGCAGTAGTCTGGCATACAGTGGTGGAAGACGCGATAATGATCTGCCCCAAACCGAGTGCCGTAGGACGGGGAGAGGAAAGTGGATCGACCCCAGAGGACTTCGAGTTGTATCAGAATCATCCTAATCCCTTTAACAGCGAAACCCTGCTCAGATTCAATTTGAAACGCCCATCTTTTGTGACCCTGGTGCTTTACAATGTAATGGGACAGAAAGTGCGGACTTTGGCCCAAGGACACTTCAGGGCTGGTCTGACCAGCGTAAGCTGGGATGGAAAGGATGAAAAAGGAAATACCTTAGCCAGCGGTATCTACTTCTACGAGCTTAAGGCCGGAGAAGCAAGTCAGACCAAACGGATGCTTTTGCTGAAGTAGTCTACGATTGAGCGGATTCGACGGATATCATTCCATGAAGGAGGCTGTGATTACCACAGCCTCCTCCTGCTTTTCGCGAATAGCAGCAGTCGGATTTATCCGACCCTCAGACTCAAGCTCAAGGCCGGGCTTGATCAATCAAGCCCCTACTGAAGCCATAAGAGAATGGTAGGGGTCGAATTCATCCGATCCGCAGATCGAAAGATTAGGTTCGTTCAGACTCCGCACATGCAAGCGACTCTCGCTATCATCTGTTTAATCCGCGTAATCTGCTGTGAATCTCTTAATCTGCCGGAGATTACTTCACCATCTCGGCAAAAACAGAGCTTTTCTGAAGATCTTCGAAGTGTGGATCTAATCGGACTTCAAATATGGAAGGCCCTAAGGGGAGTTTCAACGCTTGTCTCAAAAAATCAATGGCCCTGGTCTCATCTTTTTTGCAAGCATGGTAACGAGCCAAATCGTATAGAATGGCGCCGTTTTCCGGACCCAGTTTCAGCGAGATCTTCATCTCCTCCTCTGCCTTTCCTTCTTCTCCCAAGGCAAAGTAAGCCAGACCGAGAGTGGAGTGAAGATAGGGATTTTCCGGATCGCTCTCCAGTTGACCGGTGCACGCCTCCACAGCTCTCCGGTGACACTCCTCGGCCTCGTCAACATTTCCTCTTTGTCCATGCACCACTCCCAGAAAATAGAAAGCCAAAAATGCGAAATATCCCGCGTCAATCGATTTTTGAAAATACTCAGATGAGTTTTCGTATTCTCTTTTCAGGAGATGAACCCAACCCAAGTCCAGGTAAACATTAGGATCGCTGCCAGCCTCTATGCACTTCTGAAATCTCTCCAAGGCCGCATCCAACTTGCCCAATTTTACCAGAGTACTGCCCACGTAGTAATAAGCAGTGCCGAAGTCGGGAGCCAGATCCAAGGCCTTGTAGAAAGCTTCCAAAGCCGAGTCATATAACTGTTGATCGTAGCAGGTTACTCCCATCAGCAGAAATGCATCTTTGTCCGATGGTCTGATCTCTAAGGTTTTCTCCGCCCATCTTCTGGCCTCTTCGAAGTTTCTTGTCTCCTCATATATCCAGCCCAATGCCCGAAAGCCCTCACAGAAATTCGGCCTTAAACGTATAGCTTCTTTGAATTCTCGGATGGCCTCATCCGTCATCTTCCTAAACATGAAGACCCGCCCCAAAGAACGATGGGCCTCTGGCAATTCCAAGTCGATGCTTAGAGCTTTTTGGCTCGCTTTTTCAGCTTCATCCAGAATGTGAAGCGAACGCTCGAAGTAGGCCTCGTACTTGTAAACGTAAACATCCGCCAAGCCGGCATAGGCCAAAGCATAATCCGGATCGATCTTCAGGGCCTTCTCGTAAAGCTTGATCGCAAACTCAAGGTCCCTTCTGGTCAGCTTCCAGTAGTAATCCCGGCCCTGTAAGTAGTAATCGTAGGCTTGAATGGAAAAGGTGGGCTTCTTCTCCATTTGAATGATCTCACTGGGACGCAGCTTCACTTTGAGGGACTGGGCGATCTTACGGGCCACCTCGGCTTGCAGGTCAAATATGTCTTTCAACTCCTGATCGAATCTCTCCGCCCAGACGTGAAATCCATCCGCTGCCTTCACCAACTGGGCATTGATCCGCACCCGCTCACCGGCTTTTCTGACTGATCCCTCCAACACGTAATCTACGGAGAGCTTTTTGCCGATCTCGCTTACGGTGACTTGCTTATCCCGGAAAGGAAAGACATCTGATCTCGACAAGACTCTTATCCCCTCGATGCTGCACAAATCCGTGATAATGTCCTCGGTCATCCCGGCCACGAAATAATCGTCCTCCTTTTTACCGCTTAAGTTCTCCAAATACATCACCGCCAAGGATGGCTTGAGGGATTCAGCCGATTTTGGCTTCGACGAGATCTTCTTCAGCCAGCGACTCTCCTCTTTCGGTCCCCCTCTTAGATCCGCCAGAAGCTCATCGGTGTTCTGATACCTGTCCTGTGCGTCTTTTTGTAAGGTTCTGTCCACGATGGTCTGCAGCTCGTCGGATATTCCGGCTCTGTACTGTTCTAAAGGCTCAGGGTTTTCGCTCAAGATGGAGTAGAACAGTGCGGCGGGGTGCTCGCCTTTGAACGGCAACTCTCCTGTGATCATCTCATACATCACCACTCCAAAGGAGAAGATGTCGGAGCGAAAATCGGAAGCTAAACCCTGCACTTGTTCGGGAGACATGTATTGTAAGGTTCCCAACACTGATCCGCTGACGGTGACGCCGGGAGCATCCTTGAGCTTGGCCAATCCAAAGTCGGTGATCTTGACCGCTCCCTCACTGGTAATCATTATGTTGTCAGACTTGATATCTCGGTGTATGACTCCTTTCCGGTGCGCGGCGTTCAGACCCTCAGCGATCTGAATGGCGATCTTCAAAATCTCATCTATGGAAAGCGCTTTTTCTCTAATCAATTCTTTTACGGATTCGCCCTCGATATATTCCATGCAGATGAAGCTCTCGCCCTCCACTTCGTCGATCTCATATATGGTGGTGATGTTGGGATGGTTCAACGCAGATGCGGCCTTGGCTTCATTGGCAAATCTGGTCTTTGCATCTTTGTCACCTAAGAGGGACTTCGGCAGAAACTTCAAAGCCACAATCCGATCCAGCTTGATGTCGTGGGCTTTGTAAACTACGCCCATTCCCCCTTCACCCCGCTTCTCCAGAATTTTGTAATGTGATATGGTGTTATCGATCATTCTCTATCCCGGGTAACTTGTCCCTCCCTTGATAGTTCGACGGTTCGGCTTCGCCCACCGCCCTGAGTTTATCGAAGGCTCGAAGGGCAAGCTCACTACATATGGGAGGGGCCAGGGGAGGATGACTCCCTCTCCCTAACCCTCTCCCACCAGGGGAGAGGGAATGCTTTTTGAATTTGCAATTCTCATTTTGCAATCTGCAATCTAGCATTGTCTCTTATCTTCTTTTGCTTTTATCGGTCATTCGTCATGAGTTTCATTTTCCTTTTTCCATTTTCCTTTTGTTCTTCGCTCTCTGCTCTTAGCTCTCGGCCCTCAACTTTCTTAACCTCTCCCTCGCATCCCGCACTTCCGGTATTCCCGGATCGGCGTTTTTCCAAATGTCCAGAAACTCTTCATATTTCTCAATCGCCTTTTTGTTCCAGCCTGATTTCTCATAAGCTAAGCCCAGAAGATAGTAAGCTTCCACGGCTGAAATCGAAACCGTGGCCCTGCCGGCATTATATATTGAAAGTGCTTTTTCTAACTCACTTACTGCCTCATCCAATCTATTTGATTCAAGGCAGGCTTTGGCAAAAAGAAAACGTGCCTGAAAAGGTGGAAGTGACCACCTGCTTGTCGAACCTATATAAATAGATAAAATGGGAGAATCTGGGGGATTATTAAATGTTTTTTCTAAATTGGAAAGTGATTTCTGGTTATTCCCCTTGGCTTGTTCCATAGCACCCAATGCTAGCCAGTAAGCATACATCGCAGCTTGATCTTTGTCTTCAATATCTCTTTTCAGTGATTTCGCCATTTCCTCAGCTTCTCTGGTCTGCCCTTTCTTAGCTAAAATATAGATGTACAAATCCCGTAAATGTACCGGGTCAAATGGATATTCCTTCTTAAGAATTTCCGTGCACAGTTCTGCTTCCTTTAAGGCTGAATCAAAATCCTTTCGTTCCTCGTAGATAAGTGATTTTAATGCATGCTTAGCTGCATTTGGACCTCCTTCAAACTGCTCCATCTTATCTGCGACAATTCCATTATCCAAAACCTCAAGGGCTTGTCTGAACTTACCTTGATACATGGGAATCAAAGCTAAAGTAGTCCTCCCAATGGACCGACTTGCTTTATCACTGCTGGCGGAAAATTCCTTAAAACAGCTGTCGGCTTGGGCATACTTTTTTTTGAAAAGATACATAAGCCCCCGTTTTGGCAGTGATAAAGAGAAGTCTGGTTTTATCTCCAATGCCTTTTGGTAAGACTCAATCGCCTGATCTATCTTGCCGTTCAAGGCATAAATATCACCTCTGGTGTCGTAGGGATTGGCTTCTTCCGGGGCTAAGGTGATATATTTGTTTATAGCCCAGATTGATTTCTCAAAATCGCCAAGACTGTTATATGCATAAGCAAGGTCGTTATATGCCATCTTGTAAAGAGGATCTATCTCAATGGCTCTAAGATACGAACGGACAGCTTCCTCAAACTGCTGTAGAGTGTAATTATAGAGGTCCCCCAAAACACTAAATGCCTCTTTTTCATCAGGGTAGCGCTGGACTATCATTTTCAGCTTTTTGATCTCCCGAGCATAATCTCCTGATATGCCTGCCTTCAAGCTTTCGATATAGTATCTTTCCTTCTGACTAACCTTATCCGAGTATTCGACTGCCTTGTCTATCATTTTGTTCTTTTCCAAACCTTCCCGTTGCCACCCCTTCATTTCAGCCAACTTGTAATATGCCATGGCAAAGGTGGAATCATACTCCAGTGCTTTCCTGTAGCTTTTCTCAGCCTCTGCGAAATAGATTTTATTCTGGAAATCAACTCCTTCGAGGTAATAGCGATATGCCTCCTGAGAATGGGTGGTCACATCCGCTACGTTGGGAGTTTCTTCTTTCTGTGCCTGTGCAGGAAGGGAAACGTCTTTTTTGATTGCTGGTATTAGCTTATCTACCAACGTGAATACATCTTCTTTCATTTCTCCAGTGATTCTTTGAGATGCTTTTATTCCACCAGTTCCAACATCAACTAACTGGGTGGTTATTTCGATTCTTGGCTCAACCCGAAGTATGCTTCCCAGAAGCATCCATTTGGCCCCAGCTTTTGTAGCAACCTGGGTGGCTATACTCTTGTCTATCTTTTTCTCCCCCTCTTTACCTAAAAGCTTGAGAATATCATATAATCTCTGGCTGGATACTACCTTGAGATATTGCGACTCCGATAGACCCGTGATAAGCAGGTTAGTAACAATTTCACCAAGCTTCTGTTTATCCTCTGAATCAACCAGATTGTCAAAATACATTATAGCTAATTTGTTCTCCTCTGCTGAGGCTTTCTTCTCCGTCCCTATCTCAAATTTGAAAGGTTTGAGAATCAAGGCGACCAAGATCAGTATGAAAACAACTGAGCCTGGAATAATAAACGGAAGTAGTTTCTTCTTTGGCTTAGGTACAATTGCCCCTTTAGGAACTTGACCCGTCTTCACATATTCCAGACTCTTTCTCTCTCTTCTCAAATCCGCCAAAAGATCATCTATATGCTGGTATCTTTCCTCTTTGTCTTTTGCCAATGCTTTGAAAACTATATCCTCCAACTTGGCTGATACCTGATTATTGAAACGAGCTACTGTCTGGGGCTCCTCGTTTATGATAGAATAGACTATGGCTGCTTGATGTTCTCCTTTAAAAGGTAATTGTCTGGTCAACAGCTCATACAAAACAACACCGAAGGAGAAAATATCGCTCCTCTGATCTACCTCCTCACCTTGTGCTTGCTCCGGCGACATGTAGGCAGCAGTCCCTAAGGTTGAGCCGGTTTCAGTTATCTTGGTAGCTCCTTTAAGTTTGGCTAAACCGAAATCCATTATCTTAACCTGCCCCTCTTTGGTAACCATTATGTTGTCTGATTTTATGTCCCGATGAATTATCTCCTTCTTATGTGCGGATGTCAATCCTTCACAGACCTGAATGGATATATCCAGAATCCTTTTAATAGAAGGACTCTCCTTTTCAGCTATCTCCTTTATGGTCTTTCCCTCGACATACTCCATGACTATGAATAATCCTTCAGGACTCTCCTCGATCCCATGAATAGTGGTGACATTAGGATGATTCAGAGCAGATGCAGACTGTGCCTCGTGGATAAAGCGAGCTTTCTCTTCTGGATTGTTCGCAACGTGTGGAGGTAAAAACTTCAAAGCCACCAGACGTTGAAGCTGGATATCCTGGGCTTTATACACCACACCCATGCCACCCTCGCCTAATTTCTCCAAGATTTTATAATGTGCGATTATTTTGCTGATCATAGTTTATTTCGCTTTTTGGTTTATCAATTCCTCAAACGCCGGATAACTAACTAAATTTTTAAACCAAGGGTGCAACTTTATGTAAGCTGGGGTAATAATATTGTTCTTCACCAAAAAATCCAGCATACGCACTGCCTCTTCTTTTTGCCCGGTGAGCGAATAAACGAAACCAAGCGGTTCAATAATGCCCCAGCCACCAATAGCCCATTCAACACTCAGCACGGATTTCCCCAAACTATTCCTCACGCTCTCCGCCCGTTCCAGAGCTTTTCCGGATTCCCCTTTTAATGAATAGGTTAAGGCTATTCTTAAACGACTTTGATATTCATTGGGTAAACCTTCAAATTCTTTGATTAAAGGTTGATTGAACTGAATGCAGGAATCCAAATATATTCCCGCCTGCTTTTTATCTTCCCTCATAAGTGCCAGGTAAGCCATTTCCACAAAGTCATCCTCTCCCGGGTTTTCACGGCGTTCTTCATTTAAGTAAAAAGAGGAGCTGTCCTCCTCTCCAGACCACATAAAAATTCGCATCAAGTTGGACAGAGCCCAGCTCGAGTGCGGATTTGTATCCAGCGCTCTATAGGCCATTCTTTTTGCTTGCTCCAACTCACCCCCGCTTATGTAGCAATTACTCATTTGAGAGTATGTAAATGCATTGGGAGGCTGAACCTCCAATCCTTTGTTGAAATATTCCTCTACCTTCTTCCTATCTCCCCATAGTGAGTATAAACTTATCAAATCCTCGAATAATTCGACTTCAGTGGGTTTCACCTCTAACGTTTTCATCAAAGCGCTTTCAGCTTTGGGATATTGACCAGTTAAAGTATACCAATCTCCCAAAGTCCTCCAGCCTTCCCCATAATTAGGATTGACTTTTACAGCTTCTTGTGCTTCTTGTATGGCTTTTTCGGTTCTCCCCTCTGTCCAGTATAGCCTGGAGATAGCGCGATGAGCCTCAGCAAGGTTTGGGTCAAGCGCTAATGCTTTTAATGCAGATTTTTCAGCTTTTTCAAGCCAAGATTTCTTGGGGTCGATATTGCCCATCACATAGAAGGAGTAACAGTCCGATAAACCGGCATAGGCTAAAGCAAAATTGGAATCAGCATGTAAAGCTTTCTCGAACATCTTGTTTACGAGTTGTAAACTTGCCTTTGTATCTCCACGACTGAGATATTCTTCTCGCCCTTGCAGGTAATAGTCGTAAGCCTGTACATTCAGAGTGGGTTTCTTTTCAATTCTTTCTACTTCAGCCGGAGCAAGGGCCACCTTCAATGCCTGAGCTACTGCTTTGGCTACATCTGCCTGAATGGCAAACAAATCCTCCATCTGCCTGTCATAGCTATCTGCCCAGACGTGGAAGCCGTCACTGGCTTTAATCAACTGGCAGGTGATCCTGATTTTATCTCTATATTTTTGGACTGAACCTTCCATTACATATTTCACTCTTAATCTATTAGCTACTTCTTTAAGGTCAATCTGCCTATTTTTGAACTGTTCAATATCACTTCGGGAAGCGACCAGTAATCCCCCAATTTTGGATAGCTGGGTGATAATATCTTCAGTCATCCCAGCGGCAAAATATTCATCCTCTTTTTGCTCAGAGAGATTTTGTAAATAGAGCACTGCTATAGAAGGTTTGCCGGTAACAGTAGCCGACTCTTTCTGTCTCAGAAATGCAAAGTAAACTATTATCAGAATCAAAACCGCCAGCACACCTACTAACAATGGAACAGTCTTCTTTTTAACTATCTTTGGGGGCTCGGCTGGCTGTGTTGTTACGGCGGTTTTCACATACTCCAAGCCCTTCCTCTCTCGTCTCAAATCCGCCAGTAACTCATCTATGTGTTGATACCTTTCTTCTTTCTCCTTTGCCAGTGCTTTGAAAACAATATCTTCTAACTTGGCTGAAACCTGGTTGTTGAAGCGAGCTACTGGTTGAGGCTCCTCGTTTATGATGGAATAGACTATTGCAGCGTGATGTTCTCCTTTGAAAGGCAATTGGCCGGTCAAAAGCTCATACAACACCACTCCAAAGGAGAAAATATCGCTTCTCTGATCCACCTCCTCACCTTGCGCTTGTTCGGGCGACATATAGGCAGCAGTCCCCAAGGTTGAACCGGTTTGGGTCAGCTTAGTAGCCCCTTTCAGCTTGGCCAAGCCAAAGTCCATGATCTTGACTTGCCCCTCTTTGGTAACCATTATGTTGTCTGATTTTATGTCCCGATGGACTATCTCCTTCTTGTGAACTGCGGTCAGTCCCTCACATATTTGAATACCAACATCCAAAACCTTCTTTATCGAGAGCGTATCTTTCTCAATTATCTGCTTCAAGGTCTTGCCCTCGCAATACTCCATGACTATGAATAACCCTTGAGGACTCTCTTCGATCCCATAAATGGTGGTGACATTAGGATGATTCAGAGCAGATGCAGACTGTGCCTCGTGGATGAAGCGGGCTTTTTCTTCGGGACTGTCAGCTATATGCGGAGGCAGGAACTTCAAAGCGACTAGACGTTGAAGCTGGATATCCTGGGCTTTATACACCACGCCCCTACCCCCTTCACCAAGCTTTTCAAAAATCTTGTAATGAGAAATAGTTTTACCGATCATGGTTTATTTAGTTTTTTGGTTTATCAATTCCTCAAACGCTGGATAACCAGCTAAATTTTTATACCAAGGGTGTAATCTAATATAAGCAGGACTGCAATAATTAATCTTCACTAAGAAATCCAGCATCTGAACTGCCTCTTCTTTTTGCCCTGTAAGCGAATAAACGAAACTAAGGGGTCGAACAATGTCTTGATCCCATGCCCATTCCACACTAAACAGGGATTCCCCCAGACTACTCCTCACCCTCTCTGCCTGTTCCAGAGCTTTTCTGGAATCTCCCTTAAGTGCATAGGCTAATCCTATTCTTAAACGACTTTGATATTCATCGGGAAAACCTTCAAATTCTTTGACTAAAGGTCGATTGAATTGGATGCAAGAATCCAAATATCTGTCCGCCTGCTTCTTATTTCCTGTCATAAGTGCCAGGTAAGCCATTTCCACAAACCAATCCGATTCCGGGTTTTCACGACGAGCTTCATTTAAGTAAAAAGAGGAGCTATCCTCCACTCCTGACAGCATATAAAGTTGCATCAAGTTGTACAGTGCCCAACTCGCGCGCGGATTTGTATTCAGCGCTTTATAGGCCATTATTTTTGCTTGCTCCAACTCACCCCATCTGGTGTACCAAATACTCATAATAGAGTATGTCCATATATTAGGAGGCTGAACCTCTAATGCTTTATTAAAATATCACTCCACTTTCTTCCTATATCCCCATAGTGAGTATAAATTTATGAAAGCTGCAAATAAAAAGGATTCAGTAGGTTTCACCTCAAACGCTCTTATTAAAGTGCTTTCAGCTTTAGGATATTGACCAGAATCAGTATACAACTCTCCCAAAGTCCTCCAGCCTTCTCCATAATTAGGATTGGCTTTGACCGCTTCTTCTGCCTCTTGTATGGCTTTTTCGGTTTTTCCCTCTGCCCAATATAACCTGGAGAGAGAGCGATGAGCCTCAGCCATGTTTGGGTCAAGCGCTAATGCCTTTAATGCAGCTATTTCAGCTTTCTCAAGCCAAGATTTCTTGGGATCAATAGACTCCTGCACATAGGTAGAATAACAGTCTGATAACCCTGCATAAGCCAAAGCGAAATCGGAGTCAGCTTGTAACGCCTTCTCAAATATCCTGGTTGATAGCTGCAAGACTTCTTTAGTATTCCATCCTCTCCAATATTCTTCACGTCCTTGTAAATAATAGTTGTATGCTTGCACATTCAGGGTAGGTTTCTTTTCAATCAAAGCTACTTCGGGTGGAGCAAGAGTTACTTTTAGTGCCTGAGCAACTGCTTTAGCTACATCCGCCTGAATGGCAAACAAATCCTCCATCTGCCTATCATAGCTATCTGCCCAGACGTGGAAGCCATCACTGGCTTTGATTAACTGACAGGTGATTCTGATTTTATCCCTGTATTTCTGGACCGAACCTTCCATTACATACTTAACTCTTAACTTGTCAGCTACCTCTCTGAGCTTGACCGTTTTACCCTTGAACTCCTCAACATCACTTCTGGAAAGTACTTGCAAACCGCCAATCTTGGATAGCTGGGTGATAATGTCTTCAGTCATTCCAGCGGCAAAATATTCATCCTCTTTGTTTTCAGAGAGATTTTGTAAATAGAGCACAGCCACTGAGGGCTTGGCAACCGGTCCTTTTTGTTTGAAGAATGCGAAGTAACTAATTATTAGCAGCAGAACCACCAGAGCGCCCGCGATTAATGGAATAGTCCTCTTTTTTCCTGGTTTTGAAGTTTCAGCAGGTTTGGTTGCTGTAATTGTTTTAACATATTCCAAGCTCTTCCTCTCTCTTCTCAAATCTGCCAATAAATCATCAATATGCTGATAGCGCTCCTCTTTGTCTTTTGACAGGGCCTTACTAACAACCCTTTCCATCTCCTGCGAAACTTTATTGTTGTATCTGGCTACTGGCTGTGGCTCTTCGTTTATGATGGCATAGACTATGGCAGCGTGATGTTCTCCTTTAAAAGGCAATTGTCCAGTCAAAAGCTCATACATAACCACCCCAAAGGAGAAGATGTCGCTCCTCTGATCTACCTCCTCTCCAGAAGCCTGTTCTGGGGACATATAAGCAGCAGTCCCCAAGGTCGAGCCGGTTTGGGTCAGCTTGGTAGCTCCCTTCAGTTTTGCCAAACCGAAGTCCATTATCTTCACTTGACAACGGGGAGTAAGCATTACGTTATCTGATTTGATGTCTCTATGCACTATCCCCTTCTCATGAGCTATGGCTAAACCTTCACATACCTGAATGCCAATATCCAAAACCTTTTTTATTGACAGAGTTTCTTTCTCAATTACCTGCTTCAACGTCTTGCCCTCGCAATACTCCATAACTATAAATAAACCTTCAGGACTCTCCTCAATTCCATGAATGGTCGTGACATTAGGATGGTTCAGAGCAGACGCAGACTGTGCCTCGTGGATAAAGCGAGCTTTCTCTTCGGGACTATCGGCAATATGCGGAGGTAAAAACTTGAGAGCAACCAGACGTTGAAGCTGGATATCCTGGGCTTTGTAGACCACACCCATTCCACCCTCGCCAAGTTTTTCCAAAATGCTGTAGTGCGATACGGTTCTGCCTATCATGCTATCCCGGTTGGAAGGTTATTCCGACACACTCAATAAAGCGAAAAATCCCCATTTGTCAACATAGCTTTGAAGGAGAATAGTAGGGGCAATTCATGAATTGCCTTTACTACATTCCGAGGAAGCTGTCATTCTTTCCTTGACAGTGTGGATTCCAATGTTTAGTTTTTTCGCATGAGAACTTCAGCGCGGATATTACTCTTAATCGGCATTTTCGTCTGGCTTTCGCTAAATGCAAATGGGCAGACCAATTCCACCGGAGTGCTTCGTGGTGAGATCAAAAGCTACGAGACCGAAGAGCTTCTTCCCGGAGCCAACATCGCCATCAGTGGCACTGAATTCGGCATGGCGGCAGATCAAAACGGCAGCTTCTCTTTTACCGGGGTTCCCCCAGGCGTGTATGAGATAGACGTCTCGCTGATCGGCTATCTTAAGACCAAGCGTACCAATGTCGAAGTCAAGCCGGGGCAGGAGACTAAGCTGTCGATCAAGCTCCGATCTTCTCCCATCATCCTGGAAAAAGGGGTGAAAGTAGTAGGGGAAAGGCCGATGGTGGATATCAAGCTTCCCTCTACCAAAAGAGAGCTGACCTCAAACGACCTGGAGACCAGCCCCGCTACGGATTTCAAAGACGTAGTATCCCAACAGGTGGGGGTGATTCGGGACAAGAGTGAGCTTCACATCCGGGGTGGAAGATCCTACGAGAATCTCTTTTTGATCGACGAGCTTCCGATCAACGATCCGTTCACCCGCAGCGGATACGGGGTCTCCATCTCCCCTTCGGCCATCCAAGAACTCGATCTTCTTTCCGGCGGCCTGAACGCGGAGTACGGTCAGGTGACTGCCGGGGTGGTGGAGATGGAAATCAAGGAGGGCGGGGAGAAGCTCGAAGGTTCCCTCACTTACAAAACCGACGACCTGGGATTTAGGTCCTCCTCCAATTTCAATACGGATATCTGCGACTTCAGCCTGTCAGGTCCGGTAGATTTCTTTAAGTCCGGTCTCTCGAAAGTCGGCTTGAAACCTCCTGGGGATTTCTATTTCTTCGCTGATGGCAATTTCGATTTTTCGGACACTGAGCTTAAGTATCCCGGAGATCTTTTCTCCTCAAGTTTTGGAAAGAGGAAATTCGCTCCCCGCCAAGATAATCGGCTCTTCGGAGTATTCAAGCTCACCTGGAAGGACCCGTCGTTCAAATGCTCGTTTGCCTTGGGAAAATCGGTGGTGATCAACCAGGATAAGAGCGTCCTCTTGACCAGGCTGGACCTGCCCACTTACAGCTACGGTCCCCCGTTTGCGTATTCCAGGATGCTGAGCCGCTACGACACCTTCACTCAGGAGAGCAACTTTCAGCTTCTTTCCTGTCAGAAGATAATGGGGGAAAAGAACCTGTTTTCCGTAAGTTTAAGCCGCTATTTCACCAATTTACATGCGGATGTAAACGGGATGAATTGGTCCTCTTACACCATGCCACTGGATGCCTATCCTTTCGAGATTGCACTGAGTCCGGACAGCACACACTATGACACCGTCAAGGCCCCAGATGGATTCTATGATCAGGGAGACGGCGATACGTGGTATGACCACTACGTTGAGACCTATAGGATAAGCTCCAAGCTTACCCGGGTGATGAGCGATCTTTATACCATTCAAGCCGGCTTCTCCCAGGAATATCAGACCATTCAATTGCTGGACGTCTACGAACCGTGGCTGGGCAGCTCCGGATTGGGCTTTAGCTACGATCGGTACCGGGTGTACTCCAATGATGGGGCGCTTTTCTGGGAGAACGATCTCAAGCTGGAGAAAGCCATAGTCAACTTAGGACTAAGGTATGACTATTGGTTTCCCGGAGAATATGTGGAGCGAGCCATGCAGGACACCAGCCTCCATTTCATAACGGCAGAAATGAGAAACGATTTTGAGGCAGAGACTTTCCGGGTTTTAGGGCATCGAGGAAAGGGGAATCTCAGTCCTCGTTTCGGATTTTCCGCTCCCTTCGGTAATAACAGCAGTTTCTTTTTCAACTACGGACGCTTGTCCAGAAGACCAAACCCGCAATATCTTTATGCCAAACTTTATTCCAATGCCGAATCGAGCTACCAACTCTGGGGAAATCCCAATTTGAATTCAGAGAAGGTGATTTCCTACGAGGTGGGGACAAAATCAATGCCTAGTGAAAATGACGCGTTATCCATTGTGGTATATTATCGCAGCATCCTCGACTACATCACGGCTGCCCGCGTTGTCCCGGACACCTTGAAGCCCGAGCAGGCATATCTGATATATTTCAACTTAGATTTCGCGACCAGCCGGGGGGTGGAGATTGAATACAAAAGAAAAGTGGGGGATTTCTTCAATGGCTCTGTCCAAGTGGGATTTTCCAAAACCTCAGGGGAAAGATCCGATCCGGAAGATATTCTGAAAGGAATCGGGGGAAGATCCACCCAGAAATTGTATGAAGAACACGTTTTCGATTGGGACAAACCGTGGCAGGTGGTTACCAGGGCCAGTTTTCTCTCTCAGGAAAAGAGGTTGAGATTGTTCGGATGGAGATTGCCTCCGCAGTGGGACCTAAACCTCAGTCTCTGGGCGCACTCCGGTGAGCGGTACACTCCGTATAAAGAGACCATTTCTCCGGAGGGCGAGGTCGGATTTGTACAGGACGGTGACATCAACTCCAAAATCGGGAAATTCTGGTCCAGCTTGGATCTTTCGTTTCGCAAGCATTTCTACTGGAAGGATCTGAAATACAGCCTCGTCCTTGAGGTCACCAATCTTCTTGACCACAAGAATGCGGTGATCATAAATCCCCTTACCGGAGATGCTTATGAGAAGAATGATATTGTGCCGTACGGTGAAGGAGATCCCAATCTGCCGGAGAAAGGCACCAGGCTGCCCCTTTGGGACGACCCTTCCCGATTTCTGGGAAGAAGGAACCTAAAGGTGGGAATTTCTGTCAATTGGTGATAAACGGCTCAAGAATGTAGCGTCCGAGCTTGTCTCGGACGAATAACGTCGCACGCAGAGTTGCGACCCTACAAACTTCGGACGCTTATCAAAGGAGCAATCATGAAAACGGGACACGTGCTATTGTTGTGTGGCGGTTTGATAATTGCGGCTTTGGTTTTCGGCATCTTCTTTTACAGCGCCAAGGCATCGGAAGATACGATCAACGTTGTAGGCATGGCCACAAAACGGTTTGACTCGGATATCGTGAAGTGGCGTATTACCATACTCCGCAACACGGGACTCAACGACGTGACCCATGGTTATTCCCTTGTTCAAAATGATCTGCAGTTTCTTACACAGCTTCTCTCCCAAAAGGGATTGGTCCAAAAGGAGCTTACCATCCAGCCCATAAATACCATGCCTACCTACTCCCGTGAAGGCCAGGTCACCGGCTACAGCCTTCAACAAGGCGTTTTTGTCATCACCTCAAACATCGCCGCAGTCGAGGAAATCGCACTAAATCCTGCTGGCCTAATTGACAGAGGGATCGTTTTGCAGAACTCCAGTCTGGAGTATTTGTCTTCCAAGTTATCCGAGATCAAAATGGAGCTTTTGGCCGACGCCACCAAGGATGCACAGAAGCGCGCAGGCGAGATCGCCGAGAATTCAGGTGTCCGTCTGGGGAAAGTGACCAGTTTGCGAGTCGGGGTATTTCAGATTAACGAGCCATTCTCCAACGAGGTCAGCGATTATGGTATGTATAACACCCAAACTAAGCAAAAGGATATAACGGTCACTGTAAGGGCCGCATTCAAGATCAAATGAAACCTCACCCCCTTTCTCCCATTCTTAAGGTGGAAAGGAGGACCCGGCGAAGAGGTCAAAAGAAAGCTGTTATGAAAAAAGACTACTTGGTAGTATTGATTTTGCTCTTGGTCCTTTCTAATTGTGGAAAGCGGATTAAGCTTCCCACCAACCTCCCTCAGCCCAGTATTGGAACCACAGATACGACCTATGTGCCCATCTCCCCCGCTTGGACTGAAGCCGGAGGAATTCTCTTCAACCAACCGCAAGACGTGCACGTGGGTTTTGACGGATACATTTACATAGCCGACACCGGAAACGACAGAATCGTAAAGCTGGATCAGGCTGGCAATTTCGTGGCGCAGTTCAGCGGAGCAAAACGTCCTTCGACTGTCTCGCAGGACCCTCTTCTAAGGCTTTTGGTGACCGGAGGAAATACCATATATGTCAAAACCCAAGACTGGTCGACCTTCGACTCGCTTTATGCCGAGCCGGACATGTACGACAGCACTATGGTGCTTCGTCCGGACACGATTATTGACACAACCATAGTGCCTCCCGACAGCATGGTTATCGATACCCTCATGGGGCTATTTGACACCACCTATTACGTGGATACTATCCCGACCAACTATAAGGCCATCGCTCCAGATCCACGGCCGGTGGCTGGATACTCCACCTATTTCGTGTGCGACTCCACCAGAAACCAGATGACCCGGTTCATTTTCTTCCAGGCGGAGGGATTGTTCAACCTGGGCGCAGCGGTTCCGTCCGGGTCTGAGCTATCCAAGACCACGGGTCCTACAGGTTTGTTCACCTATCTGGATGGAGGCCAGTTCAGGTTCCTCTTCTGTCAGGCTTTTTACTATTCTTCTGTCCAGCTTCTGGATGGAGATAGTTTCGCTCCCTTGATTCCTCGTAGTGACAGCTCCAAGATTTACTGGCAGGGTACCTTTGCATTGGCAGAGGACGTGGCAGCAGACGAGTTTGAGAATATCTATGTGGTAGATGCCGAGGCCAACCGGGTGCTCAAGTTCTCCCGAAATGGTGTTCCTATTCTCTCCTTCGGGAAGGAGGGAACCGGAACAAAAGAGTTCAAGAATCCTATGGGAATCGCATACGCCAATAAGATCCTGTATGTGGCTGATACTGGCAATAATCGTATTCTGAGATTCGCTCTCTCCACCGATTTCCCTCATTAAGTAGACTCACCGCATTCATATCTCTTCTTCTTTTCTATCGCCGTCTCTATCTTGCAGAAAGGGAGACCGAAGGTATACAACTGTGTTTCGACCAACTGTCATTTCCGTTGTCATTATGGCATAAAACAAGCCATATTTACACAACTATTGCCAAATAGGCAGTGCCCCGGCCACCTTCTGTGTTTGGTCTGACTCTCGTATTTGTTTGACTTCAAACATGTTAGCTCAACTGCTCACATTTGGCACAGTAATTGCAATACTGTCTTGACGACAGATTTGAGAAAGGAGACGGTCGAGTCACTCACTTCAGCCACTAAGAATCATGAAAGGAGGAAGGAGTCATGGCAATAGTCAGGTGGAGACCATTTAGGGATATGTTGACCATCCAGGATGAGATGAACAGGCTGTTCGACGATTTCTTCGGTCGTCCGCCGGTAAGACCGGAGTGGACCGAGGATCAGTGGAGTCCGAGCGTCGACGTCTCCGAAACCAAGGATGACATAATCATCAAGGCCGAGATGCCAGGAATCAGCAAGGATGACGTCAAAATATCCATTCAGGACAATGTTCTAACTCTCAAGAGTGAAAAGAGACAGGAGAAAGAAGAGAAGGAAGCCAATTATCATCGTGTCGAGAGAAGCTACGGTTGCTTCAGCCGCTCCTTCGCACTTCCAACTGCGGTCAAAGCCGATAAGGTCAAGGCCAATTATCGGGATGGTGTGCTGAACGTCACCCTGCCCAAGACCGAGGAGGTCAAACCGAAGGAGATACCGGTCACGGTAGAGTAACTACGCCCCGGGGAGGAGATAAGCTCTCCTCCCCTCATCTCGAAAGAATGGATTGGCCTGTTTCTGGACCTTATCCGTGGAAGCAGGCCATTGCACATAAAGAAAACTGCCTGTCGTTTGTAGGTAGAGAAGCTCGTATCGTAGATCGAGATTCGATCATCGAACTTCGATACCAGCAAGCGAGCTTAGATTCGTGCTTCGATACCGAAAACCGATAACCGAGCATTTAAGAGGAGTGATGAAAATGAGTAAGATCATAGGCATAGACTTGGGAACCACCAACTCGTGTGTGGCGGTGATGGAGGGAGGAAATCCGGTGGTTATCCAGAACGCAGAAGGTGCCCGCACCACACCTTCCGTGGTGGCATTCACCAAGACCGGTGAGAGGCTGGTAGGGCAAGTGGCCAAAAGGCAGGCCATCACCAACCCGGACAACACGGTCTTTTCCATCAAGAGATTCATGGGACGGAAGCATCGTGAGGTTGGGACTGAAATCAAAACCGTCCCGTTCAAGGTGGTGGAAGGTCCCAATGGCGATGCCCGGGTAAGAATCCGGGACAAGGAATATTCTCCTCCTGAGATATCCGCCATGATACTCCAGAAGATGAGACAGACGGCAGAGGATTATCTGGGTCAAAAGGTGACCGAGGCGGTTATCACCGTCCCGGCATACTTTAACGACAGTCAGAGACAGGCCACCAAGGATGCGGGAAAAGTTGCAGGTCTGGATGTAAAGAGAATCATCAACGAGCCGACCGCTGCTGCCTTGGCTTACGGACTGGACAAGAAGAAGGATGAGAAGATTGCAGTCTACGACTTGGGAGGTGGGACGTTCGACATCTCCATTTTGGAGTTGGGAGATGGAGTCTTCGAGGTCAAGTCGACCAATGGAGACACTCATCTGGGCGGAGACGACTTTGACAAGCGGGTCATCGATTGGATCGTTGCGGAGTTCAAGAAACAGGAGGGGATAGATCTCTCCAGAGACCCCATGGCTCTGCAGAGACTGAAGGAATCTGGGGAAAAGGCAAAATGCGAGCTTTCCACGACTTTGGAAACCAACATCAATCTGCCTTTCATAACGGCCGACGCTTTCGGTCCGAAACACCTCAACTTGACGTTGAGCCGGGCCAAATTGGAGCAACTGGTGGACGACCTGATCCAAAGGACCATCCAGCCGTGCAAACAGGCCTTGTCGGATGCCGATTTGTCCGTCTCGCAGATAGATGAGGTTATTTTAGTCGGCGGAATGACCCGCATGCCCAAGGTTCAGGAGACGGTTCGTCAGCTTTTTAACAAAGAGCCTCATAAAGGCGTGAACCCGGATGAGGTGGTGGCGGTTGGAGCAGCCATCCAGGGAGGAGTTTTAGCCGGAGACGTGAAGGACGTTCTGCTTTTAGACGTGACTCCCCTGTCACTGGGCATCGAGACCTTGGGTGGTGTTCTGACCAAACTAATTGAGAGAAACACCACCATACCTACGCGCAAGAGCGAGATTTTCACCACCGCAGAAAACAACCAAACCTCGGTGGAGATCCACGTGCTCCAGGGAGAGCGTCCCATGGCTATAGACAACAAAACCATCGGCCGGTTCCATCTGGACGGCATGCCGCCCGCACCCCGCGGGATGCCGCAAATTGAGGTGAGCTTCGACATCGACGCCAATGGCATCTTGAACGTATCCGCCCAGGATAAGGCCACCGGAAAACAGCAAAGCATCCGCATAGAGGCCTCCAGCGGGCTGACCGAAAGAGAGATACAGAAGATGGTGAAAGATGCCGAGCTCCTTGCATCCGAGGATGAGAAGAAACGCGAAGAGGCAGATACCCGGAACCGCGCCGATCAGCTGGTCTACGAAACCGAAAACGGACTGCGGGAATATGGAGACAGGTTGGATTCTGGCAGCAAAGCCAGGGTGGAGGCGGCCGTGGGAAGAGTCAAAGAGGGTTTGAAGACCAACCACATGGATGAAATCAAGTCCGCAACCGAAGCGCTCACTTCTGTCTGGCATGAGGCCGCGGGCAAGATGTACCAGCAAACACATGCAGGAAGTGGTGGTGCACAGGGTCAGAGAACGACAAAGCAATCTGAAACCTCTGAAAGAAGAAAAGATGGCGAGGGCGAGCCTGTGGATGCAGACTACGAGGTAGTGAAGTAGTGTCCGCAACGAGGAGCAACCGGGGCGGGACAAATTCCCGCCCCTATCCTGTTTTGTAGCGGCCGCATTTATGCGATCTTGTTATGTTCGGATGTTGATTGGGGGTGTCCTCACCCCCAACCGTAGTCGTGAGGGGTAAGGTACCCTGCACCAACAAATGTCTTGTAGCGGTCGCACGGACGTGCCCGTCTGGGCATTCATGCGACCCGCAAAGCCCGATGGATTTTACTCTCACCCGGCACATGGGGCAGCTCGTTCAGCCCTGCTGGACGGAGAGAGAAATCAGGTTGACAAAAAGAGGTATTTGATATAGAATAATGTCAATCGAATTTCCTTGGTTTGGGGAAGAGGAATTTTCCAAGCGGGGGACAGCCATCTGTCCTTAATGCCGATGTATCAGAGGAACATAGGTAGCCGCGACCTTCAGGTCGCACAAGAAGAAAACGACCAAAGTTTCACACTGGCTGGTGGTCTCCGGCTAAACAAGTTAGCATACTTGACTTCAACTTAAGATCAATGTCCAGTTCTCGGCCACTTTAGTGGCGTTAACACCCGAACCTGACTGAAGTCAGATAGTTGATGACCATAAGCCTGCGGCTACCGAGTCATGTAATCCTCAAATAGTAGCGAAAAAGAAACGTACAAAATTACGTTCCGATCAAAATCCTCAAAGAAAAGAGGTCGGTCACAGTGGACAAACATGTGGATAATCTCGAAGGCCTGAAGATCAACCGATACCAGCAGGTTATCGTCGCCTCGAAATACGCCAGAATCTTGAATAAACGATCGGAGAAAGAAAAGTCTGACGGACAGACGGAGGAGAAAGAACCGGACAAGCAGGCTCGAATCTCTGCTAAGGTAGTGACCGAAGCTCTGAAGGCTCTTAAGGACGGGAGAATCGAATGGCAAGAGCCGGATGAGACCAAAGACAAGTAACCTCCGGCTGCGAGACAACCAGAACCGATCTTGCATCCAAAGACAAGGAAACACTCAGATGCCTACTTATGAATATGAATGTGAAAAGTGTCATCACCTATTTGAACAGTTTCAGCAGATGACGGACGAGCGGGTTAAAACCTGTCCTGTCTGCGGCGATAAGGTCAAAAGATTGATCTCCGGTGGCGGGGGGCTGCTCTTCAAAGGAAATGGTTTCTACATCACTGATCATCGCAGTGAGTCGTACAAGAAGAAGGCCAGGGAAGAAAAGGGACTACCGACCAAGAAAGAGGAAAAACCGACTGCGCAAAAAACAGAATAGCTGGTACGAATCAAACCTGTTTGCCAAAGGCGGGAGTTGTCTCCCGCCTTTTTGCTTTTGAGATTTTGTTCCAGCTTCGCTTCTAATGGTAGGCGGAGGTGATCCACCTCAGCGCAGTACCCTGCGCTTCCGACAAGACGCCCCTGCTGACCGACAACGCGTTGAACTGTGCAACAATAGAACAAAACTGCTCTATTCAAACAGATTCCTCTCGCAACTCCCTGCGACATGGATTCTGCCCTGATTTGGAGAATGTAATCCTCGGCTGCGGAACTCATTGGTATGTAGTGGATTGCACAACCCAACTCGCATCTTATGACATGCGCCAGCGTTGGCACGTTATTTGTTTTGAACTAAGGGCGTAGGTTGCCCCTTCAGATTGTCTTTCTGCTATAAGCCTCGCCCGCCTGAGCCCGCGGGCGGGGTTTTTTTATGCCGCAGGACTAAGACTATCCGTTGAATCCGCTGACCGACGACAAGTGTCGGGTAGCTCCCCCGCCAGAGGCGAGCTCGCAACCCGACTCACCAACTCCGGCGGGAGCTTTTTGTTTGACAAAGTAAGCTCAAGCCTTTATTTTTGGAGTTGGACTCATTCATATTGAGAAACATGAAGAATAGTGAATTCATACTAAAGCTGAGTGAAACCATAGCTCGTTTCCAGCTTTTGGAACCAGGAGATCGCGTTCTGGTGGCGGTCTCGGGCGGACCAGACTCGGTGGCTCTTCTGCATGGTTTGCTGGCTCTGAAGAATGAACTTAATCTCCATCTCTTGGTAGCTCATTTGAATCACAAACTGAGAGGGATCGAATCCGATGAGGATGAGCAGTTCGTGAAAGCGTTGGCTTTCCGTCTCAAGATACCTTTTTTCTCGAAAAGAGTCGATGTCAAAAGGGAGGCGAAGAGAAGAAAACTGAGCATCGAAGAATGCGCCAGAGAGGTGCGTTACGAGTATTTGCAGAAGTTAGCAGATAAGGTCAATGCAGATCGAATTGCCACCGGGCATCAGGCCGATGATCAAGCAGAGACCTTTCTGATGAGGCTGGTCAGAGGGGCGGGAGGGACGGGACTCTCCGGGATTCCAGCCAAGAGAGGCAAGATAATTCGACCCTTGATTCATACTAAAAGAGAAGAGATCGAAAGATTTCTAAGAACTAACCAGATTACCTACAGGGTTGATCCCTCAAATTACTTGACTGACCATTTCAGAAACAGAGTCAGATGGTCACTTTTGCCCAAACTCAAGCAGGAGTACAACCCCCAGATCGTAGAGGTGCTGAATCGAACCGCAGATATCATCTCCTGCCAGCAGGAGCATATTGAAAAAAAGTGCGAAGAGATACTGCAGGCCATCGCCAACATGGGCAGAAGGAAGATAGTCATCCGCTCGGACAGGTTCGCGCTCTGTGACGGCTGCCTGCAAAGACAGCTGATCCGGCTCTGCGTTAGGGAGTTGAAGGGGGATTTAAACCAGCTTGGATTCGAACCGGTGGAACGGGCCTTAGACTTAGTTTCCAGAAAGAAAAGCGGAAGAAAAGTGAAACTAACCGGCAAAATCTGGATGGAGATCGGGGGCGGAGAGCTGGTCATATCTGAAGCAGAGACCAGAGAGCATGATTATCCTCTCTCTCTTCCTGGAGGGACGAATCTTCCGGATTGGGGTATAAAAATAAAATCGAGGATTCTTGAAAGGAAGTCCATTCGGCCTGATATTATCGTGGAGGATCAGAACGTCGCCATGTTGGATTGGGAAAAGCTAAAGAGTCCGTTCCGGCTTCGCAGTGTAAGAAACGGCGACAGATTCAGGCCTTTGGGAATGAAAGGAACCAAGACTCTTGCCGATTTTCTGATAGACGCCAAGGTTCCTCATCATCGCCGGGACGAGGTCCCGATTCTCACCTCAAAAGGAAGAATCGTCTGGGTGGTCGGCTTTCGAATCAGCGACGAGTTCAAAGTGACCGACCAGACCGAGAAAGTGCTCAAGTTGCAGGTGACTAATGAGGAATCCCGACTTAGGAGGACGATTTGCCGCCTGCATTGGTGATCTGCCAGATGAGAGAATCAAGGACTGCCACTTTGGGAAAACACCGGTGGCTTGGTTAGCGTATGAAGAGAAATTGACAGGATGGATTCGTCTGAAAAAGAAAAGAGGAAGCAAATGAGCAAAGAATGTCAAAAGATGTCCTCTCAACAAGCCGTGGACTTGGAGAAGAAGTACGGCGCCCACAACTATCACCCCCTTCCGGTTGTTCTGTGCAAGGGGGAAGGAGTGTTTCTATGGAGTCCGGAAGGAAAACGCTATTATGATTTTCTTTCGGCTTACAGCGCCGTGAATCAAGGGCACTGCCATCCCCGCCTGGTGGCGGTCATGCGCGAACAAGCGGGGATTCTGACCTTGACCTCCCGAGCTTTCTACAATGACTGGCTGGGACCCTATGAGCGGAAGATGACCCACCTGTTCGGTTATGATAAGCTGCTCCCTATGAACTCCGGAGCGGAAGGGGTGGAAACCGCCATCAAGCTGGCCCGACGCTGGGGCTATGACAAAAAGAAGGTGGCGCCGGACCAGGCCAAGATCATTGTCTGTGAGAATAACTTCCACGGACGAACGGTGACCATTGTGGGATTCTCTACCGATCCCGAGAGTTATGGGGGTTATGGACCATTCACTCCCGGTTTTGTGAAGATTCCGTTTGACGATGCCGAAGCCCTTCGGAAGGCTGTTGACGAAAATACGGTTGCTTTCTTGGTTGAGCCAATTCAGGGAGAAGCCGGGGTAAATGTGCCGAAAAACGGCTATCTTAGGGCTTGTCGAGAGATCTGCACTGAGGCTGGCATACTCATGATTGCCGATGAAATCCAGACCGGCTTGTGTCGCACCGGACGCATGTTAGCCTGCGATTATGAAGGAGTCCGACCCGACCTTCTCATTCTGGGAAAGGCCCTCTCCGGCGGACTCATGCCCATCTCCGCCGTGCTGGCTGATGACGACATTATGCTGACCATAGAACCGGGTCAGCATGGTTCCACTTTCGGCGGCAACCCCTTGGCTTGTAGAATTGCTATGGAGGCAATTGACGTCTTGCTGGAGGAGAAACTGGCAGATAACGCCGCCAAGATGGGGGAGATTTTCCGCGCCGGACTGGCTGAAATCGACTCACCTCTGATTGGAGAGATTCGGGGCAAGGGATTACTGAATGCCCTGGTCATCCAGCCCGCGAGAATTAAGGGTCAGACCAAAACCGCGTGGGACGTTTGTCTGACTTTGGCGGAGAACGGGTTTCTGGCCAAGCCGACCCACGACCATATTATTCGTTTTGCGCCGCCACTGGTAATCAAAGAGGAACAAATTCGCGAGAGCTTGAGTATAGTCAGCCGGGTTCTTCAACAATTCGCTTAAGGAGGCGCGTGAAGGTTCGTGTTTTCTATCGTGAGGCGAACCCCACTCGATGGTGGAAGCAGTCGTTCAGACACATCGCTGCAGGCGGGGTTTGAGCTTTGTGATATCGTGGGATTTTGGAATTATGACAGATAAGCTTAAGATCATAATCGAAGAAAAAGAGTTGAGGGAAAAGACAAGAGAACTGGCCGCGGAGATCTCAAAGGATTACCACGACAAGAATCCGGTGCTGGTAGGAATACTCAAGGGGAGTTTCATCTTCATGGCCGATCTTACCAGACAGCTTACCGTGCCCCACCAGATCGATTTCATCTCCGTAGCGAGTTACGGCTCAAGCAAGCAAGGCTCAGGCGTGGTGCGGTGGCTCAAAGATTTGAGCATAAATATAGAAGGGAAACACGTAATAGTAGTGGAAGATATCATAGATTCTGGTCTGACCTTAAGCTACATCCGGGACAATCTGTTGACCAGAAACCCCAAGAGCTTAGAGATCGTGACATTGCTAAACAAAAGGAGCAGACGAAGGCGAAGAATCCCGTTGAAATATGTGGGTTTTTCCATACCGAACCAGTTCGTGGTCGGCTACGGCTTGGATTTCGATGAGAGATATCGAAACCTGGCTTACATTGCTCAGTTGAAAGGATAGAAATTGTCATGGAGAGAAAAGGAATCGCGGTATTAAACCTTCTGTCTCGAAGAGATCCAGGAGACGACGACGGGAGAAAGGGACGGTCCGGTCCGCCTGCGGACAAAAGGAAACCTCCCGACGGAAAAAAAGATGAGTTCAGATGGAGAAAAGGGACTCGCACCTTAGTCTTCTGGGTGATCCTCCTCCTTTTGTCGATCTCTTTGTTCCAGTACTATTCTCGAAACAAGGGAGACGTGGTCACCATCACCTACACTGAATTCCTCCAGCAGCTAAGCGAATCCAACCTCAAGAAGGTGAACTTAGTGGAGAAGGACATTGAGGGGGAATTCGTCCGGCAGTATACCAAAACCGAAGGGAAGAAGACCGGCCAATTCATCAAGTTCAAACTTCACATTCCGTTTGACGACCCCTCCCTATTAGAGAAGCTGACGGCCAAGAACGTGGAGATAAATGCGGAGTCTGCCAGCACCAACTGGTCCGGGATAATCTTGACGTCCCTTCCCTGGATAATTCTGATCGTTTTCTGGCTCTTCATGCTTCGACAGATGCAGGGTGGACCCAAGGGGCTTTTCTCTTTTGGAAAAAGCAGAGCCAAGCTTTTAACCGGCGACCGTCCCAAGGTGACGTTTCAGGATGTGGCCGGGGCAGACGAAGCCAAACAGGAGCTTCAGGAGATAATCGAGTTTTTGAAGGACCCGGCCAAGTTCCAGAGGTTGGGAGGAAAAATCCCCAAGGGCGCGCTCCTCTTGGGTGCTCCTGGAACCGGAAAGACCCTCTTGGCCAGAGCCGTGGCCGGGGAGGCCGGAGTGCCTTTTTTCAGCATGAGCGGCTCTGACTTCGTGGAGATGTTTGTGGGAGTAGGCGCCTCCCGGGTGAGAGACTTATTCGACCAGGGCAAGAAGAGTGCCCCTTGTATCATCTTCATCGACGAGATAGATGCGGTCGGAAGACACCGGGGAGCAGGAATAGGAGGGGGTCACGATGAAAGGGAGCAAACCCTAAATCAGCTTCTGGTGGAGATGGACGGGTTTGAGTCCAACGACGGCGTGATTCTTTTGGCCGCCACCAATCGTCCGGACGTTTTGGACCCTGCCTTGTTAAGACCGGGAAGATTCGACAGACAGATCGTGGTGGATACCCCGGACGTGAAGGGTCGCGAGGGGATACTAAAAGTCCATACCCGGAAGATTCCGTTGGCGCAGGGCGTGGATCTTTCCATTCTGGCCCGCGGGACGCCAGGTCTCTCCGGCGCAGATTTGGCCAATATTGTAAACGAGGCCGCCCTTCTGGCAGCCCGAAGAAATCGGGATAAAGTCAACATGCAGGATTTTGAGGACGCCAAAGATAAGGTGATGATGGGAACGGAAAGAAGAAGTCTGGTGATAAGCGAAGAGGAGAAGAGACTGACCGCCTATCACGAGTCCGGCCACGCTCTGGTAGGGAAGCTGGTACCGGGCTCGGATCCGGTTCACAAGATGACCATCATACCGAGAGGTCTGGCCCTGGGGACCACCCATTACCTTCCCATAGATGAAAAGCACACTCACTCCAAGAAATACCTGCAAACCAAGCTTCTGCACCTCATGGGTGGCCGGGTAGCGGAGAAACTGATTTTCAGCGAATTCACCACCGGGGCAGGTAATGACATAGAGACAGCCACCGAACTGGCACGGAAGATGGTCTGCGAATGGGGAATGAGTGAAAAACTGGGTCCTCTCACCTTTGGAAAAAAGGAGGAGCAGATCTTCCTGGGTAGAGAGATAGCCACCCACAGAGATTATAGCGAGGAAACCGCTCAGGAGATCGACGAGGAAGTAAGAAGGATTGTCGAGGAGGCGGAGAATAAGGCTACAGACCTTCTTGACGCCAACCTGGACAAACTTCACGTTTTGGCCGAGGCTCTCCTAGAGAGGGAGATTTTGGATGGAGATGAAATCGATAGAATTCTAAGGGGGGAAAAGCTAAAGCCCCTGGAAGTGGAGACGCCAAAGTAGAGATCTTAAATCGTGGGGGCCGGCTTCGGCACCAATAAGAATGGACAAGAAGAAGATTCAAAAAGCCGTCCGAATGATACTGGAGGCGGTGGGCGAAAACCCAAAAAGGGACGGGCTTTGTGATACTCCCCGAAGGGTAGCAGATTTCTACCAGGAGATGTTTGCCGGTCTCTCCCAAGACCCGGAAAACGAGTTGAAACTCTACTCGGCCCCCAATCAGGATGAGATGATCATCGCCAAAGACATCTTCTTTCATTCTCTCTGCGAACATCATCTTCTTCCCTTCTTTGGTAAGGCGCACATCGCATACATTCCCACGGATAACAAAATAACCGGGTTCTCCCGGCTGGTGCGGGTGATCGAGGTCCTAGCCCGGAGACCCCAGCTCCAGGAACGATTGACCGCTGAGATTGCGGACGTCTTGATGAAGGCTCTCAAGCCCAAAGGGGTGCTGGTCATCATGGAAGCAGAACAAATGTGTCTTTCCATAAGGGGTTTGAGAAAACCCGGTTCCGTAACTATTACCTCAGCCATCAGAGGCGAAATGAAGAAGGCCTCTTTGAGAAGAGAGGCCTTCTCTTTGATAAAGGGTTTTGTCCCCACAGACTCATCCGGGGGAAAGTGAGTTTGCAAGAATCTGTTCAGGATAAAGATTCATTCGATTCACGCAGACGCACGAAAATCAGCACCTGTTATAACGCATCCCCTCTACCGTTGCGGGAGAGGGCAGGCTGAGAATCCCGCTCTTCGACCCTTCGATAAACTCAGGGTACTGAGCGAAGTCGAACCACCGGAGCCGGGGGTGAGGGGCAAATCCTGCAGTTCGTAGCCGCAAGCTTCGGCTTGCGAACAACGAACCCGACGCAGACGGAAGTCTGAGGTATGAACCATGTAGTTCATGCCTCCCTCCACAAGAGGAGATTCCCTCTCCCTTTGTGAGAGATGTGTTTGCATGCTTCGCAGGATTAGGGAGAGGGGGGAGAAATAAGAGATTTCAGCCTCCCTTTATCTCGTCAGGGGAGGGACAAATCACCAAGGATAGAGAATGATTGGTAAAACCATATCTCATTACAAGATTCTGGAGAAATTAGGCGAGGGTGGAATGGGTGTGGTTTACAAAGCCCAGGATATCCAACTTCAGCGTCTCGTGGCGTTGAAGTTTTTGCCTCCGCACATTTCTGATAGCGCTGAAGAGAAAGCTCGCTTTATCCACGAGGCACAGTCTGCATCTGCTCTGAATCATCCGAACGTCACCACTATTCATGGAATTGAGGAGAGCCTTGAAGGGTTATTCATAGTTATGGAGTATGTCGAGGGAAAGACCATAAAGGAGATTGCGGAGAAGGAAAGTCCTTCTATTAAGAGGATTTTGGACATAGCGATTCAAGTCTGTGAAGGATTGAGATCAGCACACAAGAAGAAGATAGTCCATCGGGATATAAAATCGGACAACATCATGGTTACTAAGGAGGGTCAGGTTAAGATCATGGACTTTGGCTTAGCCAAGCTCAAAGGAGCCACTAAGCTGACATCGACTGGCTCAACCTTAGGGACTGCGGCATACATGTCACCTGAACAAGCTTCCGGCGAGGAGGTAGATCAGAGGAGCGACATCTTCTCCTTTGGGGTGGTTATGTATGAGCTTTTTACCGGGCAATTACCATTCAAGGGAGAACATCAAGCGGCGATAATTTACTCTGTAGTCAACGAAGAGCCACAGCCGTTGGTCAGATACAACAATAAAGTATCATCCGAGTTGGAGAGGATTATCAGCAAAACACTGGCTAAAGACAAAGAGGAAAGATATCAGCACATTGACGATTTGTTGGCAGACTTAAGACGCGAGAGGAAGAGTTTGGAATATGTGAAAACCGCTCAAATTGCGGTGGCTGTGGCCCCCAAGTCCAAGAGGAAACTCCTTCCTTTTATAGTTCCAGCTTCGGTCGTTTTCATCGTTGCTTTGGTTTTCTTAGTTCTCAAACCTTTCAAATTTGAGATAGGGACGGAGAAGAAAGCTTCAGCCGAGGAGAACACCTTGGCCATTATGTATTTTGACAATATGGTAGATCGAGAGGATAGGGGGAGGTTAGGCGAGATGGTGACCAATCTCTTAATAACCTCTCTGTCAGAATCCCAATATATAAAAGTGATTTCGAGTCAAAGATTATACGATATTTTGAAACTCTTGGGAAAGGAAGGGGTCAAAGTCATAGACAAGAACGTTGCTTCTGAAGTGGCCAATAAAGCCAATGCCAAATGGATGGTCTTGGGGAGCATTCTCGAAGTTGAACCGCGCATGGTAATAACCACTCAGTTGGTAGACGTGAAAAGTGGGCAGGTAAAAGCATCCAAGCGAATGATGGGGCGAACTAAGGAGGACGTATTCTCATTAGCGGATACTCTGGCTGCGGGAATCAGAAACGATCTTTCCCTTCCGGTGCAAGCCCAGAAGGAAATAACCCGACCGGTTGCGGATGTGACTACTCATTCTCCCGAAGCATATCAGTACTACCTTGAAGGCATTGATTATGGTTTCAAGTTTTATTTCACGGATGCAGAGAAAAGTTTCAAGAAAGCTTTGGAGTTTGACTCTACATTTGCGATGGCATATGTCAGGCTGGCTCAATTCAAAACGGGTGAGGAGCAAACAAGATTAACGGCTCAAGCAGTGAAATACTCGGACAAAGCCAGTCAGAAGGAAAGAGATTATATAAGGAGCTGGGAGGCATATGGATCAGGAAATTACACCGAGGCGATCAAGAGATTGCAAAAGCTGACGGAACGCTATCCCGAAGAGAAGGAAGCATTTTATCTTATTGGGTTTATGTATTCAGATAAGCTGGGACATTATGAAGAGGCGATTCGCTACTTTAACCAAGCCATTGAGATCGACCCTCTTTATAAGATGGCTTATAACGTTCTGGCTTACGCTTACGATCAAATAGGGGATTTCGATAAATCAATCTGGGCTATAAATAAATACATATCCTTGGCTCCGGACGAAGCCAATCCTTATGACAGCCGAGCAGATCTATATGCTTACAACGGCAAATTGGATCAGGCGATTGAATCCTACAAAAAAGCTTTAGAGGTGAAACCGGACTTCTCTGGGTCAACGCAAAAACTGGGGTACATGTATCTTTTCAAAGGAGAGTATGCCCGAGCGGATAGCTGTTTTAAGGCTCTTGCTTCCAACAACAACCAGCTTTGGAGGTCAGGGGGACGACTACTTTTAGCTGTGATTCCCTTATACCAGGGAAAGTTCGAAGAAGCCCTCAGGACTTTAGACGATGGTATTGCCGCAGACAGAATGGACGAGACTGAGGGAGAGGTGAATGCATATAAACATTTTATGAAGGCACAGATCTATGAAGATAAGAAAAATTGGAGTTTAGCTCTAAAGGAAGCAGAAATTGGCGTAGAGGTTCTCAAAAAGGCTACACCTAATGCCCCGGTGAATGAGCGGGATTACTATGTCTTTCTTTTAGCAGCGAGTGGCCAGATCAAAGAAGCTGAAGAGATTACCTGGGCTTTGAAAAAGGATATTGAGGGAAAAAACCCAACCGTCATGTATTCTTACTGGTTGGCTTTAGGAGCAATTGAGCTAGCTAAAGGTAACACAGCTATCGCAGTGAATTATCTGGAAAAAGCCGATAAGGAATCTCCATCTCCGCTTTTCCATGTACGATTTTTTCTTGCTCAAGCCTACTTAGAATCAGGTA
Organism: Candidatus Zixiibacteriota bacterium; assembly: GCA_049694315.1. GTDB lineage: Bacteria > Zixibacteria > MSB-5A5 > MSB-5A5 > SM1-73 > CAIVRH01. The sequence continues at coordinate 254,724 of JBAVQU010000015.1, forward strand.
AGGTTGGTGAAGCGGTAGCTGAATTGGAGAAGGCGCTTTTAAGATATGATAATATTAGAGCAGGCAGCCCAATCTGGGCGGTTAAAGCCTATTACCTTTTGGGATTGGCTTATGAGAAATCTGGCTGGAACAAAAAGGCGATTGAGAAATATGAGGAATTTCTGAATATCTGGAAGAATGCAGATCCGGGGATACCGGAAGTGGAGGATGCGAAGCAGAGGTTACAAAAGTTGAGAGCCGAGAGCTAAGAGCACAGAGCGAAAAACAAAAGAAAATGGAAAAGAGAAAATAAGACCGATGACGAATGCCGGATAAAAGCAAAAGAAAATAGAAAACAATTGCAGGCGGACGCCCCGTGTGGGATTGAAGATCGCAAAATGAAAAGACATTCCCTCTCCCCTTGTGGGAGAGGGTTAGGGAGAGGGGGAAGCTGATTACAACACCGTTTGCATATGGGCGAATGCGCATGACAACTTGACTCTAACCTTGTCACGTTGAGCGAAGCGAACCATTTTTCTTCCACAGATTCTTCGCTGCCCTCAGAATGACGTTCGTGGATTCCCATTCCAACTCCTACCTCACCCCCTGTCTCCCCCTCTCCATGAAATGGAGAGGGAGAGGGGGCGAGAGGTTCATAGAGGGATGTAATGATTATCCAGTTCAGGGAAAGAATAATCGATCTCTCGTCCCGTACCCATATCATGGGTATATTGAACGTGACCCCGGATTCGTTCTCCGATGGAGGCAGGTTCTTCAAAGCAGACCATGCGGTGGAGCAAGGGGTGAGAATGGCAGAACAGGGGGCGGATATAATCGACATAGGAGGCGAGTCCACCCGCCCCGGATCACTTCCGGTTACGCTGGAGGAGGAGCTTTCGCGGGTAATCCCGGTGATTGAATCCCTGTCGAAACGGACAGACACTATCATTTCCATTGACACTTATAAGTCGGAAGTGGCCAGGCAGGCTTTGGATGCCGGAGCGCAGATGATAAACGACATCAGCGCACTGCGTTTTGATCCAGAGATGAAGAAGATCGCGGCAGAATACAAAGTCCCCCTAGTCCTAATGCATATCAAAGGTACTCCCAGAAACATGCAGGAGAATCCCTCTTATGAGGACGTGATCGCGGAAATCACCGATTACCTAAGAGAGAGCATTAGGATCGCCCAGGAAGCGGATATTGACCGGGAGAAAGTCATAATTGATCCAGGAATCGGTTTCGGAAAGAGGTTGGAGGACAATCTAAATATCTTGAAAAACTTGCGAAAGTTCTCTATATTGAATTGCCCAATTCTGGTCGGCTGCTCTCGGAAATCATTCATCGGCAAGATACTCAACCTACCTGTGGAGGAAAGATTAGAAGGAAGCTTAGCCGCTTTGGCAGTAGCGGTGATGAATGGAGCAAACATCGTCCGGGTGCATGACGTGAAAGAGAGCAAAAGAGTGGCTCAGTTGGTGGATGCCATCTCTAGGGCATGAAAGCTGACGACGGAGGAAGAGATGATCGCGAAATACAAACCACGCAAATCCTGGCAAGAAAAGCTGGCAGATAGCAAGGACCTGCCCAGAGTCGAAGAGATCACCGACAGTATGAGCAAAAGATGGGGGACGGGCACGGTCGTTATTCCAGCACCCAAGGAAGTAGACGAGATCATGAGAAAAGTCCCCAAAGGAAAGCTGGTTACCATAAACCAGATTCGGGCCAAGCTGGCAAAAAAACACGGCGCCACCATCGGCTGTCCGATATGCACCGGAATCTTCGCCTCGATAGCAGCTCGTGCGGCAGAAGAAGCAGCCTCTGAGGGGAAGAAAAACACCACGCCTTACTGGCGGACGCTAAAAGAAGGTGGGGTTATCAATGAGAAATACCCCGGAGGGGTACAGAAACAGAAACGGTTCTTGGAGAACGAAGGACGCAGAGTAATCCGAAAAGGGAAGAAATGTGTGGTGGTCGATTTTGAGAAGTATCTGGTGAAGCCGTGAAACGCAGGAAAGGACTCAACTGAAGAAATCGGACAAACCGAAGAGGGCTTCTGGTTATGCTTACCAGAGCGCCGGTTCTTTGCTGGACAGGAAGACCCTGGAAGAGGAGTAGAAGAATATGGAGAAACTTGTGACCGAAGCCACAAACTTGATGGATTTGGTAGACTACCAGGAAGGTTCGGTGGTCAGCCGGGAGATAATAAAGAAAAAGACGGGAACGGTCACTATCTTCGCCTTCGGCCAAGGGCAAGGCTTAAGCGAGCATACCGCACCCTTTGATGCTTTGGTCTACCTGGTGGACGGAGAAGCGGAAATCGTCATCTCCGGCAAGCGCCATCGTCTGCAAAAGGGCCAGATCATCACCATGCCCGCGAACCAACCGCATGCTCTTAGGGCCACACAGAAATTCAAGATGCTCTTGGTCATGGTGAAATAGATCAACCCGTTACCGCGGGCGCGTCTTGGTTGAAGGTCAAAGGATGTCGTGATACTCCCGGGATTAGCCTGCTGATGCTTTGGAAATCGGAATACTTGAAGCTTGGTGACACGAACCGGATTCTTCTTTCTGAAAGGCAAGCATGGAGTTGTTCCACATTGGATTTTTGAAATTCACCCTGGTTGACTTAATCGACGTCACCCTGGTGGCATTCCTCTTTTCTCGACTTCTGGTTTTGATGAAGGGTACCCGATCAGTCCAGATAGTTTTGGGACTCTTCCTGCTCTTCGTCATCTCGTTTTTGGCTTTCTGGTTCCGGCTGGAGGGACTCAAATGGCTGATCACCAACATTGCCACCGTGGGGATTTTGGTCTTGGTCATCGTATTCCAGCCGGAGTTACGAAGTGCCTTAGCTCAGATCGGACACAACAAACTCTTTCGCCTGTTTTTTAAGTACGAGAAGGAGAAAACCTTAGACGAGCTGGCCAAGACGGCTATCCGGCTTTCTCAGCTTCGCTACGGTGGGCTTCTGGTTCTGGGAAGGGAAATCGGCCTTAGGAATTTCATAGATACCGGAAAGCCGATCAACGCCGAGGTCTCGGCTGATCTTCTGGTCACCATATTCACTCCCTACACTCCGCTTCACGACGGCGCGGCCATCATCCAGGGGGATTACGTGGTGGCGGTCGCCTGCACCCTGCCCTTGACCATGAATCCCCGGTATGGTCAGCTATTCGGCATGCGTCACAAAGCCGCTATCGGGGTGACCGAAGAATCGGACGCTATCGCCATTGCGGTCTCCGAGGAGACGGGAAAGATATCCATCGCTTTCAAAGGGGTATTGTATGAAGACGTCGACAAGTCGACTTTAAAGGAGACTCTGGCCCGGATGGCAAGATCGGGATAGCGTGACGATTGCCTTATCGGACCAGCCCTCACTTATCTAAAAGAGAATCATGCTTTTTCTCGATTATGCAGAGATATGGGTAAAGGGCGGAAATGGGGGCAAAGGGTGTGTCAGCTTTCGCCGGGAGAAATATGTGCCCAAGGGCGGACCTGACGGGGGCGACGGCGGAGACGGCGGGGACGTGATCATCCGGGTGGATCCTCAAATGACCACCCTGCTGGACTTCCGTTACAGAAGACGCTATAATGCTGAAAACGGAGAACCGGGAAAAGGTGCTCAAAAATTCGGAAGAAGAGGCAGAGACGTCTTCATCCAGGTCCCTCCGGGGACCATAGTCAAAGACTTGGCTGCCCAGAAAGTTATAGCCGATCTGACCAGAAAAGATCAGATGCTGATCGTGGCTTCGGGAGGAATGGGGGGAAAGGGCAACTCCCGCTTCAAGTCCTCCACCCTTCAGGCTCCCAGAAAGGCGGAGCCGGGGACCAAGGGAGAGGAGAGAAGGTTGTCTCTCGAATTGAAGCTCTTGGCAGACGTGGGGATGGTGGGACAACCTAACGTGGGAAAATCAACGCTCCTTTCCAAGCTTTCTGCCGCCAAGCCGAAGATAGCAGATTATCCTTTCACCACTTTAGTCCCCAATCTGGGAATAGTGAGCTTGGGCGATCACCAAAGCTTCGTTCTGGCGGACATTCCGGGATTGATAGAGGGAGCGCACCAAGGAAAAGGCCTGGGCATTCAGTTTCTTAAGCATATTCAGAGAACTCGGCTCCTTTTGTATCTTTTGGACGCCACCTCCGAGAACGTCAAGCACGATTATCGGACGCTCAGGCAGGAAGTCAAGCTTTTCGATCCCCTTCTCTCCCAGCGCCCGGAAGTGGTGGTTCTGAACAAAATCGATCTTCAGTCAAAGCGAAGAAAGATCAGGATTGGTGACGGCAGGATGCCCGTCTGTTGCGTCTCGGCCTTAACCGGCGAAGGTTTGAAAGAGCTTTTGACCGTCATAAAATCCAAGTTGGATGAGATAAGAAGAACTGGTCCTACAGGTTGACTTGGAGAGTCTGCCTTATGGTTATCTACTAATCATGATAACAGTCTTGCATAGCACTACAAGAAAGGGGAAATGTAGGGGCGACCCTTGTGGTCGCCCGTAAAGGCAATTTCGGGAGGGGACAAGCCCCTCCCCTACATACGCTTTTCGAGAACAATAACTATGTTCCAAGAACGGCTTGAATTGAAGAGTCGATGACTTTGAGGCAAATCTAAAAGGACGCGAAGCTCTTCTTTGTCAGGGGGGACTCAGAAGCATCTCAAATTTTTTGAGCGATTCGAGCTTCGAAGACCTCCGCTATTTCACTGAGAGGCACAGACCATTATGCATGAAGATAGCACTCCGGATTCCTCCGAATGGAAAAGCTGGCTGGCCCTTTTGACCGTACCTAACGTGGGACCGGTTCGCTACGTCTCCTTGGTCAAGAACTTCGGTTCGCCGGAGAAGGTTCTGTCTGCGTCGGAGAAGGAACTCACCCAGCTGCCGGACATTGGACCGGTGATCGCCTCCAACATAAGAACCAAAGTCCTCTGGGAGAAGGCAGAGGAACAACTGAGGCTTTTGGACAAACATGCCATCCAGATCGTAGCCTTCAAGGACGAGAGTTATCCCCAAAATCTCCTCTCCATCTACGACCCTCCTCCGCTTCTTTTTGTCAGAGGGCAAATCAGAAAAGAGGATCAGAAGGCCATCGCCATAGTGGGATGTCGGTTTGCTTCCGTCTACGGGAAACGCATCACCGAAAGGATCGGAAGAGAGCTGTCCCAAAGGGGGATCACCGTCGTAAGCGGACTGGCGCGAGGCATAGACTCCATCGCCCACCTCTCGGCCCTAAAGGAGAATGGGAGGACGTTAGCCGTATTCGGCTCGGGGCTGGACGTAATCTATCCTCCGGAGAACAAAAAGTTAGTTGAGGAGATAGTCAAAAGTGGAGCGATCATTTCTGAGTTTCCATTGGGGACCAAACCTGACCCCCCCAACTTCCCCAGACGAAACAGGTTGATCAGCGGTCTGTCTTTGGGCGTGGTTATAGTGGAGGCCGGGGCCAGAAGCGGGGCGTTGCTGACCGCCCAGTGTGCATTAGAGCAAAACCGCGAGGTCTTCGCCGTGCCGGGCAACTTGGGATCAAAGAACAGTGAGGGAACCAATGCCCTGATTCAGCAGGGAGCCAAGCTGGTCACTGCAGTGGAGGATATCCTGGATGAATTCAAGTTGAAACCCGGAGGAGAGAGACCCGACTCGCCGGTTCACATCCAAGAAGATCTGTCCCATCTCTCGGAGGCGGAAAGCGTCGTATTGAAGCTGCTCTCGGATGAACCTCGTCACATAGACAAGATCGCCACCCAGGCGACTGTTGGCCTGCCTTTGGTCTTATCTGCACTTTTGTCCCTGGAGCTAAAGGGACTGGCAAAACAGCTTTCCGGCAAGATGTTTATACGGGCGTAAACCGGCTTCGCCCCCATGGCCCCTTCTCTCATGATCGTTAACCAGAGCGCAGGAGCGGTGAAAAAAGAACTCCGCCAGAGAAAAATCTACTCTCAATTTGATCCGGAGGCTTGCATTTGCAGTGCGATTGGCTTAAATTGTAGGCTGAGTTGGTTCGATAAGTAATTGGTGTGCACGATATCAGGCGCCCGCTTGAGGGGGAAAGGATAGTGCTTTGGTAGAAAGGAAGATTGAGGTAATAAATAAGTTAGGATTGCACGCCCGACCGGCCTCTATGCTGGCACAGAAGGCATCCAGGTTCAAATCGGAGATCAGGCTCAAAAGGGATGATACGGAGATCAACGCCAAAAGCATCTTGGGGGTGATGATGCTGGCAGCCGAGGTGGGAAGTTACGTGATTGTCAAGGCCGAAGGGGAAGACGAAAACCAGGCGGTGGAGGCTTTGGTTCAGCTATTTGCAGAAAAGTTTGGAGAGGAATAGATGGGAAGGAAGAATAAACAGCTTTGCACCATTTATCGGGGGATTCCCGCCTCCCCTGGAGTAGTGATAGGGCCGGTGTTTCTTCTCAACCGTGAAAACATTGAGGTAAATGAAGAGAAGATTCCCGAAAATGAGGTGGCAAAGGAGATTTTGAAATTCAAAAGGGCTTTGAACGACACGAAAGAGGAGTTCCTAAAAACAAAGGAAAAAGCCAAAAAGATCGATCCGGATCATGCCAAGATATTCGAAGCTCAGATTATGATCCTCGGGGACGAGCTTATCTGCAATGCGGTAATCGAAAAGATCAAGCAGACCCGGAGCAACGCCGAGTTCATCTACAAGAAGGTGATCGAAGAAACGATAAAAACTCTATCCTCTTCCCGAGACGAGTACCTAAAGGAAAGGATAATGGACATAAACGCGGTAGCCAACCGTCTGATCTATAATCTCTTGGGGATCAAGCATCTTACCTTAGAAAGCATCGACTCTCCGGTGATCCTGGTAGCCCGATCCCTCTCCCCGGCCGATGTGGTGCATATGAAAAAGGAAAGCATCCTGGGTTTTGCCACTGACATGGGTGGAGGCACTTCTCACGTGGCCATATTAGCCAAATCCATGGGCATCCCGGCGGTGGTGGGACTGAGAAACTTCTTCGAGCAGGTACAGGACAAGCAGAGTATCATCTTGGATGGACTGAAAGGAGAGATGGTGGTTTGTCCCGACCAGGAGACCTTACAGGAGTACGATAAGAGAAGAAAGTATATTCTCAAGAAGACAGTGGAGCTTTCCGAGCTTAGGTCTCTTGCGGCTGAAACTCAGGATGGAAGGAAAATCGAGCTGTCGGCCAATATCGAGCTACCGTCTGATGCCGATTCCGCTCTGGAATATGGTGCGGAAGGTATCGGCTTGTTTCGAACCGAGTACTTGTATATCGCCCACACGGATTTTCCGACTGAGGAAGAGCAGTATCAGGCCTATCAGGACGTGGTGGATAAGGTATATCCCAAGTCGGTCATCCTCAGGACCTTCGATCTGGGTGGCGACAAATTCGGTCCGCATGTAGGCAACGTGTACGAGACCAACCCTTTTTTGGGGTGGCGGGCTATCCGCGCCTGCTTGGACTTGCCGGAGATGTTCAAAGTCCAGCTCAGAGCCATGCTCAAGGCCAGCGCCAAGAAGAGCATAAAGATCATGTTCCCCATGATCTCTGAGGTGGGAGAGCTTAAAAAAGCCAAGGCTCTGCTGAACGAGGCCAAAGAGGAGCTGAAACGGAAGAAGATCCCGTTTGACGAAAATGTGCCGGTGGGGATAATGGTGGAGATCCCTTCCGCCGCCTTATCCGGGGACGCTTTGGCCAAAGAGTGCGATTTTTTCAGCATTGGGACGAACGATTTGACCCAGTACACGCTGGCGGTAGATCGAGGCAACGAGAAGATTGCCCATCTCTACCAGGGTTTTCATCCGGCGGTGTTGAGGTTGATCCAGGAGACCATTGATGCCGGGCACCGGCATGCCATCTGGGTTGGCTTGTGCGGAGAGATGGCGGCAGATCCCTTAGCCACCACTCTGCTGGTGGGCATGGGAGTGGACGAGCTTTCCACCTCGGCCATGGCCATTCCGGAGGTAAAAAAGATCATCCGCTCCATCAGCCTTGAAGAGGCCCAAAGGTATGCCGAAGAGGTATTAAGGCTTTCCACCATCGATGAGATAAAGAAGCTCTTGATCGAAGATTACGCCAGGAGATTTGGTAAGGAGAATAGAAACTGATTTATTGCGTCGCGAACCTGCCGTGAAGTCTTTTGGCTCAAGCGTCAAAGCGTCGGACCCTTGTTTGCTCCAAGTGTAATCGAAGGTCGTGTTACGCCAGAACGAAAGGATCGGCAGCTCATGCATCCGTTGGACGACTTACAGAAGGCTAAGAAGATAGACCGGGCAGGGATGTATGACGTCATCTACGATTTTTCTTCTCAATTTGAGGATGCGCTGAGGCGCACCCAAGAAACACGGCTTCCCGATTGGAGCAAGAACCAGATAGACCATATCGTCGTCGCCGGTTTGGGCGGCTCCGCCATCGGGGGGGATCTGGTGCGTTCATACCTTGCGGACAAAATCGATCTGCCTTTCATTATCTGCAGGAATTACCTGCTTCCCAATTTCGTTGATTCATCCTCTTTAGTCTTCGTCTCCAGCTACTCCGGAAACACGGAGGAGACCCTCTCTGCCTTTGAAGATGCTTTGCGAAGACAAGCAAAAGTCATCAGCATAAGCTCCAATGGCCAAGTGGAAGAAATCTCCGCCAAAGAGAAAATCCCCTGCGTTCATCTGCCCAAAGGCTTTCAGCCCCGTGCCGCTTTAGGATACTCTTTTGTGCCGATATTGACGTTGCTGGAGAGAATGGGATTCGTCCAAGGGGAGGAAGCAAGTATTCAAGAGGCTAAGAGATTCCTCGAGGAGAACAGAACCCAATACGGACTCAAGGTAAGCGCCGAGAAAAATGAAGCCAAGAAGCTTGCGGCGAAGCTTCACGGAAAACTGCCCATAATCTACGCATCCAATGATCATTTCGATACGGTTTCCACCAGATGGAAAGGGCAGTTCTGCGAAAACGCCAAGATGTTGGCTTTTAATAACGTGTTTCCGGAATTCAATCACAACGAACTGGTCGGGTGGAAAGTGTTGTCGGATTACGGGAATGATTTGGTCGTGGTGATGCTGAAGGACAGGGGAGATCATCCTCGCATTCAGCGAAGAATGGAGATCGTTAAAGGGATCATAGAAAAGCTGAAGGTAGAGGTCGTAGAAGAAGAAAGCTCCGGAGAGAGTCTTCTGTCCCGCATGTTCTCCTTAATTCAACTGGCAGACTTTGCCAGTTTCTATCTGGCCATGTTAAACCAGGAAGATCCCTCCCCGGTTAGAGTAATAGATCATCTGAAAAGTGAGTTGGCAAGGCAGTAGCCGTCCGAATGACTATCGAATACTCGCAGAGACACAGGTAAACCTCTCCCCATTCCCCCTCTCCTTAGCCAGCAGAGGGGGAACACAGGGAGTGAGATCAAGAACGGTAGCCGCACCCTTCAGCGTGCGCAAAATGATGCAGGTTGCCGCAATCAGGCGATCCCCTCTCCCCGAAGGGGAGAGGGCTAGGGTGAGGGGGATCAAAGAGACCGTGAACAGCTTCCAAGCGTTTGTTCCGATGAAAAAACTCTGCAAATCACCTCAAAGTTAGGTTCATGTCACAGACCCTAAGATTCAGGCTTATCTTCCCCCTCTCTTTATTTCTCTGCCTGTTTATCATATGTCCCCGTCCGATTCAAGCAGTCGATAATCCTTTAGAAAGACTTGCTTCACCCTCGGACTTGAGAGTGAAAGACACACCGAACGATGGTGGGGGAAGCCTGACATTGTCTTGGAAGCTTTCACCGGATGACAGGGAAAAGACGGCTGACATCGACGGATACGAGATATTCAGAGCGACCCGAGCCGACACAGCCCTCAAGTTCATTCAAAGCACAGGCGATAACGTCGCATCCTTCACGGACGTTGGATTAAGCAATAAAGAGGATTACTCCTATGCCATCAGAGCAAAGAAAGGCTCTTCTTACTCTGAGTTAGTCTATTCCAACTCGGCTCGTCCCAAAATCAATTGGTTCAGAACCAATCGGACCAATCTCTTGATTTTTCTTTTGGTCTTCTCCGCCTCGATCCTGCTATATATCCGCAGTGCCAAAAGCGGAAAAGGTCTCTTTATCCGGAAGTTGGCCGGCTTGGAGGCGGTGGAGGAGGCGGTGGGCCGAGCGACCGAGATGGGAAAGCCCGTTCTGTTCGTCCCCGGATTGGATGAGTTGGACGAAATTCAGACCATTGCCGGTCTTTCTATCTTGGGAAGAATTGCCCGGATCACGGCACAGTATGATACGCCTTTAATAGCTCCGGTGCTTTATCCCATGGCTCTAACCGCAGCGACAGAGGTAGTCAAGGGCGCTTATTTGGATTCCGGTAGACCGGATAGTTTCAAACCGGACATGGTTCGTTACGTGGCAGGTGAGCAATTCGCGTTTGTCGCCGCGGTAAACGGAATCATGCTCCGGGAGAAACCTGCGGCTAGCGTCTATATGGGTGCATTCTATGCCGAGTCCCTGCTTTTGGCGGAGACCGGATTCGCGGCCGGCGCCATTCAGATTGCCGGAACCGCCAATCCCGAACAGCTTCCCTTCTTTATCGCCGCCTGCGATTATACTCTGATGGGAGAAGAGCTTTACGCCGCCAGCGCCTATCTATCCAAAGAGCCCCTGATGCTGGGAAGCCTTAAGGGACAGGATCTGATCAAGATCCTATTAGTCGGGTGCATCATCTTAGGCGTCGTCTTCGAGGCTCTTCGTGTGGGTGGTGGATTCTTTACCAAGTTGTTTCTGGAACAATAGTGAAGACTGAGGAGTTGCTGGCCATGTCCCTCTCCCTCTTGGGGAGAGAAAAAAGGGTGAGGGGAAGAGTATCTGCCCGTATGGCCTGGTACGTAAACCGAGTGCTTAACGTCATAAGACCATGAGAACGCAGCTTCCCGTAACCATAGCCTTTCTCACCGGATTCATCATGGTGGTCTCCTTTTTTGTTCCGGAGCACAATCTGGAGAACTTCAGCCAGAATCTCCTTACCTTTGTCACCATAGTGGGAGGATTCACTCTGCTTTTGGGGATTGTGAATATCATGCGGGCGAATCTTCAGGTGGTGAGCAAACGGGGCAAGGAATGGGTTTACAAGCTTTCTTTGATACTGACGCTTTCGGTAATGGCGCTTTCCAGCATCATCTGGGGGACTCACGAAGGCACGGTTTATCATTGGATGTTTCAAAACATGCAGTCTCCCATGATGTCCACCATGTTCTCCCTTTTGGCTTTCTTCATCGCCTCTGCGGCCTATCGCGCTTTCCGGGCACGCACTAAGGAGGCCACCATACTTTTGTTCACCTCGGTGATCGTGATGCTGGGAAGAATTCCCCTGGGCCAGCTTCTGTGGAACAAGCTGCCCGAATACACCGACTGGATCATGGCCTATCCCAACCTATCCGTTCAGAGAGGAATCATTATTGGAGCGGCTCTGGGTGCTGCCTCCATGTCTCTGAGAATAATCCTGGGGATAGAAAGAACCTACATGGGGAGAGGATGAACCAAGAACCTGCCTCAAGGAGACCCTTAGTCTTTAGGAAGATCAGACCCAGATATAGAAAAGCTCTGATCGTTGCGCTGATCATAAGTTTCATTGTAGCAGTAATACTCCTTCTGTTTTTGAACCAGTATCTCTTCAAGCCGGTTCTTGAAAGAAGAGGATCGCTTGGTTTACAATCAACTGAGATCGTTATGAGTAAAGGTCAGAGCTTAGGACTGATGGTCTGACCTTTCTACTTTGAACTTTGAACCTTGAACATTGAACGTCTCTAAGGACTAAACCGGAGGTAGACATGAAACGAAAAAACTGGTGGACCATATTCTTCGGAGTGCTCCTGATAGTGGTAGGGTTCATAGCTCTTCTGGACAGCCTAAGGTTGGCCCACTTCTGGCCCGTCTTGGGAAGGCTTTGGCCTCTGATCTTGATTGCATTCGGCCTGTGGCTTCTGGTCAGGAGGCGACATTTCTCCTGGGACGAGAAGACCGAAATACGTGAGGGCAAGAAGTACTCCAAGGCGTTCGGGGATTTGAAAATCGACACCACCGGCATGGATCCACACGGGTTGGACGTGGAGATGGGATTCGGCGACCTGGAGGTAAACTTGACCAAAGCCAGTTTCTCGGACCGAGAGCACACGGTGCATCTTGCTTTGGGATTTGGTGATATGAAGGTGTGGATACCCTCAGACATCAGGGCCTCACTTTCTGCCAGCTGCGGGGCGGGGAAAATCGACCTCTTAGGGAAGATTGATGATGGCCTGGGAAACAAAGTCGACCACCAGGACGACGGCTACGATTCGGCCCAGAATAAACTGAAAACCTTTGCAAAACTCGGATTCGGAGATATGAGGATTTCACGAGTGTGAACAACCTCGACCCTTGTTTCCCCTCGTCACTCTGGGGAGAGGAGGACTAAGGGAGTGAGGAAATAAAGGAGGAGTTATGACTCAGCCGTCCAAGAAGATCCCGGACATAAAAGTCACGGTGAAAAACGTGAAGGGAAAGTGTTCGCTGAAGCACCAGGTGGGCGACGAGTTTGTTTTCAAGGGAGGGATCGCTCCCGGTGGTCTATGCACCGAAGCGATGCTGACCGTGATCCCGGCCGCCAGAACCTTGATGTTTGCTGGAACTCACTTCTGGGAAAAGGACCCCAATGCCATCTCGGTCTGCTGTCCCGATCCCAAAAACCCGGTGGTCTTTGAAATAAGGAGAATACAAAACTGAAAGATCTGTCCCTTTGTCCCCCTCTCCACTTTGTAGAGAGGGGAAAACAGGGGGAGGTAAGACGCCAAATTCGAGGATTGCCTGAGCCACAAAGGAATGATTCTCATTGAACGGCAATTCCATGTCTTTTTCTTGGAACTAGTGATGTAATCCACGAATCTCTTGGCAAAGAACAAACCATGAGTCGACTGATTGACATATTCTCCAAACTTCAGAGCATCGATCGGAGATACATATTTCTGTTCATCGGAATCGCCGCCTTTTTGCCGCTGATATTCCCCTTGGGTCTCCCATTGGGAGTGACTCCTTCCTCCCAGAATCTTTTCCGGGCAGTGGACAGCTTGAAACCGGGTTCCGTGGTCTTGTTGACCTTCGACTACTATCCCTCCACGCTGCCCGAGACCGAACCCATGTCTTATGCAGCCTTAAGGCATCTATTCAAGAAGAACATCCGAGTGATTACCGTCACCACCATACCTTTAGGCGCCCTGTCAGTAATGGAAGAAGTGGTCAAGAGTGTAGCGGCCGAATATCACAAAGAATATGGGAAGGATTACGTCAACTTGGGATACAAATACGGCTATGTGGCGGTAATGCTGGGCATGGGGAGAAAGATCTCCGACATCTTCCCTCAGGATAATTATGATAACAAGTTAGAGGATATTCCTCTGATGCGAGAGGTGAGGAACTACCGCGACATCGATTTCATCTTTGTGGTCTCCGACAACGCCACCGTGGACTATTGGGTGTCGCTGGTCAATGCTCAGTTCGGTACGTCGATGGGAGCGGGAGTGACCGCCGTCATGGCGCCCAAATGCTATTCGTATATGCAAACCAAACAATTGGTCGGGCTTCTGGGCGGGATGAAAGGGGCGGCTGAATATGAGAAACTAAGCCAGAACCCAGGCAGAGCCACCAGAGGAATGGATCCACAGTCCATCATTCACTTTCTGATGATAGGTTTCATACTCTTGGGAAACGTTGGGTATTTCATGAGCAAAAGGAAGAAAGGGAATGACGGATGACGAATGATGGACAAATACACCGGATAACAGAAAAAGGAAGAATCAGAATCTCTCCTCCCCATCTCCCCCGCTCCATTTCATGGAGGGTGGGACTAAGGGGATGAGGTCAAAATTCACCATCGGAGTGTCTTCCTTTAGGCAGACCGATCTCACACAAGAAGACAGCATTTTTCTGGTTGGTTTATCTGACTTTAGTCAGGTTTAGACGTTAACACTACTAAAGTGGTTAAGAACTGGACCTTGATCTTATGCAGAAACAGAAGAATTCACCATTGGAGTGTCCGCCTTTAGGCGGACCAAACAGGCAGCAGAAGACACCATCTCTATAGTCAGGCTGTAGTCGCAGATCTCGTTGAGATTAGACTTAAAGCTCCAAACTTCCAATTGAATCATGAGCTCAGAATTCATCGGAATTACCGTCGCCGCCCTTTTTACCTTGTGCATATACAGCTTTCTGTATAAGGACAATCCATTCTATAAATTCGCCGAGCACGTATTTGCCGGGTTGTCTGCCGGATACTACGTAGGGCTGGTTTGGCATTCCATCATAAGGCAACAACTCATCACTCCCCTTTTCAGAGAGCACCAGCTATTGTTTATCGTCCCCGCGATGCTTGGGGTCTTGATGTTCACCCGGTTCATCCCCAAAATCGCCTGGCTTTCGCGTATCTCGCTGGCTTTTGTGGTAGGCAACACCGCCGGCATCGTCTTGACTCAGCAGCTGCACGGACTGGTGTTTCCGCAGGTGCGCAACACCTTCACCGTGCCTTTGAATTTCTCCGGGCTGGTCATAATCGTGGGCGTGATCTCCACCCTGATCTACTTCTACTTCTCCAAAGAGCACAAAGGAATATTGGGATTTACCGCCAGCGTAGGCATCTGGTTCATCATGATTTCCTTTGGCGCTTCTTTCGGCTACACGGTGATGGCCCGAGTCTCCCTGCTCATCGGCAGAGCGCAATTCCTTCTCATCAACTGGCTTCACATAATAAAATAGGAAGATCCCTCGTTCTCTCGCCAGCGGGGGATCAAATTGAATCCTGTTTCGACCGGTGCCTTTCATTAGATCTCCCTCCTACCATCAGCTGCTCGTTGGCCTCACGCGCCTTCTATCAACTCTGTCCTATCAGCCATCGCCTCTTCGCGCCGTATCTTCTGAAATCTCTTTCTCTGCTCCGCACCCTCCCCTGGGCAAAAAACCCAAGTACGAAAAGGAAACCGGCCTGCCTCGTCCTCATGTTCCGGTCATTGAATTCAGAAGTCTCCCGCAAGATCAGGCTGTGGAGCCGGAAGGTTTTCCGAGCGAGAGCAGTTCCAGGCGTCCGAATTGGCATTTAGCCAAGAAAACCGTTGACTCCTCCCGGCTTTTTGCTTGTTTGGACTAAAGAACAGGGGGAAAAAGTCGAAAAATAAAAGGAGTGACAGTGAAAGTCGGATTCCTTCAGTTTTCTCCCGTCTTCGGGAGTAAAGATGAAAATGTCGAAAGAGCGGTAAGCTCGATAAGGGGGGTAAAAGCTGACCTCTTGGTTCTGCCGGAGCTTTTTAGCACTGGCTATCTCTTCCAAAACGAAGAGGAACTCAAGAGGTCAGCTGAAATCATTCCCGGCGGTCCCACTTTCTTGAGGCTGGCCGATTTAGCTGCACACCAGAGCGTGACCCTGGTTTTTGGAATGGCGGAAATCGATGACCACAGGTTTTTCAACTCTTCGGTTCTGGTGACGCCCAAAGGAGAATTCTCGGTCTATCGAAAACTGCATCTATTTGATCGAGAGAAACGATGGTTCACTCCCGGTGACCAGGAGCTTGAGGTAGTCGATATCGGCCAGGCCAAAGTGGGAATGATGATCTGCTTCGATTGGATCTTTCCCGAGACTGCAAGGATTCTGGCTTTGAAAGGTGCGGAGGTTATTTGCCATCCGTCCAATCTGATACTGACCCACTGCCAGAACGCCATGATTACCAGATGTGTGGAGAATAGAGTTTTTGCCATCACCGCCAATCGAACCGGAACAGAGGAGAGGGGGGAAGAAAAGCTTACCTTTACCGGACATAGCCAGATAGTGGACCCAGGGGGAAATGTTCTGACCAAGGCGGATGAGGACCAAGAGGGAGTTTGGACTGTCGACACGGATCCCGGTTTAGCCCGGGACAAGAATTTTACTCCCAACAATCATCTTTTCCAAGATCGAAGAATAGAATTCTACCGGAAGGGGAATCTATGCTAAGCCCAAAATCCGATGCGAAAAACTCGACCGACTTTGCTGAGATCGCCGAGATCAAATCGGGAATTACTGTGGGAAAGACCAAGCCAGCCAAGGTGCTGGTGATCGATGACGAACCGGAGATCACCGACATCATCGAAACCTTTTTGGAGACAGCAGGATACGAGGTGAAATCGGAGAATTCCAGCACCATCGGAATAGAGAGAGCCAAGACTTTTTTTCCGGACTTGGTTCTTTTGGACATCATGATGCCCTTCATGGACGGCTATGAGATATGCAAGGAATTGAAGAAAGGAAATGAAACCAAGAACATTCCGGTGGTCTTTCTAACCGGCAAGGACGCCCAAAGCGACGAAGGAAGAAGCTTCAAGGCTGGCGGAATTCTGTATGTGAAGAAGCCTTTCAGTTGTGAGCGCCTGCTGGAGATCGTCAAGGTCGTCCTGCAAACCGCAGACAAAGGAAATAAATAGGAACGTCACAATCTCAATCGGCTTAGAACCGATGCCAACAAAGCCAGGGGGGTGACTCTGCACCAGACGGTGCAGGGTAAGCCAGCACCTGACTCGAAGAAAACCCTTCAGGTCAGATGCTGGCTTTTTCTTTTCTCCATATTCTGTCCTTCACGCGCGGTGCTTGGGCGTTCGTTTCTTGCCATAACTAGTCTCTGACCTGTGTCCAAAAGAGTGCGACATCTGGGGCCTTTGGTACCTTTGGGATACCGCTTTATTCCTGTAAGTAGAACAACTTTTCGTCCAGTCGCCAGTCAGAGTCAAAGAAACCGGCGGCTTTTACCCCACCCCAGCCTTTCCATTTCACCTGGTCGTCAAAGATGATGAAATCCGGCAGTCCCGAGCCTGAGGAAATCGGGTTGAAGAAAGTGGAGAGCTTCAGCCCGTACAAACCCGATCCCTGGTGAAGGAACACCAGCTTCTCGGGGTTGGCCGGATTCGGGAAGACGTATTCGATAGCCAGATGGTCGCCACGTATCTCTTTTCTGTCAAAGAATATCTTTTTCTCCTTCATTCTTATAGGCAGATTTGGGTTTAGGCGAGCGGTGACGAGGTTTTCCTCCGGTCCCCCAAAAAGAATCAGGTTGTATTCCTCCATAATGTTTGAAGTCACCTCAGTATCGGGGAGTATCTGGGTGAAACCGTTTGCAGTTCTCCACCAACGGAAAGCCTCCAACCTGGCTTGATGCAGGGTAGTCTCGGTGGCCAGAGAATCTCCCTTGGTGCCATAGACCAACACAAAGGGAGAGAAATAGGCTTGCTTGATTGGGCCATAAAACTCGGGCGATTTCCTCAACCCGCGATGCTTCATCTCACCAACCCGAAATCCATCTCCCTTGTCAGAAAGAGTCAGTTTTTCGTCGTTTCTGAATTGGTGGCATATCTTCTTTCCGTTTACTGCCAAGACAATCTTGCCGTAAGGAAGGAGATGCGATGACAACGATAGACTGAACTGGCGGACGTTTCTGGTCTCAACTTGAATTAGACCCTCTCTGATCTCTGCCTCAATCTGAGACTCGGAAAAAGGTCGCCCTTGCTCGCTTATCTGCACCCAGTAGCTTCTGTAACTCTGTCCGATGTCCACCGTTTTGAAGACAACGTGTCGCGGGAAATTGTCTTTTCTCTTATCTTTCAGAAAACCCATCAACTCCGGGTCATCCACACAAAGCACGTGGCTTAGGGTATCCAGTTCGTACCAGTGAGGTTTTCCAGGAATTTCCTTGTATTGAAATTCGTAACCTAACTGCTGCAGGAGGGAGACAAAAAGTCGTGGATGCACCGGAGGAACGTCATCATCCGAGCCACCCTGCTCGATGAAAAAGGGGAGGTTCTGTGCATTTTCCACGAAATTGGGAGTAAAGTCTTCTCTTAAGCTCATGTCTCTTATGGTAATCTGCCGTGGCTCGGCAAAGGAGTAACTCTTCTGTAAAAACCAAGGAATGTAAAGCTGAAAACAAGTCCAGCCGGCTTCCGGAGCTGCCGCAGCGAACAGATCGGGATGGGACAGGGCAATATGCCAGGTTCCGTGCCCTCCCATGGAATGACCGGTAAGATAGATTCTGGTGGTATCGATCGGAAAATCTCGCTTTACCAACTCCAAGACCTCCAAAGCATCCAATCTTCCCCAGTCCTGCCAGTCAAATCCAAACTTCTGCCGGTTGGTAGGAGCCACCACAAAAGCCCAGTCCTTCGGGCTAAAACAGTCGACCAATCCCGATGCCTCTACTCCCGCTCCGTGCAAGGTCAAGATGAGAGAATATTCCTTCCGAGGATCGTAGTCTTTTGGCGGGAGCACGGCATAGTATTGACAAGAGTGGTCGATTTTCGAGATGAAGGTCACTTTGGAGGACTTCCCCTTGCCTCGTACTCTCAAGGAAAGACGATCTTCCGACCAAAAATCCTTGCAGGAGACTCTGACTGGAACGGAAACAGTGTCCATTCCGGTCAGAGGCTGAGCCACCTCGATTTGCACCGGGACTTTTTCTATGCAGAAAGGCAGAAGCGAAGGGATTTCCGTCTGGAGTTCCTTAAAGAAAGTTCCGTCTCCGGTGGAAAGCTTGATCTTTTCCAGCCTTTGCGGTGTGGTGTTGAGAATGGTAATGCCAACCCAGAGCCTTTGTTTTTCGCCGGCAATCACATCAGGCAGGGTGGCATCCTTGGTAATGAGCATTATCGGAGCCGGCGCAGGGACGAGCTTGAACATGAAGCTCTGGTCCCCATAGCCGCTGACCTGCACCAACACCCGATTGACTCCATCCTCCAAAATCAGGGGAATTCTGACAATGTCGTGTCCGTAAGGGTCACCGGGATAATTCCTCCCGTTCAAATAGAACGTTCCCACCTTTTCGGCAATGGCCAGAGCTTCTCTTCTTCCTTTGCTCACGAATTCAGTGTAGGCATAGCCAGCATCAACAATTCCCGCCACCCCATAATTTTCCATCAGGGTATCCCACCACACATTCTGATATTCTAACTTCACCCAACCCAGAGAGTCAGGGGCTGTTCTCTTCCAACTCACCTTTCCACCCTGGGGCAGGATGCTGCGTAGCTCATCGCCTTCCTTCGGCCTCAAATTCTCCGGGTCTCTGATTACCCCCACAATTCCCTCCCGCGCACCAATGGAAAACGGGCCGGCGTAAAGCCAGTCCGTGGGGCACAAAGTATCTTCGATGGTAGGAAGCAAGTCCTTTTGCGCAGAAGGAGATGATGGGACAAACATGAGGTAGAAGACAAACATACTGAGCTTTAGGAAACTTCTTGTTTGACCGAGAAACCGCATCGATCCTCCTGATCGCCAAAAGAATAAGATGCTGCGGAAACCTTGAGGTTTCCGGGGGAACACGACATTAGTTACCTGCTGGAAGGCGCAAAATCCCGCCGGCATAGAAAAAAAGGACAACCATCAGGGTTGTCCCTTCTCAGTCTGCTCATGGATGGGCGTGTGTTCTCCTTACCGCGGACCATGAACTACCACCCACCAACTAAACCAGAGCCACCGGGCGGGATCGAACCGTCGACCTAGGGTTTACGAAACCCTTGCTCTACCAACTGAGCTACGGTGGCAAGCAAACTTTACCTGCCCAAAAGCTCACTTCCCTGAGCATAAGCAAGAAAACAGGCGCATCGCATTGAATCGCCCAACTTAGAACGGAGATTTTGAGGACCACCGGTGGCACGAAACAGGTGCCCACGCTGCATTCTGCGAGTCGGGCAGACGATCTTGCAGGGCGTACGTCAATCCACTGTTCAGCGCGGCGCCTGCTTTCTCAACTTTCCGAGATATTCTTTTTCCTCTTCCTTCTGCTTGAGCGTGCCGATCACGACGTTCGCCTGGCGGGGGTCTATGTTTTTCAAAACCTCGGATCGCGCCATCGCCTTGTATGGGTACCCTTGCTCAGAATATGAAAGACCCAGAAAAAGCTGAGCCGTCGTATCCAGGGGATTCGCTTGGACAGCCTTCTGATATTCGTCAACCGCCAGCACGAAACACGCCTGACTCAAATTGGAGAAGGTCGCCGCGTCGGTGCTGTCAGCTTTCACCTTTTCTAAATACACCTCTATCAGTTTGACCAGCTCTGCTTTGTTCTTGGCGGGAAGTTGTCTCAAAGTATCGGGTTCCCAGAAATCCCACTGGTTCAGTCTCACGGCTCTGGTCCAAGCCTTTATTCCTCTCTCATAATGCACGTTGGCTATGGCAGTATGTATCTTGGGATAGTTCGGGTTAATCCGAAGAACCTTCTCGTATTCCTCAATAGCAGACGAATATGCTTTCGTCAGGTGGTACAGGGATCCCAGCTGAAAAAGTGCATCCGTATAATCTGGACTGATCTGGATGGCCTTTCTGAATTCCGCGATGGCATCCGGTACCATCTGCTGTGATTCATACTGGACCCCCAAGTCAAAATGCTTCTTCGCCTCATCCATCTTCTTCTTGCAAACCACAGAAAAGGAGAGGACAACCATCAGCCATAGTAGTGTCCAAGTCAACCGCCGCAGACTTGCCTTTTTGTTCATCTTTTCTCCGAGTTGAAGTCCAGATGCTAAGAAAGAGTGCATTGGAAAGAGGTGAAGCCTCTGGTTCACCTCCGTGTCACCGCCGAATCGTCAGTATTCTTGCCGTACCTCGAGACCGGTCTGGCCCGCGGCCTGACTTTATGCCACCCCGCAGAATCGAACTGCGGACACACGGATTTTCAGTCCGTTGCTCTACCAACTGAGCTAGGGTGGCAATTTCGCTCTTTATATGCATCGTTCAAGAGAGCAATGGACTACCGTCCCTCTTGAACGCATCCGCCAATTTAATGTTATCGGCCTGACTTGTCAACAGTTAACTTCTGCAGGATCAGCGGGGGACTTGGGCCCTTGTTCTGGCCTCTGCCGAGCAATTTAGACCTTCTCTTGATCACCGGGGGACTCAATCTCACCCGCATCTGAGCTGCCCGTTGGTCTCAGCCCAAGGGTTCCTGCGAAAAAAACCTTCATACTGGTCATCAATCTGTCCTGTCTCGTATAATAAACGTAGGCCATGCAAAGGTTATTCACGACCATGTCAAAATCGGTTGACAACGCCATGCGGATCAGTTACCATTGAGCAGGGTTCGGATCATCTCTCTTAGGTCAAGGTTATGCCCAAGGTTCTTATCAATCAATACAAGAGGCAGGATGTCCTTCGATGTTCCCACAAGGCCCATTTTCGTTTTGAGAAGAATGTATCGGTATACCACGTGTTGAAAGAGAAGCAGTGCTTTCCCCAGGGTTGCATCTGGTTTCTCTGGAAGTGCAGGTTGCTCAATAAAGGCCAGTCTTGCCCCAAGAGATATCAACATGTGGGAAGGGATTGCTTTTCCTGCAAGAATTACCTCGAGGAGAAGGTAAACTACCAACCGGAGATCATTCTAAATGACGAGGAGTTCAAGAAATTCCAGCGGGAGCTGGAGGAGTTTGAGGAGTGGCTGGAACGGACAGTAGGAAAGTGGGTAGAGTTTTCCGGGAAGGTGAGCTCGGTTAAGCCACATTTCAGAAAAGTCATATATGGCAAAAAAGAGATTTTGGAATTCCCCGGGTATTTGATTAGTTTTAAAGAAGGGTACTTGGACCGGGTTTTTTTCCAGGACTCCATCTTTGTAACCGTCAGCAGAAGAACCCAACTGAATTTAAAATTCGCCATGGGGGATGAAGTGGAATTCAAAGCACGCCTAAGGGCGGATAAAGGCAGGATAGTTCTAGACAAGATCAAACAAGTTGAGTTTGTTCATAAGGAGGAAGCGGAAGTTTGGAGTTTGAGCCAGGCGTTGGTCGCCAAGAACACCGGTAAGGAATTCGATTGCCAGCCGGGAAAATGCATGATGTGCGAGAACGGCTCTCTTCTGGATGTGGTGGAAAAGAGCGGAAACAGCCACAGCGCCAAAAGACATCTGTTCTGTCTGATAGGCATGGAAAACCCGGATGAGTGCGTTTATCATCTGGGAAAAAAGTTAATGGAATATAAGCAAACTAAGTCCTTATCCTGAAAGGACGGATTATTATTTTTCGGGCAGTGCAAAAGCGCATTCTGAATGTATGCCAATATATCTCGTTAGTCCAGGTAATTAACTATTGATTCTGATTCTATAACCATTTCTTAAGGCCCCATGAATAAAACCACCATTCCCATTTATCGGATTTTTTTGTCCTCAACCGCAATTGATATGCAAGATCACCGTAACAAGGTTTCCGATGCGATACTTTGTTTGGGAGATCTACCTGTTCAAATGGAGACCTTTGGTGCTATGCCGAGCGAGCCGGTAACAGTTTGTCAAAAAAAGGTGCGTGAATGTGATGCACTGGTGGTCATGGTTGCTCATCGTTATGGGTGGGTTCCTGGAAAAGATGAAGGTGGTGATGACCACAAGAGCATTACTTGGCTTGAGATTGAGACTGCGCTGAAAGCAGCTATACCGGTATTTGCTTTTCTGGTGGATTCAAACTATGGCTGGGTTCAACCAAAGGAGCAGGATCTTCTAAACCAGGCAAAGGATAATGAGGAAGCACTAAAAATATTCGAAAAGGTTCAGGCACTTAAGGATTTCCGCACCTTTCTTGAGAGCAAAGCTGGACTTACACGAGATATCTTCACGACTCCGGAAAATCTGGCGTTAAAAGTAGCCACCAGTTTATCAAAGTGGGTGCGTGAGAAAATGTCTCTCCCTGGTCAAATTCTGAAACAACGAACATGGGTTTTTCGGGAAGTACACAAGTTACAGCCAGCTCCCCATTTTCGCGGCAGGCAGGACTTACTGAAGGATTTAGAACAATGGTGGAAAGACCCGGTCCATCCTGATCGGGTGTGCTCTCTGGTAGCTATAGGAGGAACCGGTAAAACCGCAGTGGTCGAGCGTTTCTTAAAATGCATCCCAACAGATAAATTGCGGGGAAGCATCCTAGTCTGGTCTTTTTATGAAGAGCCAAATACCGATGCCTTTCTGCGGGAAGCGTTAGTTGTCTTTGCCGGTGAGGAGGGAGAAGGCGTGGGAGGGCGTTTGGAGCGCTTACAGCGGGCACTCTCCGGAGGTGAACCGCATCTTTTGGTCCTGGATGGTCTGGAGCGGGTTCAGTCTGTTGGTCAGGCAAGCCGGGCCAGGGGCGATTTGGAAGATCATCGGTTGAAGAATCTACTCCGTTCCATCGCCAGCGGGCTGGGGCGAACACGGGCTTTAGTCACTTCGAGGTTCAAGTTGACCGACTTGGAGCCATGGGAAGGTGCGGGATACCACAGCTACCATTTGGATGATCTGGATGACCAGTCGGCAGTGGACGTGCTCCGGGCATGGAACGTCCAAGGAGACGAAGAAGAATTGTTAACATTAGCCAAGTCTGTCGGATGCCATGCCCTTTCTGTATCCGTGCTGGGGTCATATTTGCATCACTTTTGTAATGGAAACCCAGAAGCGGCGAAGGAATTTAAACTGGAAGAGGTATCTGCTGACGACACTCAAGCCGCCAAACTGGGGCGTATCCTCGCTGGCTATGCCAAAAGCTTGCCCGATCAAGAGCGGGACCTGCTGGTCAGATTATCGGTCTTTCCTCGAGGAGTTTCGGTGGAGGTGTTGATTTACTTGGTTGATGCGGGGGGAGAGATTGCCGGCGCTCTGGTGGGTGTGAACCAGGCTAAACTGATAGGAATTGCAGAGCGATTGCATAAACAGGGACTGGTGTATACTTACTTGCGGGGCAACACGATAACCTATACCGCACATCCGTTCTTAAGAGAATATTTTCGCCATCTGCTTGGCGTTCCGCCCGAGAAAATCCATGAGGCAGTCAGAAGCAAACTGGCTGTCGGACTCGATGCACGACCCAAGACCAAACCCCGGAAAGCAGAGATACTAGACCGATATGAGAGATTGATTGAACTGTGTATTTTAGCTGGGCGTTTTCAGGAAGCATTCCAATTATATGATGATACAATGGGTGGCGGCGGAGGTTCAGGTCATCTTTACCATACTTTAGGTGATTACGGTCGAATAATGCGAATATTATCCCTCTTTTCCGACGATGGAACTCC
Organism: Candidatus Zixiibacteriota bacterium; assembly: GCA_049694315.1. Lineage (GTDB taxonomy): Bacteria > Zixibacteria > MSB-5A5 > MSB-5A5 > SM1-73 > CAIVRH01. Next base: position 278,712 of record JBAVQU010000015.1, read on the forward strand.
CCAGCATTTTGCCCCGCAACTCTCTTCTATAGAGCGTAGTAAGCTGTTAACTTATTGGGGACTGGCGGCACACGCGCTGGGGGATTTGCGGACAGCAGGGGTTTGCTTTGAACTGGCGAGTGAACTTGATAGAAAAGATAAGAATTGGAGGGATCTCTCCCAATGTCTTCAAAATAGCGCATTGGTTGCCATGGTTCGAGGAGTTTTCCCTTTAGCACAAAAACTCCTGAAAGAATCTCTTGAATACGCCGATGCTGATAATCAATATGTAAGAACGGCTAGCCATGCTCGCCTGGCGACCACCTGTCATACCCTTGGCGAAATTTCGGAAGCGCAAAAACATTTCGCCAAGGCAACCGAGATAGAAGGCGAACCCCTATTTTCAATTAATGGTATCTTTGAAGCCGAACACCTATTTGCTCTCGGCGACAAAAAAACCGCTCTTAAACGGACTAAAGAAAACCTGACTGAGTGTGAACATCTTGAAGCCCCAAGAGACGTATCACTCTGCCATGCTCTGCTTGGACTTTTCGCTCTGCCGGATTCAAACACTGAAGCGAGGACACATTTGAAAAAAGTGCGTGACTGGACAGATCAGTCCGGTCACATGGAATGTATTATCCGCGCCCACATTTTAGCTGGTGAGATCGCTTATTGTTCGGGTGATTTTCCTTCTGCACTTTCAGAAGCAACCACAGGTTTCAACCTTACGGAGGGGTGCGGGTATGGTAAGTTTGCCATTGATCTGTTATTGCAGTTAGCCAAAATACATCTTGCCATTCCTGACACACGCTCTGCACTGAGCCGCGCCCGCAAGGCTCTTGACCGCTCCCAGCATCCTGAATGCCGCTATGCCTGGGGCGAAGCCAATGCCCTTCACCTTTGTGGCATTTGCCACAAGGAGCTGGGTGAGTTTGAACTGGCACAAAGGCGTCTTGAAGCAGGGCTTAAAGTCCGTGAGAGGATTCAGCACCCCGGTGCAGAAGAAACAAGAAAGATACTGGAGGAACTAAAAGCAAAAAAGTAGCATGATTTAATTGCTCGAGCGGGGGTTGCACGGGTGTGCCTATCTGGGCACACCCACCCGAACGGAGAGAATGGGTTTTCGTAGGGACAGCCCCTGTGGCTGTCCGCTTATAGTTAGGACAGGGACAAGCCCTGTCCCTACATGATACCTCCTTCACACAGACAAAATAGATAGATTTCATCATGGCCGGATATTTACAACCAGAGCTGATCGACCAGATCCGCGATGCCAATGACATCGTGGATCTGATCTCAGAGTATCTCCCCCTGAAGAAAAAGGGGAAGAACTTTCTGGGATTGTGCCCTTTTCACGCGGAGAAGGACCCGTCTTTTACCGTCACCCCTGAAAAGCAGATTTTCTATTGCTTTGGCTGTGGCGAGGGAGGCAATGCCATTCACTTTCTGATGAAACACCAGAAGCTGAGCTTCCCCGAGGCCGTCAAGCTCCTGGCAGAAAAGGCAAAGATCCCCCTGCCGAAGGACGGTTTTGATGAAAAGAGAGGCAGACATCTTGACCAGTTGTACTATGCCAACCAGGTGGCAAATGAATACTTCGTGAAAAACCTTTATCGGGAGACACCGGGAAAGGGTGCCCGGACGTATTTGAAAAAAAGGGGATTTGATTCTGACACCCTGAAAGCCTTCTCTTTGGGTTTTGCTCCCGAGGAATGGGAGGGTTTGATACGATTTGCTCAAGCCAAGGGAACGGAGTCGGAGGTATTAAATCAGGCAGGCTTAGCCGTGCCTCGCCCAGAGACTTCGGGGTTCTATGATCGCTTCAGAAACCGGATTACTTTCCCCATCTTCAATCTATCCGGGAAGATCGTCGGCTTTGGAGGAAGGGTTTTAAGTGACAAAGACGAGCCTAAGTACCTCAACTCTCCGGAGACGCCCATTTATCAGAAGGGAAAGATCCTTTATGGCTTGAATCTTACCAAAGATCAGATCAGACAAACGGGGAGCGCCATTCTGGTAGAGGGATATGTCGATCTTATCACCTTATTCCAAGCCGGGATAAAGAATGTCGTGGCTTCCTCTGGCACCGCTTTCACGCAGGATCAGGCCAGGCTTCTGTCCCGATATGCCGAAAAAGTATTCTTATTCTTCGATGCCGATTCTGCCGGCCAATCCGCCACGTTTCGTAGCGTGGACCTGCTTTTCAGCGAAGGGTTGGAGGTCTTTGTGGTGAGTCTGGAGCAAGGTCAGGATCCGGATTCATTCGTGCAAAAATTCGGTAAAGAAGCGGCAATCCAAAGAATCCAGCAAGCCAGAACCTTCATCGACTTCAAATATCAATCTCTGGGTAAGGATTTCGGCGAGCTTTCCATGAAGGAGCAGGAAAAGGTCATACTTGATCTGACCGAAACGGCCAAAAGGATCACCAGCGAGATCAGGAGGAATCTTTTCGTCAAGAAGATCGCCCAGACTTTTCGAATAGATGAGACACCGATCTTCAGGTTAATAGGAAAAAGAAAGCCTTCAACCATCGGCGGACTACGGACAGACGCCAGAGCGTCTGTGCAGTCCACGAACGGTGGACTCGGGATGGGGGTAGGCTTCAGAGGAGAGGAGAAAATCGAGAGGGGAATCTTGAGGCTCTTGATGGATGACCAAAAGCTCTTGAAGATGACCGCAGGCAAGCTGGAACCTCAGGATTTCTCCACTGCGGAGTACAGGGAACTCTTCCAAATGATTCTGAGTGAAAGAAAGGCCACTCCGGCTGTTCTTCTGGACAAGACAGAAAACGAGAAGACCAAGGAGCTTATTGCGCAGATCGCCAGCATCGACTTAGGCCCAGCCGAGCCGTCGGTTCTTTTGGCTGATCACCTCATGGCTTTGGACAGAATGAAGCTCGAAAGAAGAAAGAAGGCGCTTAAGGACCAAATACAACGAGCTTTGCAGGAGGGAGACAGAGAGACTGCTGACCGTTTGACCAAGGAGTTTCAGGTACTGAAGAAACCCTGAGTACTAGCTCGCTTTCCTGAGGGGAGAAAACTCTTGACTTCATAGTTCATGCGACGTAATATGGTATGAAACGAACTTTCGTGGGCCCATAGCTCAGTCGGTCAGAGCAACTGACTCATAATCAGTGGGTCGCAGGTTCGAGCCCTGCTGGGCCCAGTTTAAAGCGTCCGCAGTCCACTGTCCTCCGACCACCGCTAAAATCGGTCAACTGATTAAGTGGATAGAAATTGCGAACGTAGGAGAGGAGTGCAAAAGCTTGCTTTTGCGATTTTGAAAACCGCATCAGCATGCCGATGCACTGTTTTTTATTGGCTTTGGGCGAACATGGCTGCCTACCCTACGAGTTCTGGGAGCGTCAAGGGGACCACGGACGACGAACCAACAACCGGCAACAAGAAATGCGGGGGCAGGTGGTAGTCAGCAGTGGCCGAAAGGATATTTATTATATAAATATCCTTTGTGGGGGTACTCTGGAAAATGGGGTGTGGATTTTGAGGTCAGGTGTACTGCCACAACTTCTGGAAGCAAAATTCTATTGGAAACAATTTTATTAACAAATAACCACCATCCGAATGTAACTATAATACTCGACTGCCTACAGTTACGACCTACAATAACAGTAATATCCCTCAAACCCACGTTTGTCAACTAAAAGAATTGCTATTACCAAGTGTTTCCTTCAAAACCAATGAAGGAGGATCATTAAAATAGGACATTCCTTCACTCCAGTTATAGCCCTCAAAACATTGTGAATAAAAACTGTTCGAAAGAACAACCGTTTGCGTATAATATATCAATTAACAAGAGGAAAATATGAAACCGAAGGAAAACATAATATTCCGCTGGGTGATGTCTGTTTTCAAAGGTCCGGGTGATGTTATAAGAATTGCTGATAAGAAGTTTAAGAATAAGCCGTCGGAAGAAGAGTTAGACAAAGACTGTGAGCAATTAGTCACGAAAGTGTTTGAAAATCAATATCTTCATCCTTCTGCGGTTGCTGGTTTATCAGTTTACGAGCTAAAAAAGACAAAAAGGGATGCTGTGATCTCATTCAGCTTTAGTGGAACTGATAAAGCCACGTTCAAGCGCTTAAGCTATAGTGATGGCAATAGAAAAGTGACGAAAACAAAATTTCAGGAAGGTGATTTAGGAAGAAAAGCATATAACTTTGTGCTTCAGATCAAAGCAAGATTGGAACAGGACTATCGGAAGGAATTTGGAAAACATAAGTGGTAGAATAAAACACTCTCGTTTTCCATTTCACAACCCGCTCTAAGTTCTACAGAGTGGGTTTTTTTATTGGCTAAAATGACCATGGGTTTCACAATCTTTGGAACAAAGATAAACAACATGTTTAAATATTAATGAAGCTCCCCGCCGCAAGCAGCGGGGTATCAAAAACAAGTCATTACAAGTCTCGATTTATCGAGACGAAGTAATCTATCACATTTAGATTGCCTCGCTACGCTCGCAATGACGATTATACGCCG
>JBAVQU010000016.1:0-66346 GCA_049694315.1 Candidatus Zixiibacteriota bacterium
GGAAGCCAGACGTGGTTATAGTTGGGACCGGAAACCCGGGTTTGATGAAGGTGTTGCCTGAAACCGGGAAGCTGATCAAATCCAAAGGAGCAAGACTAATCGTCCAGCAGACCAAAGAAGCCTGCAAGACTTATAACCAGCTCTCCTCTTCCCAGAGAGTTATCGCCCTTTTGCATCTTACTTGTTGATTCTGCGAATGCCTTGATGTTGTTGCAAAGTCGTCAGACCTAACAGGAAAAGTGTCCGCCGCAACCTCAGATATAACTCGAAGGACTAAGAATAGCTCAGTTTTTTTCAGCCTGTCTTGAATCGGTTATTCTCCCTTTTCCGGATTAGCCTGCACCCATGTGTGCCAGGCAGGTTTGGTTGTCCCGTCGCCCTGTAGCAAACCCATGCTATTGAAAGGCTCACCGGTATTCTGGTCATACATGAAACTCCAGACAGCCATCTCCTCGTCCAGCCCTCTGGTCAGATTGAAGAATCTCTGGACGAATTCAGCCTGTTCGGCCTCACTGCTCTCCCAGCCCGCAGGACTGGCACTGCTATGCCAGCCGATCTCCGTAAATGCGATCTGCTTGGATGTGTGCGACTTTACCTCGGCATAGTAGTCTGTGGGGATTTCCGAAGGATTCCCGAAAACCAAAGAAGGATACGTGGTGAAAGCGATCAGGTCCGATTTGGGAAACCTGTTCAGCAATTCCCATTCCGCATTATTCGTATCATTGGTCCCGCCAAACAGACCACCGCTCAGACCCTTCATCTTCTCCAGCTGGAATACGGTGAAAACCTTGGTATCCGGTGAGACGGCCTTCACCGTGTCATACACATCGGCAAAGAATGGAACAAAGAGGTCGAAATCAGGCGGTGATTTCTCCCACAGAATATTCACTTCAATTCCTAGCGCCAGGAACTTGAGCTGGTATTTCTTGGCAAAAGCTGCTGCCATTTGTTTGTAGCTCTGTTTGGTTTCTTCAGTCAGCGGCTTTAAGAGCTGCCCGGTAGACTGTGTGAAGAACTGTGCTTCGACCATTGGGATCAAGGCATATTCTGGCGCAAGCTCGGCAACGACTTTGGGAGCGCCGTCGACGGTATCGCCAAGCTCATTCCAGTCCCCGGCCCAACTCACTACCCCACCTGTTTGCCCTGCCTTTTGGAAGAAATCGACGAAATCAACCGGCTCAAAGCTCTTAGGCGTAAAAGTCACTCCTTTCGGTATTCTTTTTGGCCAGCCATCTACGATTTTCTTGCTGCATCCTCCGATCAGGGCACTTCCCCACCAGAGCATGGCCACCAGCCACAGCAGCGATAGCTTTCTGATTGCCGATGCCATAGATTAAGCCTCCTCCATCAGGAGTCAAGGGAAACGGATGAAAGCACAGACCTAAGCCGACAGATTACCTGCCGCAATAATGTTCTTTGTTCTGTTTAGCCTCTTCCCACCATTCCGGTACTTGGTGCTCTTGCTCGGGTAACCAGTGGCCAACGAAGGTGGGTTGATTTCCGGCGAAAGCAAAATACCAGTATTCACTGGAGATACATCCGGAGGGACAATCTCCCCAGCCGTTGCGAAAGAGATAGGTCATTCCGCCATCCCCTTGCCCGGCGTAAACGTTAGGCCAGTCTCCGATTCTGCCGTCTGGACTAGCAGCCCGTACGCCGGGAAGCACCGCATATGCTTCTGCCAGTCGGTACGGATGTAATCTCCCCCTAAACCTCAGCAACACCAGACCAATCCAATGGAGAGCGGCTAAGCTATCAATTCTGGTAACCTCATACCGTTGGTTTAGCGTGTCCCAAGCATGATATTCCCCGTGGCAAAACAGTCGGACTGCGGCAGTGTCAAAACCAATTATGAGGCGACCTGCCGCCCAAGGCGGCATAAACTTGATGCTGTCGACTATTGGGAGAGTGTCACCAAAGTTGGCACGGATGGCTGCAAAATCGTTCACGACTTGATTGTACAAGCTATCCGGGGCAACCAGCTCCCCAGAAAGGCAAAGCGCCATCAACTCTGCTTCTTCGTTTTCCCTGGGAGTCACGGAGAGAGGAGGAGGTCCGGTATGATTGGTTTTTGTCTCGTTCTTGGTCGACTTGGAGCAGCTCAAAACCGCACATAAAAGCGAGATCAACACCAGTGGGACTCGACAGCACTTGAACATAAGCCCTCCCTGTGGAATCGGGTCGTTTTAGAGCCTCTAAGGTCCGGAGATATCACCGGACCTTCTGTTTATAAATCCTTTTTGCTTCAGTCTTAGGTAGGAAGTGCCGGACTTTAAGATGTCTTTGGAGGAGATATTCTCCCCATATTTTGTTCGTGGGTTCTTACTCTTTCGTTTGCGTTGTCGCTGGAGATGAATTCCTTGAAATTCTGCCGGTTGAGATTGGTGACCCCGTTGGGAGGAGATTTCAGCTCAAAACCATTGAGCCAAAGCCTGAGGCCCTGGTTCTTGCCTGAATATATGGTAAATGACTCCTTTGCCCTGAATTCCAGATTCATCTTTTCGAATACCATGGCAGAAAACAACCTTTTTCCGTCACTCTCGAGGTTCATCCAGCATTCTCCTGCGGCGCTCACCCGAAGCGTCCACTCCGGCGCCCGGCCAATTGAATCTTCCACCATCTTTGCGAAAAGAGCCAGCGTGTCCACCGGCTGGGTGTTCACCGTTAGGCTCTCTGACGTGGCTGTCTCGGAACCTGACGAAGAGGTTCCCTTCTTTCCTCTGCCGACTTTGAGCAGGAATATCAAAACCACCACCACGATGACCAGACTTAGAACACCCAGAAGCAATAGTCCGCTGCGGCTTAGCTTGAACGGCAGCCTCAGAAACGAGCTCACCGTTTGGAATGAGATTCCCTCCTTGTGGACCTCCTTCGCTTCCAGGGTTTCCAGGGCAGGAGCCTTCATTCTCGGCGGCCTAAGCTCTCTCTTCTCCTCTTCCTCCTTCCCTTCCAAGTCATCGAACATCTTCAGGATTTGATCTGGGTCCAATTTCAAGAACTGGGCATACGCCTTCAGAAAGGACCTCCGGTAGACTCCCGAAGGCAGGAGGTCAAAGCGATTCTGTTCCATCGCCTCCAGATACGCCGGTCGGATTCTGAGCTGTTCTGCGATCCGGTCTAAGTCCAGCTTTCTTTGCTCCCGATGATAGCGCAAAATCGACCCAATCGGGTTCTCTCTGCTCTCATCGTCGAACTCAAACTTGGCTTTGTCCATGTTCATCCGCAGCCGTTTCTCTTGGTTCCATCCCCAGCTCGCGCCCCGCCATTCGCTCCATCGGTTCAGGCGTGCAACCGCAGGGGCCAGAGGTTTTTGGGCCGGAGTTCAAATGATTCGTTCCAGCATCTGGCTAAGCTTGCCTGTCGGAAGGCCTATGACGTTGTCCAAATTTCCGCGGATCTCTTCCACCAGAAAACTTCCCATCCCCTGAATTCCATAGGCCCCGGCCTTATCCATGGGTTCTCCGGTATCGATATAAGCCGTGATGTCTTTCTCTTCCAGTTGATTGAACCTCACCTCGGTGCAATCGAAGTCCGAGACCATCCTTCCGTTGTACTTGCTGAGCAGGGTTAGCCCGGTATAAACCCGATGCATCTTCCCACTCAGTTTCTTCAATACGAACGCAGCTTCATCCTTGCTTTGCGGCTTGCCCAGAATCTCACCATTCAGGACCACGACGGTATCCGCCCCCAAGATTATCCCCTCTCTGAGTTGATCCGAGACGCTCATCGCCTTCATCCGGGAAAGCTCCAAGACGTGCTCTGCCGGATCAGAGGATGACGTTTGCTCTTTGACGTTTGCCGGGGCGATTATCTCGAAACTAACGTTTTCCTTTTTCAGAATCTCGGCTCTTCTGGGCGAGCTGGATGCCAAGATCAACCGCTTGCCTTCCAAAAGCTCTTTTATTCCTTTCATGCATCTACGTCTGGTTGAATTGCTTCCGGTCGATGTCGGGCTTATTTGCTCTCAAGGATAAAGGTCACCGGGCCCCAGTTGGCGATCTCCACCAACATTTTTGCCCCGAAGATTCCGCATTCAGTCTTAAGACCGGCGGCCCGTATCTGTTCAATGAACTTCTGGTACAGTCTCTCTGCCTCCTTCGGTTCAAGAGCTTCGGTAAAACTGGGTCGTCTCCCCTTGGCAGTATCTCCGTACAAGGTGAACTGCGAGACCACCAAGACTTCGGCTTTTTTTTCGAGAGCAGAAAGGTTCATCCTCTGTTCCTGGTCTTCGAAGATTCTCAAGTTTGCGCACTTGTCTGCCAGATACCTGACATCCTCCTCCGTATCACCCGTTCTTGCGCCCACCAGCAAGACCAGTCCTTCCTGGATCTGCCCCACCAGCTTTCCTTCCACCGTCACCTTTGCCCCCTTGACTCTTTGTAAGACTACTCTCACGTATCTCTCCTGATTTCGAGCTAAAGTTAACACTCTCCCAAAAAGTTGTCAACAGAAAAGCTCCTTGGAGTGCGTTCCGTCAGCGTCAAATGGGATCACTATCGCCAGAGAGCAGGCCAAAAGGTCGTCCATCAGACGAGCCGGGAACCTTCAAAGCGTTCAACGGTCTGGGCCACCGCTTATTCTGCCTCAAAATGCGCGTAATCAAGATGCCGTGGAATTCACCCATTCACGGGGGAAAGAGACCTGTTACAAAAAAGAGAGGCTGGGCTTCCCGCCCAGCCTCTTTGGTGACTTCCTTTTGTCGTTTGGAAGTTGCCGCACGATGGCGTCTCTATCGAGCACACCCTGAGAGCGGGGCAACTCCGCCTTTATAAAGGTAGTTGATCAGATAAACCGCGTCTCCCGCATTCACCGTGCAGTCACGGTTTGCATCTCCGGCCGCCAAAGGAACGGAAGCTCTGCCGCCTTTGTAAAGATAGTTGATCAGGTAAACCACATCCCCGGCATTCACCGTCCGATCACCGTTGAGATCGCCGGGAACGTAGTTGATAATGGAGAAATAGCTGTTGCTGGTGTCAGCCGGTATCCCGTCGGCCACATCTGATATTCTCACCAGGCAGCTATCCGAAGGCGTGTCTGGAACGGTCAACGAGTAGACGCCGTCATTGGTGGTGTTTTCCGCTATGGGGAGCCAGTTGGCGCCCCCGTCCGTCGTGTACTCAATCTTCACGCTGTCCTCAAAGGACGCGGATTGCCAGGTGATGTTGGCAGCGCTCCCCGCTAACCAAGTCTCTCCGCCGTTCGGGGAGATTACCCTGATGGTTGGATTGGGAGATCTCAGCCAGTCCAGCACCCTCTGCATCACCAAGCGCGGCCGGGCAACGTTGTGTCCCCAGTATTGCAAACCGCTTGAGTTGATCCCCTCGAATCCAAATCCAAAAACGACGAGCTTGAACTTGAGAAGGTCATTTTGGAATCTTATGCCTGCCACCGAGTCTGTGGGAGCCCACCAGGAACCGTCATAGACCAGAACTGTATCCGCCACGGCATCAGGGACCAAGTTGTCTTTGGAACCCTGGTTGTTCGGCGAGGCGACGCCTCCCGGATAAACCCAAAGATTGTCTCCGATCTGATCCCCCGGTTTCCCGGACACCAAGGTCCGGCCGCAATCACCGCCCCATCGCACGTGTAGGTAGTCTCTCAAGAAGAGCGAATCCAAAGGATCGGAGGAGTTGGAAAGAGCCTGCACCGCGTCCTGACTGGTCAAGAACAGTCTACCACCGTGGCTCAAGTAGGAGGTCAGACTCTCCACGTCTGCATGCGAAAACACGGAGTCGCGATGATCTCCGGTGAACCACACTATGACGTCGAAATCCGACCAGTTGAAGCTGCTATCAGGGCTTGCTTTCTTGTCCCAGGTATCGTAAATTGCCCCGATAGAGTCGAACATGGAGGTATAGTACTGCCGGTACTCGGTGCCGGAGCCAACGGCAGCCTGATCATCATCCACCAGCAGTATGTCGCGGCCTATTTTTATTTGAACCGTGGTATCCGCGTGGTAGACCACACCACCACCGGAGTCACCGGAGACGTGGAAGGTAAAAAACACCCTCCGGGGCGGAAAATCGGCAGGAACTTGAAACTGAATCGGATCTGCGGAATTGTTCTTGATATCTTTGGAGGCCATGCTATCCAAATAAGAGTAACCATCCGTGATCACTATGCCTCCGGTATCCGCCGTGACGGTGACCCCCACGTTACCCAGTGCAGACCACAGGTTTTTTAGCGCAAAATCCAGCCGAACCGTCTCTCCCGGTTCGGCTCTGCCGTCGCCATCTCCGCCGGCTTGGTCATTTATGCCATAGCTCTCCAAACGGACGCGCGGTCGGTGGAAAATGTAATTTATCTGGATGGCGCCGGAACCTATCTGAGCGACACCATACCTGATATAAAAGAAGCCGTGGTCACCCCAGCCTGGTCCCCAGCTGTTTTTGACGATCCAGGCTCCTTGACCTCCACACATAGTGTCATCCCAGCCGACGATTAGAACCGAATGATTGGTTGGATTGAAACAAGGCTTGTTGTAGCACCCACCCGTATAGGTCTGGAAGGTGTCCTCCACGGTCATATTGGTCTTTACCGGCCCATTAGCCAGCGCCGCTTTGATGGAGGGCACATTGTTGGTTACTGCGGAGTATCCGCTGATTTTGGCCCATTTCTCGCACTGATTCTGAATGCAGGGATCGGTATCGTTTGCATGGTAAGGCATGCACGCTTCATCCACCGCACCCGTAGTCTTAAAAAGGTCATAACAGGCCTCTGAATACCATCCGGTAGTGCAGCCATGTCCCTGCGTCAGACAGGAGACAGACTGCTGTTCGGAAAGATTCAACTCCACCTCGCCATAGATCTTCACCATTGACTCCAGATGCCCTATTGCAGCAAAAGCCCAGCAGGACCCGCAGTTTCCCTGATCTTTGACCGAAGTGACGCCGGTGGTTCCATAGGGGCCTACGTGTGTCCGCCAATCAAAAACCGGATCAAACTTTGCCCCTGGGGGAGCTTCGATTCTCGGCAACTGATCGTACCATTGCTGGTACCAGTCAGGAAGATATAACCCCAGCCGTTTGTGTCTTTCCTCCAGCGAAAGCTCTGAAAGCGGAGTCTTCCCGGAGGTCCAAGTGGCTTCCTCAGTCTGGGGTTGGCTTCCGGCGACGTCTCCAGCCAGCAGCCGTCCGGAAAGCTGGTTGATCACAAACCAAAAAAACAGGACCGTGCAGAAGAGATGGAGTTTTCTCATTGCTCTTCTCCTTAAAAACCATAAATGTGAATTTTGTTGGCATTTTTTCTGTGAGGACCACGTCTGGACGTGGACTTGCTCTATGCGCCTCCACCGGCTGTCGAGTAACACCTTATTGAATGAAAACATGACAAGAAGAATCTTTTTATAAGGGAAATACATACTTCCTCCTCATCGGGTTAGAGTTTTCAAAGCAACCCCTTCAGATTATCTTCTGCACCCCAACAAGTTACGTGAAAAACCCCCTCCGTCTCCAAGAATCAGACACGGAAGAGAATTCGCTCTCTCTTTTAACATAATAAGAAAATACGCAAAAAAGTCAAGCAAAATCCAGCATACCCGGCATTCTAAACCTCGTTGCCGTGATGTTTTCTTGTTGGTCTCTTTTTGTCCGCGGTGGGATTTCCCCATCTAAGTCCACAGGACCCGACTGTACAAAACAGCCCTCGACAGATTGTCTGCCCCTCCTCCCATTCATCCCGGATCAAGAAGAACTGGGAGAAACAACACGTTTTCACTCCTCTTAATTGTTTCGGTTGATGCTGCCGAAATCTTTGAGGTGCAGCTATAATTTTCGAGTCTTTGTTCTGGGTCTGGCGTTTTTGGTGTGCGGAGTTATGGGTTGTCGTTGTCTTCTTTTGGAAAGGCCGGAACTGGCAATAGACCGCGAAGCCCTCTGGCATTATTGGCTTGCCATTTACCAGGGACCGCGTATCTTGAGAGACGCTGAACGCGGGACCTCTGTCCGTCAGATCAGAATTGGAGCGTGCTTAAGACGTTGAGAGGATAGTCAAATGCATCTTCAGATAGATGGCAGCTACGGCGAAGGCGGAGGACAGATTCTTAGAACCACACTCTCCCTCTCATGTATTCTAAAGCAGCCGGTGGAAATAACCAACATCCGAAAGGGGAGAAAGGTACCAGGACTTCAGCCTCAGCACCTTACGTCGGTGTCAGCTTGCCAGAGAATAAGTGAAGCCACGGTTGAGGGGGACAGTCTCCAGTCGCTGTCCTTAAGATTCTCACCACAAGACACGAAGGGCGGAGACTTCACCTGTGATGTCGCTGAAAAGAAGAGAAGCGCAGGATCGACTTCCCTGATACTGCAAACGCTTTTGCTGCCTTTGTGCCATTGCCCAACAAGTTCCCGGATCAGAGTCTTGGGCGGAACTCACGTCCCCTGGAGTCCCCCATTTGATTATCTGAAGGAAATATTCGCTCCGATCGCGAAAAAGATCGGATGCAACGTGGAATTGGAGATCAAAAAGTGGGGCTGGTATCCCCAAGGGGGAGGAGAGGTGCTCTGCACCATCCACCCGATATCTAAGTTTGCGCCGCTGGACCTGACCGAAAGAGGCAAATTGCTGCATCTATCTGGCATTTCCGCCGTTTCCAATCTTCCGGATTCCATTGCCGAGAGACAGAGAGGCGAAGCCATGAAGGTATTGAAAGCGAATGGATTTTCGCCGGAGATCAAGACACTGCGAGCGCCCTCTATCGGCCAGGGAACGTTTTTCTTTTTGAAAGCAGAGTTCGAGAACTCTGTCGCTGGTTTCAGCGCCTTAGGCGAGATCGGCAAGAAGGCAGAGAGAGTGGCAGAGGAAGCCTGTCTGGACTTTTTGCAGTTTGTGCAGACCGGAGGGGCTGTCGATCCTCATCTATCAGATCAGCTGGTTCCCTATTTAGCTCTGGCGGATGGCAAATCTACGTTCACCGTGTCGAAAGTCTCCGAGCATCTTCTCACTAATATCTGGGTAGTGCAACAATTCCTGCAAACTCAGATTTCGGTTGACGGAGAAAGAGGCGGGCAAGGAAAGGTAACCATCATTCCGGCATAAACCTCTCTTCTTGTTCTTGCGGCTTTCCCCGAGGTGGGGAAATCATCTTGTCTTTCGCCTCTTTTGACGGAAAAGGCAGGGGAGGTGCAAGAAACCCCATGAATCGACACCGGACTTTGTCTGTTCCCAAACCACGAATCACCCGGCTTCCTTGCTTTGTCTGATGCGGGTTGTTTTCTTGCCTGCCGCGGATCGAACGGGTTTCTTGAATGCCCGGGAAACTTACAAACGGAACGCTGGTCGCACAGGTGAAAGCATGGAAGGTGGAGTTATGGGCGAAGGCACCACTTTCTTTGGGGCTACTTTTTCTTGGGATGGAAGATTATGGTGCTGACCACACTGTCCGCTTTTGTGGTGGGGTCGACGATCAGAATACTGTCTATGTCGGCGGTGCCCTTGGCACGGTAAATGACCGTATAGCAGGAATCACATGCCCCGAGAAATGACCTTAAGTCAGGGATTTTGTCCGCCAGCTCGCTTCTTCTCGAGATCAACGTGGGGTGCCCTCGTAGGTAGTCACTGAAAGTCACCACGTCAATGTCTTTTACGCGGCTCTGCAAATAATCAAGTATGACCAAAAGACTGTCATAATTGTATTGGACTCCTCTCCCGCACCCCGAACCATTGCATATGCTGTGGAAACCGAGAACTATCAGCTTGCCTTGATCTGCCGCCTCATCGATGTCGGTCTTAACCATGTCGGGAGTAACCCGCCGAAAACCAGCACCCCCGCTGGTTATGTAAAGAAATTTCAGTTTGTAAAGGATGTCGGATTCCCGACGGTCCAAATTGGGTTGATGAAAACCCATGACCATGCTTCTGGCCAAGGTATGCTGCTCTCTGACTATCGCCACCGTCGATGAATCGTATTTGCCGTAGGGGTAGGCGAAAAAATCGGCTCCTCGGATGAATCCGTGATTGAGCAGCCAGCTTCGACAGCCATTGATCTCTCTTCTTTTTTGGGCATCGGTGAGTCCGGGGAGTCCACCGTGTGGGTGAGACATGGTGTGATTAGAAATATCCCAGCCGTTATTGTACAAAACCCTCAACTGGGTTGTGTCCATCCTGCTTTGAGTACCCACCCAGCTGCTTACCACAAAACAGACCCCCTTCATGTCTCTGGCTTTCATTGCCGGATAAGCCAAGGTGTACTGGGAAGTATCAATGTCATCGAACGCAATTACACACTTCGCTCTGGCCCGGTAATCATATCTCAGCTCGTCGAAAGACACGGCCACGGTATCACCTTTTCCGTCGCCTGCTACTTCCACTCGAATTCGTACCATCTTGTTGTTCCAGTTCTCCGAACCGTTCGCCACAAAACTGGACTTCCCTATCACCAAATGATTCCAGCCCGAAACCACTGAGCTGTCATCGATGGTCACGCCCATAAAGCTATCCCAGCTGGAAGGAGAACTGGTAAATTTGAGTCTTATGCACTGCAGCTTGGTGTTCAAATCCCCCGAGGAATCGGGGGGAATATGAACGTAGAGCCAAAGGGAAAAATTCCTGGTCGCATAAAATGACGTTGGTCTGATGGATCGATATGCGTAAGCCACGTTACCATCTATCGAGGTCAGCTTGAGGCTGTATCGACCCTGATGAAAAATGAGCGAGTCTCTGTCCTTGTGCGCGGAAATCCCGCCTGAAGTCCATAGACTGGTATCGACGAAACCGGACAGCAACACACCGTCGAACTGGACATAAGGATTCGGATACTCACGCTCAATCCGAAACCCCTTCTTTCCGCAGCCCAATGTCGAAAGAATCAGGGAGGCCAATAGGATAAGCACTATTGGCCCGGCATCCTTAGTCAGCATCCTGGCGCAAAATGCTCGAATCATGACATATGTCTTGATCGGCAAGAAATGTCTCATAGTTAATACCACTTAAGGTCCCTAGATCGAGCGATCCGGCCAAATCCGGCACAAACGTCTTTATTCCCGGAAGTCTGTTAGTGATACGGATGAACGAGCACCGTATTACGGAGGCGTGCGAAAATTCCGCCCATTTCCGCACTTCGGTTCTTGATGTCAGTAGCCACAGTTGCGAGACAAGGTTTCAAAATCAGCCGAAGTGCAGGTGGGGATTCTCCCCGACGGAGTGATGGCGAAGCCGGGATTTTGCAAGAGGTCCCGCTTTTTTGTCTTGACTTCTGTGGCTCAATCGGCAATTGTTTACCCATGTCTAAGACTGTCTTTTTCCTCTCCGACGCTCATCTGGGAGCAGACGAAGAAAGCAAAGAAAAAGTAAAGGAAGAGAAGCTTGTCTCCCTTTTCGAAAAAGTGAAGGCTCAAGGGGAGCTTCTGTATCTGGTGGGAGATATGTTTGAGTTCTGGTTCGAGTACAAAAACGTCATCCCCAAAAATCATTTCGGGACTTTAATTAAGTTGAAAGAGCTGGTAGATTCCGGCATTAAGATAAACTATCTGGTCGGTAATCACGATTTCTGGCTGGGAGACTTTCTGCTCAAGGAAGTAGGCATTCCTATCTTCAGGCAACCCATTGACGTGGTCCATCAAGGGAAGAGAATTCTCATTGCGCACGGAGATGGCTTGGCGAAAAATGATGTCGGATACCGAATCATAAAGAGGATTCTTAGAAACAAGGTGAACATTTTTTTATACCGGCAGATTCCCCCGGATATCAGCTACCCGTTGGCCAAGTCTGTGGCAAGAAAAAGCCGAAGCCAGGTTGAAAAGCGGGAGAGAAGCTATTTGCAGGACTACGAGGATTTTGCAGCCGGAAAGATAGAAAAGGGCTTCGACGCAGTGATATTGGCGCACACGCACGTTCCGGTTTTGCACAAGATCGGCAAGGGTGTGTATCTGAATTTGGGAGATTGGTTCCAGCATTTCACTTATGGAAAGCTGACCGAAGGTCAGTTCTCTCTGGAAACAGAATCGTAGCGGTGCGATTATGTTCAATGGGCGATTATTCGACATGTTCTTTTGGTTCGGAAATGGGTCCGCTCTGTCGGAAGACTATAGTCCCCTTAGCTCCCCCTTTTCTAAAGAGGAATACGGGGGGAGCTACGAGACGAGTTTAGAACTTTTTTCATTTCTCAATGCCAATCCTCAGTTGATTTTGAGGATGTCCAAAAGCTTGTTGCACAGATTCAGATGTAGCTACCAAACATAACTCATTCCTCACGCCTATCAGTCTTTTCCAGTGATAGCAAGGAAATCCTCGTGTTGGTCAAGTATACAGATTAAACGTCTGCTGGTCAAGGGAATCATGACTGCCATGTCTTCGGGCTGAACCCTGAAGTTTGCAGATTCCGGCAATCGGCCATAAAGACTAAAGGGAAAAAAACCGGATAACGTCAATTAATTTCTTGCATTCCGATTCGAGCCGATTTAATTTATATTGTAACCCAGGCGGGTCCATATTACGCGCCGAGCTAAGCCCAATGACTCGCCGCTTACCAGACCCGACCGTTTCCTGGCAATGGCAAGCTAACTGAAATGTATCCGGAAGCGGCTGAAGCTTGGTGAAATTGAATTCGGCCGTGGATACAGAATTTATCATAAGGAGAGATAACGCATGAAGATAACGAGGTACGTGAATTGCGTGGCGGCTGGAATGCTGGTTGGCATTCTCTGCTTCCAGGTGGCGGCACAGGTGCCCCCGACCCCGAAACAACCTGTTGTGGACGTCTATTTCGGCAAACAGGTGACAGATAACTATCGCTGGTTGGAAAACATCAAGGATAAGCCAGTTCAAGATTGGTTCAAAACTCAACATGATTACACTGATAGCATTCTCAGCCGCATACCTGGCCGCGACAGTCTCATTCAGACGTTGCTATACTACAATTCGCTCAGGTCGGCGTCTTACAGCGACATCACCCGCAAAGCGGGACGGTACTTCTACAAGAAAACCTTACCGAATGAGATCGTCGGCAAGTTGTATTACCGTGAAGCTGAGACGGGCAAAGAGATCCTCCTTTATGATGCCGGCCTAAACGACAAGGGTCAGCCGCAATCCATTACCTTTTTCGTTCCAAGCGAAGATGGCAAGACAATTGCCTTCGGCATCGCGACTGGCGGAGCCGAGATTTCCACCATGTGCATAATGGATGTGGACTCTAAAAAGCTCTATCCCGAAAAGATCTATCCCACTTGGGGTGATTGCTCTTGGTCTCCGGATAGCAAAAGCTTTATTTACACGCCAATGAACTCCGGTGATAATACATCGATGAATCTCCTGCTGGATACCCGCAGCATGTATCATATTGTTGGTACGGACACGTCCGCAGACAAGGAATTGTTCTCCAGAAAGAAATACCCGGCGCTGGGCGCAAAACCTGAAGATGAGTGCATCGTTGGTTATACTGAGGACTATAGGTACATAATTGCCTACTTATCCACAGTCTGCAACGACTTGAATTGCTTCTATGCCCCCGCGACGGAGCTTCTGAATCCGATGATCAATTGGAAGCGGCTCTTCAAAAAAGAGGACCACGTAACCAGCTTCGTAGCGCGAGGAGATGATATATATCTGCTTACGTATACCAACGCCCCCCAATATAAAATACTAAAGACAAGCTTTGGGAATGTCGACGTCTCCACCGCCTCCACTATTATACCCGAAGGCAAAGATAAGATCGACAATATGTCCCGATGCAAGGATTATTTGTATTATAAGACCACCGACGGCATAAACTCTCACCTTTACCGATACGGTTTCTCCGCGGACAAAATAGATGAAATTCCTCTGCCCTTTTCCGGTTCTGCCGGAGTGAGTCCCTTCGACATCAAAACAAATGACGCTCTTGTTTTCGTCACGTCATGGACGATACCCTACACCGCTTTTGATTACCTTCCCGCAAAGAATGGGATTACCAAATCAGCGTTTAATACGGCGCCAGCTTACCCCGGGGTGGAGGATATTGTGGTGGAGGAGCGCGAGGTTCCCAGTCATGATGGTGTTATGGTCCCGCTCTCCCTGATGTATAACAAACATCTTAAGAAAGACGGATCAGCGATCTGTTACATGACCGGGTATGGGGCGTATGGCTATTCGGCTACCCCTTATCTCAGCATTCTCTCGCTGGCCCTCTTGAATAAGGGAGTCATCGTAGCGGAAACGCATCCCAGAGGCGGTAGCGAAAAGGGAGAGAACTGGTATAAGGCGGGATATAAGCTAACCAAGCCAAACACCTGGAAAGACTTCATCGCCTGCGGGGAGTATCTCGTAAAGAACAGGTACACCAGTCCCCAGCACCTTATTGGAGAGGGAACAAGTGCCGGCGGCATATTGATTGGTCGAGCCATCACCGAACGTCCTGACCTGTTCGCCGCTGCTATCAGCAATGTGAGTGGTAGCAATGCCCTACGCGCTGAAAACTCGCCTAATGGTCCTGATAATGTGCCCGAATTCGGTACGGTGAAAGACTCAGCGGAGTGCATGGCGTTATACGAAATGGATGCGTTCCAGCATGTCAAGGAGGGAACTGCCTACCCGGCAGTGATCTGCGTCGCCGGAATGAACGACCCCCGAGTAAGTGCATGGGAACCTGGTAAATTTGCCGCGGCATTGCAAAACGCTACCTCCTCGGGGAAGCCGGTGCTACTTAAAGTGAACTATGACAACGGACACTTCACAGAGGACAAGAAAGTTACCTTCGGAAACTTTGCTTCAATGTATGCCTTTGCTTTGTGGCAAGCGGGACACCCCGATTTTCAGCCCAAGTGATTGATACCGGTCGCTAACATCCGTGGTCAAAGAGATTATCAGCCGACTCGCCAAGAAGTATGCTGGTGACGACAGTTTTAGACTCGTGGGGGGGGGCGAAAACAGACTCAATTGGTCCATGGCGGGATTCATAGATACTGAATGAACAATCAATGACCATCATCGCTCTGTAGATTCCAGCTAAGCGCACATTGAGCAATTTGGCAGGCTAACTCCCCGCAGCGTCTCCTCTTACGTCCCGTCGCCGGTTCTGACCCCGCATTAGAACCGGATCTTTCGTATAGAACTGCGACTGGCCATATTTTGGGTATCGCATCGTGTTGATACACAATATATTGTGATTTTTCCCTTTTAAACTGCATTTTTTCCTTGACAATGCTATGCTAATGCGATAAAGTATAGGATGGGAAGATTCTGATTTCGGGAGGGGAGAAATCGGAATCTTCCCCCAACCAGTTGTAATCCACTAAATTACAATAGTTGGCCCGGGTGTGATGTTTTCTTGATAGGGAGCTTTTTCGTCTTCGGTAGATACAAAAGAAGGAATCTCTTCGGAGGAGCAAAATGCCGTCATCTCGAACCAGAAAACTAAGGGTCAAGAAACAAGGAAAAAAGAAAAATAGGTTAGCTGTGGACCATGGACTGTCGACTGTGGACGTCAGCGTCTCGCTCATGTCCATCACCCCCAAGGCTGAAGATGTGATCGAGAAAGCTTGCCGGACCTGTTACTTGAGTTTTCATAGATACAATCCGCCTTCATCTACTGAAGAGTTGATCAAAAAAGTAATCCAAAAAGGACACCACTCTGTTCTGGAGCATGCTTTGGCCACGTTCCGGATCAAAGGCGGCTCGCGTGTTTTCACCCACGAGCTGGTGCGGCATCGTTTGATGTCTCCGTCTCAGGAGAGCCAGAGGTACGTGGAATATGGCAAGACCAAAGAGTTTGAGTATGTAGTTCCGCCAACGATTCAGAAAACAAAGTACAAAGACCAATTCAAGGAATTAGCCGGTCAGGCGTTTGAGCTTTATCAACAGATGGTGAAAGCGGAAGTTCCCAAGGAGGACGCCCGCTACATTCTCCCCAACGCCACCACCTCCGAGATCGTGATCTCCGCCAATTTCCGGGAGCTCAGGCACATTTTTGAAGTGCGATGCGTGGAACGAGCACACTGGGAGATAAGAGAGATTTGTTTAGAGATGCTGCGAATCATGAAAGAACAAGCCCCTATCGTGTTCTGGGATTTTGAGATTGATGAGAAGAAGAGGATAGCGGTTAAACTGTAGTTGCTCGATTCATCGAGCGAAGGTTATTTTGTGTTCCGTCAGGACTTCAGTCCTGACAACTAGCATGTGCGTCAGTCATCAGGATTCCGCCAAAGGCGGAAGCGTCGCTCCTGACGCAACGGCGAAAAACAGTCCCTCCCCTGATAAGGGGAGGTCAGGAGGGGTTCTCAAAGCAAGCCCCGATCGTGTTCTGGGATCTTGAGATAGATGGAGAAGAAGAGGATAGCGATCAAAAGGTAGCGGTTCGATTTATCGAACCTTGTTTATTGCATAAAAAAAACAACCCCCTGAATCCCCTTATCCGTGGGACAAAAAGCGGTTCCTCCACTGATAAGGGGAGGTCAGGAGGGGTTTTAAACTAGTACATTTCAAAACTGGGAGGAATATGTAATATGTCAACCAATGAGAACAAAGCCATCATCCGGAGGTGGATTGAAGAGGCTTGGAACAAGGGAAATGTGGAAGTTGCCGATGAGCTTTACGCCACTGATTTCAAGGCAAAAGACAACAACGATCCCACCAAAATCTTGCGCGGTCCAAAAGGCATCAAGCAGTATGTAATCGAAACCCGAGCAGCCTTCCCCGACATTCGCTTTACCATCGACCATCTGGTGGCTGAAGGGGATATAGTAGTGGGAGCCTTTACCATCTGTGGCACGCATAAAGGAGCTTTGTTTGGCATCCCGCCAACCGGTAAAACAGCAGTTTTCTCGGCGGTGGATATCTGGCGGTTTGAAAGCGGCAAGATAGTGGAGCGTCACTTGGCGGTGATGGATCGCCTGAGTATTTTACAGCAACTCGGAATTATCCCACCGATGGGATAGAATAGTCAAGGTAGCGGTTCGATTTATAGTTCGAGTGAAAAAACCAACCCTCTTGTCAGGGGGACAAAAAGCGGTTCCTCCCCTGATAAGGGGAGGCAGGACGGGTTCTCGATCCCCCATCGTGTTTTGGGATTTTGAGATAGATGAGAAGAAGAGGATAGCGGTTAAACTGTAGTTGCTCGATTTATTGAGCGAAGGTTATTTTGTGTTCCGTCAGGACTTCAGTCCTGACAACTAGCATGTGCGTCAGTCATCAGGATTCCGCCAAAGGCGGAAGCGTCGCTCCTGACGCGACGGCGAAAAACAGTCCCTCCCCTGATAAGGGGAGGCAGGAGGGGTTCTTAAAACAGGCACCGATTGTGTTCTGGGATTTTGAGATAGATGAGAAGAAGAGGATAGCGGTTAAACTGTAGTTGCTCGATTCATCGAGCCAGCAGGTTGCATGAAAAACCGAACCCCCTATTTCCCCCTTGTCAGGGGGACAAAAAGAATACCTCCCGTGATAAGGGGAGGCAGGAGGGGTTCATGAGCGCCGATTGTGTTCTGGGATTTCGAAATTGATGAGAAGAGGAGGATAGCGGTTAAACTGTAGTTGCTCGATTTATCGAGCCCGTGCGGTTCGCATGAATGCGACCCCTACAAACAAAAACTAATGGAGTATTGTATGGAAATGTTCCATGATATGAAAAAGTACCATGATGGACGAACTCCTGATGGGATTGATCATTTTAAGTTACCGATGCAAGCTGATGATGAAAATATGATTGGACGCGAATGCCCAAATACAGAATGCCAACCTAAATACTTTAAAATGAGCCTTACCTTACCAGAAAAGATATCTGAAAAGATCGAAAATTTCTCTCAGATCGATGTGACATGTCCATATTGTGGAACAATAGATAATATACAGCTTTTTCATACAGAAAACCAAATTGCATGGATAGAATCAATGATCTTTAGAGATGTCGCCATAACCTTCGACGACATCATAAAAAGTTCATTAGAATCGATCTCACCCACATCAAAAGGTATGTTCTCAATTAGTATCAAGTATAAGCCGGGTAATCTTCCTAGTGTAAGACACTATGTAGAGGAGAAGCTAAAAAGAAATGTAGTTTGTGATGATTGCGGATACAACTATGCAGTCTACGGCATATCTTTTCTTTGTCCCCTATGTGGGAAGGGAAATCTACTTCAACATCTTAATCGAAGTGCTGATACTATTAAGGTTCTGCTAGAGGAACATGAAAGAATTAGCCGAGAAAGGGGACCAGAAGTTGGACGGCAAATGGTTGGTAATGCGCTTGAAGATGTGGTTGGATTATTCGAAGGCTTCCTAAAGCACATTTATCAATATGAAATCAAACGCCGCCTGCCAACCGAAGAAGCAGTGAATAAGATCGCGAAGATTCGAGTCAACTTTCAGCGGATAGAAGGAGCGGAAGGGTTATTTTCTCAAGACTTAAGCTTTGCATTATTCGGAGAATGCCCCGAGGAGGACAGAGCGTTTCTTCAAGAGAAGTTTCTGAGGAGACACGTTCTCACTCATAATTTAGGTCTTATTGATGCAAAATACATTGAGAAAGCCGAGGTATATGAGAAACAGGGTGCAGAACTCGAAATAATACCCACCGATGTTCTGAAAGCATTGAAGATTGTAGTTCGTGTTGTTACCAGTGCCACTCAATGTTTAGGAAAGCATCTTAAGAATTGAACATATGTCAACTTTATCTGACATAGTCGTTCAGGTAAATTGCATATAGCTGGAGAGATTGAAAAAGTGTAATTGAGCCAAGCAGATCCGTAGGACTGCTTGACAAAAAGAGTTGTCAACCACCCTTCGGGATGGTAGAACAATAAAATTGAATCGGTTAAGGAAATGGAATCTATTCCAAGTTCGTTCAGTGTTATCTATGGTCTTCTGATTCTTCTCCCAGGCTTTATCACTTTGTTTGTTGAAAGATTACTCTCTTATCAACGGCAGGATATTGGAGCAATTTTTATTGCAAAAGCTTTAGTTTACAGTTTCATAAACTATTCACTATTTTCTGTTACCGGTCTTTCGCTCATCTCCTGGACAATAAGGGTTACTTCGGCTCAGACAAAGGAAATAACCATAAATCCTATGCTATTTGCTCCGCTCATTATGCTAGTGATTTCTGTTACAATAGGTTTACTAATCGGGCTCTTAAAAACCAAAGATTGGCATATGAGGTTCGCCAGGGGAATTGGATTAACAAGAAGAACCTCAAGAACCTCCATCTGGTTAGACATATTCCACGATAAATATTCAAGGAAAAAAGAAAAGGAACACCCTCGAGATGGAAGCGGTGCTTATGTGAGTGTATTTCTTAAAGACGGTCGTCAGCTTTACGGCTGGCCGGAATATTTCTCTGATGATTTTCATGATGGGCCTATTTTGTTTCTTACTAAGGCTGCTTGGATTTCAGAAGAGGGAAATGAAACAAAGATACCTTATCCTGGAATTCTATTAAATGGTTCACAAGTCAAATTCATACAGTTTTATATGGCATAGGAACATGAAAGGAGGCAGAAATGAGCGATGATAAAAAGAAATCTGAAGAGAGACCATTAAAAGAAGGATATAATAAACCACCAGAAGGAGAGAGTCCTAAACCACCACCTCCACCGCCTCCGCCGCCAAAGAAAAAAGGGTAATAAATTATGAGGTGGTGTTGTGTTTGGATCGGTCTTTGTCGCTCTACTCTCTCAGACAACTAGGGAGACAGGACTGGTTGACAAGAAGAAATGTCGACAATATTTCGGAGTGAATCCTCCCTTCGGTCTGTGACTTTCCTTCGACATCCCGCATCTGGCGGGAGACGAAGTGCAGGGTCGAAGACAGGATCAGCCCTTCAGCATGGTTGACCCGAAAACCACTTTTCTCGAGAGCACCGGCTCGGTTTTGTAAAGGAATTCCAGTGGATTTTCTGTTTTCAGAAGAGCAAAGAAAGCTAAAGGAGAAGAGCAGAAGGATCGCAAAGGAGTATCTGCTCCCCAAGAGATCCTATTACGATGAGACCGAAGAGTTCCCCTGGGATTTGGTCAAAGTCTTTGCCGAATCCGGGCTTTTTGAGTGCTTCATCGCCAGTGAATATGGTGGTCAGGGCGGCGGAGTGACCGAGATGGCGATTGTCACCGAGGAGCTGTCAAGGGTCTGCGCAGGCATAGCTTTGGCTTTCGCCGGAACCGGATTGGGCACGTATCCGATAATACTGTTTGGCACCAGCGAGCAAAAAGAAAAATATCTTCCCAGCGTCGCCAAGGGAAAAAAGCTGTCGGCCTTTGGCTTAACTGAGCCTAATGCCGGATCGGATGCGGCAAGCATAACCACTTCTGCTAAGCTGGTGGGAGGCGAGTACATCCTGAACGGAACCAAACAATGGATCACCAACGGTGGCGAGGCGGAGATATATACCATTGTGGCCATGACTGACAAAACCCGGGGTGCCAGGGGCGCTTCCGCTTTTATTGTGGAGAAAGGTTTTCCGGGTTTCTCTTTTGGCAAAAAAGAAAAGAAGATGGGGATAAGAGCATCCGCCACCAGAGAGCTGATATTCCAGGACTGCCGGGTGCCCAAAGAAAATCTCTTGGCCAAAGAGGGAATGGGATTTGTGATTGCCATGAAAACGTTCGACCATACCCGGCCGGGAGTAGCGGCTCAGGCAGTGGGCATTGCCCAGGGAGCTTTGGACGAAGCAGTAGACTATGCCAAGCACCGGGTTCAATTCGACAAACCTATCTCGGCGTTTCAGGCCATTCAGCACAAGTTGGCAGACATGGCCACGCTGGTTGAGGCGGCAAGAGCCTTGGTCTACAGCGTGGCAATTGCCATCGACAGAGGCCAGTTGAAAGGGCCAAAGGAATCGGCCATGACCAAGCTGTTCGCTTCGGACGTGGCTGTGCAAGTGACGTACGAGGCAGTCGGAATTTTCGGGGGATATGGCTATCTCAGAAATTATCCGGTAGAGAAAATGATGCGGGATGCCAAGATCACCCAGATCTATGAGGGAACCAACCAGATTCAAAAGAACATAATAGCATTGAATCTGATCAAGGAGAGCACGAAAAAGACGGACTGATTCATCGGAGCTGAAACCGACAGCCACGAGGGCGGTCCCTGCGACCAACCCAACCTTCGGAGAATATCAATGAACGATATTATCAGCAAACTTCTAAATAGCAACGAACCATCGGTGCGATATAAAGTCTTGGTGAACGTGCTGGGAGAAAAATGCGAATCATCCAAAACTATGAAGCTTCAAGAAGCGATAAAATCGTCTCCGCGGGTGAAACTACTTCTTCCAGAAAGAGGAAAGAACGGGAAAATCCCTCATCATCCTTACAGGAAATGGTATGGCGCCCACTGGGTGCTGGCAACCTTGGCTGATATCGGTTATCCTGTAGGAGACAAATTGCTAATCCCGTTGAGGGAGCAAGTCCTTGATTGGCTTTTTTCCGAAGAACATCAAAAGAAAATTAGAGTGATGAACGGACGGACAAGAAGGTGCGCTTCTCAAGAAGGAAATGCTCTTTTCTCTCTTTTGACGCTTGGTCTGTCCGATGACCGAACAGAAAAGTTAGCCGAACGTCTGATCGAATGGCAGTGGCCTGACGGAGGTTGGAATTGTGACAAGGACCCTCAGGCATCAAAATCGTCCTTCTGGGAAAGCTTGATTCCTCTGCGTGCTCTGTCGCTCCATGCCCGCTTGACCGGCAGCAAGAAGTCCCGAAAGGCTGCGGAACGGGCGTCTGAGGTCTTTCTTAAGCGCAAGTTATTCAGAAGACAGAAAGATGGCCGGGCGATGAACGCTGACTTTCTGAAGTTGCATTATCCCTGCTACTGGCGATACGACATATTGTTCGGACTGAAGGTCATGGCCGAAGCAGGTTTCATCGGAGACAAACGGTGCCGGGACGCCCTGGATGTTTTGGAATCAAAGAGATTGCCGGATGGCGGTTTTCCTGCAGAGGCCAAGTTCTATCGGGTGTCGAAGGAATCGTCATCTGGTTGTTCACGCGTCAGCTGGGGAGCAACCGGCAAGAGGCGGATGAATGAGTTCGTGACCAGCGATGCTCTGTTCGTACTAAAGAAGGTAGGACGATTGAGTCTTTGACCTGTAGAGCTTGTTAGGTTGCGAAGGAGAAAAGAAGCTTTGAGAAGCATCAAGTACGTTGGTTTCGTGGCAATGGCGGTTGGGTGTATGGTCGTTGCGCATCTTAGCCTTGCTCAGGAGTTTTCTCCCCAAAGGCCACATCCTTCGGTCTTTCCTGACGTGGAGAAACCCCACTCCGATTGCAAGGGAGTAGAGTATTGGGATGACTGTACGGACCAGGGGTATGAGAACACCTCTACTCAGGCTGCCTCGGCCAACGTGATTTATACTCTTTGCAGCTTCTGGTGCTTCGCCAGTGTACAGGAAATCTACCACGACATGGTCGGCTACACCGGAAACGTCGGCCAGTTCCCAGAGGAGCAAAGACAAACCCTGCTTGGGTGGACCGCCGACAATTGTCCGCTCTGCTCGCTTGCCGTAAGAATCGCCCACAAGGGTTACGCCGACCAAGACCCGGTCAATCCCGAAGAAGTCACGTTTGAGTGGGCTGACCGGGGGATACCGTATACCGAGCACGTCACCATCTGGGTGGTAAGCAAAGTCGAGTTGCCTTTTCCCCCTGCTCCGACCGGAAGACAGGACTTAAGTCAGCAGCTGACTTACTTAGGCACCCTCGGACGTCAGGTGCTGGTCCACGATTCCGACTGCGACAAGAATTGCCAATGTAACAACCTCTACCGCATCGGCTCGGATGAGAACGGTGAGTACTTGGAGGATTATTTCGGCCCCGGACAGGACGGGTACCTGCAAGGAGTGGTCTTCATTTCGGGACGTCCCTAACCCATAAAGGGCACGCGTTTGGCTCGGCAAAACCAGCTTCCATCGGCCCATAACTCAACTTTCGGTGGTGTCACATGAATCTATACGATTTGATGATGAAGCGAAGATCGGTTCGCAACTTCAAGGACCAGGAAATCCCGGAGCCTATCGTTGACCAGCTTCTGGATGCGGCCAATAATGCGCCATCCGGAGGAAACATCCAACCCATTTCGGTTATCGTCATCCAGGAAGCGGAAGCCAGAAAGAAGCTCTCCCAAATGGTGGGAGATCAACCCTGGGTGAAAAACGCTCCTCTATCTTTGATTTTCTGCATCGATTTCTGGCGGATCAGAAAGTGGGCATCACTGTGTGAAACTGAATTCAAAGGAGAAAACGCACTGCCGCACTTCTTGATCGCCTATGCTGATCTGATGTGCTCCGCTCAAAATGTGGTGATGCTGGCGGAAAGCCACGGTCTGGGGTCAGTGTACATTGGCACTATCCTCGACGCCATAGACGGGGCCAGAGAATATTTCACCATACCTAAGTCCGTTCTTCCTCTAATGGTCCTCTCTATCGGCTATCCTAAGTCTATTCCCAAAAATGTTCCGAAATTGAAGCGGGAAGTCATCACCCACCGGGAAAGATACCGCGAGTTAAGCGAGGACGAAATCAAGAAGGCGTTTGAAGAGAAATATGGGAATTTTGAGGACAACGTCAAAAAGTACTTGGAGAGAATTTATGTGGAAGCAGTAGAGGCAGACAAACAGGGAAAGCCTGAATGGGCGGATCTCGAATCGGTTAAGAAAGAATTGGCGAAATTGAACATCAGGAACAATGCGCAGTTTCTTTTCAGATACAAATATCCGGCGGAGGAGATGGTCAAAATGAACGAGTCTTTGATTCGTTCATTCAGGAATGCGGGATTTGAGTTCTTTTGATTTTTGATTGGTCGGACTGGTTAAATCTGCCCGATAATGCGGGTGCCAGATTATCCCGCCTTCGGTAAGACAAGCCGATCGGCAAGGTTTCTGGGGAAAGAAAAGATCATGAAAGCTGGATTCGCAGAAGTAAATGGAGCCAGGTTATACTATGAAGTCATGGGTGAAGGACCTACCATTGTTTTAATCCACGCCGGAAAGCTGGACCACAGGATGTGGGACGATCAATTCAACCAGTATGCGAAACATCATAAAGTCATTCGTTATGATGTGCGCGGTTATGGAAAATCTGAGATTCCACAGAAACCATATTCCGACTTAGACGATCTGCACGGCTTAATGAGATTTCTGAGTGTCGACAAAGCTTGCCTGATCGGATTGTCCATGGGAGGGAAAATTGCCATTGATTTTGCACTACAACATCCTGAAATGACGAGTGCCCTAATACCTGTTGCCGCAGATCTGGGTGGTTTTGCATGGTCAGGTGAAGAGATTATGCAAGGATATCAGAAAATCATTGAGACCGCCAGAGATGAGAGTGAATCCAAAGCGGTAGAAATATGGCTTAAGTTTCCCCTTTTTGCCCCGGCTATGGAAAATCCCACTGTTGGCGACAAGGTAAGGAAAATTGTTAAAGAGAACTCTCACGTTTTTTTGTCGAATCCTTTGATCCGGCGCCAGATGAAACCCCCGGCTGTGGGAAGACTTTCGGAGATTTCCGTTCCCACCTTGATAATCGTGGGTGACCGGGATGTATCGGATATCATTGCCATCGCAGATACATTGGAAAAAAATATTACCGGATCAAGGAAAGTTGTAATTCCTGGGGCTGGTCATCTGGTCAACATGGAAAAATCCGAGGAATTCAATCGGATCGTGCTCGATTTCTTGAGCCAGTAGCGGGTAGGTCGGGTTGTCCCTATGACTGCCCGACAATAACACTCGTTTTCGAAGAACGGTTGGTGGTGACGATGCTCGTATCGGGGCTTGATGTTCGTTTGTCGTAATTCGAATGAATACGTGAAAAAGAAATTTAGCTTTTCGTGGTTCGAGCTTCGACCACCGAGCTTCGGGCAGACGCCCGTCTGGGCGATACGAGCTTCGCAACCGATAAACGACAAACGCTAAAAAGGATATAATGATAAACTACGTTTAGTCCGATCTACTACCATGAGGAGGGAGCAGTGTCTGATATCAAGATCACAGAGTCGGTGAAGCTGGAGCTTACCCCCAATTCCATGAAGGTCCTGGAGAGAAGATATCTCAGAAGGGACGACAATGGGAATGTGGTCGAGACTCCGGAGGAGCTTTTCTTAAGAGTGGCTAAGGTGGTGGCAGAGCCGGATGGAATTTTTGGCGCCACCGATCTGGAGATTTCAAAGACCGTCGAAGAATTCTATCGAATGATGGCCAAGCTTGAGTTTATGCCCAACTCCCCCACCCTGATGAATGCCGGTCGTCCTTTGGGCCAGCTTTCCGCTTGTTTCGTCATCCCCATCGAGGACTCCATGGAATCGATCTTCACCGCGGTGAAGAACACAGCTTTAATTCACAAAAGCGGCGGCGGAACCGGTTTCTCCTTCTCCCGCCTAAGACCCCGCAACTCACCGGTGGCCTCGACCAGTGGCGTGGCTTCGGGTCCGGTATCTTTCATGAAGGTGATCAATGCCGCAACCGAGGCGGTGAAGCAGGGAGGAACAAGGCGCGGAGCCAACATGGGAGTCCTGCGGGTGGATCATCCCAATATCCTCGAATTCATCACCTGCAAGGACGATCTAAAGGAGCTGACCAATTTCAACATCTCGGTGGCCCTTACCGATAGCTTCATGCAGGCGGTGGAAAACGACTCGACCTACGATTTAGTCGACCCCCGCACCGGCAAGACGTACGTGGAAGCCGGAGAGCCGGTCCGCTTGAAGGCCAGAAAGGTTTTCAATCTGATTGTGGAGCATGCCTGGAGAACCGGAGAGCCGGGAGTTATGTTCTTGGACAAGATGAACCAGGCTAATCCCATCACCCAGGTGGGTTTGTTCGAGGCGACCAATCCTTGTGGCGAACAGCCTCTCTTGCCGTACGAGTCCTGCAATTTAGGCTCTATCAATCTGTCGAAGATGGTCAAGGCAGTCGTTGATTCCAGCGACCGCACCACCATGTATCGCTGCGAGATCGACTGGGACAAGTTGGAGAACACCGTCCAAAAAGCGGTCCATTTCTTAGACAATGTGATCGACGCCAACAAGTACCCGCTTCCGGAAATCGAAAACAATACCAAAGCCAACCGGAAGATCGGTCTGGGAGTAATGGGCTGGGCGGATATGTTGATCCAGCTCAAGATCCCCTATAATTCTCCGGAGGCAGTCAGGTTAGCCGACCGGGTGATGAGCTTTATCGAAGAGAAATCTCACCAGACCTCCGCTGAGTTGGCACAGAAAAGAGGCACCTTCCCCAATTGGGAAAAGAGCGTTTATTACGAAAAGAAGATTCCCCTCCGCAACTCCACCGTCACTACCATCGCGCCGGCCGGAACCATCAGTATTATTGCCGGCTGTTCCTCCGGAATCGAGCCGCTCTTTGCCATCTCCTACGTTCGCACCGTGATGGACAATACCAAGATGGTGGAGACCAATCCGTTCTTCGAAAAGGAAGCCAAGGCCCGGGGATTTTATAGTGAGCAGATGATGGAAAGGATAGCGGAGAAAGGCTCTATTCATGAGTTCAAGGAGATTCCCGACGACATAAAAAAGATCTGCGTCACCTCCCATGACATAGCTCCCGAATGGCATGTCCGCCACCAGGCCGCTTTCCAGAAAGGCACCGATAACGCCGTGTCCAAAACCATCAATCTTCCCAACCAGGCCACGGTTGAGGACGTGGAGACTGCTTACCAATTGGCCTATCAGTTGGGATGTAAAGGAGTGACCATCTACCGGGATGGGTCCAGGGACGAGCAGGTTCTTTCCACCAAGAAAGAGAAGAAAGAGGAAGGAAAGATAGCGCCGCAGGACAGGCCCGTCACGCTTTCGGGCATCACCGACAAGATCAAAACCGGTTATGGTAATCTTTACGTCACGGTCAACACCTTGGATGGTAAACCGTTCGAGGTATTCGCCCAGATAGGAAAATCCGGATATTCCACCATGGCGGATACCGAGGCCATATGCCGGTTGATCTCTTTGGGTTTGAGAAGCGGCATTGGGGTGGACAAGATCGTCGAGCAGCTGATCGGAATCGGTGGGGCGTCTCCGGTGTTTCAGGAAGGTGGGCTGATCATGTCCATTCCGGATGCCATCGCCAAAGTGTTGAACAAGCATTTTGGAAAAAACCAGAACGCCAACCATGATAGAGACCTTACCTTAGAATTCTGCCCCGACTGCGGAGCCAAATTGAAGCACGAATCCGGCTGCATCATCTGCTCCCAATGTGGTTTTTCGAGATGTTGATGCCTCATCGCTGATTAATCTCATCACCGTCTGCTCATGTCCTCGCATCAAGGGAGAAGCAGAGCCAAAAGAAAAGGGAAAACCCTCTTCCCTTGGTATGTACCATGCGGGAGAGAGAATTGTAGCGGTCGCATTCATGCGACCTGCATTTACTTCACTCTCCCCTTGTGGGAGAGGGATTAAAGGAGAGGGGGATGCAAGATAAGTCAAGACTTCCCCTGATGCTGCATAATCGAATAACTAACTCAAATAGCGGGCTTTAAGTGTTGCTTCAGGAGTTCTCTTCCGACGCTTTTAATTCAACCATTACTTAATAACAGATTCTACTCAGGCGGACTGATTATCGCAAAACATTTTGGAAAAAAGTATTGACATGTCAAGAGAAAATGAATATTATAAGTAGCACAGTTGAATTTATGAAAAAACCAATAACATGATAAAGCTCAACAAAAACACCATAAACCCGCGCTATGCTGTCGTCCCTAAAGAGAAGGCGAGCGGTGCCACCTATACGCCCAAAATCCTTTCTGACTTTGTTGCCCAAAGGATTATTGAAATCTTCTCCGAGTACCCCGTCGGGTTTCCCCTTCGGGTTCTGGATCCGGCCATCGGTGATGGTCAACTTCTTGTTAGCCTCCTGAATCAGCTTGCCGACAGCCCGAAACTCAATATTAAAGTCCATGGTTTCGAAACCAACCAGAAGGCTCTTAATGTTGCTGCTGGGCGTCTCACACAGTGTTTCCCAACCGTTGATTTTTATCTAGAGCCAAAGAACTTCCTCGATTTTGTGCTCGATCATTTCGGAATTGGCGATAACGGTTCGCTCTTTAGCCCAACCATTCCAGAAACCTATGACCTGATTATCGCCAATCCCCCTTATGTGCGAACACAGATCATGGGAGCCCGTCAAGCGCAGAAGCTATCTAGTCGATTTTGTTTGTCCGGTCGTGTGGACCTCTACTACGCCTTCATTCTTGCCATGGCGGAGGTACTCAAACCAAAGGGGGTTGCCGGGATCATTGTTTCTAATCGTTTTATGACGACGCGCTCAGGCGCGCCCGTTCGCCGAGCCCTACTTCAACGGCTAAATATCTGTCATATCTGGGATTTTGGCGATTCCAAGTTATTTAACGCAGCTGTTCTTCCCACCGTATTACTTGCAAAGGGCAAGAATGGACATAATCCCGACCGATCTGACTTCACGTCCATCTACGAAACACGCCTTGCTCCCACTTCAAAAGCCTCGACTCCTATTGAGGCCTTGTCACATACCGGCGTTATTAGAGTTGGCGATGGACGTAAGTTTCTCGTTCAACACGGCAAGCTCAATACAAACGGAACTCTAGATGGTGTATGGCGTATCGCCACGAAAGCAGTGGACTCTTGGCTTGCCACGGTCAAGGCCCACAAATGGGGGACGTTTGGTGATATCGGAAAAATCCGCGTAGGCGTTAAAACCTGCGCGGATAATGTGTTTATTCGTACGGATTGGAACGACTTTCCCGAAACCGAGCGCCCTGAACTACTTAAGCCATTAACTACCCACCACGTTGCACGGCGATTCAAAGCTCTTCAGTCCATCAGCCACCACCAAATCCTCTATCCACATGAGATGGTGCATGGCATAAGGCACGCAACTGATCTTTCACTGTACCCAAGGTCTCTATCTTATCTTGCGCGTCATCGCGCCCAACTTGTAAATCGCAAGTATGTCTTAGAAGCTGGGCGTGAATGGTATGAGCTTTGGGTGCCACAAGACCCAACTGCTTGGGGCCACATCAAGCTCGTTTTCCGCGACATTGCCGAGGAACCAACCTTCTGGATTGATCAAGCCGGTTCAGTTGTTAATGGAGATTGTTACTGGATCATTTGCCGGAATCCTGATCAGACAGATTTGTTATGGCTCGCGGCAGCAGTGGGTAATTCTCGTTTTATAGAACAGTTCTATGACAGTTGTTTTCACAATAAGCTTTACGCTGGGCGGCGCCGTTTCATCACGCAATATGTCGAAAACTTTCCGTTACCGGACCCTCACAACAACATCGGCAAGGCAATCATAGCTAAGGCCAAAGAGATTTATTCCTGTATCCCGTCAGCTCAAGCCGACACTCTTAAACAACAGGTTGATCGTATGGTTTGGAGAGCTTTCGGATTATCCGTCGAAGAAGTCACTCGGTAATCGTATCTGAAGCTTCTTATTGATCACCTTCCCCTGGAATTTTGGGAAACGCCTAAAAAAACACTCGCCAGTTGTCAGAAGAAAGTGAGTTAAAGTAACACTTTTCCCATCGGTTTTTGCATAGAACAGGGCATAACGTGTATCACAATGGCGAATCTGCCGTCCTTCCATTTTTGGCATATCGAGGGCTTCCGTGCTGTCCGGGCAGACTAGCCCTAGGTCAATAGTCGGCGTGGTTTGCAGCTTCACTTCCAAAAGCTGATGCCGTACATCCGGAAATTGCCCAACATCCCGGTAATCAACGTAGCCAAGGCATTTGCACACCAGCCGATGTAACTCTGCTCCCCGGTTTCGCTCCTGGTCATAGCCAGTATCCGAAAATCTAGTACCAACAAGTACCTTTAGCCTGTTAAATATCTCGCTGATCGGGAGTAATTCCCCCGCGGTTGGATTATTCACCGGGCTCTCAAGAGCCGTAGGATCGACTCCTATCCGTACAAATTTCCGCAACAAGTCAGTGTCTTCCTTGGTAACAAGCTCCACTTTACTTTTGCTGGGGATCAGCCGAGCCTGGTACTTCTGGGTCAGTGTTCCGGTGGTATCGAGCATAGCTAGAGTGTCACCCGTAACAACCTTAACCTTCACGATCATTTCATCCTCATCCACGCGTATGATCACGTATCGCCGTTTTGGAACAATCTCCTCATTCCATACTTGGACATTATTTGACTTCTGTACATAGGTGTCAAAGATTTGCCCTGGAAAGCGGGGTTGCGTCTTTTTGAAAATCAACGGGACAGGATAACCAAGTCCTCGGCAAACATGACCCTTTACAACCTTTGATCGTGTTCGCAGTGGTAACCCAGCGAGAGAAACACCTACCAGGCTATCATTGAGTAAGTATTCAAGCTCCGGGGTCGGGATCCACAATCTGGGGTCACCAATTTCTATCTTATCATAGATTGACAATCCACTTTTTCGGATTGCATTAAGGTATTGTAACGCTCTTTTATTTTTCGTCATCGTTGTCTATCCCTTGTTTGGTCAATAGTCTGGGTACGCTGACGCCAAGAGCAGCGGCGATAACCTCCAATGTGCTGAGGGTTACATTTCTTTCCCCCCTTTCCACAGAGCCTACATAGGTGCGGTGCAGACTACACATCTCAGCTAGCTTTTCTTGGGAAAGTCCTTTTGTTCTTCTGAAAGTGAGTATGTTACCTGCAAGTACTTGTGTCATCCTTCTACTCGGTTTTCTAAGCTTACTCCTGTCTGTTGTCTGTCGCATAGTCTTAACCTCGGTCTGAAAAATAATCTTATCCATTCGAACACTTTAAGTCTACAGACTATGAGTAGCATTTCGTTTACATACGTAACTAGCCCTTTATCGCGTGGTCCGTGGGTCAGGGGTCCAGGGTTCATGTCAATCCTGAAGATTGAATCAACAGCTTCCTCCTCATGCCTTCAGATTTCTATATTATTCAGAAGTAAGTTGTATTTCTTTCCACAAGAAGCAAATTCACAACAACTTCAATGGTGAAGAGGATAGCTCCCCGGTATATGGGAGGTACTAACAACGAAAAGTTTACGGGAGCCTCTTCCCTTTTTCGCGGTTCTCTTAGCCGTACCCCCCACCATTGCCTTATTTGTGGTCATTGCAAATTTCGAATTGAACTTTTGAACTCTTGAACCTTTGAACCTTGAATTAGTCAAATCCACTATCTAAGGCAC
This sequence comes from Candidatus Zixiibacteriota bacterium, assembly GCA_049694315.1. Lineage (GTDB taxonomy): Bacteria > Zixibacteria > MSB-5A5 > MSB-5A5 > SM1-73 > CAIVRH01. The sequence goes on from JBAVQU010000016.1 coordinate 31,030, forward strand.
TAAACTTCAATCGCCTGCGATGAAAGTGAGAAAAAATAAAAAAACCACCACAAGCACCAGATGCACCAGAAACACCAGTTCCGCAAGTCCGCTATGTCCTTTGGCATGAACGGCATTGCTCATACCGCAGGACAATTGAAAAATGAAAAACTGCCATCCCCAAGCCCCGCATGTCCGGAAGTCGTGTTCCCAGCCCCACAAGTTCGCGGGTGGGCTCCATCCTGAAGCGCTCCCATCTTCACAAAAATTTCTCCCTCTCCCCTTGGTATGTACCATACGGTTCATACCTTGTGGGAGAGGATGTTCGTTTCCCTCTCCCCTGGTGGGAGAGGGATTAAAGGAGAGGGGGCTTCCAAGATAAGTCAAGACTTCCCCTGATGCTGCATAATCGAATAACTAATTCAAATTAAAAGTTGACAATATTGCATAAATAGCTATAATGAATATTGCAAACATGGTGGATTTACATCATTGAGGGCTTTAGAGGTTGCGTCAGGAGTTTACTCTTCCCCCTATGGTGAATCCAGGAGACTGACGCTTTGAAGTCAAGACTTAAACCTCGGTGCATTACAGTGTGTTTATACTTCAATTTTATGGCTGCGTGTATCATCAAGAAACCATATGAACAAGCGCTAAATGTACAAAAGAACAAACACCATGGTCCAACTTCCGCTCGCACTAGATGTTAAGAGACATGACATCATTATCGTACTCTTGAGTCCCAAGAAGTAGTTTGGCATTTATCAAATGGTCATCTCCTAAACCAAATCGTGAGGAAAGATCATGTTGAAAGCATTTTTATCGTACAGTAGTAAACAGAAAGGATATGTTGAATCAGTAGCTAAACAATTGGGCAAGTCCACCATTATTTTTGACAAATGGACTTTTGAGGAAGGGAACAAAACCGTTGATGAAATCTTTAATGGTTTATCAGAAACAGACCTTTTCGTTTTATTTCTATCAAACGAAGCTCTTGAAAGTGACTGGATTAAGACTGAAATTGGAAAAGCTTATGAACTGCTTAAAGTCGGAAATATAAAACGATTATATCCAATAATCATAGATGAAAATATTAAATACGATGATAAACGAATTCCGGCGTGGATACAAGAAAACTACAATCTTAAGTATGTGTCTAGGCCAACAAAGGCAGCGGAAAGAATAAAACAAATCTTAAGAACTTTGTCTTGGGAGCTATACCCAAGGAATAATCAATTAGCTCAACTTTTTATTGGAAGAACAGAACTAATTAGGAAATATGAAGAGCGTATTTTTGACTTTGATAAACCAATTCCAATTACGATAATCACCACCGGCTTACCATCAATTGGTCGCAGAAAATTTACCCTGCACTGTCTAAAGAAGTCGAACAAAATTAGAGAATCCTATTCTCCTCCCACAATTTATCTCGCTGGTAGAGATAGTATTGAAAATTTGATTATCAGTTTATATGATCTTGGTCTCAGTAATATTGAACGAAAGGAACTTCTTTCCTTGCTATGTAGGGGAATGGATGACAAAATATCGCTAGCAACCAAACTATTGCTGGAAGTGGAAAAGCACGAGAAGATAATTTTCATATTGGATAATCATTCTATCGTCCGACAGGAAAGCCATATTGTGGATTGGTTTCTAGAAATAATAGCTAATCTAAGAAAAATAGAACGTTTGTTTATATGTTTGATTTCAAAAAGACGAATCAGACAAAAACAGTTGCTAAACAATGATTACATCTATACTATAGAAATTCCAGAGTTAGAAAAGTACGAGCGAAATGCGCTTTTCAATGCCCTATTGGAATTGGATGGAATACAACTTAACAAACAAGATTTCCATACTATTTCGGAATTGTTTAACGGATTTCCTGAACAAGTATTTTTCACGTTCAATATCCTTATCACTAGAGGTCTTCAATATTTGCTGGACAATTTACACTTGATTCCAGATTATAATTCGGAAAAAGTTGCATCTTTAGTTCAAAAATACGAGTCGGATGAGTTTGCAGTGCAAATTTTGAGATTTCTGTCGGATTGTGAGTTTGTTAGTTTACCTATTCTAGAAGTAGTTATCAACGAAGAATTCTCAAGAATAAAGTCTTTGATTGAAGAATTTTCAAACAGTTTCATTATTGAATTCATAGGAGCAACCAGAGAGTATTTCCGGTTGAATGAAACTATCCGTGACTATATACAACGACTTGGGATAAAATTACATAAAACATACTTACAGAATTTGGAAAACCATGTGAAATCAGCTTTCAACGATTATGACACTCTAGACAGGGATTTGTCGGATTATGCCATTTCAGTTAAAGAGGCACTGAAAAAAGGCTATCAAATTCCCCAAGACCTTCTGATACCTTCTCATTTTCTAAATGCAATGCGTGATTTATATAATGATGAACGAAGATATAAAGATGTTATTGAATTAGCAGATAGAGTTCTTCTTAATGAGAATTATCTTGATGACAGGATATGCCGTGAGGTTCGATATTGGCTTTGTCTTTCTTTGGCAAGGAGAAAAGACAAGAGAATATTAGAAGAAGTTCAAAAAATAGATGGAGCTGATCACAACTTTCTCCTGGGTTTCTATTATAGGTTGGTAGGGAGATTTGAAGATGCTGTCAAGAGATTAACAGATGTCTTGCAAGTTAGCCCCAGTTTTTACAGGGCAAAACGCGAACTTGTTCAGGTTTACATAAACCTTGAAGAATATGATAAGGCTTACGATTTAGCAAAAGAAAATTACGAAACGGAAAAGAACAATCCATATAATCTACAAAGTTATTTTCGATGCTTAATCAAAAGTAGTACAATTAGTATAAGAGATAAAAAGGGGGAATTGACAAAACTGCTCGAAAATTTGAACAACAATATACACGATAAAGCCAAAGAAATGTATATGACATCTAAAGCCCAATTCTATGCAATTGTCGAAAACGACCGATATGGCGCATTTAATACTATTCATGATGGCATTGCGGCGTTTCCAAAGAGCATTTACCCACCTCTCCTAAAAATTGAAATCTGTTTATGGTTCTCCGACTGGGATGAACTCGAGAGGACACTAAATCTTATAGACGAAAGTTTTAGCCCTGACACAGACATTTTTTCGAAACTTAGTTACCTATATGCAAAAGCTAAAGTGATCGCGAAAAAAAGAGGCAAAAGGGAATGTATGCGATTCATGGACGTCAAGATAAAAAATAACTTTTCGGAGACAGTCTACAATAAGCTTAGAGAAGAGATTGATTCACTTACTTTGTTAGATTAGTTAGTTCGCAAGCCAATCATTTCCGTTTACTGTGAATTCGTTCACAATGAGTTGTTGGTGTCAGCTTTTCAGTAAATACTTGCAACACTGCTTCATGGAAAACATAGCCCGGTGCCCCACTGCTTGCGGTGGGTTTAGATTCATTTTGTGAACAGGCGGTGGGTCGGCCGCACGAATCGAAAGGACTGGTCATATTTCAACATAAGCTCACTTCGGGACCAAGCCCCCATAGGTTGTCCAGTTGAAGGTCGCTGGTTCTATAGGGTAGAGTTAGCTATGTCACTTGCAAAGACCGTTAATCAAATCCGCGAAATCATCCGAGAAACGTTCTGCGGTAAAGAGAACTACTCATTTGGCTTTCGCGACGGTGTCGATGCTATGCGTGGTCACCTTGTTTCTTATCTCAATGCAATCGATCATGAGAGTGTTGGTCCCCCCGATCTCATTGGAAAAATAGAGGGAGACTTAAGGTTGAAAGAGTGCAAACTACTAGTTGAGCAGTGTCGATGCGGAATCAGTAAAGAAATGGAACCAGATGGCTTGTCGTTATCAGAGGGACCGCTAAAGAGCAGCGACAAGATTCGTCTGGCTAACCTTCTTATGATACCGGAACAACTCGAGGCTGCCCAGTTCTCGATGCGCAGAGTGATTAAACAAACCTCTTCTCTTATCAAAGAGGTGGTCGAGGGAAACGGAGAGGAGGAGAGAGAAGAAAGGGGACTCAGTGAGTTCGCTCAACTGGAGATACGAGAAATCTGTCAACGGTTGAACACTATCACTGTCTTCACTGCCTGCCTCATGCGGGAGTCTCCGAGTGGTTTCCCGGGGGAGACCCACATTAGTCACCTTAGCGATCAGTTAGCTGAGTTCGTAGGGTTAGCTATGGATCGTCATGTGGGACGGCTATTGCGTGGGGATTGCAGACTCGGGCATGACATGCGCTATCGGATCATCCTCGACTCATTTGGTCGCCTCGGATATCGATTGGCTCAAATAGCCTGCCATTGGTCGGCGTCAGAGCGCTCTGAGAGCAAGGAGCAACCATGATCCCACTTGCAAAAACAGCGGTCCTTAATACACATAAGGAGATAGCCAGCTACCACGGTTATACTTTGTGGAAAAGGAACCCAAATATTGGACACGGAGGCCAAGGTTGGGTATATCGTGCGGTGCTGACTTCTAAGCTAAAGGTAGAGGAATTGCGCAGCAAACATGGTGGCAGCCCGGACATCGATAACGGGCTTGATGTAGCACTTAAGTTCTACGATGAGGAACTCACCAAAGGCGATAAGTCTTCCTCCTACCAAAGGATCAAGAATGAATTGGCCATAACACAGGAGGCCCCCCATTTTGGAATAGTAAGGAGCTACGAACTTTGTGAGACCGAAACATCTGAGTACCGATATCTCTTCCTTGTCATGGAGCTCATCGACGGACATGATCTGGAGAGATGGATGTCCAACCAGTGGGGCAACATGGAGGCGCGAGAGCAAGACGTTCGACTTGTAATCTCGTCACTCTGTGAGTCCCTGAAGCATCTGCATGATAATTCGGTTTTTCATCGCGATTTGAAACCTCGAAATATCATGATTCGCGATGATGGATCAGTGTGCGTGATGGACCTCGGATTAGCGAAACACCCCAAGCTACCTAGCGCAGACACACCCAGCAAGGCGTTTTTCGGCTCTATCCCATACTCCTCGCCTCAAACTCTCCGAGGAGAAAGCTACGACGGGGCCGACGACTTATACTCTTTAGGTGCCATCCTGTTCGACATGATATACTATCCTGAGACAATCTTCGGGATATACAGAAGCACGCACGAAGGAAGGACATTGACCGACTTGATAAAGGCAGTCCAAGAGGAAGACCCCTTCAAACTTGTAGAGAATCGTCCGCCAATCTGGGCAAATGAGATTTGGTTGTCCTTGACTCGTAAGCTTTTAGAAAAACAACGTGAGCGTAGACCAAATTGTACTGAGGTGTTGAGCAGCATACCCCGATAGATACAGTGATATGCTGGAGCTTGGCTTAACATGAACTTGTCGTGGAGATACGAGCGGACCTTTCCGGGGTGCCCCACCGCTTGCGGTGGGTTTAGATTCACTTTGCGAACAGTAGGTAGGTCAGCAACCCCTCGGCGCCTGACACTCTATGTTTCAACCTGAAAGGAGCTTTCAGCTCCTGACTTGCACGTTCCTCATCACCCTCAAATGCGTAGCGCCCGACCTTAGTGTCGGGCGTTTTTTTCTGCCCACCAACAACCTCCATAATATCCCCTTCTCCGTTTGACGGAGAGGGGGACAAAGGGGGAGAGGTCTAACCCGTAGTCTGTCTTTCCACAAAGAACCAAATTCACACCAACTTTAATGGTGAAGCGGATAGCTACCCAGTATATGGGAGGTACTATCAACGAAAGGTGCACGGGAGCCTCTTCCCTTTTTCGAGGCTCTCCCATCCGTACCCCCCACAGTTGCCTTATTTGTGGTCATTGCAAATTTTGAACGTTGAACCTTGAACTTTGAACCTTGAACCTTTACTCTTAACCCTTGCCCCTTCTCTCTCGCAGGAGGTATTCTATATGAATCATTCATTTGATTTCAACCCTGAGTCCGATCGTAGTGCTGATTCTGACCGCAAGGACAGTCGGGACCGCGAAGCCCGATATTTGGAGTTCATCGAGCTGTTGATTGACAAGAGTATTAAGAGGTTGCAGCGCCGATCCTATAGGCCCAAAATCCAGGATGCCCTAAGAGCTATCCGTCTTAAGCAAAAAGTGTTCAAAAGCTCCGAAGCCGAAAAATCCTTCTGGGATGAAATAGAAGCGATAAGACAGGAGGAACTGCCAAAAATGTATCCCGAATCTAAACCCGAGCCCCTCGATCTTGAATCCCAAATCATCAATACTATCAAACGACTGGAATATCAGGTTACAAACGGCACCCTTCCGGTTAAAACTATCACCGACTATTTCAACTACGGCAAATCCAATCAAAGCCGGCTCACTTACTCCCGCTTTGGCCGTATTCTGTCCGCTATGGGCTTCCGAAAAACAAGAACCTCAAACGGCTGCTCCGCCATCCTCTGGGACGACCAGCTCATTTCCGGTAAGTCACCCGGAGTGCAGGAAGATTGTCCAAAGGATCCCGCCAAAGGCGGGGCTTCCGCAGACATTAGTAATTTACCCGGGGAGCTGGAAACTTGTCCACCTGATCCCGTCGAAGTAGATGCTTCCACCAGCATAAACTCATCAATTCCAAACGTACACAATTTGTTGCCTGAGAGCTGCTTGGAGGAAAAGTGAGAAAAAAATAAAAAAAACCACCAGAAGCACCAGATGCACCAGTACCGCCAGTCCGCTATGTCCTCTGGTATGAACGGCATTGTTCATACCGCAGGACAACTGAAAAAATGAAAAACAGCAATCCGCAAGCCCAGCAAGTTCGTATGGGGCTTTCCCGCCTCACGCGGGATGTTCCGCACAAGTTGCCCCTACAAAATCATATGAACCTTTTCATGAACTCATCCGTCACCCGATTGATATCCTCTCCATGTTCCTGAGCTTGCTTAAGAACTCTTTCCGCACGCGCCATCCGTCGCGGATTTTCCATGTCGTCAAATGACGAGAAAACCCCGATCCTTCTTCCTATCTGATAAAGCTTTTGGCGCTCCGGTTTCATCGACAGAAAGGTTCGCAAAATCTCTGTCATCCGCTCCTTGTCCTGGGGGAGTTCACCTTCCAAATCGGCAAAAAGGTTTAGGATGTGATCGCTTTTCACCACGCTGGCGATACCATTCAGCTTCTGGAGGAACATCGCCATTTCTTCCACCACCTCAACTTCGGAGCACTTCTCAAAGCGACCTGCTTGCCATTCTTCAAAAAGCGGAGCACGGTCGGGAATTGCCAGTGTCCTCAGACGAATGTAATCCGGATTTATCTGGTTCAGTGCATCTGCTGTCTCTTTGGCGTGTTCCTCAAGGAGCTTTCTTCCTCCCAGGCCGGGCATGTAGTACTCCGACAACTCGATTCCGGCCCTTTTCACCTTCGTCCCGGCTTCTATGTGCATTTGCTTGGTGGCGCCCTTCTTGACCATCTTGAGAACTTCATCCGAACCCGATTCCAGACCGATATGGATTCGGTTCAAGCCGGCATCCTTGAGGCTTCTTAAGTCTTCATCTTTCATGCGGGCGATGGTCTGAGATCGAGCATACGAAGTGATCCTTTCGATCTGCGGAAACCGCTTCTTCAGGTGACTCAGGATTTCTGCCAAATCAAAAGGTTTGATCACTAAGCTGTTGGCATCCTGAATGAATACCGATTTCAACCCACCGGCAAAGTACCAGTTGAAAGCGGCCACAAACTCAGGCGACTCTTCCGGATTGATGTCTTGCGTTATTCTGTTCATCCGGCTTCTTGGTATGCGGCCCTGTTCATCAGCCGATTTGAGGATACCTTCCACGTGCCGGGAGACCGCATCGATGTCCCTTTTGACATGCTCCACCGGACGGCGGGAGAACTTTGTCCCCTTGTAAACTGGACAGAAGGTGCATTGGTTCCAGGGACAATTCCTGGTTACCCGAATCAACAGACTGTATGCTTCGCTGGGTGGCCGGATGGGTCCCTGCTCGAAGCCCGGGTAGGAATCGCTTGGTTGATTCTGCATAAGATCCAATCGGGACTGCCTTTGAAGTTTGACATGAAAAACAACTTGCTTAAACGGGAAGAGTCCTTATTATGATGATATGAGACAGAAACCGAAATATATGATTCTCGTATTAGGGTTGTTCATATTACCGTCCGGCTGTTCTCATAAAGCCGTGCAGCCCGAACAGAGCACCTGGCAACCTGTGCCCTGTGAATATAGATTTGAAGGAGGGAATGAGTCCACTCTGTTAGTCCGGGCTGAGGTAGTTGAATTCGATTCTGCCAAAATAGTAGCTGAGGTGTTTCAGTGGACTGTTTTTGGCGATACCCTTACTCATCAAACTACCCTTTTCCCGCGCGAAGTTCAAAAATCCGAAAGTTACACCATATTCACCGCCGAAAGATCCCTGCCCGTTAATTCGGCTCTCAGATCCATCGAGCTTTTAATCAAAAGATAAAAGAAACCGCTATTTTCACTTTGTTCTCCTTTCTTGCTTGCCGGATAGAAAAAGGCAGGTGATTGATTGTAGGTATTCACACAAAACACCCGCCGTGGAATCGCATTAGATTTGTTCTAACCGCTCAAAGTATCTTTCCCTCGATATCTTCGCATCGCGCAGATTGTCCTTGATGATAAACACGGGGATGTTCTCATGTCTGGGAATAACCAGGGGTCTTGAAATACCCTCTTTAACATAAATCAAATGATCCCCTTTCTGCCTTAATAACCTGAAACCCTCCAATTCAAAAACCTTGCACAGTTTCTTGTATGAGATGGGGGAGATTTGGGACATCTATTTATCCGGGGATGGCAATGCGGGTCTTTTCAGTGGAGATAATTTCGGGGGCTTTCCAAACTCCTTTCTTCTTCGAGAAACCTGCTTCCTTTAATGTTTGATCGAGCGTGCCCATTTCCTCGGCGGTTTCGAGAAAACACTCCACCGCCTCGATCAGGTTCTTCTTGGCCTCTTTGACGGTTCTGCCGCAGCTGCAAACCTCCAACTCCTTGGCATGAGAAACATATGTTTTTCCTTCCTTCCAAACCTGGGTGGTAAAGCTAATCTCCATGATATTTCACTCCTGCTCAGGTTTCAAAAAAGGAATTCCTTTGCTTCCGGTGGGCGTTATTCACCAACGGGAAAAGACGGCGGGTGAAGAACACCCGTCGTTAGCGGAGATTTGAGGAAGCAAATTGCCGTTGGCATTCCTTCATGTCGGTGCTTCGATGAAATTCGCAAAAGCCCCGCAAAGCGGGATCTCCGCTTCGCTCCGACAAGCCTTTGCACTCTACGAAATCACACGTCCAGATTTCTTACGTACCGGGCATTCTCCTCGATGAACTTGCGGCGGGGCTCCACCTGATCGCCCATCAGGATGCTGAAGATATGATCCGCCTCCGCTCCATCCTCTAGCTCAACCTGAAGCAGGGTGCGGGTCTCCGGGTCCATGGTAGTTTTCCACAGCTGCTCCGGATTCATCTCTCCTAAGCCCTTGTATCGTTGAATGGATACTCCGACTTTGCCTAATCTCTCCATATGACGATCCCTCTCGTCATCTGAATAAGCATAAAGCTCGGTATTTCCCTTTTTGACTCGATACAAGGGAGGCTGGGCGATATATACATATCCTCTTTCGATCAGCTCCTTCATGTGGCGGTAGAGGAAGGTGAGGATCAGCGTGCGGATGTGAGAACCATCCACGTCTGCATCGGTCATGATGATGATCTTGTTATAGCGGGCTTTGCTTATGTCAAACTCGTCTTTGATATTGGTTCCCAGGGCGGTGATCATGGTGAGAATTTCTTCGTTGGACAAAACCTTATCCATCCGTGCCTTCTCTACGTTAAGGATCTTTCCTTTCAGCGGCAGGATAGCCTGGAATTTCCGATCGCGGCCTTGCTTGGCGGAGCCACCCGCCGAATCACCCTCCACGATATAAAGCTCACATAGCGCGGGATCATCCAGCGAGCAATCTGCCAGCTTGCCGGGGAGGGTGGAGGTATCCAGTGCGCTCTTTCTTCGGGTCAGTTCTCGCGCCTTTCTGGCCGCTTCTCGCGCCCTGGCAGCCGAGATGGCTTTCTCCAAGACCTTCTTGGCAACAGACGGATTTTCCTCGAAATACTCTGCCAGGCTCTCTCCCAAGATCGACTCCACAATTCCCTTGATCTCGCTGTTTCCCAGCTTGGTTTTGGTCTGTCCTTCGAACTGCGGATCGGGCAGCTTGACGGAAATCACGGCGGCCAGACCCTCTCTCACATCCTCCCCTTCCAATGCCAGCTCGCCATTTTTCAGCAGATTGCTCTTTTGGGCATAGGTGTTTATGGTTCTGGTCAAAGCCGCCTTGAAACCCACCAGGTGCGTTCCGCCTTCAATGGTACTGATATTGTTCACATACGAGAAAATGTTCTCTACGTAAGAGTCGTTATACTGCAGGGCGATCTCAATGTCGATTCCGTCCCTGGTGTTGTGAAGGTAAATGGGGCGAGGATGAATCACCTGTTTATTCTCATTTAAGTACTCGGCAAAGGAAACGATTCCTCCTTTGTACTTAAAAAGATTGGACTTGTCGGTGCGCACATCTTCGATCTCGATCTTGAGTCCGCTGTTCAAGAAAGCCAGCTCCCTCATTCGGGCGGAAAGAACGTCGAAATTGAAATCTACCTTGGAGAAAATCTGTGTATCCGCTTTGAAGGTGGTCTTGGTGCCATTGTGCTTGCCTTTTCCGACCTCCTTGACCGGCGTCACTGCGTTTCCACGCTCGTATCTCTGCATGTACCTTTTCCCGTCCCTGGTAACCTCCACTTCGCACCACTCGGATAGCGCATTTACTACTGAAACCCCTACCCCATGCAGCCCACCGGACACTTTGTAGGTTTGATGGTCGAACTTCCCACCGGCATGAAGCATGGTCATGACCACTTCCAGGGCGGGTTTCTTCTGGGTCGGATGCATATCTACCGGTATGCCTCGTCCGTTGTCTTCCACCATCACGGTTTGATCTTTGTTGACCACTACTTTTATGGAGTCGCAGGCGCCAGCCATGGCTTCATCTATGCTGTTGTCCACCACCTCATAGACCAAATGGTGCAGTCCCTTGGTGCCGGTGTCGCCGATGTACATGGCTGGTCTGCGACGCACCGCCTCCAAACCTTTCAGCACCTGAATCGTCGCAGCCGTGTACTGATCCCCAGTCGCATCCAGGATCTTTCCCTTGTCTTCTGCCGTATCCATATGGAGTGTCTTTCCTGTCTTTAAAACACAATATGTTGAGGTTTGTCTTTGGAAGGCCACGGGATCTAGCGGGGAATCGAACCTTGAAAAAAACTCCTCTTTTGCCTGCCTTCCTAATTGGTAAACACTATATCCTTTATTACGTTAGCTTTCACCGATTGGTTGAGTTCCTGGATGATCCTGGATTTTAAGAAAACCAGCTCGTTGCGCCAGGAAGCATTCTCCACTCTCACAAAAAGAATCGAATCCCTAATCCTGAGGGGAACGGCCTGGGCGGCGATCCGTTCGCCTACCACCTGGACCCAGTTCAAGACCGCGGTCTCCTGCTGTATCCTCCGCTCCATTTTGAGACTCTTGAGGGTTCGGCCGAGGATCTTGTCTATCCTTTCTGGATGGCCGGGTCTTCTATTCATGGCTTCGTAATCTAACACCGATCAACCCCTTTGGCAAGTGTTTTTGTATGGATTCGGGCTTGTGGGTTATGTCGAGGAAATCGTATGAACTAGGTTCAATCGACGCAGAACGGATCAGAACCATGAAACCGAACGTGCAGATGGAGACAACCCAAAGGCATTGTTAAGGAGCACCTTCTGTGAACTGAACGAATTCACGCACAGATCCAAACATTGCCCTACATCCTTTTCACAAAATTATGCTTGCATTCTGCTAATCTTTCTGTTATCTTTGGAGCGCATTCGATAGCAGTGTCTGGCTCAGAGTTCTGACTTTCAATTCTAAACCTTGAACTCTTGATTTTCTTTCAACGGAGGTGTTTTGTGCACAAACAGGCTTTAATAGTTTTCTTCCTCGTCTTCTTGGCTGGGACAAGTTTCGCCCAAGGAGGAAAGGTCACTTCTGACTCCATCCCCTTCGCTCCTGCCATCAACTATAGTGTTGGAGGCCATCCTCAATCGGTTTTTTGTGCGGATCTGGATGGGGATGGCGATTTAGACCTGGCCGTCGCGGATTATTCCGATACCAGTGTCTCGATTCTAAAGAACAACGGGGATGGGACTTTCCAGACTCCGGTCAACTATGTGGTCGGAACAGGCAAGCACCATTACTCCGTTTTTTGTGCGGATTTGGATGGGGACAAATATCTGGATTTAGCCGTGACGAATTATGATTATAACGGCAGTGTTTCCATCTTAAAGAACAATGGGAATGGGACTTTCCAGAGCGCGGTCAACTACGGTGCTGGAGCATACCCTCGTTCCGTCTTTTGTGCGGATTTGGATGGAGACAAATATCTGGACTTAGCCGTGGCCAACGGTGACGGCCATGTTTCGGTACTGAAGAACAACGGGAATGGGACTTTTCAGACCCCGGTCAGCTATGGCGCAGGAACGTCTCCTAATTCAGTTTTCTGTGCGGATTTGGACGGAGATGGTGATTTGGACTTGGCTGTGGCAAATATGCTTGGCAGTGTTTCCGTCTTGAAGAACAACGGAGATGGGACCTTTCAAGCCGCGGTCAATTATGACGTAGTGACTCCTCACTCTGTTTTCTGCGCCGATTTGGATGGGGACACTGCTTTGGACTTGGTATTGCCAAATTCCAGTGCCAAGAGCGTCTCCGTCTTGAAGAACAACGGGAACGGGACTTTTCAGACCCCGGGTCAGCTATGGTGTCTCAGGGAACCCTTATTGGGTTTTCTGTGCGGATTTAGACGGAGATGGTGATTTGGACTTGGCTGTGGCAGATTACGATAGCGCCAATATATCCGTTCTCATCAATAAGACCGAGACTCCCGGCGATGTGAGAGAAGAGGGTGGCGGTGCGAAAGTCGCCTCATTTTCCCTTTCCCAAAATTACCCCAATCCTTTTAACCAGACTACCAAAATAGAGTTTACTGTGGCCAAGTCTGGCTTTGTCATTCTGACTATTTATGACATTTTGGGAAGGAAGGTTCGGGCTTTGGTCGGCGAACATCTGTCTTCAGGTCACAAGTCGGTGCTTTGGGACGGGAAGAACGATGAGGGGAAAGAGATTGCTTCGGGAATCTACTTCTGCCGGTTGAGAGTCGGCGATTCCTCAGAGATCAAGAAGCTGGTATTGCTCAAGTAAGTGTAGTCGTCAAGCTGCGACTCAAAAGAGTATACGATACGGGCGTATGTCGAGCCAGACTCATGGCCAGCCATGTCCAATACCCAACACAACGGAAGCACGTAGGGGCAATTCATGAATTGCCCCTACAGAATTCTTGTTCTATCAGGTCTTGCCCGGAGGGTGTGACCTGACAGAACAAGGTAAGTGAGTATTCGATACCACGACTTGTCGGGTCAGGCTCATGGCAGACCATGGGCAAGACCCGAGACAACAGGAAAAATCATGTGGCCGGGTGAGGGCACCCTGCCACAGCGATGAAATCATTATCTCACAGAAATCCGTTTAATCTGTTCAATCCGCTGACAGCTTCACGCCCCGCAGCATTTTTTGTATTTCTTCCCGCTGCCACAGGGGCAGGGATCGTTTCGTCCGACCTTCTTGCCTACCCTCACCGGTTGAGGTTTACCGGGCGCCACCTCTTCTGCCTGAGAAGTTTCCGATAACCCCATACCCACAGTGGACTGATGAATGGCCCTCATCTCTCGTTCGGGCGATTCTCTTTTGGGCCGTTCTTTTTCTGCTATCTGCAGTTTGAAGATCAACTCCAGAGTCTCCGCATCAATGCTCTGCAGCATATCGGTGAATAGGGTGAATGCTTCCTTCTTATATTCGATCAGCGGGTCCCTCTGCCCGTATGCCCGCAGCCCGATGCCGGTCTTTAGCTGATCTATGTCATAAAGATGTTCCTTCCATGTTTCATCTATGGTGCGGAGCATGGCATATCGCTCCAACTGGCGCATCAGCTCCTCGCCCAACATCTTTTCCTTGTGTTCATAGACTTGCAGAGCCATCTTGTAAAGATTCTCCTTCAGATCTTCCTGCCTGAGTGCCACCAAATCCTTTTGACCGAATTTGACGTCCACCAAGAAAGTTTTCAGGATATCCTGCTTCAGACCGACCCAATCCCATTCCTCGGGATAAGTCTTTTCGCCTGTATGTGCATCCACCGTGAAGCTGATCACGGTCTTAATCAAGTCTAAAACGTCCTCTCTTAAATCCGCTCCCTCCAGGACTGCCAGCCTGCGGTCGTAGATAACCTCCCTCTGCTGATTCATCACGTCATCGTATTCCAAAAGATGCTTTCTGATGCCGAAGTTCTGCGCTTCTACTCTTTTCTGCGCTCTCTCTATTGCCCTGGTCACCAGCGAATGCCTGATCACCTCCCCTTCCTGTGCTCCCAGTCGATCCATTATGGAGGCAATTCTATCGGAACCGAACAGGCGCATCAAGTCGTCCTCCAGGGAAAGGAAGAATCGAGAGGAACCCGGGTCTCCTTGTCTTCCGCTCCTTCCCCTAAGCTGCCTGTCGATCCTCCGAGCCTCGTGCCTTTCCGTGCCGATGATCCGAAGCCCACAGGGAACGTTGTCGGGACAGTTTAGTTCCTCCAAATAGGGACAACCTTCCTCCCGGTCCGGGGTGATAAGCCGGCAGCGCGGATCCTTGACTACGCCTGACCCCAGCTTGATGTCGGTGCCTCGTCCGGCCATGTTGGTAGCGATGGTTACCGTCCCCGCCTGGCCGGCCCGGGACACGATCTCCGCCTCCTGTTGATGGTACTTGGCATTGAGAACGGAGTGCGGTATTCCTCTTCGCTTCAGCATGCGGGAGAGGGTCTCCGACACCTCCACCGATACGGTCCCCACCAGCACCGGTCTGCCGGCCTGGTGCAAACCGGCGATTTCGTCGATTATGGCATTGTATTTCTCGCGTCTGGTCCGGTAGACCATGTCATCGTAGTCTATTCTTCTCACCGACTCGTTGGTGGGGATGGTGGTCACGTCCAGTTTGTATATCTCCCACAACTCTCCCGCCTCGGTCACGGCGGTTCCGGTCATTCCGGCCAGTTTGTCGTAAAGCCTGAAGAAATTCTGCAAAGTGATGGTGGCGAAAGTTTGCGTTTCACCTTCGACTTTCACCCCCTCCTTGGCTTCTATGGCTTGGTGTAGCCCGTCACTGTACCTTCTTCCCGGCATCAGCCGTCCGGTGAACTCATCCACGATCAGCACCTTGCCTTCCTGCACCACGTACTCCACGTCCTTTTCAAACAGGGAAAATGCTTTCAGAAGCTGGCTTATGGAATGGTTCTTCTCGCTCCTTTCCGCATGCAGCTGATACAGCCTTTCCTTTCTTTTCAGTTTCTCGTCTGCAGAGAGGGAATCGTCTGAGTCGATCTCGTGTATGCCTTCGGTGATGTCCGGAATGACAAACAGCGCCTGATCCTGCGGGGAGAGAAGCGATCTTCCCATCTCGTCTAAGTTGATGCTGTTTTCCCTTTCGTCGATGGAGAAATACAGAAGCTCGTCCAGCTCATGCAGGTTTTTATTCCGCATGAAATCCAGCTCTGCTCCCTGGATCAGCTTCTTTACCCCAGGCTCCTTCTGCAGTTTCATCAGTTTCTTGTTCTTGGGCGCGCCGCGTTGGGCGGTGAGGAGTTTGATTCCTGCCTCGTATTCTTTTCCTTGACTGAGCAATTCCTCACCCTCGGCCACCAGCTTGTTCACCAAAACCGCCTGTTTGCGGAACAACTGCTCTACCAGGGGCCTCATCTCCATGTAGCTCTGGGTGACGTCCGAGCTTACCGGGCCTGAGATGATCAGAGGGGTTCGGGCTTCGTCGATGAGAACTGAGTCCACCTCGTCCACAATGGCATAATTGTAACCGCGCTGAACCCGATCTTCGGTCCGAATCGCCATGTTATCCCGCAGATAGTCGAACCCAAACTCGTTATTGGTGCCGTAAGTGATGTCGCAGTCATACTGGATTTTTCTCTGCGCATTGTCCATCTCGTTCTGAATGCAGCCGACGGTAAGTCCGAGGAATTTGTAGATCTGGCCCATCCACTCACTGTCTCTCCGCGCCAGGTAATCATTCACCGTGACTAGGTGAACGCCCTTGCCGCTGAGAGCATTCAAGTAAATAGGCATGGTGGCCACCAAGGTCTTTCCTTCGCCGGTGGCCATCTCGGAGATCTTACCCTGATGCAGGACCACCCCACCGATGAGCTGGACGTCGTACGGGATCATGTCCCACTCTATCTCCATGCCGCACACCTCCCATTTTTTCCCGACCAGCCGACGGCAAGTTTCCTTGACCACGGCAAAAGCCTCCGGCAGAATCTCGTTTAAAGTCTCTTGCTCAATCTTCTTTATCTCCTCCCGCACTTCCTTCACCTGCTGCAGAAGCGCTTCTCTGTGCAGCCTGATCGCAACCCTTTCTTCCTCGGAAAGCCCATGCGTATTTATCCCGGCGAACTCTCCTTTCAGGGCGTCCAGTTGTTGTTCGAGCTGATCGGTCTTCTCTTTTATTCTTTGTTTGAACTCTTGGGTTTTCGCTTGTAGCTCTTCGTCGGAGAGGCTTTGACATACCTCATGGAATTGGTTGATCTCTGCCACCAGGGGCCAGATCTTCTTTACATCTCTCTCATGCTTGGAGCCGAATATCTTGGTAATCAACTCAGTAAGCATTTACTTCACTCCCTAAAAACGAGGCTTGGTTCCTTTTTAGAGTTTCTACGTATCAGACCGGATTTCTGCCAAAGATATGCCCTTTCTTTCCTTGGGGCAACTCCAATCTCAAGTCAATCTTCAATCCGCCGGTCGAAGGCAGAGGTCGACGATGAACACACATCAGGACACACGGAACCTGTGTTTTTACCGGAGATCCAGAGAGAGAAAAGCTTCTTTTGTTCATCACTGCGGCCCTGTCCGTAACGTTGAATGGGAAAATGGAGGCGGACTCAGTGTCTGCTACAAACGAGGCACAAGGATTCTGTCTAAAACTCCACCCGCCCTTCGAGAGCATTTGCCAGAGTGGCTTGGTCCGCGTATTCCAAATCCCCACCTGCGGGAAGTCCGCGGGCGATGCGGGTAACTTTTATGCCCAAAGGTTTTATCAATTTGGAAAGATAGATGGCCGTCGCCTCTCCTTCGGTGCTCGGATTGGTGGCTATGATCACCTCTTTGACCTCTTTCCCCTTTAGCCTGGATAGGAGCTCTTTGATCTTAAGCTCATCTGGACCCACGCCATCTAAGGGAGAGAGAACTCCGCCCAAAACGTGGTAAAGCCCTCTGAATTGGCTGGTTTTTTCCAAAGGCACCACGTCATTTGCCTCTTCGACCACGCAGATCATGGATCTGTCTCTCTTCTCGTCCCGGCACAAAGAGCAGGGGTCCTCTTCGGTGATGTTGAAACAAACGGAGCAGTAGTGGACCTTGCTTTTTACGTCCAATATGGCCTGAGCCATGGCTTCGGCCTCCTCGTTTCTCTGTTTCAAGACGAAGAATGCCATCCTCTGGGCGGTCTTTTTTCCGATACCAGGAAACTTGGAGAACTCTTCTATGAGTTTTTCTATCGACTCAACCATGACTATTTCTCAGACGAATGTCCAGCGAACTGCGCTGAAAGATAACAAACAGGAGTGTTCGCCTTTAGGCGAACCATACAAAAACTCTCGATCTTCCGGAAGCTTTCAGTCAAGCGAAAGCTTGACACTCCCGATTCTCTCCCCCGGCTTTCCTTCAAAACGGTAATCCTGGGATTTTAAGCCCACCGGTGAGCTTGGCCATGTCTTCTGCTGCAAGCTCGGCTGCCTTCTCTCTGGCCTGGTTTACCGCGGCGACGATGAGGTCTTGCAGCATCTCCACGTCGTCCTTGCTGACGACTTCGGGATCGATCTTGACTTCCAGGATCTCCTGCTTGCCGTTAGCTACGACCTTCACCATCCCGCCACCGGCGGTTCCTTCCACCGTCTTGTTTGCCAGCTCCTCCTGAATTCTTTCCATCTCCTCCTGCAGCTTCTGCATCTGCTTCATCATGTTGCCAAAACCTTTGACCATTTGTCTCTCCTTCTAAGCTTGTTGCATGAACGCCCCAAGTCAACAAAAGATCCTCTCAGATGATTTCACCATCGAAAGTTTCGAAGATGCTTTTTATCAGCGGGTCATTGGCGATTTGGTTCGTTCCGGCACCGGGATCGGAGTTTGAATTGCTGGCATTTGCCGGTGGTGTGCCTTTCATCTCATTCAACTCGAATCTTAGTCTAAACGGCTTGGCAAAGACTTCCCCGAGTGCGCTCTGGATTAAATTCAGATTCTCTCTTCTTTCTGCCTGGCTTTTGTGAAACTTTTTGCCGTTGTGGAACTCCACGGTCAACATATCATCTTCCAGCCCGACCACCTCCCCTTCCCGGATCAAGCTCCACAGGGAAAGTTTGGTAGGCTTAATTTTCCCCAGTACCTCATTCCATCCTTTGCGTATGGTCTCCAATGACAGCGGTTCGGTCCTGACGATCAATTTCTCCTCTGCCGGGGAAGAGGATTCGGTCTTCCGCGGATCATTCGATTGCTCTCTCGGAGCAGAGGTTTGTGGTTGGGAAGAGGAGGCCTCCAATCTGGTTGAGCTGGTCGAATGTGGGTTCCCCGGTGAACATCCTTTCAGAAGATCCAACTTCTCCAGAACTTCCGCCAGGCTGACTGAGGATTCCATTCTCAAAAGCTTCAACAAGGTCATTTCCAGGAGTACTCGAGGATCCGAAGCCCGCTTCAAGCTCAGGTTCAGGTCCGCCACCGCCTTTATCATTCGAAGAACATCCACGTCTGAGAACGCTGACGTCTTTTCCCGGTATTTCTTTACGTAATCATCCGAAAGATCAAAGAGAGCGTTTGAATCTCCCGCCACCTTTGCCACCAGGAGATTCCGCAGGTGCTCCAGCAGGCTGTTCACAAATTCAGGCAGGTCTACGCCCGAATCGATCAACTGATCCAGAATGAGAATTCCCTTAGATGAGTCTTTTTCTGCTATGGCATCGGTTATCTCAAACAGCTTCTCCTGATCCACCAGCCCCAAAGTCTCGCTGATTAGCTCGGAGGAGATGGTCTTTGTCTCCTTTCCACCTGACTCACTTTCACTGCCATAAGCGATGACCTGGTCTAGAAGAGACAGCACATCCCTCAGGCTTCCATCCGCCCTTCGAGCCAAGATGTACGAGGCTTCCTTATCAATCTTGAGTTTCTCCTTTTCGGCTATGTCCTGGATAGTTTTTACCAGTTCGGCAGTGGCTATCCTTCTAAAATCGAATCTCTGACACCGGGAGAGAACGGTCTGGGGCAGCTTGTGCGGTTCGGTGGTGGCGAAGACGAAAATAGCGTGGGCCGGAGGTTCTTCCAAGGTCTTTAGAAGGGCGTTGAAAGCGGAATCCGAAAGCATGTGGACTTCGTCGATGATATAGACCTTGTACTTCGCCTGGTTGGGAACGTATCTGATGTTTTCCCGTAAGGCCCTGATGTCATCCACGCTGTTGTTCGATGCTCCGTCAATCTCCATCACGTCTAAGCTTCGTCCGATGGTGATCTCCCGACAGGAGTCGCATTGGTTACAAGGTTGAGGAGTCGGCCCTTCCTTACAGTTCAAAGCTTTTGCCAAAATTCTGGCCACTGTGGTCTTGCCAGTCCCTCTGGGACCGGTAAAGAGATAGGCATGGGATATTCGATTGGTTTGGATGGCATGTTTCAAAGTGGTGGTCACGTGAGACTGACCCACTACTTCCTCAAACGTCTGTGGTCGATATTTCCTTGCCATCACCAGATAGGTCATACTTCCTTCCTCTAAAGGGGACTCATACTATGGATCTCGTCCCGCAACACGGACGACAGGACTTGGTCACCTTCTGTTCGGTCTCCCGCTCACCTTCGCTGGAGCGGAATTTATCTTGGGAAAACACTCCCGTGCACCCACCCTCGATTCCTGCCTTTTGAGGGAGCCTGGGTAGCCGACTCCAACCAGGCTCTCCCGCGGCACACTCAAGTATTCGCCTACCGTTGCTACCTTCCGGTCCTGGCGGGGTTCGGCGGGCTTGGGTTGCGCAGGACCTGATCTTCAACGTCACACACCCAACCTCCTGCCAGAAGACAAAAGAACCTCAAGTGGGTTTTCGACCCCGGTATAGCGGATTCCGGGTTACAGGGCACCGCTAACTCCCCGTCTAGCACGGGAAAATTTAATCGAAGATTAAATTTTCGGTTTATGGTTCGTAGTTCGTGGTTGGTGGCAAAATCTTCAAATGCTTTCCTTGCCGGGACTATTTCACAGAATTGATCAGTGCACTAATGGATTTTGCCAGTTTTTGACACTCTCCATATAATCTTTGCTGTTCGTTCTTTGAAATGTAACTATTATCCGACGCCAGATAGAGAATAGTCACACATTCGTATACCGACCCTCTGGCTCTCCTCAGAAAATTCTTGAACTCCGTCTTTGTAAGGCCACTGCCTTCAGCGATGTTTAGTGGAATGGATGAAGCTGCCCTTCTGAATTGAGACGTCAAAGCGAAAAGCTCGTCTTTTGGAAAGCTTTTCGTCACTTTATATATTTGTTTTGAAAACTCTAACGCATTCTGGTAGACTCTTAGTTTTTCAAAATTGAACTTCCCCAGAGAATTCATGGTCTTAAGCCTTTTCTACGAACCATGAACCACAAGCTGTGAACGAGAGATTTGTCCCGCAGAATGCGGGACAAATCTCTGGAGCAGAGCGGGATCGAACCGCTGACCTGTACGTTGCGAACGTACCGCTCTCCCATCTGAGCTACTGCCCCGGAAAGTCGGTTAGTAGTTCTTGGTTCGTAGTTCACAGTAAGAAACCAAAAACAAAAACATTATAACTATTTTGACTGGGAACGCAAGAGATTTTTGCTCTGCGTTTTGAGTGCCTCGTTTCGAGATTGGTGGCTGACTTATTCGGCATGCTTTCTGACCATCCTTTCCCACACTTTGCCCGCTTTCTCTCCCAACTCGGCCAAACCCTTGTCGTTTCTGATAACGAAATCAGCCTTTCGTTTCTTGGTTTTCTCGGGAAGCTGCGCCTTGATCCTATCCAGCGCCTCTTTTCGAGAGTAACCCTTGAGCTTCCGCAATCTCCGGATATTGTCCTCTCTTTTCGATTCAACCAAGACCAGATAATCTAACTCATTTTCCAATCCCCACTCCACAACCAAAGCCGCATCGATAACCACAATTGCCTTTTGGTTTTTCTTCCTCAGATTCTCGATCCTTGCTCTTAGCTCCCGGAGCAGATGCGGGTGGACGATTCGGTTCAGCTTATCTTTGGATTCCTCGGAGGCAAAAGCGATTCTTCCCAACCTGCGCCGATCGAGCTTTCCATAGCGCTCAAGGATGGCTTCGCCGAAGGACCGAACTAATCCCTGAAGGACTCTCGGGTCAGTCTCTACGATTTCTTTCCCGATCCGGTCACCCGAAAGCACAATCGCCCCCTTGTTTCGGAAGACCTGGCTCACCTCAGTCTTTCCCGAAGCTATACCGCCGGTAACGCCGATTAGAATCATGGTATTGGAACTATTTTTTGCTTGCAGGTGCATTACAACATCCAACGGGAGCGAAAGGTTTTAGAGTTTATCGGTGCTGTCAGCGGATTGAATGGATGAAACGACATATTGGGTCATTGCATTTATCCGTTAATTCTTTCATCCGTTTGATCCGTTGACTAATTCGTCATTTCGCCTCAAGCCAGTTTTCGCCCACGTTTATGTCCACCTTGATCGGCACCTCCAAGCGAACCGTGTTCTCCATCTTGTCTTTCACCATTTCCCGGACCAAATCAAGCTCCTCTCGGAGAACTTCGAAGACCAGCTCATCGTGGACCTGAAGGATCATCTTTGATTTCATGGTTTTCAATTCCCGGGCGATGTCGATCATCACCACCTTGATCAGGTCGGCGGCAGAACCCTGAATCGGGGTATTGATGGCGGTCCGCTCTGCGAATTCCCTCTTTTGCCGGTCGGCGCTGTTGATCTCCGGTATGTATCTTCGTCGCCCCAGAAGGGTAGTGACAAAACCCTGTGTCTGGGCCAGCTCAATCATCCCATCCAGATATTCCTGCACCCGGGGATACCGCTTGAAGTATAAATCTATGAACATGGCTGCTTCCTGGGGGCTCATGTTGGTCTGCTGGGAAAGCCCGTAAGCGCTTACCCCATAGATGATGGCAAAATTGGCAGTCTTGGCGATGGCTCTCTGCTCCGGGCTGACTTGGTCTATGTCCACGCCAAATACTTCGCCGGCAGTGCGCCTGTGAATGTCCTCGCCTCTCTTGAAAGAGTCCAGAAGCGTGTGATCCTGGGAAAAATGCGCCAGAATTCGAAGCTCCACCTGGGAATAGTCGGCGGACACGATTAAAAAGCTCTTGTCCCTCGGAATGAAAGCTCTTCTGATCTGCTTTCCCAGATCGGTTCTTATCGGAATATTCTGCAAGTTGGGATCGGAGGAGGAGAGCCTGCCGGTGGCGGTTACGGTCTGATTAAACGACGTGTGTATTCTCCCGGTCCTCCGGTTCACCAAAGCAGGCAGGGCGTCGATATAAGTGGACTTCAGTTTGGAGAGCTGTCGATACTCCACCAGGAGCGCCGGAAGCGGGTGCTGCTTTGCCAAAGCCTCCAACACTCCGATATCGGTGGAGAAACCGGTCTTCTTTGCTGTCCGGCGGGCGGAGGAAAGCTTAAGATCCTCAAACAAAACCTGACTCAGCTGCTGAGTGGAGTTTATGTTGAACTCTCTTCCTGCCAAGTCATAGATCCGTCGGGTCAGTTCTTTCAATCGGCCTTCCATCTGCTTAGACAGGCCTCTTAGGTGATCGACATCGACGGATACACCGATCATCTCCATTTCAGCCAACACTTCAATTAGCGGAAGCTCTACCTCGACAAACAACTTCTCCAGCGAGAGCAGGCTGAGCTTGGGGCCAAAAACCTCTTTGAGCCGTAAGGTGAAGTCCGCATCCTCGCACGAGTAGTCGCAGGCGATGTCCACCGGCACCTCTGCGAAACTCTTCTGCTTTTTGCCGGTGCCGATCAGATCGGATATGAGAATCTTCTTGTGATCGAGATGTTCCAAAGCCAAATGATCTAGACCGTGCTGCCGGAATGAAGGGTTCAAGAGATAGGATGCCACCATGGTGTCAAAGTAGATACCTTTAAGCTCCACTCCGTGTCGTCTCAAGACTTCCAGATCATATTTCAAGTTATGCCCGATCTTTCTTGCGTCCTCATCCTCTAAGATGCCCTTGAGTTGGGGCATCGCGGCTTTCGTCTCCACGTTGCTTTCGGGATCAGCGTGACCAATCGGAACGTAAAAGGCCTCCTTCTCCCTGAACGAAAGAGATATTCCCACCAGCTCGGCATCTATGGGATTGAGGCTGGTGGTCTCGGTGTCCAGAGCGAATTCGCCCGCCTGCCTTAGCTGGTCAATCAACGCTCTAAGCTCCGCTTCCGATTTTATGATTCGATAGTCTGATCTTTCTTCCTTCTTAACCGCGCTGATTTCCTGCAGAAGCCGGTTGAATTCCAGTTCCTTGAAAAGCTCCTTCAATCGAGGAAGATCAAACTCTTTCCGTCTTAATCGACCAAGGTCGAGATCGAAGGGAACGTGGGTATCAATGGTCACCAGCCTTTTGGAGAGCCGAGCTAAATCCGCATGCTCTCTTAAGGCCTTCTGGACGTTCTTCTTTCTTACCTGGTCGGCGTTTTTCAGCACGTTCTCCAAACTCCCAAACTCCCGGATCAACTCCAGTGCAGTCTTCTCCCCTATTCCGGGTACGCCCGGGACGTTGTCCGAAGCGTCCCCCATCAGAGCCAGAACCTCGATTACTTTCTCAGGCGGTACTCCGAATTTCTCTTCCACTCCCCTCACGTCCAGAAGCTCCGGCTCCTCCCCTCCCCTCTTCGGATTTAGAACCTTAATGTCGTTATCCACTAACTGTAGAAAATCCTTGTCTCCGGTGACTAAGGTCACCTCCAACCCTTTTTCTTCGGCTTCCCGGGCTAAAGTCCCCATCAGATCGTCCGCCTCGAAACCCTCCATCTCCAATATAGGGAGACTCATGCTTCCGGCAACCTCCCTTATCCGCGGTAGCTGTTCCGACATTTCTGGCGGCATCTTGGCACGGGTGGATTTGTAGTCTTTGAATATCTCGTGGCGGAAGGTGGGAGCCTTGGTGTCAAACACCACGGCCACATAGTCGGGGTTTTCCTCTCTTAGGATTTTCAAGAGAGAATTGGTGAAGCCAAAGACCGCGGAGGTATTCTCGCCCTTGGAGTTGATCAGAGGATTTCGGATGAAGGCAAAATACGATCGATAGGCTAAAGCTGATCCGTCGATGAGAAAGAGGCGTTTCTTTGAGGTCATGGGCTATCCTCTTGAATGCAGTGTATGAGCCTCACCCGACATGCCAACGTCCGAAAATACCAACATTTTCATTTCTCGTCAACAAAATTCAAGGGAAAAGCGGTTCGAAGGAAGCCAGATAGGAGGAAATCCGGCTGACAATCTCACGTGCCTTATTCATCCGGCATGTAAAAGAGACTCCGGCGCGTGCAAGATCGATGACCAACCAAGACCTATGGTGTTTGCTTCCGTCAGCTCACTAAGCCTGCGGCCTTCGTCACAGTTTCAAAAAACGCTTCCCTTTGATAAGAAAAGACGTATATTGAGAAGGACAAAAATCACGGGTCTTATCACACCACGCTGGTAAAAAAGAAAGCCGGTCCATCCATGTCCCTGGGATCAAAGCTGTTCATAGCGTTGTTCTTAGTGATGTTCATTGGGCTGGCTACTTTCACCCTGGTAAATGTCCGGAGCCAGACCAAAGATCTTCTGGAATTGGTCCAATTCAGCGCTCTCCGGACCACCGATCTGATCAAGGAATCGACTCATTACAGCATGTTGATAAATCGCAAGGAGGACGTGCATCAGATTTTCAAGAACTTCAGTCGAATGCCCGGATTCGAAGCCATTCGGATTTACGACAAACAGGGCAATATAATTTTCACCACCCGCCCTGAGGAGAGA
Source organism: Candidatus Zixiibacteriota bacterium (assembly GCA_049694315.1). Classification (GTDB taxonomy): domain Bacteria; phylum Zixibacteria; class MSB-5A5; order MSB-5A5; family SM1-73; genus CAIVRH01. Next base: position 56,141 of record JBAVQU010000016.1, read on the forward strand.
TTGAGCAAGGTCCCCATTACCTCGGAGGCTTGCCAGGTCTGCCACCGTTATCGTGAGCCGCTCAAAGCTTTAGCCACTAAAGAGCGTCATCGCATCATAACCGCCCCGGACGGGCACAGGATCTTAGCCTTGATCAACCCCATAGAAAACGAAAATGCCTGTTATGGCTCCGGATGCCATCCGCCCCCCAACGAGAAATTCATCTTGGGGGTGTTGGATGTACAGATGTCTTTAGCCACGGTGGATGCCGACATCGCCCACAGCCGCCGCCAGACCGTATTAGCCTCTTTGGTCGTGGTGTTTAGCGTTCTCTTGGTAGTCGGGATATTGATCTACACCCTGATCCGCGCCCCGGTCCGCAAGTTGACCGAGGGCACCCGGGCCATTGCTTCTGGAAACCTGGACTATACCATTCCCCTCCAACGCCAGGATGAGATCGGTGATCTGGCCCATTCTTTCAACACCATGACCGCCGAGCTAAAGAAAGCACATCAAGAGATCACCCAATGGTCGGAGACGCTCCAGCAGAGAATCTTAGAGAAGACGCAGGAGTTGGAGCAGATTCAGTCGCACTTAATTCAGATGGAGAAGATGGCCTCTTTAGGAAAGCTCTCGGCTACGGTGGCGCATGAGTTGAATAACCCCTTGGGAGGGATTTTGACCTATGCTAAGCTTCTGCAGAAGAGGCTGACCTCACCGAATCTGACTGCCGAACAGCTTTCAGCCGTCCAGGGGGACTTGGCGATCATCGCCGAGGAGACCACCCGGTGCGGAAACATAGTCAAAAACCTCCTTCTCTTCTCCAGGCGGCAGATGGGTGAGTTTGTTGTGTGTGACCTGCACGAGATCTTAGACCGCTGTGTGCAGTTGGTGGACCATCACCTCCAGTTGAACAATGTCAAGTTGGTCAAACTGTATCAAGACGGGAAGGCTGAGGCGACTCTGGACAAAGACCAGATACAACAAGCTTTTCTAGCCATCATGGTAAATGCGGTGGAGTCTATGCCCAGCGGCGGCACCTTAACCATAAGAACCAGCACTGACCCGGGCAAAAGGAGAATAAGAATAGAAATCCAAGATACCGGTTCCGGCATATCTCGCCAGGATCTTCCCCATATCTTTGAACCTTTTTATACTACCAAGAAGGAAGGAAAGGGAGTGGGATTAGGACTGTCTGTCAGCTACGGCATCATTGAGAGGCATGAAGGGAAAATAGACGTTCGGTCAGCGGTGGGGCAGGGCACCACTTTCATAATCGAGCTTCCCCAACAGCTGCTGGCAGAAAAAAGAAAGGAATTCTCACCAACGGATACACAAGTTTAGAGTTTAATCATACCCAGGAGGAAAAGATAATGAGTGCGGATAGAAACGATAAATCGGTGAGTCTGTTGATCGTGGATGATGAGCTTTCCGTGCGCGATTCCCTCACCAAGTGGTTCAAAGAAGACGGCTACCGGGTAGATGCTGCGGCTGACGCCACGGAGGCTTTGAAGAAACTCAAACCGGGAGCCTGGGACATCATCTTTTTGGATATAAAACTGCCGGGCATGGACGGAATGGAGCTGCAGCAGAGAATCAAAAGCGTTGACCCCAATGCCACCATCATCATGATCACGGCCTACGCTTCAGTGGATACGGCTGTCAAGTCTCTAAAAGAGGGAGCTTACGACTACGTGACCAAACCGGTGGACCCGGATTATCTTTCTCATCTGGTTTCCAACGTGATAAAACAGCGGCGCCTGCTTTCCGAAAACATTCAGCTCAAAGAGAGAATTCAGGAGCTTTATGAGATAGACGAGATCATCGGGGAAAGCCCGGCCATGATGAAGGTTTTCGATTTGATCAAGACCGTGGCTCCCACGGATACGAGCGTGATGATCAAGGGAGAAAGCGGGACCGGCAAGGAACTCATCGCCCGGGCCATTCATTCCAACAGCTCCAGACGATTCTTTCCCATCATTACCGTCAACTGTGGTGGGTTGACCGAGGGACTGACCGAAAGCGAGTTCTTCGGACACGAAAAGGGGGCTTTCACCGGCGCTTTGTATCGGCGCAAGGGGAAATTCGAGATGGCCGATGGAGGGACTATTTTCTTGGACGAAGTCGGAAACGTCGACCCCAAAGCTCAGACCGATCTTTTGCGGGTCATAGAAACCAAGCAATTCACCCGGGTGGGAGGAGATGAGGTCATAAAGGTCGATTTCCGTCTGATATGTGCCACCAATCGCGACTTGGAGTTGGCGGTGAAACAGGGAGCGTTCCGCGAAGACCTGTATTACCGGCTAAACGTCTTCTCCATCTCCATTCCTCCTTTGAGAGAAAGGCGCTCCGACGTGCCGCTTCTGGCCAATTACTTTCTGAAGAAGCTCACATTGGCCATGAACAAACCAGTGACTGGTTTCTCAGCAGACGCCGTGGAGTTTCTTAAGAGCTACGATTGGCCCGGCAATGTGCGAGAACTCCGAAATGCCATCGAAAGGGCCGTGGTTGTGGCCACCGGGCCTTCCATTACCGCAGAGCAGCTTCCCATTCCGCGGACGGCCAAGTCTGCTCCGCAGGATCAGAGCATGGAGGCGGTGGAGAAAGCTCACATGAAGAACATTCTGGAACAGACGGGATGGAATATCACTCGAGCCTCTGAGGTTCTGGGAATCGACCGTACCACCCTGTACCACAAAATTGAAAAATATGGTTTACGAAAATAGACGTGAACATCTATTTGCAACCGCTTCAGTTTCCGGACAGTCACTTGCTGGCCGGGTTAGCCTCCTCTCTATCCCATGCTTTTAAGCTTCCGGTGTTCCTGTCGGATAAACCTTTCTCCCTAAAAGGGGGATACGATCCGGCGCGAAACCAATTCAACTCCACCTGGATTCTGTCCCAACTCATAGAACAGATTCCGGACGAGGATTCCAAAATCCTGGGGGTTACGGGCGTTGATCTCTATGTTCCGGTTTTGACTTTCGTTTTCGGGGAGGCACAATTGAACGGGAAAGCGGCGGTGGTCTCCAGCTACCGTTTGAGAGACGAGTTATACGGATTGCCCAAAAACCCAGAAAAACTCAAAGGACGTCTGGAAAAGGAGGCTATTCACGAGCTGGGGCACACCTTCGGTTTGATTCACTGTCGGGAGCCAAACTGTGTGATGTTCACCTCAACTTATGCAGAAGAGATCGATTTTAAGTCAAGAGACTTCTGTCCTGCCTGCTCTGTATTTTTACGAAGTGAAGGAAATTGAGTTCTCTGCAGGCCCCATCGCCTCTTCCAGGGCGGAACTTCAGATCTTCGGCGTTCATGCCCCAAGCCAAGGGGTCGGCTGCGAGACTGATTGCTTCGGCCGAGTAGAGCGTTACTCATGGAGGAACCACCAAATCCAAACGCATTTGCAGTCATGATCTAGGGGGTCACCGAAGTCGCCGAGTGTGATCTTGATGAAGCCCGGCGAACCTCGGCAACCAGGACTTGGGCAGCGATCTCATTTGGGTTCTCGAGACTGATCGAGTATTCTTTGATCTGACTAGAACCCGAACTGCTTCGTGTCCACCCACTCCATCTTCAAGATGGACCAAAAGTCCAGCGCCAGCTTGTTCAGAACATAATCGTAGGGCAACCATCCGTAACCATTATCGCCCCAACTCTTTCCCCAGGAGTTGCGGATCAGGAGCGCGCCTGTGGTTTCCTTGTTGCACTTGAGGTTTTTGATCTTCAGGCTGTCGTCGTAGCCTACGGCATCGATGGCGTGACCCCACTGGGCCTGCTCACCGGGACAAGGGTAGGGAATCCCACCCTTGATGTTGGACTGGCTGAACGACGGAAAACCATAGAATCCGAACATGCTCGGTATGCCGGCGGCAAGATACTTCTTCACGGAGCTGAGCACCGTGGCGGGCGGGACGTTCATGCCCAGCGGATCGTGGCAGAAGTACTTGGTAGCCTCATAGTCGTCAGCCACCTCATAGACGAAGGAGGTTGGCTCCTTATCAAAGTCTGGCTTCTTGTCCGTATACGGCCAATACTTTTCCGCCGGCACCCCAAATAGAACCAGAGCGCCCATGGTGTTTCGCAGCCAGGCACCGGTGTCACCAGTCACCATCAGAAGATCCCGCGTGGTCTTGTACACGAACAGACGGGAGCCCTCAATGTGCTTGCCGAAGGCACGGCGTTCAAAATACTCGACTATTCCCACGGCCGCATGGGCGGTACACGAGCCTAAACTGAGCTGGTTCTCGACATCCGAACACCATTGTCTGAGATCTACCTTGGTCGGCGCGGTAAGCATCTTTTTCTTGGCCGTCGAGACCCCCAGTTTTTCCAACATCGGGGCAATCTCAGGATGCTCTTCGGTATAGTCACGCAAGTCGGGCAGAGGCGGCAGCCAACCGGTGCCGACTATTTCGTTGGTCTCGGGGATTTGTACTTCTTTATACATCTGATACATGGCACTTCACTCCTTCCATTTGATTTGGTCGGTGTCCTCTTGAGGCAAAATCCCACACCAACCTTACACGGACCTTGCCTCGTCCCTCTCCCTGGTTCATCACAGACCAATCATATCCATCACCTCTCTTCCAACAGAGAAGTCACAAACTGCCGTTCCCATGGCCGTGTGCAATGGAAGAACAGGATTCCACCGCAATTGGGCTTACCTGCCCTCTTGTGAAGCCTCCATTCGTCGTGAATGGTTTTAGTTATGCGTTCGTTCGTACCTATGATATTCCAAGCATCCGCGTATGTCAAGGTGTTTTTTTATGGTCTCCGCGAAAAGCAGGTACCTTAACCATTACCCGACGAGGTCCGTGCTATGACCCTGGCTCAGACCTGAGCTGTTTTACGGGCTAATCTTAGTCAGATGCAACTGCTCTGTTCACTGCAAAATGTTTTTCAGGAGAAGCCGATTCCGTGGGACAGAATCAGAGCTGGATGCTGCTAAGACAAGATGAAGCTCGACAACTCGAGGAGTCCGGTCATGAGAGTATTTCCTTCTGAGGGAAGGTTGTTTCACCTAGGAGGACAAAGGAGGGTAGGTAGCCCGGGTCGGGCAACCCGGTAAAGGGTGAGGGCCTGCTCTGGACTCATCTGCAAGACGAGCTGCGTCTCGCCGAACGGGCGTCGTAAGGCCTGGCGAAATTCGACGATAGTGTTCTTCAGTTTTGACTTAGGTAGGCCAGTGATGTCGGTATGTATCTCCAGGATTAAACCATAGCCCCACATTAGCTGAAACCGACCTGGCACGTCTCGTTGCATAAGCTCGGGCTTAGCCTTTACGGCATCACTGATGATTGCCAGTACTGAATCCGGGGTTTTGTTTTGGGCTGCGAAGAGGTACTTCTCGGAAATAGGGCGGATCAATCGGTTCTCCTCACCTTCAAAACGCTGGGCAAACTCCTGCAGCTTCTGGAAATCCGTTTCCCTGACGGTCATGGGATAACTCCAAACCACAGTCCCTTTGAGTTTTAGTTGTACTCCCTGACGCCTCAGGTCCAGCACCAAATACAAAGATTCCGACTTGGCCAGCCCCAGTTCAGCTTGCAGCAGCCGATACTCCGAGTCGGCGCCCTGGTAGTCCCACTTTTCGTTGTGGTTCTGTTTAGGGATTGACTTTTCTTCCGAGTGTCTTCGATGGCAGGCCAGAACGGTCAGGCAGGATAGAAAAACGCCCAGCAGCAAGATATTCCATGATTTTCGGAGGAACATGTTGGGTGACTCAGAAAATATAGACCGGGGTTCCGATCTGAACTACGTTATAGAGCTTTTCCAAGTCTTCCACCCCCAGCCGCACGCAGCCGTGAGTGACGCTGACCCCCAGGAGACGCTCATAGATGGTACCGTGAATGTAGTAATCATTGCCAAATCCCAGGGCATACTTGCCCAACATCTCGGGATCAAGTCGCTCGCTCGGATCTTGTGGAATGTCTTCGCCATCCTCAATGAAAGCCCAATCCGGTTTGCGCCACCAGGGATCCACCAGTTTGGTTGTCACCTTGAATACACCCCGGGGAGTGGAGAAGGCCCACCGACGGCCGGTGAGGCTGTCAATTAGCACCCCTCCGGAACCGGTGGAACAGGTAGCCTTTGAAATGACGGAGTCTTCGGTACGGAGTGAAAGAACATTGGCGTGGGTATCGATGACGATGTATGGCCGCGGCGGTTTCATCTTGGCCAGCATGCTCCGAATCTTATCCAACTCCTTCTGTGCCAGCTTCTGGTCGTGCGGCAGCGGGATCAGCAAGGAATCGTTGTATGAGACGGCCCGGCTGGGAGAAGGCTTTCTGACAACTACGGTTAACTGGGCCGTAACGAATCCGGCCGCCAGGATTAGAAAAACTATGATCAACCACCACCAACGTTTCATGGCCACAAGTCCGAACGACGCACGATGGTCACCGGAGTGCCCACCGCAACGTACTGCATAATGTGATCCATGTCCCTGTCGGTGAGGGCCACACAACCCTCAGTCCAGTCCGTGTTTCTCCCCCCTTCCCCATGGATCTCAATTAGGCCTCCGATGCGAGCACGCGGAGAGATAATGCCTTTCCTTTTGTTTTCCTGAAAGCGATTCTTGTCCATCTGGTTAGGATAGCTGATGAGCAGAGCCTTGTAGTACTTGCTGCCGCGCGACTTGACCGCAGAGATCTGGTACTTCCCTTCCGGCGTGGCACCATCACCCGAAAACAGCTTCTGATGGACGGAGTTGTAACCCAACTCACAGTTGTAGACGTGTACCATATCCCCGGCCCTAACCAGATAGGTCTTATGTTTGGACTTATCTACGATTACCGCATAGGTCCCGTTTGTCCGGGATTCGGCGAGGGTCTCCTGAACCCAACGCCGCCAAGCACTCATCCGGTGGGCTTCGTCATTGGCATATTCGGCCAGAAGGGAGACCAACTGATGGAGCGATTCCTTTCCTTTGACCACGGTCCGACAGGCTTCTTCATATTCGCCCTGGCTGATCAAAGCCTCACTGGTCTTAAGCGACAAGTCGGCGAAAGACCAGTAGCGTTCCGCTCGGAAATTCGCCCAAGAGCCGCCATCCAAGGCCTCCCGGCACTCCTCCAGCTCGTTCTGCAGTTCAGAGCGCTCCCCCTGCGCCAGGGAATCCAAGCAGCGGATGCGCTCCTCTGCCTGGGCAGCGGCCTGACGTGCCAGCTGGATCGAAAGCTTCAGGAGTGAATCGGCCGCCTCATAGCTGCGAAAGAGCGCCAGCCGACCGTTCTGGTGAGCCATCTCCATCCAGCCTTCCTGCATCACTTTCTCGGCAGAACGATAAGTTTGTTCCGCATATCTCAGCGCCGATGCCTTGACGGCCAAGTCAAGTGACGATTTGGCGCTTTGCAGAATCTCCACTGGAGGATGCTTACCCGGAAGCAAGAATGCGGCCACTCCCGAAGAAAGGATCACCACCAGCGCTACGAGTAAGAAGAACCGAGACCTCGAACTCAGATAGACCCCTCCCCCGGACACATCTAAAATTCGTAGCGGGGGTCACACGGCATAACGACCCCCGCCACAAAAAACGTTTTACGACGACAGGCGAACTGCTACTTGCCCTTCTTCTTGGAAGCCGCTTTTTCGGTCTTCGCCGGAGTTGCCTTCTCCATCTTCCGGGCTTTGGCCTGCTCAATCTCGCCACTTACCGCCCGGGCTTTCTGCATGGCAGCTTCGATCTTCGTCTGGGCGACTTTGTATTTTCCCGCATTGAAGTCATTTTGGCCGTCGTCAAAACTGGCCTGAGCCGCAGATAGATCATTCTTTATCAGTTCAATGTCAGCCTTGCTGCCTTTTCCCTTGGGAGCCTTGCTCAGAGCCACATTGGCAGAATCCAATACTCCCTTAGCCTGAGCCAGCAGATTCGTCACTTCCTGTTTTACCCGCTCCTTTTCCGTCTGCGCCGCAGTGACAGCCTGGTTACCCAAAGCCTCGGCGCTGACGTACAGCGCCTTGGCCTTGCTATAGCTTCTGAAGAGCGCGAACTTGCCATCCGCTTCCTGTTTGGCCGCATTGGCGGCATTCAGGGTATCCTGGGCCACACGGAAGGCATCCGGTACATACTCTTCGGCTTCCGCGGTTCTGGCAGCCTCGATGGCGGAGTTGGCCTTTTGTATCTCCTGCTCAGGTGCCTTGGCGCAACCGATGAAGGCCAGTAAAGCCAGTAGGACAAAAGCTACTGCAATACGTTTGAACATTTTGACATCCCTTTCTGCCGGTTAGAGTTTGATAGTAAACAAGGACACATACAAGTCCGGCATCCTCATAAGAGTCCTCTCCGTTTTCTTTCCCGGTTGGTGCAGTTCCCTGCCCCGCTGCAATGCAACCAACCTCGGTTTTCTTCGACACTGGGTTTTAACAGCACCACCTCCTTAGAAAAACGCCAAAGATGGCACAATAAGTGTTAGGTGCGATCAACAGATACGAGGGACGATCTCGACATAGTTTTTCTTTGAAGTCGGGTCACCCTAAAAAAAAGAAGGACACGCACAAGCCCGGGATGCCTGCACACATCCTGCCTGAGTTTTCTCTCTAAGTTCAATTCTCCCATTTACGCCGGATCATCCAGAGATCCAGCCCTTTCCTCGAGACGCTCCTTGAAAAACTTACCACCCCGAAAGTCCCAACCGGAGCATAATGGACTTTATGGGTGTCTAATATAAATCCCCTTTCCACCTTGTCAAGCGTTTTTTTGACGGTGGCTCAATATCTCAGTCTGCCATCCGGTAAAGGCCGAAACTGAGTCCTTGTGAGACTACGCGCGAGGGACGGGTGATTTGAATGGTTGTCTGGATGCTTCGGCCAGGATCGCGGGCACGATTCCCGCCCTGAGCCTCCCATCGCCATCCGCTTGGTGGTGGACAACACGAAGTCTGTCCTCAGATGACTCTAAAGGGCCGACGTTCTTTTGTGGAGATCATGTGCTTCGGGAGGACGGATCGTACGCAGAGCTTATCGACGAAAATTCTGCCGTCTTGAGAGACCATCACTTAATCACAGACGCCGACGGCATATGATCCCGGCAAGCATTCTCTTCTGGAGTCTGGCCGACTTCTTCACTAATGGTCTTCGAATCATGACGCCAACCCAGCGGAGTGAGTCCATGGGACAGGCACCTGGTCTGAAGGATGCATGGTACGTCTCCTGCGACTGCGGAACTAATGCCGGAGCCGCGATCATCTTTGATGTTGTCCGGTACCGGTGAAAATGGGGAGCTTAGAGTCAGGTTCCTTACAGCATAGCCTCCCTCCGAACGATGGCACCCACCAGAGAGAGTAACCGTGGATTGAGTTAGTTTTGGGCTTGCCCCTCAGACAAGGGTTTTGGTTAAAGTTTGCTAGGACGGTGCCGATAGCGAACACAACGGGAGTGATGTGGGGACGGCCGCGGAGAAATCTTCTCGGGTTTACTCGCCCGCGGAAAGCACTTCCCAAAAAGAGCAGAAAGATGTGTGCAATGAGGGAAGCTCAGCTTTCACATTTCCAAAGCAGCAGAACTTAAGCCAGAACGAGCTCACGGAAACGAGTCTATCTTTTGTGTGAAAAGAGGCGGACTAAACGTGACCAAAGTAGCCTAACTTATGTCTTCGTCTGTGCCTAAATGGGCCCAAATCAGCTGAAGGCACAAGGGCGAGCACGAGGAACCTTTAACCAACGAAGGGGGGTGAAAAGGAATGACGCGTATGCGTAAACTGTTCGGTAAGGAGGAGGGTTTTACTCTGGTGGAGTTGGCTATCGGACTGGTGATCATCGGTCTTCTGATCGGAGCGATTCTGGGAGGTTCCCAGATGATTGCAAACGCCAAGATCAGAAGGCAGGTCCAGGACCTGCGAGGTCTCTATGGCGCGGCTTATACCTTCTTTGACAAATTCACGAAACTGCCAGGAGACAGAGATGGCAACGGTTTCTTCGATAGTGACTCCACGGTCTGGAATGACATCGAGGGACAGAACTTAGCTTACAAAGCCAAGAGAAGCCCGTTTGGAAGCATGTACAATTTTGGCTCAGACACGAGTACCACACCCGCGGCCCACCGCGCTGGCAATTTCATTATGGTGAGCCTTCCGAAGGATGTCGCAGAGAACATCGACAAGCAGCTGGATGACGGCGTGGACACCACCGGTATTGTGACAACCAATACCAATTACAGCGGCACAGGGAGGTGTGAGCTTTACTACTTCCTGGACTAAGGATCGGGCAGTGGTTCGGGAGGACACTG
>JBAVQU010000017.1:0-20392 GCA_049694315.1 Candidatus Zixiibacteriota bacterium
TCCATCCAAAAATTCGTTTTGTACCTAAAAGAAATGGAGTTCAGATATAACCATAGAAACCAAAATATCTTTGAAATCTTGACTCAAAATCTCTGCAATCTTGTGTCAGATCCTTTATAATCACCTATTATTTTTTATCCCCTATTGAAAATAAATGATAAAGAGTCTTTATACTTTTATCAGTTCTCTCTACGAGCTGACGAAAATGATTTCTTAAATTTCCATACTTTCCAATTAAGTCTCTTCTGATTTTATTTGCCTCATTGCCAGAACTATGCCCTGCAAACTTTGTTCGCAAACAACGAATTTTTTCTAAAGGATCAACAATATTGGTGACTTCATTATCGCTAATTCTTTTTGTTTCCAAAATCTTTCTTAGTAATTTTATGGTACCAAGTGTCTTATCAAAGCAATTCAGGGATGTTGCCATTTCTTTTAAATATGAGTACCTAAATCCTTCTATTACAAATTTATCCAATGTGTGAATTTCATCTGTCCATTCCTTTACAGAGTCAGTAACTGGATAATTAAGACACTCATATAGTTTTGCATCAGTGCATGACCAAAGTTCACTTTTTTCTTTTCCTAATTTGTCCAATGCCTTCTTTAGTTCTGATAATGGCTCATATGACAAATCCCAAGTCCCCATAAAATCTGTTGTGAAAGCTCTTTTTGATATACCAGCTTTTGGTTTCTCATTGTATGATTTCCAATAAATTTGTTCTGAATGCGGGAGATAGCCCAAGTAAATTAAGTAGGTATGAACCTGTCCTGCTTCGTTAATATCGTATGTTTTTAAACTCCAGCTACCCCTACAACGTATACTCCGTTGTTCAAGTGTGTATTTTTCTGGATTTTGTTTATATTTCGATAAGACTTCTGGTTTAAAAAATACAGGCGAAGTTTCAAAAGGTTTATCTGATTCAACAAAATAATTGCCCAGATTTTTGGGGTCGCATGAACATTTGGCAATCCTCTTATGCTTCCAGTCGTAAGCAATAAATTGTTCATACTTTTCAGGTTCTGAATGTTCACCGTTATAAATCTTCTGCATCTTTTTCCGCATCTGATGATTTCGTATAATTTGAAAGCCGCTTAACCAGCCTGCTGTTGGAAGATCCTCTTTATCAAATGCTATACCCTGGCGGGCAAACATTTTGTTCTTCTTGTCGTAAAGCTTAGATTCTTGTCTTGTTTTTTCACTAAAACTTATCCAATTATTACAAAGAGTCCTATTAAATAGTCGCAGCAATACTGACTTGGCTAAGAATAAGTGAAGGTTGAGAACATCTTGTTTTATAGTAACTAAAATTTCTCGCGGTAAATGGTGTATCTTAATAACCTCTTCAATATCTCCATCCTTATTTAAACAGCAATAAGCTTTCCTTTCTTCCAAAAAATGTAAACCGTGGATATGGCTTAATAATTGATGAATTTCTACATAGCTTTTCTGACCAATCTTTCCTTCAAAACTTCTTAAAAAGGTTATTGGCGTTGCCTTTCTTAATAATTTTGAGCAGGAGAAATCAAATGGCTGCAAAATACCTGAAGAAGTGCTAAATCCCCATGAGCTATCAGGACCACAGTCCCATTTCATTAAATCATCAATGTAATTGCCTTTCAAACAGCTTTGTGGAAGAAATACAGAATAGATATATGTTCCCTTATATGAAATATATAAAGGTGTTTCATCAACAGCAGTATATAACAAAAACTGTAAAAATCCTTCCTGCTCAAGCCATTGTCTATAATCGTCTGTTCCATGCTTTGGAATTATGGATATTTGTTCTAATTTTTCCAATATCTTTTTTTGATTCATAGAATTCATTCCATCTTCATCTTTTTGGCTAAAATCGTTTCCCCCGCTAGCTTGTCCTTCTGCTTTCTGTTGGTGTTCTTCACCAACAGAGAGACTATTTGGCTGTTGGTCAAGAAGACCAACAGGCAACATAGGGCTTCATTAGATTACTCTCCTCCAACCTTTCCCACAATTTTGTAGAATCCCCTCTTCCCCAACCTCACCAGCTTTTCTCCCGCCACGGGCACCTTCAGGTTCTCATCATCGATTCTCACATTGTCGATGTAAAGTCCGCCCTGTTTAATCAGCCGTCTCACCTGGCTGGTGGATTCTGTACACCCGGCCTTTACCAGAAAATGACCTATCCACATCTCAGGCTGGTCGAACTCCATCTGTCTTGTTTCGATGCTTTCCGGCAGCTCCTTCTTGGAAAAAACTCTTTCGAAATCCTCACAGGCCTTGTCCGCCGCTTGCTGGCTGTGGTACATTCTGACAATTTCTTTTCCCAGTCTCTTCTTCACAATCATGGGATTAGTCTTCTTCCCCACCAGCTCCTTTTTGATCTGAGCTAATTCGTCTGCTCCCACGTCGGTCACCAGCTCAAAGTAATTGTAGATCTGCTCATCGGGAATGGACATGATCTTGCCGAATATCTCCTGGGGCGGCTCCGCCACCCCGATGTAATTCCCCAGCGACTTGGACATCCTCTGTTGTCCGTCGGTTCCCACCAGAACCGGCATAGTCAGGATCACCTGAGGTGGTTGCCCATACAACTCCTGGATTTGTCTTCCCGCCAGAAGATTGAATTTCTGTTCGGTCGCGCCTATCTCAAGGTCGGCATGGATCATGACCGAGTCGTAAGCCTGCATGAGAGGATAGAACAGCTCATGAATGCTGATCGGGACCTGTTTTCTGAATCTCTCGGAAAAATCGTCTCTCTCCAGCATGCGGGCCACGGTGAAATTCGCGGCCAGATGCATCACCTCTTGAAAGCTCATCCGGCTGAACCATTCCCCGTTGTAATGCACCTCGGTCCGGCTTTCATCCACCACCCTGAAGAACTGCTCCTGATAGGTTTGAGCATTTCTCTTTATCTCATCCGGACTGAGTTGGGGGCGGGTCTCGGAGCGTCCGGAGGGGTCTCCCACCATGCCGGTGTAGTCTCCTATAATAAGGATCACCTGATGACCCAGCTCCTGAAACTGCCTGAGCTTTCTCAAGCAAACGGTGTGTCCCAGGTGAATGTCCGGAGCGGTGGGATCAAATCCTTGTTTTACCCTCAAAGGCTTGTTCTCGTGGATGCACTCTTTTAGCTTTTGGATCAGTTCCTCTTCCGGGATGATCTCCACTGTTCCTCTTCTTATGATCTCCAACTGCTCTTCCAAGTTTAGCATTCGGCCTCCGAAAGAGATCTCATCATCCGATTACATTGATTCGGGCGCGCATATTCATGATGATCTAATCAGAAAAACGTTTCGGTACTATATAAATTCCGGCGTTTCGAAAATCAAGGCTTTTTTGTCCGACGCAGGTCCACGATCATTCAGACGCGAGGCACAAATACTCCGCCAAGTCCCTTAAGCATTGACCAGAACAGCCCACCTGAAAAACAAAAAGCCCCCCCGCAGCCTGCGGGGGAGCTTTTGTTCCGATTTCTCCTCGGTTGAATGGTGATTACCGGTCACAGCATTTGCAGGCAGCCCCGCCCTTGTACAGATAGTTGATCATAAAGATGACGTCTCCACTGTCCACTATGCCGTTGCAAGTGACGTCTCCCTTGGAGTATGGGTGAGGCGCAGATCCTCCTCTGAAGAGGTAGTTAATCACGAAGACCACGTCGCTTGCGTTAACCACTCCGTCTCCGGTTACATCCCCGCGATAATCCCACGGGCTGATGTGCAGCGCGTACTCCACCTCCGTGAAGATCGGAGAGACTCCATTCCAGGTCCGGTACCGTGCGGAAAACTCATCCGGGACATTCTGATTGTTGAAGTCATAGCAATCACCCGGATAATCGGGCAATGACCAGAGTCCGCCCGGACTGGGGGAGGGCTGCATGACCGAGTATATGTCGTGGGACACGTTTCCGGCGTCATTGTGGGTGGGAGCCGGATGCCCGGGAAGGTGCGGTATGATGGAGCCGTTCCCCACTACCCCCGGCAGACCCATCTCTGCAGCATCCAGGTATGGATCGGAGACGGCTATTTTCAAAGCCTGAGAGTTGACTCCGGCCATAGTGACGTAATGTCCGCCGCATCTGTACCAATGCCCACTGCCCGCTGGATCCTCAAACCAGAAGCCCAGGAGGAGTATGACGTCCTCCGACTTCTCTACCAGCGAATCGACATGAGCAAACGTGGGTTTGGCAGTGAAACCTACGCAGAGCGTATCTTGCAGCATTGGCTCGCTAGCCAGCCACATCTGGATCCCTTGGAGCATTCCAACGATACTGGTGCCTGTGTGCTGGCAGTAACCGGTTCTGGCTCCGTCGGTATCGAGATACCAGGCCAGCCTCTCCACCAGTTCGCCCCAAGGAGGCATTCCGCTGGGCTGCGGCTGATGTCCCGGGGCAAACGCGAAGGTGGCGGGAGGCGGAGTAATGCCTGGAGGCGACCACGAGGTCGCAACATGATCGACATTCCACGGATCATGATCATCCCATGTCTGCCCCATGAAAGGCGGGTTATTGTCCATGTAGTCTCGTACTAACGGGAACATGTCAAATCCGTCTCCGGGCGCCTGCGGTGGAACCTGATATTTGGAGTCAAACCACCAGAAGCAGTTGGCTACTGCCACCGGACCGCAGAAGGAATATTGACCGGTTTCCAGTTTCTTCCAGTTGTCTTGCTTCTGATCAAAGTCCGGCATTCCGTTGGGCGCATAGTCGGGATAGGACGGTTTCCAGTACCAGCCCACCGGCTGGGAAAGACGAACATATGTGGTACAATAGGAACTATCACATCCGTCGGTCATGTCGTGGATAACCTGGTACCGGCCCTCCGCGCAGCCATTGGTCTGCCAAACGATCTGCCAGGTGCCAGTTGCAGTTCCCTGTCCCGAAGTCCTGGTGATGGAATATGAACCGCAATTAGGAATGACGTGTATCGAAGCCTGATCCAAGATCACGTCTCCGTCCGGATCGGTGCCGTCGATGGTGTAGCTTACCTGATCACCCACAAAGGCGGAAAGGCTGTCGGGCTGAGTGATCTTGGGCGGATGATTCGGGGCTAAGAAGCAGTAAGTCGTACAATACGAGGTGTTGTTGAGAGCGTCTTTCAGGTCCACGATGATCTGGTAGGAGGCAGAGTCGATGCAACCGGCTGTTATCCAGGTGACCTGCCAGGTTCCGGTGGAAGTTCCTTGGCCGGAAATCCGGGTGACTGAATACGTCCCACAGGCGGGTTGTATGACCAGCGAGGCTTGATCCTGGATGACGTCGCCGTCCGGGTCTATGCCGTCGAAGGTGTAGCTGACGGTATCGCAGACCTTGTACCCATGCAACGTATCCGGCTGGATGATCTGGGGCGGACGATTGGCCACCTTCGGTGAAACCACCACTGCATACTCCACCTCGGTGTAGACCTGATCCACCCCGTCCCAGGTGTGGGCTTGAGATATGAACTCATGCGGGATACTCTGCCCCCTGAAATTGCTCATCCAGTCAGTAGGATTCGTAGATGCAGGATAGCCCTGAGGTCCCCAGGAACCACCCGGGCTGGGCGACGTTGCTACTATATATATATCATGGGAGACATTCCCGGCATCATTGTGGATGGTCGGATCGGTATGAGGATACGAATGGGCAATCAACGTTCCACTACCTATCATGCCGGGATTTCCTTGTTCTGCCCAGTCGACGTACGGATCGGAGAAGGCGATCTTAAGCGAGTCGGAGTAAACACCGGCCACGGTGACGTAATGTCCACCTACCCGCCACCACTGGGAAGGACCGGTGGGACAAGGCGAAAAATGCGCACAACCGAGTGCATCCGGAGTTGGATCAGGACCGCATTGGGGGAATGGTGGGGGTGGCGGCGGTCCTATCCCCGCAAGGAAGTTGTTAAGATACTCACAGTCAAGAGTATTCCACACCCCGTCGTCATTCACGTCGGCTGCATCATCGCAGAGGAAGGGTGGACCGGCAAAACACCTGGAAACGTCAGCGGCGTTGACAACGCCGTTGGCATCCACATCCCCTCTGATAAACTCCTGATCTCCCGGGCCGTAATACCAAAAGCCCAGAAGCAGAATGACGTCTTCGCACTTTTCCACCAAGCTTTCCACTTGAACATAGCTGGGCCTCTGGATGGTTCTCTCGTAGAAAGTGTCGGCTAAGGTCCTTCCGTTTTGAAAGTGCTCACTCAATAACCATCTACCAATTCCGGCTTGCATGGAGTCCACATTAGTGCCTACGATGACGTTTCCAGTGCGTCTGCCGTCACAGTCGACATACCAGGCCAATCTCTCCACCAACTCACCCCAGCGAGGCAATCCTCCACCCGGCGTCTGAGCTCCGGGGACAAAAGGCTGAAGAGTAGCCGGAGGAGCTCCCCCGGGAAACCAAGCGGTTCCCACATGGTTGACGTTCCAGGGGTCATGGTCGTCTCGACCCACCAGTGCAGCCAGCGTATCCATGTAATCCCGCACCAACGGGAACCTATCGTTTGCATCTCCGGGCACTCCGGCCGGCACGTTATACTTGGAATCAAACCACCACCAGCAGTTGGCTACCGCCGTCGGTCCGCAGAAAGACCAGTTGGCCGTAGTCGGGTTCTTCCAGTTGTCCTGTTTCTGATCGAAATCCGGCATGCCGGAGGGAGCATAATCCGTGTATGAAGGTTTCCAATACCAACCTTTTGTGCAGAGTATCTGCACGTTATCCGCTCGTCCTTCAAAATCCCAGCCCGAACCCCCCACTCTGATCTTGGTGATGGTCTTTGGGTTGGTAAGCTCGGTCAGAAGGTTGAACGAGTTTGCCACCCACTGATTAGTCGGTATCTGCTGACCGGTTACCACCCCGTTGCCAGACACCTGCTCATGATCCGGCCGTGGTGCGGTCTGAGAGTCTATCCATAGGTACCAACCCCACTGCCAGTATCTCTGAGTTCCTCCGGTGTCCGTGTAGTAAACGACAACCGTGACCGGATATTCCCAATCCTCAGGGGTGTAGCCAGAGCCTCCCAAGCTATGCGAAAAAGCTTTTACATCGATGGTCAAAGTGAGAGTGTTGCAGTTGGTGACGTCGTAGTTTAGGAACTGGTCGCAGGCGGTCCAGTCTCCGCTCATGTTGTCGTTTGATCTTACCCAGTTCAGCGACGAGCTTCCCGCCAGGGTGGGCCCGTTATCGCCAGCCTGCGACAATATGGACGTTTCTCCCGACCCTCCAGAGAAGGTCTCGTACTTGATCCAGCCGTTGGGGACTTGATCGTCCCCATCCACGAAGAATCCTCCCTCGTAATTGCCGTTGGTGACGGCATCCGCAGCGACACAGGTTCCTGACCAGGCCAAGCACGCCAAAAGAAGAAGCCCTGCCAATAGGAACTTGTTCTTCATTATTTCCTCCTTTCACATTCGTAAGGAAATTGGTTGTGTCTGAGAGTCAAATGAAACCATATAAAGTATCTGTCTACCACCTCCTCGCTTCTGGAGTTCGAGTTTCGCATTTTCTTGATATAGGCAAGTCGAAATCGGCCCGATCCATTGAGCATTGGAACGGTCACCTCCTTTCATAAGATCGGGGAAAGTTTTCAGTTCTTGACATTTCTTGAGACACTCTTTTTTGAAGTCCGAAGGCTGTCACGCACAGAGTCCATTCAGAAGATCTCTCTAACGAGAGACTTCTTCGCTCGGAGTGTGCACAAAAAACTAATGCACAGGCGTGTCACGTGCCGGTCAAACCACGAGAGAAAAAGAACGAAATGGTCTGCTATTTTCAACTGATCGAAAAAAAGAACATATTCCCCTTCTAATTCAAAATAAACCATTCGCCCTATTTGTCAAGGGAAAAAAACCGCAGACTCTCCTTTTTCGTCGCCGCGCGCCATTCATCTTCTCCGAATGCCAATATAACAGCACGACTTAAGGGAACCCTTAAAAAAAGAAGACAATTGCAGTCCTGTTACAGCTTCTATAACTTATTCATATATAAAGAGTTGAGGCCGACCACTGTGCGATTTCCAAAGGATGATGTTAGTTTTTTTTGCCTGCGTGGTCAGTCGCTACGAAGGATTCAGGTGGTTTGTACCAGATTAGCGACCTGCGACGGCGCTGGAGATGTTTTTCCTTCCGGGACCTGACCAGTGCTCCGGGCCATAAGCAAGCGGCTGGCAGCAAGAACCTGTGCGGAAAAGGCTGGCATCAAAAGGGGGCGTAGCCGATGACGTTACTGCGAAGATCAAAGCATCTGGTGGAGAGTGAAAGCCGGAGATGAGCAAGAGGATTTACATTCTCTCTTCCTGCCTTTTGCAATTCCACCCGCCGAGGTTAGAGAAAGAGGTTCTTGTAAAACCACGGGTCTGGTCAACAACAAAAAGCCTCGACATTAGAGAATGCCGAGGCATCGGGAATTCGACCAATCGGAGATAGTGCCGGCTTCTGGTCTACGGTCTACCGCTTACCTGAATGGGCCTTCTTGCGGTTATTGGCTTGAGCAATGTTTTCTTTGAAGACCTTTCCTAATCTCTTTATGCCTTCCATGATCATCTCCTGGCCGGCGTTCGAGAAATTGAGACGGAGGGTGTTGTCTTTCTCCTCGTACGGGTAAAAGGGTTTCCCCGGAACGTAAGCCACCTTCTGTTGCTTGACTGCCTCTTCCAGAAGAGCGGTGGCAGAGACCTCCTCCGGCAATTCCACCCACAGGAAAAGCCCGCCTTTCGGCTCAATCCATTTCACGTTTTCGGGGAAATACTCCTTCAGCGCCTCTATCATGACGTCCCTTCTTTGGCTGTATGCTGATTTGATTTTCTGAATGTGTCGATCCAAGTTTCCTGCTTGTATGTATTCGAATAAAACATATTGAGCAAAGGTATTAGTGTGCAGATCTGCCCCCTGTTTCATCCGCTCGAACATGGTCATGACCTCAGTGGAGGCCGCCACCCATCCGATCCGTAGTCCGGGTGAGACAATTTTGGAACAGGTTCCCAGTTCTATGACCAGATCACCACCGAGGCTTTTGAGTGTAGGTAGGTCTTCTCCTACATATCTGAGATCACCATAAGGATTATCGTCGATGATGGGGATGTAGTATTCCTTTGCCAGCTTGATCAGGTGTTCTCTTCTTTCCAAGCTCAAAGTTATGCCGGTTGGATTTTGAAAATTGGGAACAACGTAAATGAAACGGGGTTTGTATTTCTTTATCTTCTCCTCCACCTGGTCTACGATCATCCCGTTTTTGTCCATATCCACCGTGACGTACTGCGGATTCTGGACATTGAACGCCTGGATGGCGCCAAGGTAGGTGGGGTTCTCACATATCACCACGCTTCCTTTGTCCAGAAAGACTCTTCCTGCCAGATCCAAACCCTGCTGCGAGCCTGAGGTTATGCAAATATTCTCTTCAGTGAGTTTACATCCTTTTTTGGATAATCTTTCTGCTATAGCCTTTCGGAGTGGAAACACTCCCAGAGTTAGGCTGTATTGTAAGGCTTTGGGTCCGTATTCATCCAAAACCTTGATACAGGCTTTTTCCAAATCCCTGTCCGGAAAAAGCTCTGGTGCAGGAAGACCTCCTGCAAAGGAGATCACGTCCGGCCTTTCCGTTATTTTCAATATTTCTCGGATGGCTGAGCTTTTCATCTCGTGTGCGGTTACCGAATAAGTCCAATTCAGATTCACGGTATCCTCCTCAAGAAAGAATCAAGTAAGATCGCTCTCAAAGTGTAGCATCCATCATCTCCGTCAACCTCATAAACTCACGGATGCACGCTCATTCCGCAGCCAATCTAATCGAAAAGGCCGTAAAGTCAAGGAGATTTTGGAAACGAGGGGAGCGGGACAGGCGTTGATCCGGGGGTCAATCCTGATTTTCTCAGAAAAGACCAAGAATGTGAAGGGTAGAGAGGGGGACTCGCAAACACTCGGTTTTCCCAAAAAAGGTGAATTTTCCCCTTGACAAACGTTTCGACATGTCTACATTATATAATAGTAAACCATATTAACTGAGTTGCCGATATGATATTATCAGGTGACCATTGAAGGGGTACAAATCAGGGCAGGGCATGCTCTATGCGTGTCCGTAAGGCCTGGTTGGCAGAAGAATTGTCTACTAAACAACAATCGTCCCCAAAGGAGGGGAGGATAAAATGAAAAAGAAAACGATCATTCTGGTTATTTGCGTTCTTTCACTGCTACTCCTTACATCATGGAGCTATGGGGGACCTGATCCCAGGCATGCGAGGTTTTTGGCGCATCCGTGGGAGCATCTGCTATCTCCAAAAGCGGCTTACAATCAGAACATAGATCTTATTGTGCTTGTGATTAATCCCCACTTTTATCTAATGTTGAGGTCGCAAACTAAGCTCGGGGATCTCAGCGATTTGGATAAGTCCCCGAATGAGAAATCTGCTACTTCCATAACGCGAGGCTCTCTGAACAAGAATGAGACAGGATCAAAGAAGTAGCCCCGGTATAGCAGGCCAAAAGCTCTCTGCGATAGAATCTCTAATTCAACACAAAGAGTTCAAGCGAGCTTTAGCTGAGCTGAGAGATTTACAGAATCACAAGGAATTCAGCAGCCTCATGGATGAATCCGGAGAGTTGAATTATTCGTTGGCTTTAGCTCTTCAGGGGGTAGGTAACTATGAGGAAGCATTGAGTAAGGCACAAAAATCCTTCGAAATCCTTAGAAATTCTTCGGAAAGTGAAAAACTCGCAAAAGCTCAGTTCATCATCGGGATTATTTATTCAGACTTGGGGGACTTAAAGAGATCGGAGTTGGAATTAAGAGATGCTTTGGCTATTTTTAGAAGAATCAAGAATGATGAAGGAGTAATTGAGAGCTACAACGAACTTGCGCGAATTCATTTCGTGAGAACAGAATGCGATAAGGCGGCCGAATATCTCAAAGAGGGGTTATCTTTCTGTGAGCGGATGAATGATCATAAGAGGATTGCTCGTTTCTGTGGTAATCTTGGAAGAACATATCTGCTAATTGGGAGGTGGAAGGAAGCAAGAGAAAATCTCTTGCGCAGCCTGGAATCGAACGAATTGAACAACAATTTGATCAACATCTGCTGCTGCTATCTCTCATTGGGTTATGTGTGTTTTCTTCAAAGAAATTTTGCCAAAGCAACAGAGTACTACGAAAAAGCCTTAAAACTCATTTACGAAAACAATTACATGCGGGAGATGGCGATCTACTATGAATACTATGGGGAGTTAGCTTTTGCCCAAGGAAATTATTTCTTGGCTAAAGATCATTGCAGAAACGGAATCAAGATAGGTGAAGAGATTGCTCCCGAAGGGGACATCATCAGCCAGACTTATCGGCTTTTAGCGGAAGTTCAGATCGCAGAAAAGCAATATGATGAAGCTTTGTCCTCATGTGGCAAGGCTTTGAAGGTGGCCACATCTTTGGGAGAGAAAATTGAGATTGGAGCGATTCATCGGGGCTTGGGGCAGATCTATACTGCCAAGAAAGAAAAGGGAAAAGCGAAAGAGAGCTTCGAGAAAGCCGTTTCAATCTTGGAACAAATCGGGGCGAAGTTTGAATTAGGCAAGGCTTATCTGGAAGCAGGAAAATCTGATTGCTTTGAATATTTTATCCGCTTGAAGTTTTTGGGCAGAGCGGAGGATTTGTTCAAAGAGCTTGGAAGCGCCTATTATCAGGGCTTGGTGAATCTCTCATTGGCTCATCTTCTCTTTGAACACAGTGACCTTGAAAGGTCTCTCCTCTTTCTAAATTCAGCGGAGAAGATATTTCAGCAATTACCTGAAGAGAAGGGGTTAATACAAGTTTCTGATCTGAAGAAGAGGCTTTCTTTTACTCCGATGGCTTCTTCCTTTCCCCAAAAAGTCTCCTTTAGCCATGTAATCGCCCAAAGTCCTGAGATGCTCTCCGTAATTGACAAAGCAAAGCAGATCAAGGACTCGATTCACACCATTCTTTTGGAGGGGGAGACTGGAACGGGGAAGGACCTTTTAGCCCGTGCCATTCATGGTGAGAGTCGTTACAAAGACAAACCCTTCGTTCCGGTCAACTGTGCTGCTATACCTAAGGATTTGGTGGAGAGTGAGCTATTCGGGTATAAGAAAGGCGCATTCACCGGAGCGAGCACGGATAAGAAGGGATTGATAGAGGAAGCCGAGGGAGGGACTCTTTTCCTAAACGAGGTGGCGGATTTGCCACTTTTGATCCAAGCAAAGCTATTAGGAGCGATTGAGGACAAACAGATTACCAGGTTAGGTGACACCAAGCCGCGGCAGGTCGACTTCCGGATTATTGCCGCCAGTAACAAGGATTTGCAGGAGCAGGTGAGATCTGGGAATTTCCGGGAGGATCTGTATTATCGCTTGAGTGTAATCAAGTTAGTCCTTCCGCCCCTCAGAGACAGAAAAGGGGATATTCCTGTTTTGCTCAATCATTTTCTTAGGAAACATTTCGGTGATGACGGGAACGAGCTTTCCAGCATTCATCCCCAGATCTTGAAAATCCTTGAAGGTTATCATTGGCCTGGAAATGTGCGGGAGTTGCAGAATGAGATCATCAAACTTGTCACCTTGAAGGGGGGAGAGAACGGGGATGGGTCAGCGAATCTACCGGACAAGTTTTTGTGTTCACCGGATTTCTCTGAAGAAGACCCACCTACAGAAGTTAGTTCTTTATATGATCAGGTGACGCAATATGAGAAGGAGTTGATTTTGAAGGCACTCGAAGAGAATGATTGGATAAAGGTAAAGGCAGCCAAGGCCCTCAAGATGCCCGCTATGACTCTGAATAACAAAATCAAGAAATATCATATAGAGATACCAATTTAAGTAACCTGCTACCATTTTTGGTAGATTTCCATAATTCATTCATTGGCAACCAAATAGATTAGGATTCGAGGTCTGTTACATGATCTCCCCTACCAAATCTGGTATATCTATTATTCGTTAGCCCGAGGAGATTGAAGATATAACAAGAAGTTGTTGAAGCTACTTTCTTATGTGATAACCACTTACCAAAAGGTGAGTGGTTTTTTTGTTTTCTGGCATGCCCTTTGCAGAACCTTTCCCTTGTTGATGGAAGCAAGAGCAGTTGGTCTTACCTTCTTCTTCTGAAGGGTATGGACGAAAAAAGCCCTGTCCCGCCTTGAGGGCCGTCCCCGGAGGCGGGATGGGGTGAAAAGAAGAAAATAGAGAACCATAATGTACGTTGTGAACTCATTTCTTTCCTCCTGTTTTACTCCTTTTCCCGCCATGGGCGGGATCCCGCCAAAGGCGGGACAAGTAAGCGCCTCGCACGTCCCCCAAAGCTCCGCCCCTTCGGCTATAAGGGTTCCCCAAAAGGGGCGGAGCTGGAAAAAGAAAGCGGGAATAAATAGTCGCTAAAGATGAAGATGTCAATAAGAAAGATCACGAAAATCATAGGTGGGTCCGTCGTCGGTATCGTTCTTCTGTGGGGAACGTTCTGGACCATAATTGTATTCGATTCCAAGTATCACGTTCTGAATCTGTTTCAGAATAAGTCCTTTGTGCTAGCTAAGGGAGGAGATATCCCCAGTTTCAACCTTTGTAATTACCATACTAAGGAGAGGGTAAATTCTGTAAATGATAGCTGGGGGAAGAATCTCTTTGTCTTCTTCGATCCCGATCATTCGAAATCCTGGGAGGAGATTTCATATTTGGAAAATATGGTTGACGTTGAAGCGAACAAGAACCTAAAGATATTCATCATCTCCACTTCAGATTCTCTAGGTTTTTGCAACTGGGATAAAGCGAAGCAGAAGTCAAAACTATGGTTTTGGAGACTTACATCCAAATTGCCCTGGAAATACCGGCTCATGCCTACCATTTGGTATGTCGAAAATGGCAGGCTAACCGATCTTCAAGAAGGTTTCTTATCCTGTCAGGAGTTGGAAGATCAGATACGAAGTTTTGTGCATCCTGACTCTCCGAGACATAAGGCGGTTGTATACAGCTTACAGAATTGGTCACGGATCATTCCTCCGAAGGATGCCTGCAACAAAGCCTGGTCGTCAGATCAGGTGCGACAATTGTTCAGCAAAACCGTTTCACAAGGTTCTGTACCGGTATCCACGGTGGCTTTAATCTGGAGTCAAAAAGACTCCTCGCTCTTTTGGCAGGTGGAATTGGTTGACAGGGTCTGCGACTGCAAAGGATTGCCGGCAGGCGCTTTCAATCTGGCTAAAGTGAAAATGAATCCAATCGACGGACAAATAGTCAGCTCTGAGATAATCGAGGCGATACCGGAAAAGGATTTTAAACAGATCTCAGAGTAATGTTCCCTGATCAGGAGGAGAATAACAAACGAGAGGAGGTGAGAAGGAATGAAAAAATGGATGAAGATTACGGCCTTGACCGTGGCAGTTCTTAACCTGCTGATGCTGGTGGCTTCGCTTTGTCCGGTGTCAACTGTGGGATTGGCATACGCGGGGAATGACCGTCCGACGGTCAAAGCCCAACCTGTGGGTGATGACGATCCAAACATGCTGCCTCTCAGCTGTAGCAGGTGCTGGCACTGCCACGGGTTTTTCAGTTGCATCAAGTGGTGTGCGAAGTGTGCGTATGACTTCCTTGCGGACCAGGTGGATTAGAATCAGAGCGCACAGCAGTAACGGAGAACATCCGAGCGTTCTGTTGGAAGAAGCGAATGGAGAAAGGGTAATGTCCCCTGATCGGGAGGAAAAGAGTGAAGGAGAGGAGGTGACAAGAGATGAAAAGATGGATGAAGACTACGGCATTGACCGTGGCAGTTCTCAACCTATTGATGCTGGTGGCTTCGCTTTGTCCGGTGTCAACCTTGGGATTGGCATACGCGGGGAATGATCGTCCGACGGTCAAAGCGCAACCTGTGGGTAATGATGATCCAAACATGATGCCTCTCAGCTGTAGCAGGTGCCGGCACTGCCACGGGCTTGGTTGTATCATCAAGTGCGGCAAATGCGGCTTTGACACGCTTGTGGACATTCTGGAGTCGCTGGATTAGAGTCAGAGCGTAGAGCAGTAACGGAGGGCGCCCGGGGCCCTCTGTTGGAAAGACGACGAATGCAGAGGCCGTGAAGAACAATTCAACAGTGGTATTTTGTTTCTCACCAACTGAAAGCCAATGATCTGGCGTCCAGGTCACTGAGATTTTTCGGTTAACGCATTTTTGGTCTTGACATTGATTTCTGATGTCTTATCCTGTAAGCAGTCCAGTCTTACGTTGACCGAAATCTATAAAAGGAAAGGAGCAGGATGTGGCATTTCAAAACAGCTTTCCTCGGTTTGCTTTTGGTTTTGCCCAATTCTGCTTTAGGCTTCAAGGGCTTTGATATCTCCAATGTAAGTTATGACATCGAGAGCAGATTAGACGAGAAGGACAAGTCGCTCCGAGGATCGGAGATCATCTCCTTCAAAACCGGGGAACGGACTTATTCGGAGCTATACTTCTATATTTACCAGCATTTTCATCCCTCGTTTTTTTCCCTGGATAGCGCTTTTGTCAATGGGAAATCTGCCAAGGTCTTAATACCAGACATAGGTAATAAGGATCTGTTAAGGATACCGCTTGACGACACGTTAGCTCCCCATTCGAGCGTCGAAGTCAAGCTATATTTCTTGCTGGGATTCGGGGATGATATTGATGAATACAAGGCTGCCTACTGGAGGGGCGATTTCTATTTCGGGGATTGCTATCCGAAATTAGCAGAATTCGATTGGGAAGGCGCAGTTCTTCCCGATACCACAAAGGCCATTCCGCCAATGAAGGATAAGAGGGCCTCAGCTTGCGGAGCCGAGTCTTATTTGGAGGAGACTTATGAACGAATGGCGGATTACCGGCTTAAGATGACCCTACCCGTTAGATTCAAAATCATAGCGCCCGGTGACTGCCAGGATACCCTGGTCAATTCGGATGGAACAAAGACACAGACCTACGAGGCGAAGAGATTCCCCCGCATTTTATGGATTGCTACTACGAATCGGGAGCTATTGGAAAGAGATTTTGGAGATTTCAGAGTTTATTGTTACTACCCCCCGAAAGACAGAAAGCGGGCTGAAGAAACTGTGAATAAGATCAACGTGATTAGAGAATATTACTCAGAGGAATTCGGACCTTTCCCCAGGCCCCAACTAAAAGTCTTTCTCATGAATTTGCCTTTTTACCTTGGTGGAATGAGCGGAGATGATATGCTGTTCCTGTCTCGCGGAGGCGGGATCCTAGATCAAATTGTCGGATCTAAGATGACCTTAGCGCATGAGGTGTCGCATCAATGGTGGGGGGATGCCATCGCTTGTGGAGCCGGAACGGAAGGGTGGTTTGCTGAAGCCTTAGCCTGTTATTCTGCGGAGCTATTTTGCTCAGACCATAAGGACTATTGCCAGGACAAGAGTCTTCTGGGAGGTTGGAATGACAAATCCGGTCTGGGGATGTACATCTACGCCGCCAGGGGAGACCAGGATGAGAGTCTAAGAGGTGGGGGAGTGGGGTGAGGGGGAGCCTATGGCAAAGGTCCTTTTGTCATGAAAATGTTGAGTTATCTGGTAGGAGAGGAGACTTTTCTTCAAATCCTCCGAGAATTCTACAATAGATACAAATTCTCCACGGCAACATTCGACGATTTTGCTCAAGTTGCAGACTCAGTGAGTGGTCAAAACCTGGATTGGTTTTTTGACGAATGGGTCAACACCAACAAGAAATTAGATTATGCTATCAAATCCGTCTCCTGCAAGAAAACAAAGCAGGGGGGTGAGAAGTGTTTTGCAAATCGAGTGGTGGTTAATCGCCGGGGAGAAGCAATTATGCCCTTAGAGGTGCAAATTGGTTTACAGAATGGAGAAAAGGTATCGAAGAAAATGGAGGGTAAGGAGAAGACTGACACTTTGGATTTTGTTTCTTCCAGCAGGATGAGCAGTGTCACCCTGGACCCGGAACATAGGCTGCTGGACATAGACCGGTATAATAACAAGAGGCCGGCTGGTTTGAAGTTTGATCTCCTGAATTATCTCAATTTCGGTTTTTCAAATGATGAGTGCTACCATGTTTTGCTTCTTCCTTCATTTGCTCGTTCAGAGGATCATGGCTGGGAATATGGAATTGGCTTGCAAGGAATGGGTGGGATTCCCCAAGGCGGAGTATACAGAGAGGACTTCAAAAGCAACATAACGTACAACCGATTGCGCCGGGCATTTAATACTGTTTTGGATTATTCTTATTCTTCACTCTGCAAAAACCATAAGGCTTTTGTGGGGGGGATTTCACTTTCCAATAAGAATGGTAAAAGAGGTGGGGAGCTATACTTTGAAAGAATCAATTACGATGGTCTTGGGCAGTTGTGGGGCACGTGGAAACTCTCCCTGGGTGAGTACGAATATTATTCCCTAAGCTACTTGAGCCGGAATATTTGGCAGGAGGGGAGAACTGCCCTGCTCAGCTTGAGCTACAAGTATAATGATTTCAAGCGAGAGCAGAGTCTCTTGAAGGGGTTGATGGGAAGTGTCACGGTGGACTGTGGCCTGAAAGCTCTGGGCGGAAAAAGGTCTTACCGAAAGATAGCTGCCACGGCTCAGATTTTCAGAAAGGGAGTTGTTGTTTGGACAGCTCTCGGGGCTACTGACGGATCACTCTTCTTTCAAGACAAGTATGACTTGGCTGCGCAAGGGAACTTTCGAGGTCTTCCGCTCCATGGATTGGTCGGTCGAAAAATAGTGGCAGGTGGAGTAGTAGGAAGAATTCATACTCCTATTCTTTTGGCTCTTTTCCCGTTTCTGACTGCCGGCAATCTTCCGAAGGGAAAACAGGCCTATTATGAAGGCGGAATTGGCCTGGGGATCGGTCTGAGGGAGATCATACCGGCCAAAGAATTCAGAATAGATTTTCCTTTCTGGGAAAACAAGCCGTTGGCTGGCGAAAAGGAATGGGACTGGAAAAGATTCCAAATACGCCTTGGCGTCCCCTTCTCGCCCGATCAGTGGTATCAGAAGCGACGGAGTTGAGAGAATGTCAGGGTGATCGGGGCCACCGTGTTGATGTTCACGCTGTTTGCCCAAATCTCAATGCCTTGTTGTTATGGTGCAGCCGTTGGGAATGCTAATGCTCAGTCTTCTACAGAGAAGCATCTCTATACAGAAGGCTATCGGTTACAGGGATTCGTGGATGATGCTCTAACTCAACCGAAGGTGAAGCAGGCAAAGTCCTTCCTTGAAGAAAGAGGATTTAACTTCTCACCAGACAAATGCCTGGCAATTGAGCAGGTAGAGATCTCCAAGTTGAAGCCTTCGGACCAAGGAGAACCCCAGACTACCCCGTCACCATCATCTGGGAATGTGACTTTGACAGTATTAGCTTTCGGTATTGGTGATCCCGCAAGAGCAGCTTATGCCGCTTTTGGAAGGAAAGGCGATAAAGTCGGAATATCCGTAGCGGAGTTCTGGTTTTCAGACGAGCAGCCTGGGCCTGGGCACGAAAGAATAGAGGGAATAGAACGATTATGGATCAAGGATGTAACTACGGTCTCTTTTCGAGACGGAACCGCCAAGGACTCAACCGCATCACTCACTTTCTGGAGATGTTGGTTAACAGGGAGCGTAGCTGCATGTAGTGCGTGTATTGCTTTATGCCTTGCTACGGACGGCGGTTGGCTCCACTGTACGGGTCTATGTTGTGGGAGCGGGGTTATTGGGGCCGGAGCTGGCTGCTTGATTTCGACCTTTTTGTTCTCCTCTGATTAGGAGGCGAAGCATTGAAGCGAATACTAAGAGAAATATGGTTTTATGGGCTGGTGATCGGGATTGGTATTCCTATTACCTCAAGACTTGTCTTTCGGCACCCTACCACCCTAACTTATTTCTTAAATGGTGCTTTTTGGGCAGTGGTTGCATTTGATCTCGGGAAGTTGATCAGAAAAAGCACAAAGAAGGCATCTGAGGACTTCCCGGTCAGCAAATAGAGGACCCGGGAATCGCACCTCGGCGAGTGCCTCTTCTTGAAGTGGCGGCATCCATCAAAAAGGACCACCCAGCTTCATGGGTGGTCTTTTCTTAAATAAGTCTACCCATTGTCATATGAAAGGATCTGAGCCAAGATTAAGGAGACTGCCAAAAAAGCCGGGCACAAAAAGGAACCGGTGGAGCTCGGCATTTCTTTCTCTCTATAGCCGGCTCATACCGAGAGAAGAAGTCTCATGAATTAGAGGCCGGATGATTCTCAACAGACTGACTCAAATCTACGGCGATTCCGTTAGGGGTTGGCGACGAGCTTTAGGAGAGGGAGTTAAGGCTGAAGAAGACCTCATTGGGGTCCAGCGCTTTCTTGATACGTGAACCCAAGACAGCCTTTGGGTCGGACGGACCATCGTTTGTCCGGAGAATGGCGGAGTCAAAGACGAGACGGGGGTAGTCTTTTCTTTTTCTGTAAGGGATCAATCTCAGACTGATTTCGCTCATGAAACCCAAGGTGCCCCACGATCCGACAAAAAGTCGAGGCAGGTCGTAACCGGTCACAGACTTAAACGTCCTTGCTCCCACATTGATTATTTGACCTTCGGGATTGATCAATTCCAGCGCCAATACATATTCGGTGGTCTGAACGCTCTTATCACCAGATTTTCCCTTAAGATTGGTGGCGACTGAGCCGCCGATGGTGGCTTGCGAGCTGCTGTCCGCCAGTGGATAGAACAGGTTGAATGGCTCCAGCTCACGGTTCAGATTCTTCAGGGGAAAACCAGCCTGCAAAATCACGTACAGGTCTTCGGGAACCACTTTCTTGATCTGGTTGATCCTGTCCGATGTTAGGATCACTAAGTTTTCTGAGGGGAGTCTTGTCCAATCGAGCAGCGAACCAAATCCCAACGGCAATACCTTAAACCTCTCTTGATTGGCTAACTTCACGATCTCACAGACAACACCGGCATTTTCCACTGAAATCAACGTTTTGTTCGATTGTGTCCGGAGATTGTCCTTTCCGGCAATCTTCTGCAAGCGTTCTATTGGTATCGTATTCGGCATCTTCGCACCTTAGGCTCGATTCTAAGATCACGGGTAGGCCAAAACCTTTCAGCACCCGCAGAATATATTCTTGAGGTAGGCTGCTGTCAAGTCAATTGTGCGACGAGGAAGAACACCGGATAGTGACTGGCTGATTTTGAATAAGAAGAGTTCAACGCAAAATCCAGAACGTCCCGGTTACACTTTGGAACCATGGCAAACGCATCGACTTTTGTCACACCTTAGAGCAATGTCCAACGATGTTAAGGTCCCCCTTTTTCAAAGGGGGAGACCCCTTGTTCCCCTCTTTGGAAAAGAGGGGTTAGGGGAGATTGCATTGAACCTGAACTAATGCATTCGAATCAACCGTGGATTCATTGAGGCTGCCGGGGAAGCAAAGGTTCTTCGGTCGCCGCTTGACATGCTGTCGTTTTTCCTTGACTCTAAGAGCGGGGTTTTGTATTGTTT
>JBAVQU010000018.1:0-32467 GCA_049694315.1 Candidatus Zixiibacteriota bacterium
TAGGGGCAATTCATGAATTGCCCCTACGAACTCCCCCTCTCCCTTAATCCCTCTCCCACAAGGGGAGAGGGAATGATTTAGGCTAAAACGCCCTGTCCGTTCACTGGGGGGTCAAGAATCATCTCTGCAAATTTTCAGGAACCAAGCACTGGCCACCTTCGTATTTTCTTTCTGGAGAAATAGACCGGGAGGAAAATGCGATGAAAAGAATGACTGTGCTATTGGGGATTTGTGTTTTGTTTGTTTCGTTCGTCGGTGCGTCTCTTTATGCCGAGGGAATAACAGACGAAAAGCTGTCTGACCAAGATTTGCCCGCACTGAAAATCTGCGAAGGGGTGATTCAATTATTCAAGCAGTTCCCGGACTCTGTCTGGCCTGGTTATAATCTTGCCAAAAGACCATTCATCTTCTACATGCCCGAGAGGGCGCTCCTTTTTAACTACTCGAAAGCAGTGGAAGGTTTTACCGCCTATCCGAAGGATTGGCCAGACTTGGGGACCAGCGTGCTGGTTCATGCCGGACAATATGACAATCTTACCGGACAGCTTTACTTCGATCTACACATCGATACAGTGGACGTTGCCGCCATGCCATACATGGACAAATCGATTGTGGAACTCTTTGGCTTTATCGTTCACGAAAACTTTCATGAATATCAACAATATGGCGAGCACCCCGCTTTCGGCGAGATTCCCTGGGCGCGGGAAGAGTTGTACCCGGTTCAGGATCGTCAGAATACCGCTTTAGCTTACCTGGAGATGCAGCTTTTGATGGACGCACTGAAGATGATGAAAGACGACGATCAAAAGAAATGCCGCGAGTACTTGAAGCAATTTGTGGCGGTTCGGGATTATCGTTGGAGAACCAGTGACTCCTTTGTGAAAAGATATGAACAGGGGGAGGAGATCAATGAGGGGACGGCTAAGTATGTGGAAGACAAAAGCGTTTCTTTGGTGCCAAAGCTTAAATACCATTCGTCGCTGGATGGCTTGACTACTCCTCTGGTGAATGATTTCGATTCGTTGTCATTGTTCGGGTATCTTATGGATGACTTCCGATCACGCATTACCGGAAATTCGATTTCACCGGAGGATGTCGGTCGTTACCGCATATATCCGGTTGGATCAGCTCAGGGGGTTCTGCTGGATTACTTGAAGATCGATTGGAAGGACCAAGCGCAGAAAGCGGGACCGGAGTTCACCTATGCTCAACTATTCAAGGAAAGCTTAAAAGCAAAAGATGACCAATTGCCAGGGCTTTTGGAGAAAGCTAAAAGGAATTACGATTATGAAAAAGTCTTAGCCGCAACGGACAGGCTCATTGATGAATATACACAGGGTTACAACAAGGATTTGGCGGCATTCGAGGCTCAAGGTGGCTATCGCGTGGAAATCGATCTATCTTCCAAAAACTTGAGCCGCTCCAGCTCCTCTTCGGCAAAGAGGTGGATAGTCGACCAGGGATCAAAAACCCTTAAGAGCCACTATGACGTTTATGTTTTGAGAACTACGCAGACCACCGACTTGCTTCTAGAGATACATGATACCGGTATACTCGAACAGGACGATTGGGACAAGAGAACAAAGAAGATAACATTTTTCACTCCCGAAATAACCTCCCTCTCTTTGGATGGAAAGCCTCTTGACCCTGCGCAGGTTGGGCAGTCTCAATTTAAGAATATCGAAATGGCGGGAAAGAATCTGAAATTGAGCTACGCGAAACCGGGCACCATCACCATTTCTGATCATACTGTCAGGATCAACCTGCTCCCCTGATCGAATTCCTGTATGGGCGGGATTCATCCACGGCGGTTTTTGAGTTTGCAGCGATAGAACCCTCCCTAACCCTCCCTTATCAGGGAGGGAACATAGACACAATCCTTTGGAGGAATTCGTCGCGACGGAAATGGGTGACTGGTGATACTGGTGTTTCTGGTGGTTCAAGTGGTTGTCACAATTCTCCTCCGGTCGTCTTGCGAAAGCAGCTAACCAGTTCATAGCAAAGAACATAGCAAACCAGCGGTACAGGTGTTTCTGGTGTATCTGGTGTTTCTGGTGGTTATTTTTGATTTTTTTTCACTCATCTGATACCGACTTACCCCGTCTCCCACAAGGTATGAACCGTGCGGTACATACCAAGGGGAGAGGGAATGATTCACATTAAGTCGCATGACCGACATACGAACTGGGCTTGCTGGACATGCTGGACCTTGCTGGGCTTGCGGATCGTTATTTTTCATTTTTTTTCATCGTTAGTGTTTTGAGAACTATGTATGCCAAATATACTCATCTCCTATAAACCGGGTAGCCATACTCTTCACCATTAAGGTTGTTGTGAATATGCTATTTGTGGCAAGAGAGACAACGGGATAGACCTCTCCCTCTTTGTCTCCTTCAGGGTGTCCTTTGATCTCGAAGATCTCAGGATCAAGGGAAATCCTTTTCCTTCAACCCTAAGGTCTCACTTCATGTTGAGCGCACTCAGTGCGAAGCAGGACCGAAGGGTAGGATGAACCCCGCCTACGAACTTGATTTTTGCTTCGAGCCTCATAGTCGAAGAATCAGCCTAGGTCTAAATTGCTCTCGCCAAGGCGGCTTGCGGTAATTGTAGGTAAGGTATGGTGTTAGGTTAGTTTTTGAAGAAGACTGGGGTCATTCAATATTGTGCCCCGCATTAGCGGAAAAGATTTTGCGGAAATTGCAAAATTCTTCTTGACAAAAAGCCCCTATTCCCCTAATTAAAGTTAGACTGAAACTTCAAAAACAAACGTCTTAATACGATTAACCAAACAGGCCTTCGATGGGCAGTAATCTCATAATAGATACTTTGTTAGTTTACCAATTGTTGCCTAAACCCTTAACCAATGAAAGGAGCACAAAAAATGAAACTGTATAAAGCTGTTCTTATGATGGTGGGAATGTTCGCCATTAGCGGGTTGGGGCTAGTGGGGTACTCTTATTCAGCTAATCTTGGCCTGCTCGTTAGTAATTCAGCTTCTCTAGATGCTGAAGAGCAGGCAGCTTACGATTTTGCTCAATCACATGGCTTTTCCGTAGCCAAACTTGACCCAACCACGATTCAAAACAATCCTTCAATCGTAAATAGTTATGACGGTTACTGGGCGGACAATGGCAGTATCCCGACAGGCTTCAACAACCAAGCTGTTATACAACCTCTGCTGAATGCTATAAACAGCGGGAAGGGGATTCTCTTCCGACAGTACGGTGGTTTCATCGGACAATATTTGGGACTTGGGACGGCAACCACTGGCTACTGGTGTCCCGTGTATGCAGATGCAGATTACTTTGTGCAAGCGCTGGATAATCACCCCGTTTTCGACGGGATACCTACCTGGCTGGATCATGCACTTCCCAACAAACCTGAGCAACTTATCTATCGTGTGAATGCTGGTTGTAAGACCGGAGCTGGAATCAACCTCACCAATGCACAAGTGTTTGATATAGTGAAGATCGTTGAAGCCTGGAGTCCAAACGGCCACGATGTTCAGCAAGGTGGATACGTTTTTGAAAAGTCCGTCGGTCAGGGCATAGTTCTATATCTACCTATTAACGGCTTTACATTAGGCACGCTTGGTCCTGTGGGAGAGAAAATGTGTACTAATGCACTGAACTACATTTGCTCTGGCGGTCAGCCACCGCAGGGAAAAAACATCCTCAGCACCTACAATGTCCATGTCGATGTAACACCGCCTGGCTTAGCACAATTGCTGAAAGTGGAGACTTTGAACTCGACTGTCTTAGGACCCTCCGGCCTGAGTGTGAAAGTGCAGTATGACTTGAGAGTAACTAACACCTCGCTCTGGTTTATGAACTTTCGCTTACCGGGAAACCAGCTCAACATCGATGTTCTATGTCCAAAGGAGATACGAACGCTGGCGGGCATTCAACAGGACGCGGACTTAGTTGTAAGTGTTCCAGTTTCGATCCGAGTGGGTGATATTTATAACTGGAATCTGCTTAACACCGCCTACATCGGAAACCTCGGCCAGACCATGCCTTGCAACACTAAGGATAACATTGTAGCTGGGGGTAACACAGTGCTGCCAAATTGGACTTGGGACGCGATTCGTAATGACCCCAATGAGATCGGGATGGTACTGCAAAAGGGAGGTGTTCAACAAACGACGATAGAACAGTTTCAGCGGTTAACAAACCTCGAACATATGGTTGGGGTGCTGTTTATTGTGAATTTTCTCTCCACGGTGCCGACGGCGATGACAGCTGTGGGACAATGGCAGGCTCTTCCGGCAGAGGGACGGGTGACGATTTGGATCGAGCGAGTTGCTGGTAGTTCACAAAACAAATGATCATGAAATCTGAGACTTACAGACATGGTTTCAATGATGATATTGGCTGAATGGACGCGAATCAGAGAAAGAGATTACGATGGGTGCCACTCGTAGTCCAAACCTTATTATAAGTACACAGCGTTTCAACACAAGATCGGAGGTGAATTCTCATGAAACCGGAAGATACTAAAACTTCTGCCAAAAGAATGGTCAGGAATCTGGGCCTTATCGTCGTAGTATTCATCTTTGCTGACATACTTGCGCATTTGCCTGGTGTGGAGACCTCGCGAATTTTGGGTGTGTTCTTAGTCCACTGGATATTCATCATCAGGTCCGTTGTGATTGTTCTGGTATTAGTAGGAGTGATCCCTCCCTTGTCTCGTTTTGCGCAATCATGGCTGAGCAACACGATACTTGACAATGTGGAGCGTTCCGAAGTGCGGGACAACATCAGTGGACTAGTTGTCAGAGCGATTCAATTGGGAGGAGCCGCAGTAATCTATTCACAGGTAGTCCCAGTTGTCAATATTCTTGTTGAGTATAGAGTATTTGGTGCAGTCATACCTACCCTCACAAGATGGACTTTCTTTGGTGCGGTCATCGTCATACTTCTCTTATCCTGGAAGAATATTGATCCTCTCCTTCACAGTGCTGGAGAGTCAGTGGCTTCTGCCGCAGACAAAATGGAAAAAAGGAGCGCCCCTGGAAGAAAGGATACCACTGGAAGAGAGAAAGATGACGAGAAAGGAACCGGGAAAAACTCATAATTCAGCACAAGATATCTGTGCACTCAAGCGGAGCCCCTAACCATAAAAGCAGAGATTCAATCTGGTTGAAATGATGTCTATTAACAAAGAAGGAGATAGATAAACCAGGTTAGCTATTAATCAAGTTCGGTTTAAGTACGGTAATAAACTCTTGTTTGTTTAAGTTCTTCATACTAAGAGGAGGATTTATGCGGTCATTTTGCACTCAATGCGGACAAACCATCCGCGAGGTAAAACTCGGCCACAAACAGGAACCTATCTGCGAAGAATGCAAAGGAAGAGATAAGAAATCTGGATGGTTAGACCATTTAATTGGGTTACTATTCTTACTGGGTGGGCTTATTATCGTGGGGGGATGTTACTCTACCTATATAGCATTGAAGATTGGTGGATTTTTCAATGGTTTAGATCTGCCATTCAATTGGGATCTAGTCCACAAAGTCCTAACATTGTTATCAAGCTCAGGGATTACAACGATTGCCATGGGGTTGGGATTCATAACCGCATCATGTATTCTGATTTTCTTTAGGCATATTGCAGAGAGGATGGATTTTCTGATCAGGAGCACTGCACAAAATGAATCATCTTTAGTCATAGAGCACCTAACAGCGATAGAAAAAAACTCTGGGGATTCTAAGAAGTTGTTAGAAAAGATACTCGAAAGTACACATTCACGATGATCAAGAAGAAAATCAGATAGAGTAAGTTTATAGATCTACTTGCATGTTGCTCCGAAAACGCTGGCGTAGACACGGCAAGGTTGTTTCATAATTCAGCAGCGGGGGTCACAGACACAGAGGATTGGAAACTCTTAAACTATCCGCGAGTTGACAAGATATGTATCCAAAAACCAACATTTCAAAGGAGGTTTACCATGTGCAAAAAGCACATTACTAATCTCTCTCTTATCCTTGCCGTCGCAAGCGGGCTTAACATTGCGCTGGTAATGAGTACTTGTGCCCAAGCTTTGCGCGCCCCTTCCAACCTGAAAGCAACTCGAGGAGCATACGCTGACAGCATCGTGTTGACTTGGCAGGATAATTCAAACGATGAAACAGGCTTCGAGATCCAACGTTCACTGGCAAGTCAACTGGATTTCAAGACCATTGCCTACGTGGGAGCTAATGAAATAAAGTATGTTGACTTCGACACCACACTAAAACCAATGGTGCAGTTCAACTACCGCATATTGGCCTTCAAGGGATCCAAAGCAGAGGAAGAGTCAGACCCATCTGATTTTACAACTGGTTGCACGAAAGAGGAAGAGGTTCCTGAGGCTCCACTAAGACATATGCCCGCAACTGTGCAGGGAGAATCTGGGCCAAGTAGGCAGACCACACTCCCAAGGGGAGAGACGATAAGACACACACCAGTCACAAGAGTAGACTCGATTGTGATGGTGCTCGCCCCAGAGGTACAAGACACAGTCAGATCCATCCTCAGTACAGCAAACCTCATTTACACCGGCCCACAGATTCTGCCCTATACGCCTCTCGTTGTTAATAACGATGGTATACCTGGAGCTCCTGCAAAAGTAGTTGGAAGGGAGGAACAGGGATATTGTAATACCATTGCCTTAACTGAGGCAGGCGGTAGAACTGCAATCTGGCTGACTGTTACTTACTCGGTGACCCCTAGAACTCGTGTCAGCGGGACTAGCTATCTGATTCCGTTTGCGCTAATATCTCCCGGTTATAATAGTAAGAATCCTTCCCAGGTTCTCGTCACGGGATACGATCTTAAACCTGGGACTCCACTTCATTTTCTAGAGGCCAGTGACCCAACTGGTATGAAATGGCATAACCACGATTCCTCACATCAGATACCTTTGTTGGGAACAAGGATGTATGTCATGCCTCAAAACGTGGAAGCCAGTTTCTTCCCAACACAAGGTGAGAGTTTTCACATGCTATCGGTCTTTGATCAAAGATCACAGGGTGGAGGGAGATACTATCTCTATGCAGTACAGGATAGAAGGCTGGTTTTAGTATTCGAAACATCTTATGAGTCTCTGAGAGATGAAGAAAGAAATCGAAATTATCTCTTAGCTGTCGTCGGCGGCACCTTCACATCAGGCAACGGACTCCCAAGCATAGGACTTAGTATGAAGATGAAATAAAGAGCGCACTATCAATAGAAACAACTGAGAGAATGCTGTCTAAACAGAGAGTGTCATCTATATGAATTGACAGTCGGGCTTGATGATTACGACAGCCTCGTTGAATACTTTATTAGAGCAACGGCATTCATGTTGCGAAGATCAGGTTGTGCAGCAACCTCATCAGGGACAGTAAGCGAAGTGGAACTGTCACCATCCTGAGTAAGTCGAAGGACGGGATGTACCACATGAATTGCCCCAACAACTGCCTTCCCTCCCTGCGAAGGCGTGGAACAGGGGTAAAGGGGTGAGTTTTCTTCCCACAAACAACAAATTCGCTACAACTTTGGTGGTGATGCGGATAGCGGCAGTGTTTATGAGAGGCAGTGTATTATACCTGCCCATTACCGCATTCATAGAATGCATAACTTTGAATTTCGAACTCTAAATGATTTTGGTTTTATTGAACTCTTGAACCTTTAAACTTCTGAACCTTTATTTCGAACCTTGAGCTTCTGAACTCTCATTTGCACGAACAATGCATCGAAAATAATACGCAAGTCAATAACCTTGAGTCACTTGGAGGAAAAGTGAGAAAAAAATAAAATGACCACCAGAAGCACCAGATGCTCCAGAAGCACCAGAACCACCAGGACATTGAAAAATGAAAAAAAGTCATCCCCAAGTCCCCCATGCCCCTCATGTCCAGCCACTCACCTATCAGAACAGGCATGTCTGCCCGCCCTACGACTTTGTTTGAAGCATATAATA
The DNA here is from genome assembly GCA_049694315.1 of Candidatus Zixiibacteriota bacterium. Lineage (GTDB taxonomy): Bacteria > Zixibacteria > MSB-5A5 > MSB-5A5 > SM1-73 > CAIVRH01. The sequence continues at coordinate 7,946 of JBAVQU010000018.1, forward strand.
CCACGGAGGGGCATCCAAGACAAAGAAAGGAACGTATTTTTGTTTTTGCCTTTGCTGTGGACGGCTGACTAAGGGTGTGGAACAATGTAGAGGAAGGCTTTAGCCTTCCATAATGGAAACCTAAAGGTTTCCTCTACATTCTGTGACACTACAATATCTTCATCGGAGGTGTTTGTATCCGTCCAGCGTCGGCTTCGTCCACAACTCATGGTTGTTATCGGGCAATGGCTGCAGATTGTTCATCTCGTATTTGTTCTGGTCCAAGCGGTATTTGTCGTAGAAACCGTTTTCAAACTCGTAAACCTCTCCGGTGTTGGGGTCATATAACCTCTCCTTCCCCAAGGTGGCATCGCTTTGTTTCTCCGAAATAATGTCGTCGGTCTTGTTCCGGTTCTCCCATCCCTGCACAATGATATCCGATGCCTCGCTTAAGGTTTTTCCTGCCTTCAGAAGACCCTTGTAAGTCTCTGCCTGCTGAGTTAGACAATTTTGAACGTACGACTGACCAAAGGTGAAGCTGGCTATGGATTTGCTCAGCGTGGCTTCCAGATTGGGGAATTCGCTTTTAGGCGCGGTGACTCCGATAAAACAGAACCCATATCCAATCCCTCCACTCGGACCTCCGGTGAAGGGAAGCATCGGGGCAACCGTTACCAAGAACAATCCCTCGCCTAAATTCCCTCCCTGGGTGAATAAAGCTCTGACCAGCTCGGTGGTGGCTCCTGCAAAGGGATTGGGCTGGGCTACACTTGAAATCACCTTAATGTTTTCTAATTGGGGAATTTGGGGCATGAAACCCTGGCCAGTTCGACTTTTGGCGATCAGATGAAACTGCTTAAGAAAATTGCCGGGGGTCAGAGGATAGACTGTCGGCATGTCGATCCAGGTCACAGGATACCCACCCATTCTCAGGTACTGATAGTCGATCTGCCTCTGCTGTTCCGATAGATAAACCGGACCGACTTCTCCAAAATAGAAGACCTGTTTTAATGGATCCGAAGGATCAAAAGATAGGAATGCAAAGGTGGCACATGACCCCGCAGTAACTACACTCCAGCCCCGGGGTTTTTCGATGGAGAAAAAACCACCGTTGAAGCTCTCTAAGTCTAAACCTGTCGAACGCCCTGCTTGACCCGCATCGGCACAAACCATGGTCAAGCAAGAGAGGGGTAAAAGCAGGATGCCGAGCCAGGAAAGCGTATTCATTTTTATCCTCCTTTGCTGGGACTTAAGGATGATTTTAGCGATAGACCATTTACATTGGCGGGGGACGTCAGACCGGCTGGTTATCTATAAACGGTATCGGCATGTTTGCGGGAGTTTCAAGTTGTCTCAGGAGCTCATCCTGCCATTTCCTTCTGCTGGGTCTTGCGGACTTGACAAGAACTCGAAAAAGGAGTTTGGCGAATACGATTTTAGTAGCTTTCAGGAGTGAAATTCGCTAATAATAACAGAAGGTGTCTACATTGTATAGAAGGCGACGGTTAAAGCAAACATCAGGTGTGCGGTTTGCAGGGTCTGGTGCGTTACGCATTTGGTGAACACACTATAGGTTAGTAGGAATGTCTTTTGAAGAAGAAGGGAAGATGAAAATCAAGAAGGTTCTTTACATTATGTTGCTCCTATCTCTTGCCTATATAACATCCAGCTCTGCACAAGAAGCCCAAGTTCCAATAGATACAGAAGGCAAACTTGAATACATCGATGCGAAGCTTGAGCAGCAGTTAGGTCTGTTCACCGAATACCAGGGCTTTCGAGAGGCTCGCTTATTTCGGGTTTCAGACACAACTTTCGTGTTGGAGATCTCTTATCAACCGGAGGATAAACTGCTAAGAGTTAGGCGGCCTCTGTCTGCGGAGGAGGTCAGGGACTTTCGGCTGAAAGTGACAGAGAAAGTTAAGCAAGAGAAGCCTCGGGTCCTTCTGAACCAGGAAGGACGCACCAAGCTTCTGCATGGCACCCTGGCACTATCACTGGGATATTACGGATGGGCCGTTCCGGTGATGTTTGACGTGAAGGATGGTAAGACAGCGACAGCGCTTTACATGTTAGCCAGCGGCGGGGGCTTCTTTATACCGCTTTTGGTAACGCGGAATATGCGGGTAACCGATGGCACCGCCACTTTCAGCCTTTACGGCGGGACACGAGGGATCGTGCATGGAATGTTCCTGTATGGGCTCCTGGTGGGAAAGAAAGCCGGAGGACGAGAGATGGTCGCCGCCGGAGTGTCTGGAAGCTTAATCGAAGCCATTGCTTTCTTTCGTCTTGCGGATAAATCAAATATGACCCCTGGAACTGCCGAGGCCATTGGTGTCGGAGGAGATTTTGGGCTGGGTTTAGGCATTGGCACCGCGCATTTAGCAGACTTCTTCGAGGAGGGCCATGAGCGATTACTTTGTACAAGCATATTGTTTGGGTCGGGAGCGGGGCTTTTAGCCGGTAAATTCTTGGCTGACAATCAGCCTTACACCAGAGGCGATGCCTACGTTCTTCGAGGGGCGGGAATTCTTGGAGCCTACCTTCCTCTGGCAGTGGTTGATATGGTGAAACCAGGGGACGCGAAAGCTTATACTGCCGCTGCGATGGGAGGATCCGTAATCGGACTTGGAGTGGGGCACTATCTGGTCCGGGGAAAGGATTTTGCAACCGGTCAAGGGACTCTGATCAATCTGGGTGAACTTGCCGGGGGATTGGTGGGCTTGGGAATAGCCTACCTGGTATCTTCCAAAGGCGATAACAGCACGCTGTATTTAACATCCAGTGCCGTTGGCGCAACTGCCGGTTTCTGGTTGGTGTATCGATCGTTTGCCCAGAGCGCCCGAACCCAGGGAAAAAGCTCTTCTTGGAATCTTCAGTTTGCCCCTGAAAGCTTGGTGGCTTATGCGGTGAGCAAAAGATCCAACCACTCTTTAGAACAAACCATTCCGATAGCCCAGCTCGAATACAGATTTTGACGCAAACGAGCTTACCAGATGCTTGGGGAACGGCCTCACCATTGCGGTAAAGGGAGGAATCGCAGGGCTCACACCAAAGGTGGGGAAGTGCCTTTTCAACATTCGTACACTAACCATCCCCCTGAGTCCCCCGTTGGCAAAGGGGGATTATACAATAACTCCCCCTTTCGTAAGGGGAGATTATAAAAGAACTTCCGCTTTAACAAAGTCGGGTAGCCAAGGCTTCACCTATCGTCCTGAGCGTGGTCGAAGGATGCCTTAGCATGTTTTAAGTTGTAGGGACAATTCGTGAATTGCCCCTACAATAGTGAAGAAATTCTATTTTGTTGCAGGAGTCCAAACATTATATTAGGAACTGAAATTTCTGGAGAGAATGGTCGGGCATTTTGTCGTCAGGCAAGTTGTCGGGCCAGTGGAATTTGCTCACACAAAGATCGCTTATGGACGATGACATTTCAGTATTCTGGAGCATCCCGGCTCCCAGGCTTCTGGAAGAACTTCAAACCACTCCGCAAGGTCTGAAGAGTGAGGAAGCCGAACAGAGGCTCACCCGGTACGGCTACAATCTCCTGAAGTCAAAGAAGAAGACCGATTCATTCACCCTCTTTCTGTCTCAATTCAAAAGCCCCATCATCCTGATTTTGTTTTTTGCCTCGGGCCTGTCCGTCTTTTTGCACGATACGGCTGATGCTTCAATCATCCTGGCCATCATCTTGGTCAGCGGCCTGCTTGGATTTTGGCAGGAAAAAGGGGCGGCCAATGCGGTCCAAAAGCTTCTGGCTATCGTGCAGGTCAAAGCGACGGTGCTTCGTGACGGAGGCCCAAAGGACATCCCGGTCGAAGAGATCGTGCCGGGAGACGTCGTGATTCTCAACGCCGGGGACGTGATTCCTGGGGACTGCCTCATCCTTGAGTCCAAAGATCTCTTTGTGGACGAGGCTACTCTGACCGGTGAAACCTATCCGGTGGAGAAGGCCGCGGCGATTCTGCCCGAGCAGGCGACCTTAAGCCAGCGAACCAACTCCCTTTTTATGGGAACCCACGTGGTCAGCGGGACCGCAAACGCTCTGATCGTCCGGACAGGCGTCCGTACGGAATTCGGCAAGGTCTCGGACAGATTGAGGTTCAGGCCGCCGGAGACCGAATTCGAACGGGGGGTGAGGCGATTTGGATATTTCCTGATGGAAGTAACACTGGTGTTGGTCATCGCCATTTTCGCCATCAACGTCTATCTGTCCCGCCCGGTCTTGGAGTCTCTTCTTTTCTCGTTGGCACTGGCCGTAGGCCTGACCCCCCAATTGTTGCCGGCCATCATCAGCATCAACTTGGCCCACGGTGCCAAAGGCATGGCCCAAAGCAAGGTGATTGTCAAGCGGCTCGCCTCTATCGAAAACTTCGGCAGCATGAACGTGCTCTGCGCCGACAAAACCGGCACCCTGACCGAAGGGGTGGTAAAACTGCGCTCTGCCCTGGATATTGAATGCAATGAAAGCGAAAAAGTCCTTCTCTACGCCTACCTCAACGCTTTCTACGAGACCGGCTTCACCAATCCCATCGACGAGGCTATCCGTACCCATCGTCAGTTCGATGTGTCCGGTTACCGGAAGCTGGACGAGGTGCCTTACGATTTTGTCCGCAAGCGTTTGAGCATCTTGGTGTCGAAGGACGGAAGCCACTTGATGGTGACCAAGGGCACCCTGTCGAACGTGCTGGACGTTTGTTCTCAGGCGGAGACCGTCGGCGGGAGCATTGTCGACATGCAGGCTGTGCGCCCGGGTATAGAACAGCGGCTCACGGAGTTCGGCAACCAGGGCTTCCGCGTCCTCGGGGTCGCGTACCGGGACATGGGCACAGAGTCACTCATCACCAAAGACCAGGAAGTCAAGATGACGTTTGCCGGTTTTGTCGTCTTCTTTGACCCACCTAAATCCGGAGTGGCTGAGACCTTGAGCCGCCTCAACCAACTCGGCGTTTCGCTGAAGATCGTCACTGGAGATAATCAATTAGTTGCCAATCACTTAGGGCGACAAGTGGGGATGGCGAATCCACAGATCCTCACCGGCACAGAGCTTCACCGGATGAGCGATGAAGCGCTGCTGCACCGCGTAAACCGCACCGACATCTTCGCCGAGGTGGAGCCAAATCACAAAGAACGCATAATCTTAGCTCTCAAGAAGTCGGGAAACGTAGTGGGGTTTATGGGAGATGGGATCAACGATGCCTCGGCACTCCATGCGTCGGACGTCAGCATTTCCGTCGAGAGTGCTGTCGATGTGGCCAAAGAGGCAGCGGATATCGTATTGCTCGAAAAAGACTTAGAGGTCCTGGCTCAGGGCGTTACAGAAGGCAGAAAGACCTTTGCCAATACGTTGAAATATGTTTTCATGGCCACCAGCGCCAATTTCGGCAATATGTTTAGCATGGCCGGGGCTTCTTTGTTTCTTCCTTTCCTCCCTCTGTTGCCCAAGCAGATTCTGCTCACTAATCTGATGACCGACTTCCCCGAAATGACCATTTCTACTGACCGGGTGGACAGCGAGACGGTCGAGAAGCCTCGCCGGTGGGATATCAAGCATATCCGGCACTTCATGATGACGTTTGGACCCTTGAGTTCCGTCTTCGACTTCCTCACTTTTGGCGTGCTTTTGCTGATTCTGCATGCCTCCACCAGCGAATTCAGGACTGCTTGGTTCGTGGAGTCTGTGATCTCAGCATCGTTGATTGTGCTTGTAATCCGCAGCAGAAAGCCTATCTTTAGGAGCATGCCCGGGAAGCAGCTTTTGATCGCCACACTCTCGATTGTGGCCGCCACGCTGGTTTTGCCCTTCACGCCGCTGACCAAGCTCTTTGGTTTTTCGTCAATACCCTTATCGACGCTGGGGATGATAGGGGTGATCGTCATTCTCTATGTCGTCTCGGCTGAGATGACCAAGAGGGTCTTTTTCAGAAAACCCAGAGCGGCCCGAGGCCTCAACTGAAAGCGCGAAGCCTGTTCACACTGGCTTAGACATGATCCAGCTCATTCAAGCCGATTCTGAACCATATCTTGAAACCGCTCGCGGGCTGTTCAAGGAATATGCCGCCTCGCTCGGTTTTCATCTATGTTTTCAAGATTTCGACAAAGAGCTTGCCGAGCTTCCGGGAGCATACGCTCCGCCGGATGGCCGGCTGCTCTTGGCTCAAGATGAAACCAAAATAGCCGGGTTGCGTGGCTTTAAGAAAGATAGATGAGCAAGTCTGCGAAATGAAGCGGCTGTACCTACGGCCTGAGTTTCGAGGGAAAGGGATTGGCAGAGACGTGGCCATAGCGATTATCGGAGAGGCACGCAAAATCGGATATAAACACATGCGTTTGGATACCGTGCCGTCCATGAAGGAAGCGATCGCGCTTTACCGCTCGTTGGGTTTTGAGGAAATCGGACCGTACCGGCCAAATCCAGTAAACGGTGCCATCTTCATGGAACTGGATTTGGTCTGAGGACACCAGCTTATCTGCTTCTTTTAATCTGCAGAGTCTTAAGGCCTGCCAAGTTTCGTTGGTCATAATGGTATCGGTGAAATCTCAAGGTCTTCACAGTACTGAAAAAAAACAGTCCGAGGAGTCTATAGGCCATGGCGAAATATCATATGAACAAGAAAGAAAGCGAGATTAAGGACAAACACCTGTTGACTGAAATTCTAAGACAAGGCAAATATGCCGTGATATCAATGTGTCGGGACAATGAACCGTACATAGTGACCTTGAGCTATGGCTACGATAAGCACAAGAATGCCTTGTACTTTCATTGTGCGCCTAAAGGCTTGAAGATTGATTTCATCCAACGGAATCCGAACGTCTGTGGTACTGTGATAGAGGACCGGGGATATGTGATGAATGAGTGCAAGCATGCCTATCGCTCGGTTGTCTTCTGGGGCGAGATGGTTGTGGTCGAGGACTTGGAAGAAAAGAAACATGGAATCGACGTACTTCTAAACCATTTGGAGGACGACCCGGCTCTGGTGAAGAAAGAATCCCTCAAAGATGAACGAAGATTACTTACCACGGGTATCCTGAAATTGAACATTGAGGAACTTACGGGAAAGGATGGGACATAGGAGCGAGCAAACAAGGAAAGAGCAGGTGATGGTGAACGTCAAACAAACGGTGGGAAAAAAGGAGAAGTGAACATGAATGACAAAGACGCCACAGCTAATCCGGCTCCTTTGGGTCTTTTGGGATTTGGCTTGACTACGGTTCTCTTGAACTTGCACAACGCGGGTCTATTCGGCTTGGGAAGTATGATATTAGGCATGGGTATATTTTGCGGTGGCTTGGCGCAGGTAATCGCCGGGCTCATGGAATGGAAGAAGGGCAATACCTTTGGGACAACCGCATTTACGCTGTATGGCATATTCTGGCTCTCGCTGGTTGCATTGCTGATCATGCCCAAAATCGGATGGGCAGAAGCTAATGAGGGCGGCGCCATGGCGGCATATCTCTTCATTTGGGGTCTTTTTACGGCGGTCATGTTTGTGGGCACCTTGAAAATCAGCCGGGCTTTGCAGTTTGTATTCGGCTCGCTGGCCTTATTGTTTTTCCTCCTGGCTCTGGGAGATGCAACCGGCAGTGTGGGAATCAAGCGCATTGCCGGTTACGAAGGAATCATCTGTGGGCTTTCTGCCTTTTACACTGCTTTGGCCCAAGTGCTCAACGAGGTCCATGGAAAAACCATGGCTCCGCTGGGACCGATGAGGTAAGTTGGTTTAGTCTTCTCGCGTGGAAACTGAGGGGCTGGATAAATGCGTGGGTGGGTGCGGCTCACAACGCGCTTTTAGGGGGAAACGCAGCGTGCTCTCGATTCATCGGGTCAGTCTGAAGACCGCCTTGCTTATCTATGCCGTTAGCGATCTGTTATGCGTGAGCATGGGAATGGGGGTTCCCATATTCTGCATTCTACTTGGATTTCCCGTTGGATGGTATATCGCCAGGAGAGCCATCAATTCCAATGAAGAAGGAACATCAGTTCTCAAGAGCGTTCTCAAATCTGCAATCGTCACCTCTGCCTTCACCTTCGTAGGCATGAGCCTCATCTGGGGACGCTGTCTTTTCATGCTCTTTAACCCAAGTGCCGATTTCCGGAATTTTGGTATTCCTCTGATCCTATATGATCCCAAGTTGAGCTTCGTAGGCTGGATTGTTCTGATGATCGTGATATCTCCTTTCTTGCAGCTCCTCACCACGATTTTCGCTTCGTATTTGGTTATGCTGAAGCAACTAAGGAGTTGATCATTAATCCTATCCGCGACCGCCGAGATTCATCCCATTGTACGAGAAGATATCCGTCGAACAGGATCGAATGTTCTCTGCCTTTTTGGCGGTCATCTTGGCCATATTGGCGTAGATTCTGTTGAACTTACGTAAATCCATTTCTGTATACTAGCACCAGGCGTTCTTCCGATGGAACTTGAACCCAAGACGGTCCTTGTTGCACGTGATTAGTCGGTGTCCGGTCTTATTCCTCTGTCCTATTCGCTCTTCTCCATTACTGCCAACAGTCGAAACAAATCCATCTCTTCGATTGACACTTCGAACACTTCTTTCAACCGAATCTCCTCAGGGAAATCAGTCTCCTTGATCTCCTTGAGAGCTTCCCTTCCTTTGTAGGCTACGAGCAATCCTCCCTTCTTGAGAAACGGTATGCCTATATCGACGGTATTCCTAAGCCTACCTAACGCCTTGGCAGTGACCAGATCGTATTGGTCGACGAGACCAGCTTCCTCAGATAACTCTTCAGCCCGGCGATCAATGATGGTTACCTTCTTCAATCCCAATACTTCTAACAGCCTTCGTAGGAATAGTGTCTTCTTGTGGACCGACTCCAACAATGTCATTTGGACATCATTCCTCACGATTTTTATGGGAATTGATGGAAACCCCGCTCCCGCGCCAATGTCTAACAGATTCCCGCTGTTGGGTATGCGCATCGCCTTGAAGACGCAAAGAGAATCGACGAAGTGCCTCAGGACCCTGTCCGGTGCGGCATCTCCCTTGGAAACCAGATGAATTCTATTGTTCCACTCCAAGAGCAAGGCCGCATAGGCTTGAAACTGCCCGGTCATGTCGTCGGAGAGAGCTATTCCAAAGGAAGAGCAGATCTCTTTGAACGTAGCTACCTGCTGGACGGAGAGGACGTGAGATGAAGCTGACGCAGAGGACTTAGAATGTTTCACGTGAAACACCACTAGGAAGTCAAGGAAAACCAAATCTGTCAACGGATGTAACGGATAAAACGAATTGAATCCGTTGCATCCTCCGTGCAACTGCCCCTCGACGGGGGCTCGTCTGAGCAAGTCTGGGCATTCAATCCGTTGACCGTTGTGCCACAAATTGCTTAAGATGTACCATCAGGATTGCGATGTCTCCCGGAGATACGCCGGAAATGCGAGATGCTTGCCCTACTGAAATAGGCTTGATCTTCTTTAGCTTCTCTATGGCCTCCTTCTTGAATCCGTTAAGGCCATCATAACTGAAATCATCGGGGATGCACATAGATTCAAGCCTTTTCGACTTCTCGATCTCCTGAACCTGCCTGTTTATATACCCTTCATACTTTATCTCAAGCTCAACTTGTTCACCGACTTCTTGCGGAAGCTCTCGCGCCTCCCAGTCCACCTTTTTGAGATCCTCGTAAGTGATCTCCGGCATCTTTAACAGTTTGGACAAACACATCTTCCGGTTGTTCTCCATCTCTCCCAAGAGATCGGCAAACGAGGAGACAGAGACGAATACTCTCCTTAGCCTTGTCTTTTCCTTACCCACTCTCTCCATTTTCTCCAGAAAGCGTGCGTGAAGGTCGTCGGACACAAGTCCGAACTTGTGTCCATATTCCAAGAGCCTTTGGTCAGCGTTATCCTCTCTCAGCACCAACCTGTATTCAGCCCGAGAAGTAAACATGCGGTAAGGCTCCTCTGTTCCCTTGGTGACCAGATCGTCTATCAAAACGCCGATATAAGCCTGGCTTCTTTCGAGAACAAATGGTGGTTGCTGTCTGATCTTGAGGACAGCGTTAATCCCGGCCATGATACCTTGGGCTGCTGCTTCTTCATAGCCGGAGGTTCCATTGATTTGTCCGGCGAAAAAGAGATTCTCGACCAGTTTGGTTTCCAGAGTATGTTTCAGCTGCGTGGGGGGAAAGTAGTCGTATTCGATGGCGTATCCAGCTCGCATCATCTTGGCATTCTCCAGCCCGGGCACAGTGTGCAAGGCTGTGAGCTGTACGTCCTCGGGCAGGCTGGTGGCGAATCCGTTCACATAGAACTCATTGGTCCCCATCCCTTCGGGTTCTAAGAATAGTTGATGTCGGAGCTTGTCCTTGAATTTGACAACCTTATCCTCTATGGAGGGACAATATCTGGGACCAACACCCTTGATCTTGCCACTGTAAAGGGGCGATCTCTCCAGGTTGTTTAGAATGAACTGATGAGTCTCGTTGCTGGTGTAAGTGAGGAAGCAGTCTGCCCTGTTCTCCAGAGGTATTTGGGTTCTCATGGAAAACGGTCTTGGTCGAGGATCGCCATACTGAGGTACGGTCTTCGAGAAATCAATCGTTCTACCGTCCAGGCGAGGAGGGGTTCCGGTCTTGAGTCGTCCGGCCCGAAATCCCAATCTGACGAGGTTTTCGGTCAAACTCAGAGCCGGGAACTCCCAGGCTCTGCCAGCGGGAAAGTGGTCTAAGCCGATATGAATCAAACCATTGAGGAATGTGCCGCAGGTGAGGATGACTGCCTTGCAGAGGTATGCCATTCCGGTGCCCGTGACAACCCCGTAAGCCTTTCCGTCCTTTACCAAAATCTCTACGATGGTGTCCTGCTTGATGAAAAGGTTGTTCTGATTCTCCAAAGATTCGCGCATTGCCAGCCGATAAGCTGATCTGTCGTTTTGTGTCCTGGTAGACCAAACCGCCGGGCCTTTCTTCTTGTTCAAGGTTTTGATCTGGATGGCAGTCTTATCCGCTACGAATCCAATTTCGCCGCCAAGAGCATCAATCTCTTTGACCAATTGCCCCTTTGCTGACCCACCCACTGCCGGATTACAGGACATCTGGGCGATAGTCTCCTTGTTCATGGTGAAAAGGAGTGTCTTCTCCCCCATTCTTGCCGCTGCCAGTGCTGCCTCACATCCGGCATGCCCGGCACCGACGACGATTACATCATATTCTTCTTCGTGAGTGAACATAGTGTTTCACGTGAAACAGGAATCGTAGCGATCGCATTCATGCGACCGTCGGACTGAACAAATCCGGCCCCTACTTTCTTCCGTACTTCTCCCAATGAAGAATCTCCGAAAGCAACTTTTTTGAAGGACAGGGAGACCACTTTGCAGGCTCGCCCAAAGCGATCATCAGGAGGATCCTCTTATCCTCCGGGACAGCGAGTAATTCCTTGAAATGATCTTCATGCGGACGCATTTGACCCTGTATCCAACAACTTCCCCATCCTAATCCTTTGGCTGCCAACAACATATTCTCTGTCGCCGCGGCTCCATCCTCCTTCCGATACTCATGCGCTCCATCGATTACTACTGCAATTATGGCAGATGTACCGTCAAATTTACCGTCTTCATGGGTTCCGTATTTTCTGCCAGTATAGAAATGAAGCACTATTTCAACCAGTACAGTTTCATCCGTTATCACTATGAAATCCCATAGCTGCTTGTTTGTGGCGCAAGGGGCGACTCTTCCGGCATCGACTATTTTTTCCAAATCGCTTTTCGGAATCTTCTTACCGGTGAAGGTCCTGATTGTCCTTCTCGAATGAATAGCCTCAAAAATGTCCATGTTTTCCTCGATTAAAAGGCTTGACGGGGGTGATTAGGAGGCTCACTGCAGATTGCAAAGTGCAAAATTGCCCCGCTCCCGTTCTGAATTCCTTTTGTCGTGTTTATCATTTTGCATTCTACAATCTGCACTCTGCACTGACTCTTCTCATCTCACTACTTATTCTTGACCTCACATAACACCGCCTGGAATGGATTCAGGGTCACCTGTTTTGGCGGTAGTGGCGCCGGCGGCAGTTGAAAAGTGTTTTGGGGCTTGTCAATCCACACGCGCACCACCGCATACTGATCACTTCCAAAATCCAAAAGCACCGGAACCCACATTTTGAAATCCTTCGAAACATTCTCCTGAGCGACCTGACAGCTGACCAGATACTTCCCTTCAGGGGTCTTTTCAGTGGTATACGAGAACTTGTAGGTGGGTATTTCAACTCCATAAATCCATTCGTCAAAGAACCAGCCCATGTCTTGGCCCACATGCTTTTCCACGATAGCCCTGAAGTCCTCGGTCGTGGCATTCTTTCCTCGATAAGTTTCGACGAAATCCCCCATCATCTTTTGAAACCGATCATCGCTCTTGGTGTCATAATCCATCATCATGTTTCTCAGCATGTGCAGAACGAAGGCTCCTTTTTCGTAGATCAAGCTCCCATAGTCGCTGGACTTGGAGGAGTTGAGTCGCAGTCCCAGCCAGATCGGACCAACTTTCGAGCCTTCTTCCCATTTGGATCCCTTGCCCAGAATGTCCTTCTGCCATCTTTTCAGCTCCTCGAAGAATTCGTAGTTGTCGTGCATGGAGAGCTGCGCATACCAGGCTCCGGAGTACTGGGCGAAGCCTTCGCTTAGCCACTGGTCATGATAGGTTTCCCAACCAACTGTGTGGCCCCACCATTGATGCGAGACCTCGTGGGCCCGGTACGATTCCGCTTTGAATCTCGTCTCCGGTATCTGTTCGTCTTCGGTGAAGGTCTCCCACGCCAAATGCAGTATCCCGGGGTAGCCCAAGCCGCCGGAAGTAGGCATCTCCGTCACCGCTATCTGCGGGAAGGGGCACTTGCCGAAGACAGTTTGGAAAAAATTGAGACTGTTCACCACGTCTGCGGCCACGCTTTCCTTGGCCTTCTTGCCTTTGGTAAAGGTCTGCGCATGAGTTTGCTCCAAATGATAGATGCGCACCGCCGGCAGCCCCTCAAGGTTTTTGTCATAGGTCTCAAAATTCCCATAGTTGAAGGATGCACAGGAAACGGGAAAGTCCTGAACCCACTCGGTGCACAGAGAGTCACCCTCAATCCATTCCTTTGTCTTCTTCCCCATGGAGACGAATTTGTATCCTTTGGGAGACTTGAAGATCAGGTCATAGGTGGCTTTCGGCAGATAGCCGAGGGAGGGATACCAGTAAGTGTCGGAGCCGATGTAAAGGTCGCCCAACCAGTCTTGTTCTATTAGCTGGCTGCCCCGATATGCAAACGTCAACTTCCGCTGCTCTTCGGATTTTGTTGGCCGGGAAAGGACGACGGAAACTCCGAACTGGTCCCCATCCTTGATGAAGGGGAGTGAATCCCCCTGCTCGTCGGTGATTTTCTCGATGATCAGATCCTTGTCGAAACCAAAATTGAGCACTCTTATGCCATCCACTTGACTTTCAAAATCCATCTCCACTCTGGCCGATATCTCTTCCTTGATGTTAATGGCTATTTCCATCCGGTAATGGGTGATCTTGATCTCATCCTTGTTCTCGCCGGGGATCGGCGTGTTTCTTGGAGTCGGGTTCCTCAGATAGTCCTCCTCCCGATGAAAAGAGCAGACCATGTCGCGGGCGTACATTCCGGGTCTGGAATCAGCCTCCTCCAGATCGACTTCCTCCACCTGCTTGGGATCGAAGGTGAAGAAGAGGCGTCCTAAGTTGTTGGTGTTTATGTCCGCATAGAAGAAACCGTTCCCCCGCTCAGGATGGTCTCTCACAAAAGAGGAATCGACGAGAACGTCCTCCAAAACGCGGCCCCAGACGCTGCCGCCGGTTTCCTTCAAGAAACGACTAGGACCATCCTTCCTGATTGATTTGAATCCTCCGGGCACATCTCCGGGGGAAAAGGTCAGCTTGTGCTCCAGCTCCGCCGCGGTGGTATCGGTAAACAACAGGCACAATTCCGAAAACGGCTCGTTTAACTCCTCTTGCTTGGTGAACCTTCTGAGCTGGTATTTTTCGATGTCAGTGGGCGGTGAGAACTCAAGCCTACCGTCTCCTGCAAAGACTGCCCCGATGATCCTCCCTTGTATGGGGCGAAACAGACAAATGGTCCCTCTGTTGAGCCGGAGAATGCCGACGTCTCTTTTCAGGGCTAGGCTATCTACCTGCGCGACTTTGGTCTCGTCCAGCGCCACGTTCTTCATCTGATCGTAAAGCTGCAAGACCTGGACATAATCTTGCCCGAAAGTGCGACCTATCAAGCCAAGGAAAACGGCTACCGAGAGCAAAACGATCTTGACCGGTTTCATGGATTTACCCCCTGAATTTGGTCATTTATTAGTACAGAAGATTATCGTGCAAAACAACAACTCCGAGCAACGCATTCAATATAGGCTGAGTCTGTATAAAAGTAAAGCAACTTCTGTCTCTCGGCTTAAGAGCGTCTCCTTGACGACGATAAACAGATTAAGCTTGTCGGGGCGGAATTTGTCCGATAACATCATTCTCAAAGGAGGGCTTCCATGAACGGCGCCATGTTTAACAGCCTGGCTCGTTATATTGACAAAAACTACCCCCAGATTTCATTTTCCGATTTGTGTGGACAGGCGTCATTGAAGACCAACGTATTTGCCGAGCTGACCTGGTATCCGGATCAGGATTTTGTAAAGATCATGAAGGCTTTGAGCGATCAGACCGAGACGGACCTTACCACTTTGTGGCGGGAATTCGGGCGGGAGACCTTCGCCTACTTTGCGGACATATTCGGTGATTACATGAATGGAGTCAAGGGCCTGACTGATCTGATCACCAAGCTGAATGGAATTCACCATGACATAAAGCGGGATGGTTTGGGAAGTCCTCCTCGATTGGAGTTTAAAAAAGCCCAGCCGGACCATTTTGAGATAAGATACTCCTCTGACAGAAACTTCAACGAGTTCTTCCTGGGAATGTTGGAGGGTGCAACCAAGCATTTCCAGACGGATGTGAAGATATTGGGAAGAAAGGAAGGGGGCAAACTGATCGTCACCGTCACCACGAAACAGCCGGAGAGGGTGATGGTTTGAACCCAAATGAAAGTGCAAAACATATAGCTTGGATGCCAATCTGTAGGGGTGGAGCTTCAGCTTCACCTCTTTTGGTGATAGACTCAAATCCCCCTTTACAAAAGGGGGAACCTGAAATGATTCCCCTCTGCAAGAAGGGGGACTAAAAGGGGATGGTTGGCCATAAGCCGGTCGGCCCGCATGAACTCATGCCATTCCCCGCCCTAAGACAGTCTGGTGCAAGGACTTGCCGGCTTTTCTGGCAACGCATATCATTTCTTCCTAACCATGAACTCCCCGAAAGAAGCTATGCTTTCAAATCCTAACTTCTCATAGCAGGAGATTGCACTCCTGTTGTCTGCTTTGACATTCAATCCGATGCAATCAACCTTTTCGGACAAGGACTGACAGAGCCGGGCAGTGACCAATCTGCCATACCCTCTTCTTCTCCAGGAAGGATGCGTGGTGATGTTGCCCAGGGCTGCAACTCCATACGTCTCCGAATAGACATGGACCCCGGCAATGCTAACCAGCTCTCCATCTTTCCGGATGCCAAAACACTGATCGGTTTCCAACATTCTTGAATCAAACCAATTACCCGGATAGCTGTCTTTGTAAAGCTGCGTGATGTCATTTAGGTCCGACTTGGACAAGCGGATGACCTGTGAACAATCCACGCTCCTAACAGCACATAGATTCTTCAATGCCATTTTGTGGTGTTCTCCATGAGGTTCAAGCTCGTAGTCGTTTTGGAAGGCACTTTCCAGACCAGGGCTAAGATGGGCGCAAAACTCGCAGGGCAAGATGTGGATGATCGACTTAAGCAAATCTGAAATGAACGTCAACTGATCAGACAGCGCCAGAAGCGTCGGCAGCCTTAGCCCCGTGTAAACCAAGATTATGGCTTTCGGTGCGTTATTAGTGGTGATGGCATACCAGGTTGTGTAGGGCCAGAAGAAGTCGTCTAAATCCCCCAGGCTGTAAATATGTAACCCGGTATTGCTCCGAAGGAATTGTTCTATGGTTTTCTTGTCGTGCAAACATATTACCTGCATTCAATCACCTTTTGATCGCTTCAACTATTCCACAACCTGATTCTAATCCCCCTTAATCCCCCTTTGCAAAAGGGGGAATTTGAGGTACTCCCCCTTAAAAAGAAGAGGGACCAACGGGGATTTTTCAAATCTACCTCTAACGACGAGCCTGAGAGTCCCGCTGATCTGTCGCTCTTCAGACCTGACGAACATGTAATATCAGGAACACAGGGCTTTTGACCTGCTGCTAACGTCACCCGGCTGGGTGTTAGCGAGCGAAGCGAGTCATCCGTTCCAGCCAAAGCTCAGGTTGTTGATGATTTGGCTGCCTACTTTCCGCATACTAAAAACCTCCAGAACTTGCCCAAATCCCGCAAACGCGGTACAAAGGCAGGTACTTTCCGGCGATAGTCGGCATATCCTTCCCCAAAACGTTCAATCAGCTCAGGCTCTTCAACCAGTTTCAACCAGATGGTCATGCCAACCGGCATGAACAGTGCAAAGGCAATGGAAAACCACGTTCCGTGCCACAAGCCGATGGCCACTCCGATGCGCAATACCGCTGAATAGGCTGGATGCCGGATCAAAGCATAAATCGAGGAGTCCACCAGGCGTCCCTCCTCCGGGAAATACACATAGAGCAAGGCAAGATTGTCAGCGCCGAAAGTAAGAACAGCCCGGGCCAAAATGATGACACCGGTCAACAACAAATATACTACGATCACTGAGATGACCTTTGCGTAAGGTCCTGTCACCGCGCGATCACCGGGCAAGTAAGCCGTGTGCAAGATCACGGCCAAGATCACCGCTACACTGAGTAGTATATAAGCCCTGAAAGCGTATCGATAAGCCATATTGCCCAAACGGGTTTTGAGCCTGATTTTCTGGCGGAAAAACTGGCTCTCCAGCAGGAATGCCAGGATGAGCACACCCATCTGACCCAAGAGAGTCCACATCGGAAAGAAATGGTCAACCGCAATCATAATAATCGTAGCTATAGCAAATGAAGCTAAGCCGATCAGCGCCAAAAGCAATCTGAGCAAAGGAGATTCTAGGTCGGGCAGGTGTGCCCTTAATTTATCTTGACCGGGAAAATGTATCATTTACTTTTTCTTTTTGATCTGGAGTTAAGGTTAACAATAATCATGTGGTTCGGTTTAGCATCGCAAACGGGATTTATTTACCAGGATAGTGTCGGGAGTACGGGGTTTCTGACCTAAAACTTGTCAGCCATGTAGGGCAGGTACCCTGCGCCCAGGCGGGCTCGTCTGCGCACCTGACAAATGAATGATGTTTATTCTGTAAACCCCCTGTTTCCCCCTTGTCAGGGGGATAAACCAGTATGGTCCCCCTGATAAGAGGGACCATAAGGGGTTCAAGAATAGAGTCAGGAGCACTGGAGCTCCCGATTCACTGCTATGCTATTTTGTCTTGTCAAGTGATGAAAGACCTGCGCCCCAATATTCCTCTGATTTCTACTCTCCTACCGATTTGTGGAAATGCACAATCACCCAACCGGTCCTTTGCTTCTCCAGAATCCAGGTGCACCTTACAGGTAGTTCAAACCATTGCCCCGCCAGTGTGGCTTTAACGTTCCACAGCGAGGTAGCCCAGGCAAATCGTGTGCCAGGCGCGAGTTTAATGGTAACATCACTGACCGTGATTTTGGTTCCCGTCAATGAAGCATTTTGGGCTTCAATCAATTTCTCCAGTGCATTCCACCCAACAATGCGCTCGCTCGCTTCCGTCCCAAAATTCACCATATCTGGATCATGTGCCATTACCTTGGCATACAATCCCATATCCTCGTTTTCGATACTGGTCACATAGTTATCTAACACAACTCGAATGGCCGCCTTTTCAGCTTCGATGTCCACCTTTTGCTGACAACTCAGAGTCAAGGCTAGCATAGAAGCTAACACCGCCAGAGGTATGGATATTTTATTCATGATAAATCTCCTTTCGGTTTCCATTAAAATGGCGCGTCGGTCAGGAGCCTTGCGCTCCCGACACACCTGCCGGATAATTCTTTACTTCGCGACAAACCGCTCGATCCACTGTTCGAATGCCTGCAGGAATTTCTGCAGGAACTCTTTGGTCGAATCGTTGGTCAAATTCCCTTTGTCGTCGAACAGGGTGGCGGCGTTGCCGACGTATGCCTCGGGTTGTCCCATGGTTGGCACGTTGACGAACACCAGCGACTGCCTAAGGTGGTGATTGGCGCCAAAGGCGCCCATCGCACCCGGAGAGACGCTGATGACTGCTCCGGGTTTACCGCTCCACGAGTTTTGTCCGTAAGGACGCGATCCTACGTCGATGGCATTCTTCAGAACGGCGGGAACCGAGCGGTTGTACTCCGGTGTGACAAACAGCACCGCATCGGCTGATTTGACCCTTTGCCTGAATTCGCGCACTTCTTTAGGTGGATTTTCCTCAAAGTCTTGATTGTAGAATGGCAGGTGGCCGATTTCGACGATCTGGAGCTCAAGCGATTTCGGCGCCAGAGCGATCAAGGCTTTTGCCATTTTGCGGTTCAGCGAATCCTTCCGCAAACTGCCTACAAAGACTGCTACATTATAGTTTTTATTCATAATGACCCTTTTGTGAAAGACAAAACTCCGTTAGGATAGCGTTAGGAGCACGGGGATTCCAACCTACTACTGGTTATTTGCATAACCTCTGCGTGAAACAAGTGATACTAAAACCGAACAACGTTTGATCTGCGTCAGGTTGATGAATTTGTATGGTGCTAGGGTTCTCTTTTCAGTCGTTCGATTTCCTGTTGAATCTGGGCAATTACTTCTACGTTCCCAATTTCACCATCCAAGCTAAAAACTATGAATACCTTTCCCCCGTGTTGCTTTTGAAAATCTACGAAACTAGCTTTCATTCTTTCCGTTGGCGAATAATTGCCAAAGTTTGCTTTTGCAGTTACAGGCTTGATTTGAATGCCAATTGCCTTAAGACCAACTTTTGCTACATAGTCAATGTCTCCTGCGTGGTCAAGTTCAGAGGAGGACTCTTCAAAAGTTATGTCTGGAAAAATCTTAGCTAAACCGTCATTAACTACAGACTTCTCTCTGAGAAACCCGTCAAAGGTCCTGTTGATCGTAAGATTATAGATGTAATCTATACAATCCTGAATGGTTAGTTGGCTAAAAGCTGCTTGCCACTCAGGAATAACTACTCCCGTAATTTTCTCATGTAGCCTTTCGCCAAGCTCCTTTATGCTATCGCGGGTAATTTTAGTTGGTGTCGATGCTGCCGTGTACGCATTTTCAAAATACCATTGTTCCCATTCTTTGATTGTTTTTGGTTGGCATTCACGAATGAGAGTCATTACTGCGCCAACTTTATTGGGTCTTGATAATTGATAGGTTTGGCAGGTGTAATTCAGGACTTTTTCTTTTTTCCCGAATTCCATAGAATACTTTTGAGCTTTGCTCATTTATTGCCTCTGCAATTCTAAAAATTTATTTTTGTATTTAAAATCTTTCGAGCTATCTGTTTCTGCCAATCCGTTTTTTATTAAATCAGCATTTATGAATGTTTTGTTTCTTAAATACAAATAGCAAAGCAGATCATTATGCTCATCATGTTTTAGATTGTCAAACTTCAAAAATACCTTTTGTCCTTTTGTCTTATTCATAAGAAACTGAATGGCTTCCCCATTAACATCTTTTTTCTCTTTCACTCCGAGTAAACGAACGAGCAAATCATTGTTGAGTCTTAGCAGCTCAGGGCTAATGACTTCTTTTACTGCGTAGTATTCTTCTCGTTCTCTGCTATTTTTATCAATTCTTGAACCAAATTGCAGTTTTTTAGGGTCTATCTTTTTATCTAGCTTATGCGGGTCTTTAAAGATATACGGCAGTTTCTCGATTTCCTTGTTCAAGTCAGATATTACACTATCTTTTAGAAATATGTATTCTGTTCCTTCAAGGTCAGGTTGTCCGACATTGAGTTTTTCTTTGATTTTGGGAATAAATTCCTGGTTGATCTCGTAACCCACAGAGTTACGCCATAAGTTACGTGCTGCAAGAGAAGTAGTGCCGCTCCCAAGGAATGGATCTAAAACTGTATCACCTGAAAAAGAAAACATCTTAATCAGTCTAGCAGGCAATTCTTCAGGAAACATGGCAAGGTGTCCGTTTTGCTTAACACCTGGAAAATTCCAATGACCAGAAAAATAAGTATTCCATTCTTCTTTGCTCATTTTAGACAACTGTTTTTGCTCATGAGTTGGTTTTGGTGGTTTACCTTGTTTCTTTAAGATAAGAATGAACTCGTAGTCGAGTTTTAGAATTCCATTTCTCGGGTAAGGAAAACTTCCCATTATAGTAGCCCCACCAGTAGTATTTGTTGTTGTCACTTTCTGCCAAATAATGGCTCCCATGTAATCAAAACCTAGGGTCTCGCAGAATTTTGTTATTTCTGTCCTGATTGGAATGACTTTATAACGACCATAGTACACTGAACGAGCGAACTGGTCACCGATATTTACACAAAGTCGGCATCCTGGATACAATACTCTATGACATTCTTTCCAAACAAGATCCAAGTTATTTATATAACTTTCGTAACTCTCATGAAAACCGATTTGTTTTTCTATCCCATAGTCTTTCAGTTGCCAATATGGAGGAGATGTAATGACTAAATGAACAGATCTATCCGGCAAAAGGTTCATCTGTCGACTATCACCGTTTACTATTCTATGAAAGGTTTTCAACTTTAACACTCCAATTCTCTAAATTATAGTATTTTTACATAATTCTTAAATAGAAAATACAACCCAACAAAATATAGATGGTTCAATATAACCCCCAAACGGAACTGATTTGCTGCAGCCCGACCTCGAAAAATTCCCTTCTACTCATATAAGTCATTATAATCATTTCCTCAACCTTGTCAACCACTTTATTGGTTAAGGAGAGTCCGGAGTGTTGGGCTCATAACCTATTGCCGTGGAGATGGATTCCCTTTTAACGCCGTTTCCAACAGTTACTTTATCAATCTTCTCTTCATCAGCTTGATGCCAATGTAAAAAGCTACGGCTTCGAGAAGAACGATGTACGGGAAGTCCAGTGCCAAGCCCGGAGAAGGCTCGCCGGAAAAAGCAGAGCGGGAGATATTGACCGCATGGGTAAGGGGGAGGAACTTAAGCAGGTAGTCAGACATTCCTGCGTGACTATGTTGAAACAGACAGGATTATCTCCTCCGCCGAATCCAAAATGGTACTCGGGGGAAAAAGCTCGTAACCAACTTTCTGCTTGCTGTCCGCTGGAGTGAATTTTCAGGGTATCACAGAGTGTATGTCTGATGGAAGCTTGGTAAGAGTGAGTTCTTTAAGTCGAACTTTTTTGCTCGCATTGTCTATATCAATGCCGACCAAGTTACCTTCGGCATCATAATCCAGAACCACGCCTGCCGAGACCTCCTTGCTTTCGACGCCTGGTTTCTCGGAGAGATCGATATAGAGAGAATCGGTCTCGGGGTAATAATTAAGCTTCATGGCTTAAACCCTCTATCAGGAAAAGCATTGTGAATTGTTCTTTTGTCTTCCAGAGTAATGACACGTAACACACGCCCCTCCAACTCATCTATCACGCCCCAGAATCGAAACCGGTTATGCTCTTGGGGTTCTGCCTTGAGTGGATTTTCGACTATCCGGATGCACCATTCTTTCTTGAGATACGGCCGTTTTCTTAGTACTTCCTTCTCGAAATATTCCGTGAACTTGTAATCACCCATTTCGTAGTTATAGCTGATACATCACTGCTTAGGTTTGAAGTCCAATTATTAATTATACGACGTCCATATAGGAACCTTTGTCTTTCACAGAATCTTTAAGCCAGGTATCCCGCACCCATCAAGCAGGCCGTAGGTGGGTCAGACATTCTTGTCTGACCAGCTAAACAGACAAGAATGTCTGTGCTACCGACTGTTTTAGGCGTTGATCCCCTACGAACAAT
This sequence comes from Candidatus Zixiibacteriota bacterium, assembly GCA_049694315.1. Classification (GTDB taxonomy): domain Bacteria; phylum Zixibacteria; class MSB-5A5; order MSB-5A5; family SM1-73; genus CAIVRH01. Next base: position 29,952 of record JBAVQU010000018.1, read on the forward strand.
GTTTCCAGCCACTATTTTATCAACCTTCTCTTCATCAGTCTTATGCCAACGTAAAAAGCTACGGCTTCCAGGACAATGATGTACAGGAAGTCGAGTGACAAGCCCGGAGAAGGCTCGCCGGAAAAAGCGGAGCGGGAGATATTGACCGCATGGGTAAGAGGAAGGAACTTGGCAAATACTTTCATCCAACCGGGGAATCGGTCCAGCGGGAAAAAGACTCCGGAGAAAAAGAGCATCGGGGTGATGATCAACTCGGTATAGTAATTGAAGAAGTCGAAGTTCGGTGCGAACGAAGTCACAATCATGGCCAGCGAGCCGAACAAGATGCCGATGAATACCATCAGCACAAGAAGAAGCAGCACGTTGATTATCGAGGCGGGAAACACATGCATGAACATGGCTGCAACCAGCATAAGGGTACCGCTGACCAGTCCCCTGAGAGCCCCAAAGGCTATTTCTCCGGCCATCGCGTCCTCAGCCGACACGGGTGTGGCTATCAAAGAATCAAACAGCTTCTGATAGGTCATTTTGACGAAGGTGTCGTACAAACAGACAAAGGTCGACGAGAGCATCACCGACGATACGAGGACGCCGGGGACGAGAAAATTCAGGTACGGTTTCCCGCCAAAATGCCCCATGTACGCGCCCATGCCCACGCCGAAGGTTATCAGATAGAAGAGCGGCTGCCCCAGGCTAACGACGAAGGTGGGCAGAACGAACCGTTTATAGGAAATCAGATTTCTGAAGAAGACATAATACGTTCGGTACGAAAGATTCATGTTGGGTTTCCTCTTAACGTCTCAAAAAACCTTATTCGCAGGGCTAAATGCCCTGCTCTATGAGTTAGGTTTGGCGGGGCTGAATGCCCCGCCCTATGCTCGGCGAATCATTGCTAGCCATAGCGGCGGGAATTCATCCCGTCACAAGCCTATCCACAAGAAAAGGTGTTCGTAGGGACGGCCTCTATGGCTGTCCGATCTGATATTAGGACAGGGATCCCGCCATAGCGGGATTTCGCAAGCGCAACAAGCCCTGTCCCTACGGAATCCACGTATTTTATTCAATCAAACTCTTGCCCGTCAGTTTGAGACTTGGAGTTAGGACAGGGATAAACCCTGTCCCTACGGAATCCAACCAGTCTATTCAATCAAACTCCAGCCCGCCAGTTTGAGACTTGGAGTTAGGACAGGGATAAACCCTATCCCCACGGAATCCACGTATTTTATTCAATCAAACTCTTGCCTGTCAGTTGGAGACCTGGAGTTAGGACAGGGACAAGCCCTGTCCCTACGGAATCCACGTATTTTATTCAATCAGACTCCTGCCGGTTAGTTTGAGAAACACGTCCTCCAAAGTGGCCGGACGATTCAACACATTCGGAAGATTGAAATCCACTATTTTCTTCATCACCTCATGGCCGTCATGGCAATAAAAATAGAGAGTGTCTCCCACCCGCTCATGCCCGCAAGAAAGGTCGGCCATTTGAGCGACGAGCTTCTCATCCCCTTCTTTGGCGATCCTTATCTCAACCACTTCCCTGCCGATCTCATCGGAAACCAGCTGCCGGGGTGACCCTTCTTTAAGTATACGCCCCTGATACATGATCACCAGACGATCACAGAGCTGCTCCGCCTCTTCCATGTATTGGGTGGTGAGTATCAGCGTCGTGCCCAGGCTTTTCAGCGATCTCAATCTCTCCCATATCAGATGCCTGGCTTGGGGGTCCAGCCCGGTGGTAGGCTCATCCGCAATGATAAGCTTGGGATTGTTTATCAGCGCCCGTGCCACAAGGAGCCTTCGCTTCATTCCGGTGGAAAGCTCGTCTATCTTGCTGTTCCGCTTGCTCTCCAGCTCAACGAAACCAAGAAGCTCGGCTACCCTTTTTTTGATCTCGGCTTTGGATATGTCAAAAAACCTCGCAAAGACCATGAGGTTCTCGTAAACCGTCAGGTCGGGGTCTAAGTTGATCTCCTGAGGTATCACTCCGGACATCAGCTTGATCTCTCTATTATCGATATGCGACGTTTTTCCCAGAACGGTTACCGTGCCGGAGGTGATAGGCGAGACGCAGTGGATCATCCGGATGGTGGTGGTTTTTCCGGCTCCGTTCGGTCCCAAGAAACCAAAACACTCACCCTCGTTGATTTCAAACGATATGCCGTCGACGGCGGTGAAATCGCCATACTTCTTGGTAAGGTCTCTTGCGACTATCACGTTGTTCATTTAGAGATCCTTTTTTGGTGCCTTAAAAAGACAATCGAATTTTGTAGTTGCTCGATTTATCGAGCGCCTTTGTGCCTGATAAATCAGGCAACTACAAGAAGGTTCTTTGCGACTATGACGGAATTCATTGAGAGATCCTTTTTTGTAACCTCAAAAGATAATAGTTAGGTGATTGTAAAACATCTGACACCAATTATATTGGTGTAGATGGACATAAAATCCTTTCATCTCATTGTTAGACAAGAGAAAACAGCCAGGCGTTTTTTGGCAAAGCGGTTGTGGAAAAACTACCG
>JBAVQU010000019.1:0-51698 GCA_049694315.1 Candidatus Zixiibacteriota bacterium
GAGTCTGTCTCAAAACTTTTTGTTTCTATGAAGGAGGGAAATTATAATAGAGCAAAGCATAGGAGAAGGAGATTGGGATGAGTTACGAGATACGAGCAAATTATGCGGAGCAATATTTGTTTCCACCGTCATTAGAGGATTTCGTTCCGCTGGATCATCCGGCAAGATTTATAGGTGAGTTTGTAGATACAGTGAATTTGAGAGGGAGGGGATTTAAGGAGAGGGAATCGGAAGAGGGTCGACCGAATTATGGAGTGGATTTATTGCTTAAGGTATGGTTGTATGGGTATTTTGAGAGTATTCGTAGCAGTCGGATGTTGGAGAAGGCTTGCCGGCAACAAGTGGGCTTGTTATGGTTGACGGGGCTACACTATCCGGATCACAATACGCTGTGGCGATTTTATCGGGACAATCGGAGAGCCTTGAAGGGGATATTTGTGCAAGGGGTTCGGTTGGCAATGAAAGGTGGATTGGTGGGGATGGTATTGAATGCGGTGGATGGGACGAAGATAAGAGCAGACGTTTCGCGAGAGAGTGGGTTACATCAGGGTAGGTTAAAGGATTTATTGAGGAGGGTGAATGAGAGTGTGGAGGAGGTTTGCGATCAGATAGAGGAGGCAGAAGTTAAAGAAGAGGGCAAGGAGTACAAGTTGCCGGATGATTTAAGCCAGAAAAGACAATTGCGGGAGTTTATCCGGGAGGGATTACGTGAGTTGGAGGAGGAAGGGGTATCGCATTTGAGTTTGACGGATAAGGATGCGCGGATGATGATAACTGGTGAAGGTATAAAATTTGCATACAATGCCCAGGCGGTGGTAGATGCGAAGACTGGGGTGATAGTGGGGGCGGAGGTGGTGCAGGAGGAATCAGATAACTTTGAGTTGGTGGAGATGTTAGATAGAGTGAAGGAGAATGTGGGGAAGGTGGCGAAGGAGACGGTAGCGGATGGAGGATATTTTTCTGGGGAGGAACTAAAGAAAGCTGAGGAGAGCAGTTATGAGGTATTGGTGGATACGACCATAGATAAGAAGTCCGACTTTGGATCCATAGGAACGGAGGGATCGAAAGATGGCTCAGCTTCAGGGTTTGAGATATGAGATTTTCAATATGATGCTTCCGCAGATGTGTGGATATGTCCCAAGGGCGGGGTATTGAGATACGAAAGAGAGCAGAAGCATAGAGGGAAAGGATATTTGGTAAGGGCTTACCGGTGTCAAGGAGACGAAGGTTGTGTGCATAGGTGGGAATGTAGTAAGAGCAAAAGAGGGAGAATCATTGGAGTCTCTCCCTATCACTTTGCCATTGTTAATCAATTAGAGAAACAGAAGCAAGCGGAGAATAAGGAATTGCTTAAGAGAAGGAAGACAATAGTGGAGCCTATTTTTGGGATCATAAAGCAGGTGCTGAACTTTAGGCGCTGGACAGTCAGGGGGTTGGAGAATGTGCGGGCTCAGTGGTTTTTGATCTGCACGGCTATAAACCTAAGGAAGATATATCTGAGATGGAAGAGTGTGTGTCCCGCCCGTATGTGTGCATGAAGGGGCAGATGTTGGTGAAGAATATCCAAGCTGGTTTGTAGTTAATCACCAATCATAGTCAACAAACCGTACTTTCTCAGACGGGTATCCATGGTCTTGGAGTATAAATCAAGAGTCTCTCTAAAAAATGCCACAGTTTTGAGACACCCTCCATAAGGGGGATTTAGGGGGTTTATCCATAACGAGGGAATTTGGAAGATTTGTAGGATGAGGGGTTCAGTACCGGCTCCATAACCCCCCTTGTGTTCCCCCCTTGTCAGGGGGGCCAAAAAAGCAGGCACAGGTAAAAGCACGAGAGCGGGAGATTGACCAGTCCTATGGATCCAAAGTCGGAGTGGTGTATAAGCTCTATGGCTTGACGGAAGAGGAGATAAAGATTGTGGAGGGGGTGCAACCCCAATCATGTGGCTAAAGCCATCTACTTGTTCTAAATTACTTGTCAGTTTGCTAAAGCAAACTGGAATAATATAAGGAAATTAATTGCAGTCAGCTTTAGCTGACTGATTGAAGAAATATATAACTTCGGCTTCAGCCGCATTGATACCGCAGAAGATCTAACCCGTAGTCTCTCTTACCACCAAAAGCAAATTCACAATAACTTCAATGTTGAACAGGATGGCTGCGGTATTTATGGGAGACGGAATACATTATACATGCACCCTTACCGTTTTGTAGAATGTGTAACTTTTGATTTTGAATTGTCCGCAGGATCCAAGGTCGGAAAATTTTGCATTTTAAACTTTGAACCTTTGAACTTTTGAACCTTGAACCTTAAACTTTGAATTCACTCGACACAATATCTAACGTATTAAACTTCAATCACTTGCGATGAAAAGTGAAAAAATAAAAACAACCACCAGAAGCACCAGATGCACCAGTACCACCGGTCTGCTATTTCCCTTTGTATGAACGGTATAGTTCCTATTGCAGGACAAATGAAAAAATCAAAAACAGCCATCCGCAAGTCCCGCAAGTCCAGTCGAGGTCGGGTGCCTGCGCTCCTGTCACTCTCTTTCTTCCTAATTCCCCCATTAGCACGAGAACAAAAACCAAGCTGAATATTTACGTATTGATTAGGTCGTACAAATTTGGAATCTTGGAAAATCTGTTCGAGGAAGATGAAATATGCCAAGTTTGCGCAGCCGTCTCTTTGTTTTTGCATTGAAACACCGCCACCTGTTGCGCTTTCAGCTGAAAAGAAGGGCCATTGTCGACTGGAACACTTCGATACCAAAACTTCGCCAGGAAGTGGAAAAAGGCGCCGGTTTCTTCGGTAAACTGCCGGCTCAGATCGAAGTATCACCTGTCCAAATAGATGACCTCTATGCCGAGTGGATAGTACCTTCCAACACGACAAAGGACAGAGTCATACTCTATTTCCACGGCGGAGGTTATGTGATGGGCTCATGCAAAGCTCACCAGGCGATTGTTGCCAAGTTCGTAAAGGGGAGCGGAATCGCTGCGCTGGTGTTTGACTACCGTTTAGCCCCCGAACATCCTTTCCCCGCGGCGCTGGATGATTCGTTGGCAGCTTATGGCTGGCTGCTGGATCAAGGTATTGCACCTGCGCATATAGTGTTCGTCGGGGATTCTGCCGGCGGAGGGTTGTGTTTAGCCACCTTGCTTGCCCTCAAGGATAAGAATATTCCACGTCCGAAAGCAACGGTCGCTCTGTCTCCCTGGACCGACGTCAAGAATACCGGGAAGTCGTGGCACACCAATGCCAAGGTTGATACCCTAAGCTGGAAAGAGTCTCAGGTCGTTTTCAGCAAATATTATGCTGCTGACAATGATCCCGGCCTGCCGTGGATATCGCCTCTGTACGGGGATCTTCGCGGCCTTCCACCCGTGCTCATCTATGTGGGTGGAGACGAAACCCTTCTGGACGACTCGACCCGGTTTGCGAAGAAAGCCAAGGATTCAGGAGTGAATATCACGTTGAAGGTGGGAGAGGGAATGTTTCATTGCTATCCGGCTTGCTCTCCCCTCTTTCCGGAAGCCAGACAGGCCATGGAAGAGATCTACACATTTATCAAGACAAGCATCGGCAGGTAGATGGATTCGTAGAGACACACCTAAAAAACGGTAGCCGAGACACCCTGCCCCGGCCTAGTTCTGTCGACTGTTCAGGGAAGCTCAGCCTGCGCCCAATCTCAGTCATATGGTTATAAATTAGTGAGGGTGAATTGAAATGCGCTTCCCCGTTGGGGAGGGGACAAAGGTGAGGGGGAATGCTCAGATGTAGTTGCTCGATTCATCGAGCGATTTCAACACCGCCCAATGAATTGGGCAACCACAATGCAATCACCGATATGTGTTCTGTCGAACCTTTGAACTTTTGAACCCAGGTTTTGCCGGTGGCCCTATTCTCGGAACTCTGATATCCGCTCCCGGTATTCCTGCATTATCTTAACTCCGGAGGAAGTGCCAATCCGATTGGCGCCAGCCTCAATCAGACTTCTTGCGGTCAGATAATCTCTTATTCCTCCGGAAGCTTTTACTCCCATACTATTACCAGCTATCTTTCTTAACAGTCTCACGTCTTCTATAGTGGCACCACCATATCCAAAGCCGGTGTTGGTCTTGACGAAGTCTGCTTCGCATGATTTGACTATCTCAGTCGCTCTGATTTTTTCCTCGTCGGTTAATAGCCCCGCCTCTATGATCACTTTTAGTATCTTACCTCTTCCCATCGAACTCCGGACAGCCCTAATATCCTCCTCTACTAACTTGAGATCCCCGGTCTTGAAGGCGCCGACGTTCATCACCATGTCGATCTCATCCGCCCCGTCTCCTATTCCCAATTCTGCCTCTTGGGCTTTGATCTCTGGTTTGCTTGCTCCCAGGGGGAAACCCGAAACGGAGCAGATCTTGACCGTCGAGCCGCCGAGCAACTCTTTACACAGTTTGACCCAGACCGGATTCATACACACACTGGCGAAATGGTACTTGATTCCCTCCTCACACAACTGTTCAATCTGCGTCCGAGAGGCATCCGGCTTCAAAAGCGTATGGTCTATCATTCCAGCGATGTTCATTTGTTGCCCTGGTCGAGTCATCCGTTTTCTATCCGTTATCAGTCATTCGTTATCCATTATGTCTTTTGCGCGTTGCCCCTTCCCCCGAGCGGAGGAGACTTTGCTTTTATCCGTCATCAGTAATTCGTCATTTCCTTTCATCATCCGTTGACCGATATTCAAAAGCATCGGGCAGAAGCTCCTTCAGCGTATATCTTTCCACTCTTCCTTTGAGATTGGCACAGACAATTTCTAAATCATTGGCAAATTCAGCGAGCACCTGTCGGCAGGCTCCACAGGGGGTGATGGGTGGGTTCTTGTCTGCCACCACCGCTATCTTCACGAAGTCTCTGTCGCCTTTGTTGATGGCCTTAAAGACTGCTACCCTCTCGGCACAGACAGTCAAACCGAAAGTGGAATTCTCCACGTTGGTGCCGGTATGCACTTTGCCAGTTTTGGTAAGGAGTGCGGCGCCCACTTTGAAGTGAGAATAAGGGGCGTAGGCTTTGAGCCTTGCGTCTTTGGCTTTTTTGATTAGTTCAGATTCTGTCATGATTGGTTAATTTCCTCGGCAAATTTCTACTCTGTCTCCCCTCTCCCTACCCTCTCCCCCGAGGGGAGAGGGCTTTCGTCTCGCACCCTGACGGGTGCGGCTACCTTCAGCCCAGATTACAACTGTACTTCTCCAAGAAAGCTTTTGCCTGATCCTGTCCCTTTAACCTTGAAAATCTCGGCAATGGTGGCCCCAACATCGGCGAAGCTTTCTCTGACCCCCAAGCTCATATTGCTCTTGATAGACCTGCCCTGCACCAACACAGGAACATATTCCCGCGAATGATCGGTGCTGGGAGTGGTGGGATCGCATCCGTGATCTGCAGAGATGATCAAAATGTCTTCCCTCTCCAGCAAATCCGTCACTTCCGGCAATCTCCTGTCGAAATCCTCCAGACCTCCCGCAAAAGAAGCCGGGTCATTCCGGTGACCCCACAGCATGTCGAAATCAACCAAGTTTATGAAGATGAATCCGTTCTTGAATTCCTTCACTGCTTGCACTAGCTTGTCCACGCCATCTGAGTTGTTCTTCGTGTGGATGCTCTGGCTCAAACCCCGTCCGGCGAAGAGGTCCTCGATCTTCCCTATCCCGATTACCGGAATGTCGTTTCGTTTCAGAATATCAAGCAAGGTCAAGGAAGGGGGAGGAATCGAAAAGTCCTTCCTTCTTTCGGTTCTCTTAAAAGAGCCTGGTTTTCCCACAAATGGGCGCGCGATAACACGACTGACTCCATGCTCTCCGTCCATCATCTTTCGCGCAATCATGCAGATTTTGTACAGCTCATCCACGGGGATAATGTCTTCATGGGCGGCAATCTGGAACACACTGTCGGCGGAGGTGTAAACGATGGGCTTGCCGGTTCTCACATGTTCTTCCCCCAGCTCTTTGATGATCTCTGTTCCGGAAGCCGGCCTGTTTCCCAGCGTCCCTCTGCCGATGGCTTTTTCGAACGGCTGGATCACCTCCGGCGGAAAGCCATGAGGATAAACTGGAAACGGCTTTTGGACTATCAGTCCCATCATCTCCCAGTGACCGGTAGTGCTGTCCTTCCCCGGCGAGACCTCAGCCATCTTTCCGAAGTTGGCTTCCGCCGAGGTTGTCGGATTCACCCCCAAGATGTGGTCGATATTCCCCAATCCCAGTCTCTGCAGATTGGGCAGTTTGAGCCCCCCGACGGCCTTGGCGGTATTGACGATAGTATTGGATCCCTCGTCTCCATAAAGTTCCGCATCCGGCAATGCGCCGATGCCGCACGAGTCCAAGATGATCAGGATGACTCTTCTATCCATGGCGCTCAGAATCTAACCAGGCAAAACCGCATTGTAAAGGGAAATCTAACTTCCGCAGACCGACAATGTCTGGCAACGAAGTAGTTGGATTGCTCACCTTCGGGTGGGTCATGTCCAGGTTGGCCAGATTGCGGGAAGTCTCAGGTCGAGCCGAAGTTCCATATTCCTTCAACGCACGGCTCGACGGTCCAACGGTACCTCAGTCTGCTCCAAGCCTTTGGACAATTTTCTTGACAGCCAGTGCAAATGATTTATATTCTTTGCGTAATTATTGCGGCTAACCTGTCGAAAAAGGAAGGTGTGCGTTCGCACATTTTTCCAATGGTTAGCCTCTTGGAGAGAAGAGAGATCGGGGTGTAGCGCAGCCTGGTAGCGCACATGGTTTGGGACCATGCCGTCGGAGGTTCAAATCCTCTCACCCCGAGTTGAGTCACATCATTGTTCGTGGTTCATGGTTCGCGGCAAAATCCTTCAATGCCTTTTACTACGAACCACGAATCGATTTACCTCGCCCCCGTAGCTCAGGTGGATAGAGCATCTGCCTTCTAAGCAGAGGGTCGGGCGTCCGAGTCGCCCCGGGGGTATTTAATTTGGCCCCAGAATTGTGGCGGCCTCAACCTGTCGGTTCTCTTCCAAGAGGAACGCGAAACGGTCTTTGTCTCGATAAGAATGTTTCGGGTGCAAAGAAACGTAACCCCATCGATCACTTCTTCACGTTGTCAACGAAATCAAGCAGGCCCTGACAAATGGCCTCGGCGCACTGCCCTTGAAACTTCTCGGTTCCCAGAAGCTCCTCCTGCTCCGGAATCATCATAAAGGCACATTCCACCAGCACCGCCAGAAGCTGATTTGACCGGGTGAGCGCTAAGTTGCCGTAGTAGGTGCCATAATCAGGCAAATTGAGATTCTTAAGTAGTCGAGATTGAATGCACCTAGCTAAAGGGAGCGATTGGGGATGATAATAGTAGGTGGCAGTGCCGTTGTTGTAAAATGGATTCATTCCGTCAGGAAGAGCATTGTTATGGATGCTTATCAAAACATCGCAGCCTTTGTGCACGGCCAGCTTGGGTCTATCATACAAAGCCAAGCCGTCATTATTCCCCGATCTGGTCATTACTACTTCTGCTCCATTTTGCTCCAGGAGCGCTTTCAATTTCTGCGCAATCTTCAGATTGACTGCCTCCTCCGGGAGTCCCGTCGGGCCAACCGCCCCCGGGTCAGGGGAATGTCCGGGGTCCAGGCATATCTTCAGACCTTTTAGGTTTTCTGTAAGATTGGGCGTATGCTTAATCTCCATTATGAGATTGTCCCCTTCATAGAACACATTATATCCCCACTGCTGTTTCTGGCTCAAGAAGATCTTAAGCTCATATACCTGATCTTTGGGTTGATCCCACGTTATTTCTTTGATCAAGCTGTCCGCGGAGTCGTATCTGATCCAGTCGGTGTTGGAGGTCAATCCGTAGACCGTCAGAAAAAGAGCAGGAGGCTCGACTTGTTGTTCCACTCTGAACGGCAACTTACCTGGTCCGGAAGAAAGGAGGAGTTCCACGCGGGTCTTTCGCTCGAGCTTTATGGTCTGAATGGTGGTGACGGAGTTCTTAGGAATGGGAGTTCCCAAGGGAAGGAATTTTATGCTGTCCTGATGAACCCAGGCATTCTCGCCGTAAGCCAGCCTCAGCCGGACCCATTCCCCTTTTCTTCCGGTGGCAACTGCCCTGACGCCCGGCGGTTGATTGAGAAGAGTGTAGCCCATTCGGGGACCGGATCGGGCGATTACCGGCGAACCGACAAACTCCACCACCTGCGGAATCCGCTCATCTTCAATGGTAATTCTACCGGCAGCCGATTCGGCTATGGGCAAGCCATCCCTACCGGTTTTCTTCTTAAGCTTGAAAATGATCTTGGCTGGCTTCGCTTTGTCCAAGCTCCGGATGATGTAGGCGCCGGTGTAAATCCCCTTGACCGCGGGCGGCTTCGATTCTTCGTCTTCTCCCTGGTAATCTTCTTCCGCGCCGGTCGATTCGATCATGGGTACGTCTTCAACTACGCCTTCAACGGAAAAGCTGGCCAGGCAATCCGGAGTTCCTCGAAACTTGGTCTCCAGCACGTCCCCAATGGTAAGGGTTAAGTCCTCCTTTGGAAGAATGCTGCTTTTGACAATATAAAAGCCATCCCGCGGAATAGTTATAGCAGGCTGGGGAACCTTTACCTTGACTTTCTTGGTCGAAGATCCGGCCTTGCTTTTGGCTTGAAGGGTAAATACAAAATCGCCGGGTTTCAGAGGCAGGAAAGCCAAGAACGCGCCGTTGGGACGAACGTCGACTTTGGCTCCATTTATCTTCAAGTCGGACTTTGGCGTTACGGATCCGAAGATGAAAGTCGAATCGGAAGCGTGGATTTTTGCCCCGTCCTCAGGATAGATGACTGAGATTTCGGGAAGCGGACGGCTTTTCGTTTTGGCTTCGACTAAGTTGAAAATTGCCAGGACAAAAAGAAAATAGAGGATGAGTTTCGTTCTTGTGCCCTTCAAGACTGCCTCCGAGAAAAGAACTTGATCACGGTTCGCCTAAAGGCGAACACTCCACTGTCAGTCCCGCAGCGAGATCACGGTTTGCCTAAAGGCGAACACTCCATTGTCAGTCCCGTAGTGAATACGCCCGAAGCTCCTATTGACCTTTAGGAACGACACCCAGTCCGGGCAAATCGGATAGATAGACTCTTCCATCCTTCGTTCTCATACCCTCATACGGGTCGTTTCTTATCAGCAAATTGGAATCCAAGTCCAGAAAGTCTGATAGAGAGCCGAGCTGCGCCGCCGCTGCGATTCCCACTGAGCTTTCGATCATGCAACCCAGCATCACCTTTAAACCGTGTGCCCTGGCCACATGAATCATCCTCAAAGCTTCGCGGATTCCCCCGCACTTGGCCAGCTTTATGTTTATCCCGTCACAGAGTCCCACAAAACCCGGAATGTCCTTGGAGGTCATCAGATGCTCGTCAATAATGATTGGGATTTCGGTCTGCTCCTTGATTCTTCTGAGTCCGGCCTGGTCCTGTGGATCAATGGGTTGTTCCACAAACTCAATTTCGTACTCCTGGAGCTGATTGATCTTCTTCAGAGCTTGATCGGCTTTCCAGCCAGCATTAGCATCTACCCGAATTCTCGCATGGGTCACCTCTCTTACCGCCTTGACCATCTCCACGTCATTTTCCACGCCTACTTTGATTTTGTAAACCAAAAAGCCTTTTGCCTGTCTTGTTTTTTCCTTCATCATTTCCGGCGTGTCGATTCCGATGGTGAATGAAGTGACCAGAGGTGCTTTTCCATCCAGCCCCAGGAGCTGGTAAAGCGGGACATTCAGTCTTTTCGCCACCAGATCATGAAGTGCCATATCGATTGCCGCCTTGGCGGAGAAATTGCCGGCGATTTTTCTGTCCAGATTTGCGAGAATCGACTCGATCTGAAAGGGATCGTCGCCAAGCTGGTCTTTGACCTTATCCAGACATTCGATTACCGTCTCTGCGTTTTCGCCATAATATTGGGACGGCGCAGCTTCACCGATCCCCTCATCTATGTTCACAATGACATTCTTCTTGATCTGGGTTACCGAGCGCGAGATGCGAAACGGGTGTTCAAGCTCAAGGTCAATGGTATGGTAAGTAAGACGCATAAATCCTTTTACCCCTCCCCCTTTAGTCCCCCGCTCCATGAAATGGAGAGGGGGGACACAGGGGGTGAGGTTTTCTTAACCCCACATCAAGGGCGAGAGAGTTACTTTGCTCGTCACCGGCGGTATGTCCGCCACCAACAAAGAAGAGTGTTTACCGCTTTCTCTTAACGTGACATCGATCTCGCTTCGAACGTAAATCTACTCTGTGATCGGAAGTGTGTCAAATACAAAATCTCCCACCTATGGGAAAGCGGGAGATAGCAGGTCGATAGCGAAGGAATCAATAGTTGCGCCGGGTGTTTCTCCTGAGGCTCAAGGAACGCTCCAAATGCCTGATGGGTTGGGGGACCCGATAGCGCCACAATGGCGTTTTGAACTCATTGCGGACCCCCTCTCTTGGACAGAGAAGGGGACAGAGGAAGTGAGTCTTAGAGAACAAGGAGCTACTTGAGCAGCACCATTTTCTTCGGCTCGGAGAAATCACCAACTTTCAACTGGTAGAAGTAGACCCCGGAGGCTACATCTTTCCCCGCATCATTCTTCCCATCCCAGATCACAGACTTGTAACCTGAAGGCAGATTCTCCGCAACCAAGGTCCTGACTTTTCTTCCCATGACGTCATAAATCTGCAAGGTGACAAAGCCCGACTTAGAGAGAGTAAACTCTATCTTGGTTGTCGGATTAAAAGGGTTAGGGTAATTCTGGGATAGAGCAAACTCGGAAGGTTTTTGTCTGCTTCCGGTTTCGTCCCTGACCCCACTGGGAGTCTGAACGTACTTTATGGTGAAATAATCATTACCTGTCCCACTACCGGCACTAACTCCGGTCACATAGACGTTGCCGGAACGATCCACAGTCATGGCCGAAGGGTAATCGGTAAAGCTTCCCGGACCACTGGATCGTATCATCCAGGCAGTGTCTCCATTGGGAAAATACTTGATAGTGCCATAATCAGCATGTGTCCAACCATCGACGTATCCAGTAACATAGATATTGCCAGAGTCGTCTACAGCCATAGCATAAGCTTCATCATCGTCGTTGGTCGGGCAATCGTACCTTCGCACCCAAGCAGTATCGCCATGGGGAGAATACTTTATAGTAGCGTAGTCGTTGCTTGTCCCGTTCCCTTTACTTTTTCCGGTTACGTACGCACAACCCGAACCACCCAAGACTAAACCAAAAGCCTCATCTTCATCGTTTCCTGGTCCGTTGTATCTCCTGACCCAAGCGGTATCACCGGTGGGATAGTACTTAATGGTGAGGTAGTCATATTTATAAGGATAATCGGGGTTCAGGCTGCTTTCTCCAGCCACGTAGACATTGCCGGAATCATCTACGGCTATAAGATTACCGTAATCGAAGGAGCTGTCCGATCCACTGCATATTCGCACCCAGGCAGTATCTCCATTCGGGTAATATTTTATGGTAGCACAATCGGTGTTTGTTTCATTGTTACTATATCCGGTAACATACACGCAGCCCGAATCATCTAAGGTTATGGCTTCACCTCGATCCACGTCTCCAAAAGGCAGAGGTCTGCTGTATTTTCTCACCCAGGCAGTGTCTCCGTTGGGATAATACTTTATAGTGGCAAAATCCGTGGACGTTACACTGGACCAACTACCTCCGGTAACATAGACATTGCCAGAATTATCCAAAGCCAAGGAACTTGCCATATCGCCGGAGTTATCCGACCCATTATATCTTCTGGTCCAAGCGGTATCTCCGTTGGGATGATATTTTATGGTGGCATAGTCGTAGTCTGTACCACTGCCTGTGCTGTATCCAGTAACGTAAACATAGCCAGAATCATCCACCGCTATATCTCTGGCTTCATCATACCCATTTCCTGGTCCATTGTATCTTCGGACCCAAGCCGTGTCTCCGTTGGGATAATACTTTATAGTGGCATAGTCGATGCCGGTCCCACTGCCTTCACTTCGTCCGGTCACATAGACATTGTTAGAACTATCTGTAGCTATGGCAACAGCATAATCGCCACCGCTTCCCGGTCCATCGTATCTTCTCACCCAGGCGGTGTCGACCGACTCGGCAAATGCATGGTTCGACCAGCTCACCACGTTAGGCACGCTTATCAGAACCAGAATGACAGAAAGTATCAGTTTCCGAATCATTGTCTTATCCTCCCGTTAATATGGTTAGACAACACGTCCTGGTTGACGTTTAATAACTCAAGAAAGGTCAGAGGAAGCATGATGTCAAGGGAATTTCGGAGTGTGTCGGTGTTTTCCAAACGAGCAAAGAAGAAAGCAGAGAGGGCTTGGTCTTCCCGGTCCTTTAGTAAAGCATCCATAACATTTTCACCTTGACAAGCACACGGTGCCAGTTTACTTATGGCTGCAGATGAATCCAGACAGTTTGGCAGAATTGTTGAAAACCATAGTCTCAAGTCATTAGCCTTTAACTGACTGTGTTTTTGAAAGGAGAAGGTGCCATGAAGTATGGAGCCAGAAATCAACTGGTGGGCAAGGTGATCGAGATCAAGGAAGGTACGGATATGAGCCAAGTTAGACTTGAGATTCAGGCGGGTTCATTTGTTAGCTCAGTCATGACAGTGGACTCTCTGAAGGAACTGGGCCTCAAGAAGGGTGATAAGGTTACGGCCATTATAAAGGCAGTGAACGTGTTGTTGGTTAAGGAATAAATGAGGCTTTTGCAGACTAGGGTTCAAGGGGTCAAGGATTGGAGGGGTCAAGTGAACTACTTGCGCAGCGGATTCATTATGATTTTTGTCCGAAAGTCCCAAAGGACATTTCGGACCTACAACCTTTTTTCCTCTTTTCTAAAGAGAGCATAGGTGAGATCGAAATCCCCCTTTACTAAAGGGGGAACTTATGGTACAACCCATTTCACCAAAGCCTGCTTACGGACTTGCGGGACTTGGGGGACGTGGGGGTGGCCGTTTTTCATTTTTTCATTTGTCTTGCAATGGGACCTATACCGTTCATACAAAGTGAAATAGCAGACCGGTGGTTCTGGTGGTTGTTTTAAAAAAATGCTCATTCTTGAATTAGTTGCAGTGGTGGATGGCAAAGGCGAATCTACCTTTTGCAGAAAAGGGTTCAAGGGGTCAGGGATTCGAGGGTCGAGGGAAAAAACGTTCAAGGATCAAAGCTTAAAGTTTAAGGGTTCGAGAATAGAAGTTCAAAAGTTCAAGAGTTCAAAGGTTCAATAAAGGCAAAAGCGTTCAAAGTTCAAGGGCTCGAGGGGTCAAGTGGAATACAAGGGACAAACACCTGAACCCTTTCCACAACGGATTCATTCTGAACGGAGATATTTGACCTAGGATATTTTGCAAACATAATATATTCATCTCCCATAAATACCGCCACCATCCTCTTCAACATCAATATTATTGTGAATTTGCTTGTGGTGGTAACAGAGACAACGGGTTAGGAACTTATCTATCAGGAGCTTAGGGACTCCTGACCTAACGGCTAAGGCTGTAGGAGAATAAGATGAGCTTTACCAGCTGAGCGGAACGGTAGCGGAACTCCGTCCGGTGCAAGCGCTTGTTAAACGAGCTATGAGTCACGGATGGGGGCGTACGTGACGAACAAGAGAATCTACAGTGTCGGCAAATCGCCCATGGTAATTAGGGGCAATGTGGAGTCTGAATCAATCTCCCCCACTCTGCGAATAACGAGTTTGACTGTGGCCTCGATCCAGCCCTTCTCCGACGGCGTGAGTGGTGTGAGAGCACGTCCTTGGTTGACCTTTCGCGCGGTTGTCCCGTCACCCAGCTGAGAAGTTAGCTCCCCCAGTTTGCTAAGAACGTCTTTGTTGATCCGATATAATTTGGCGGCTTGATTACGACCACCTGCCTTGGCTTCAATCAGCGTCAGGCAGAAATACGCCATGGAAGGTAGCGGCTCACGGCTCTCGAGGTACCCCTCGAACCGCTGCCAAAGCGTCTCGACATCTGGAGATGACCTGAACAGTTTTGGTGGCTCAGGATATCTGCGCCGCGTCACATGCAATGTGAGCGACCCAGCGACTGCTGCCATGCCTAAGCTGTTCAACTTGCTGACCTGAACAGAACCAGCCGGTGGTGGATCGCGGTCAACAACGTGGGCATCCTGGAAAGTGAAGGCAATCTCTCGCCTGCCGAGGCGGAGTGCTACGTCAAGTTCCCAGGCGCGAAGGAAATCATAAGCGATCCTCCGGGCGGAGTCGACGGATGGGAAATGCTCCTTTGGTTCAAACGTCACCAAACCATTGTCCAGCCGCAGACGAAAGGAATTGGTCTCACATTCCATTGCTTGCGGATTGTCGAATGTGACACTCTTATTAGTGTCCAATCGATATCTAAGTGTTACAACGTGTGGGTCTCGCATTGTGGTTTGCCGAATCCAAGCGTCTCTTGTTGCTAACGAACACTTTGTGTGTTGCCGTGTGCATCGCGGACGAGGGCGTCCGTGACGAACTGGAATTTCCAGCCACCGCGAGCGGTGGGGCACCGGGCTCACCCGGCGAGGTAGGCAGCAACATCCTTTGCGATCTGCTCCGCAGATTTGTCGTTTGGCTGCTCCACCTTTTCGGCCCACTGCCTCCCAGGATGAAGTGTATCCCACGCCGATTTCTTCTGCCCTCTCCGGGTCTTCCCTTGGTCATGGTGGCCGAAGCCGTCAACAAGGAGGTTCCACACCGGCCTAAACGTCTCGATAAGCAACGACTCGCCGAGAGGTATCCAAATATCATCGACGAGAAGATAGCGACATTGGAAATCGCCGAGTTCTAGATTTCGGGCTTCCTCGATCGAGGAGGCGTGTTCCGATAGTCTCCGATGTAAAACATCCGCTGGATCAGCGCCGAGCCCGTAGCCGCCCTTCCTCGATCCCGCCGGAACAGCCTTACCAACGTAAATGGGGATCGCCTTCTCGTCGCTCGCCGCGGCACTGGCGATCTTTCGATAGGCCGGGAACCTGCCGGTGTAGTAAATGGCGTATATCCCAGCCCCCATGAATCGGTTCGGCGGCAACTGAACAACCGGGCGTTTGAGTAGGTGATCCCTGACGCTCTCCGCCAGATTCGTCTTGTCGAGGGGATTGAAAACTTCTTCGCCAAGAGGCTTCATCAACGCCTACCTCCGGTGAACAATAACCGCCGATTCATTCAGCGTCGTCTTGCTTGTGCCTCTTCGTACCGATGAGGCCGTGATCGAGTCGCCTATGCGCTTATCGCGGAGGCGGTAAATACCTTCGAGCGCCAAGCCGCGCATCTTGGCAATGTCACCGATCAAGTCCTGAACCGGAACGTTGACCCCTTGCAGAATCGAGTTTCCTACGACGATCACCCCGGTTCCACCGGGCGCAAGAACCCGCTTGAGCACTGTAAGGAAGCGGTCGCAATCGTTGAAGTAGGAGGCGGCATAGTTCGCCCAACCGCGCCCGCCGTATTTCCCTTTCTCTGGGTTGAGTTTCCGAAGCCGGGCAAGGATGCGCTCTAGGCCGCGATGCTCTAAGGCAAGCGGAACGTGGTCTTTCTCTCTGGCGATCTGCCAAAATGTCCCAAAGCTTCTTTCCTCTATCGGCCTCTGCTCCTCTGGCGATGAAATGAGGCCAAGCCAATAGAGTTGTGGCCGTGTGTTCCGCGCATAGTGGTAGTTGTTGAGATATGGCGGTGAGGTGACCATCAAATCAACCGATCCACTCTCCAGCCGCAGGTTCCCCGTAAAGAAATCTTCGTCGTAGATGGTCCCGGTTCCCGGTTTTGTTTCGTTTGCTTCGGATCGGAGCCATTCGATGTCGGCTCGCATGTGTCCCAACTTCTCTAAGAGCGTGGCGGCCACGTCTGCATCTTCGATAAGGGGCTTCCCCGCGCCCCCGCGCGTGCCTAGCGAGGGTTCGTAGGTGTAGTTCGAAAATGACACCATCACAGAACCAAACGCAATCCGGAAAAGATCTCGCACACGGTGATCTCTAATTTTTGATGTGAACGCGAGCAGATGCAGCACCTGTTTTTCAACCTTCTCGCTGTAGAAGGGGATACGAGACAAGAAAGCTTGCGGGGCTACAGCCGCAGCGACTCGACCATTGCGCCACGAGAGCGCATCTAACCGCATCGCTTCTATGGCGGTGTCGAAGGTCTTCGTTTCCACGCGAAGAGCCTTCAGCTTTGCTTCCGCCGCGAGGGCCGCATACGGATTTATCTCAAAGCCGACGACATTGTGGCCCCGGATCGCGGACTGAATAAGCGTTGTCCCAACTCCCGCGAAGGGATCGAGAACAACAGCAGGCTTACGACGGCCTAGGTAAGCGGCAACGACTGAATCCACAAAGGCCCCTGAGAACCCGGCGATCCACGGCACCCACCGATGAACCGGAGCCAGCCGGTTCTCCATAAAAGCTGAGTCCTTGAATGCGGCCCCGTTCCCGTTGGCCTTCGCCTCCGTGCCGTTCGTCTTTCCGTTCTTGTTAATCATGTCTTTTCTATTCCCTTCGCTTGAGAATTGCTGCCGGTCTTCGTATGTGCATAACAATGATTATACCGTCTGTTTAAAACCGGAAACGCAGACGATCTCCTTCTGCATAAGAAGCTCCTGTCTCTTCTTGTCTTTTCGTGTAATAGCATTCATATCAATCGCTCTCGATTTATACAGTCTGTATGAACCGCCCTACGACCCGTCGACCGGGCTGCGAGCGGACATGTTGATACCCCTATTCTGATAGAGGCTTTCTTGTAACAAAATAAATCGCCGCCTCCGCAAGTCAAGAGATTTTTGTTTTCATCTCTGTTTGTAGACGATAGGCAATCTCTTTCCCATGCGGGTCATGATCTCGTAAGCGAAGGTGCCGGTCCATTGGCCCAGGTCATGGGCGGTGATTTGATCTTTCCCCTGCTTTCCCATCACCACCACTTCATCCCCCACCTTCACATTCGGGATGTGACTCACATCCACCATGAAAGCATCCATGCACACCCTTCCCGCCACTGTTGCCCTCTTTCCATGGATCAGCACCTCTCCTTTGTTGGAAAGCCGCCGGCTGTATCCGTCGGCATACCCCAAAGGAATGGTAGCGATCTTAGCTTTCTTTTTGGTGACGAAAGTTTTGCCATAACTGATGGGAGTTCCTTTGTCCACCTCTTTTATGAACATCACCCTGCTTTTCAGGCTCATGGCCGGCTTCACCCGAATCGATTTGGTGGTCTCAGAGGAAGGATAAAGCCCGTATAGCAGGTGTCCCACTCTCACATGATTGAAGTAGCTGGCCGGTAAGTCCAACACCGCGCCGGAATTGGCGATTGATTTAATCGGGATATGATTGGAAAAAGATTGAAGCTCATCTAAGGTATGTTCGAAAACCGAAAGCTGCTCGAAAGCGAAATCCTTCTTTCTGTGATCCGCAGTGGAGAATTGAGACAAAACGCCTTTCAATCGGACATTGGACAGTCGCTTGATTTTCTTGACCAACTCTATGGTGTCTTCGGGAAGCACACCGTAACGCCCCAGCCCGGTATCTATCTCGATATAGACTTCTGACAGTCTGTTTCTCTTCTTGGCTTCAGTCGAAAGACTGCCAGCCAGTCGGGAATCCGTGATCACCTGCTCCAGATCGTATTCCACGACCAAGCCTGCCCGGTCGGGCGGCTCCGGATAGAGATTTACGATCGGAGCTCTTATGCCTTTTTCTCTAAGATCGATCCCCTCCTCCAGAATCGCGACACCTAACGAGCCGGCTCCGTTTTCCAAAGCCACACGGGCCACCTGATAGGCTCCGTGACCGTAACCATCTGCTTTGACTACGGTCATCAGCTCCACCCCGTCTCCGAGTCTCTTTTTTATTTGGCGGACGTTGAAGGCGATGGCATCCAAGTCAACCTCTACGTACGCCGGTCTGGTGCATCTATGGTTAGTGTTTATCATCAAATTCTCCAGTTCGCATGAATTACATACGTATAATCGTAAGCTGGGTGCGGCTGAACGCAGGGTATATATCCAAATCCCATCCAGTTGTCAAGGGAAATCAGATCGGTTGCCTCATGCCCGGAAGCCTCGAAATCCCTTGACGAAGGGAAATGATTTCGTATCTTCAGGCTGACGACCTTATGAGAAAGTTGCGACAAAGATACGTGCTCCTCTTGGTTTTTCTCTTGTTCATGGGCTGCAGCAAGGAGAAATCGAAGGGTCCCGCCCTGCCGGTGAACGTACCGGATCAGATTATGGAAAACTCGACCATAACCTTCAGCGAGGCGGGAATCAGATCCGCGGTGATTTTTGCCGAGCAGGTGGAGGTCTACGAGAAACTTGATTTGAAGAAAGCCAAGAAAGTACACGTAGATTTCTACGACAAGGAAGGAAAGCATACCTCGGTTCTGGTGGCAGACAGCGGAGTGATTCGGGAGGGAAAAAAGCGATTCGAAGCCTTGGGAAATGTGGTGGTGACCACGGACGAGGGGATTAAGCTTCAGACTCAAAGCTTAAGATGGGATCCGGGAATAACCAAGATCGTGACCGACGATTTCGTCACCATCACCAGAGGAGAGGACGTGATTACCGGATACGGGTTGGAGGCAGACCAGGAGCTGAAGCATTGTGCCATCAAACGGCAGGTGAAAGGGAAAGTGACCGAGATACCCGAAAAGGATCTGAAAGACAGTCTATGACCTTGCAGGGCACGGGGTCGAGAGAGGCCAGTCCATAGGGGAATAGATGAGTGAGCATCTGACGACGTTGCGGTCGGAGAACTTGGTTAAGATCTACAAGAAAAGGAGGGTGGTAGACAGCATCTCCATCCAATTGAGCCAGGGGGAGGTGGTGGGGCTTTTGGGGCCCAACGGAGCAGGGAAGACCACCACCTTCTACATGATAATCGGCTTCATCAAGCCGGAAAGCGGCAGGATTCTTTTGGATCAGGAAGATATCACCCGGCTTCCCATGTACGAAAGGGCGCGGCGGGGAATCGGGTACCTCTCTCAGGAGCCTTCCATCTTTCGTAAATTAAGTGTAGAGCAAAACATCATGGCCATCCTTCAGATGCAGAAAATGACGAAAAAGGAGAGGGAAGAAAAGCTGCAAGCCCTTTTGAGCGAATTGGATATATCCTATCTCGCGAAAAACAAGGCCTATACTCTCTCGGGTGGGGAGAGGCGAAGGGTGGAGATCACCAGGGCATTGGCCACCGAGCCAAAGTTTATGCTCTTAGACGAGCCTTTTTCGGGAATCGATCCGATCGTGGTAGAAGACATCCAGAAGATCATATCCCGTCTGAAGGAGAAGAAATTGGGCATCCTGATAACCGATCACAACGTGCGCGAGACGCTATCCATAACCGATCGGGCGTACATCATGTCCGACGGGGAGGTGCTGAAATCCGGAACAGCCGAGTATTTGGCGTCGGACCCGGAGGCAAGGAAGATCTACTTGGGGGAGAAGTTCAAGTTAAACTAAGGCTTATGAAATTCCGATAAGTTAAAAAAGAGCTTGAAAAATGGGCACTTGGAGTTATATTATTAATGTCCACCCGATTCAGGGTAGACGAAATCGAAAAGAGACTCTCTGGGTAAACGGCGGGATTCTATCGCCGGGAGTAAAGCAGGATATAGGACGAGGCAGCCATGAGACTTGACATGCAAATGAGCCTGAGGCAGACTCTGGCTCCGCAACTTATTCAGTCGCTGAAGCTTCTGCAGATGCCCATCTTGAGGTTGGAGCAGCTGATCAGGCATGAGCTTTCCACCAACCCTCTTCTGGAAGAGGTCGAGCCGACCGACGAGCCAGATGAGGCGGCGGCAACCACGACGGAGGCGGAGAAAGATCAGCCTGATTCCAAGCTGGAGAAGATCGACTGGGATGACTATCTGAGAGATGACGGTGAGTACCACGGCAGGTCGGAAAGGGAGGAGGAAAGCGACAAGCTGGAGAGGACTCCAGCCTCGGAAAAAACCTTGTATGAGCACCTGACAGATCAGCTTCACTTAAGCAAGTTGAGCCAGGAGGAGATAGAAATCGGAGACTACATCGTCGGAAACATAGACGAGAACGGTTATCTGGTTTGCTCGGCGGAGGAGATTGCCAACTCTCTGAACTCTTCGTTGGAGAAAGTCTCCAAGATAATTTCCCTGATCCAGACCTTTGATCCCTCGGGGGTGGGAGCCCGGGACTTGAGAGAGTCCCTTTTGATCCAGCTCAAAGAGAGAGGATTTGAGGAGAGCCTGGCTTACCGTATAGTCAAGGATCACCTAAGCGGCCTGGAGAAGAAGAGTTTCACCCAGTTGTCCAGAAGCTTGGGGGTTAGTTTTGAAGACGTTCAGGCGGCCATGGATTTCATACGGACCTTGAATCCCAGGCCGGCCATGGGGAGGTTTACTC
Organism: Candidatus Zixiibacteriota bacterium; assembly: GCA_049694315.1. Taxonomy (GTDB): domain Bacteria; phylum Zixibacteria; class MSB-5A5; order MSB-5A5; family SM1-73; genus CAIVRH01. Next base: position 20,405 of record JBAVQU010000019.1, read on the forward strand.
CCGCGGCCAAGCCGGTGGTGCCGGATCTGATCGTGGAGCAAGTCGGAGATGAATTCGTGGTTTTCCATAACGATAGAAACGCTCCCCGGCTAAGGATCAGCCAGAGCTACCGGGCGCTTCTCAAGAAAGGCTCCCTTAATCCGGGAGAAACCAAGACCTACTTGGAGGATAGGTTTGAAAAGGCACGCTGGCTTCTCAATGCCATAAACCAAAGGCGATCCACCATGATCAAGGTCATGTCGAAGATCGTGGAAGAACAGAAGGAGTTCTTTGAGCACGGGCCTTCCCATCTGAAGCCCCTCACCATGGAAGCGGTAGCAGACCTGGTGGGAATGAACGTGGCCACCATCTCCCGGGTGGCGAACGCCAAGTACGTTCAGACGCCCCAAGGACTATTCGAAATCAAATACTTCTTCAACACCGGGGTGGCAACGGAGAGTGGGGACGAGGTTTCCAAGAGGAACGTGAAGCAGCTTATTCAGGATATCATCAAGAAGGAGGACCTCACTTCTCCCTTGTCTGACCAGCAGATCTATGCGCTCCTGAAAAAAGAGGGTGTAAGCATCGCCCGCCGAACAGTCAGCAAGTACCGGGAGGAGCTTAAGATCATGCCAGCCCGCTTCCGCAAGAGGAAGGTCAAGCCGGAGGTGAGCATTCCAGCCGAGGAGAAAGTGGGTCTGTCTTCGCCTGATTCCGGCTAAGTTTTCTTTGACGCCCCCGGGGAAGCATCACCTTGGAATTCCCAGATTGGTCGTATTTCAAGACAAAGGCAAAGACTCGAGCCTAATCCCGATTTGACCGCGTGCATCTGCTTCTTTGAATGGACCCAGAAAACCCATAAACCAAGAGTGATTTTTCCGGCAGCGACGACGAAGTCACGTACCTCAAATCTCCGACACCGGCCGGGAGGTGGGTGGACCCGAGGTCGGATTTATCTTATCAGGCCAGGATCACCCGGTAAGCGTCCTCCGACCATTCCGCGTAAATCACATTGAGCTGAGGAAAGGAGGTCCCCAAAGAGGAGTTTTTTAGGCGCTGAGGACTTACTGGTAGAAGCTGATCTTTCAAACCCGCAAGTTTTCCCCAGCATTAACCAACGGAAAGGAGCACCCATGCAGATCAGAACCACCGCGCGTCATTTTGATCTGACTGACGACCTTAAGAGGTTTGTAGAAAACCAGACCGAGAAGCTCGAAAAGTACTTCAACAATATCATCGATACCCACCTGATTTTGGATGCAGAGAAATCCAGAATGACAGCAGAGTTGAAGGTGAAGGTTTACGGCACTGTTCTGACCAGCAAGTACGGATCATTCGATATGTATGACTCGGTGGAAAAAGTGATAGACAAGATGGGAGGCCAGCTCCAGAGATACAAGGAAAGGCTTAAAGACAAGAACGCCAAGAAAGCGCAAAAGGTTTCTCCTCTGAAGAAGGGAACGGAAGCTTCGCCGGATGCCGAAGACATGGAGTCGGGAGAAGCGGGGTTGTAGAATCGACGTCTCCTCCGGCAGATCAGCGGTGTGAACGTTTTCCCAGATGAAAGGAGTTTTTTTGGAGGTCTTCCCGGTAGAAAAGATGTACAGAGAGAGGAAGGATGCCTTTGAGCTTACCCTGCTCACCGACGAGGATGGGCTGAAAAAAAGCATCCCCACCAGCGAGATTCATCGTCCCGGTTTAGCGCTGGCCGGATTCGTGGAAAGGTTTGCCAGTCGGCGGACTCAGGTTTTGGGAGAGACCGAGATGACCTTCTTGTCGGGCAGGGATGAGCTGGGACGCAGGAGGGCAGTGGAGAACATCTTCAAATTCGAAGTACCGTGCGTAGTGATCACCAAAGGGATTCCCCCTCCCCCCGAGCTTTTGGAGGTTGCCAACCAGAAAGGGGTGCCGGTCTTTTCCACGCGGCTTTCTACCACGGAGTTCATCACCCGTTTAGGGGTATATTTAGACAACGTATTCGCCCCCCACACCACTATTCATGGAACCCTGGTAGACGTTTACGGGGTGGGGCTTCTTTACACCGGGAAAAGCGGCGTAGGCAAAAGCGAATGTGCCTTGGATCTGGTGGCCAGAGGACACCGCCTGGTGGCCGACGACGTGGTGAAGATCATTCGAAAGGCGCCACAGGTTTTGGTCGGAACCGGCAGCGAGCTTCTGAGACATCATATGGAGGTGCGGGGGATCGGGATTATGGACATAGAGAAGCTGTTCGGAATCCGCGCCATCCGCATGCAGAAGAGGATCGAGGTACAGGTCAACTTAGTCCACTGGGACAATCAAATCGAGTTCGAGAGATTAGGGATAGAGGACAAGTACACCATCATTCTGGGCGTGGAGATACCGGTGGTGATGATACCGGTCTCTCCGGGAAAGGACATCACCGTCATCTCCGAGGTGATTGCCATGAATCAAATGGCAAAAATCTACGGCCGGGATAGCGCCAAGGAGTTTTCCAAGAGGCTGTCCGAGGAGATTTACCGGAAACGAGCGGTAGGAGAATTCCTGGAGAGCGATTTAGAATAGCGCCTGGCTACTCCGACGAGACGGCATAGGTTTTTTCTTTAAAACTGAGTTTGGGCCACTCTGGAATCCAGTGGCAGGGCAAAACCGAAATGGACGGAAGAACCGGTCTCTAGATGGTTGGCTGCATAGTCTTGACTCATGGCGATCTTTGTTACGGCTTGAAGAATACCCTCGAAGGAATAATGGGCAAACAGGAGGGGCTGTCGGTCTTATCCAATGCCGGATTGGGAAGAGAGGAGCTTTTTTCATCTTTGCACCAGAAGATAAGCGAAGAAGACGGCGGCGACGGAGTGATCATATTCGTCGACATGTTCGGGACCAGCTGCTGGCAGGCTGCGCAGAGAGCGAGATTAGAGGCGTCTGCAAAGAAGGTCAGAACCGCGGTGATTGCAGGAGTGAATCTGCCCATGTTGGTCAAGTTCTTCGAGTCAAGAGACTCTCTTTCATTTGACCAGCTTATCCCTCTGATCATCCAGGAGGGAGAGAAAGGAGTCAGAGCCGGAAGTTGATGCCGATCTTACTGTACCGAGTAGACGAAAGATTGATTCATGGGCAGGTGGTGGTAGGGTGGGGGAGAAGCTTGGCACTCGATCAGATTGTCCTGGCCAACGACGAAGTCGCCACAAATCCATGGGAAAGGGAGCTTTACTTGGCCTGCGTACCCCCGGAGATAAAGGCGGCCATCCTCTCGGTAGATGAAGTCGCCACCAAAATCGCACAAGATGGATTCGAACGGGAGAAGACTTTGGTCCTGGTGGATTCCCCGTTCGATATCCTAAGGATGATAGAAAAGGGGGTGAGCATAAACTCGGTCAATGTGGGTGGGGTTGGCTCCAGGGCCGGAAGAAAGAGGATCTTAGCTTATCTGTTCTTGTCCTCGGAGGAGATATGCGCCTTCAAAAAGATAATCTCCGCCGGGGTTAGGTGCGAATGCCAGGACGTGCCGATGGCACAGAAGCACGATCTGAACACATTATTCGACAAATTGGGGCTATGAAGTCAGCGGGCAGAAGTGACCTTCGGTGGGACGCGGCCGCAGACCGAATGCAGCGTACCAGAAACCGCAAGGCCGACCTTTGTGGAGATGGTACCCAGAGCGGCAGACCACAAAGAAACGGCGGAGGGCCGTTTTAACTTTGCAAACTTGTTTCCGTATGAACGCAGGAGTTGCTGAGTGTCTCGGCGGAGACTCCGAAGATAAGAAAAGGGGTCGAAATGAGTAACCGGAGCACGGAGCTTAAAGTGGGGCTGGTGGTTTTTCTGGCGGGCTTGATCCTGATCTTGGGGCTGGTTTGGGTCAAGGGCATAAGGTTCAACCAGACCCGATATCGATACTCGGTTATTTTCCCGAATGTAGGCTCATTGGAGATAGGAAATCCCGTATCCGTGTCCGGGGTGCCCAAGGGAAAGGTGGAAAGGATAAAACTGTACCAGGGTGACGTTCTGGTCACCTTCAATTTGTCCACCGATGTCGTCCTGAAGAAGGACGCCCGATTCACCGTGATGAACGTGGGTTTGATGGGAGAAAGGCTGCTTGCCGTGGAGACCGGTCATTCAGACACGCTCTTGGACCTTTCCCATCCCGTCCGGGGATACTACGACGTGGGCATTCCTGAAGTAATGGGAAGGATGGACGAGTTGATCGACCTAATCCAGCGGTTGACCGGACATCTGGAAACGGTGGTAGGAACCCCATCCTCCCAAGATGCTTTGATCGCCACCATCCAGAATCTGAAAGGGATCACCCAGAAGATGAACGCCCTTCTGGACCGGAACCAGGAGAAATTCGATAAGACCTTGGATAATCTGTCTTATGCCTCCACCGAGGCAAAGAGTCTGCTAAAGGAGAACAAAGGCAAACTGCAGAGCACCGTGGACAACTTCAATTCCTCCTCGAAAAAGCTCGATAACATAACCACGACCTTGGATTCGGTCTCTCTCTCTCTTAAGAAGCTTTCCTCCAGAATAGAAAGAGGAGAAGGAGCTTTGGGACAACTGCTCAACGACACCACCCTGTATGAGCAGATCAAGAAAACCACACAGAGTGTCGATTCACTAATATCGGACGTGAAGAGAAATCCGAAGAAGTATTTGAAGATCAGCATATTCTGATAACCTCTCCCCCTCTGTTCTTCGCTCCACTCCATGCGGATGGAGGGAAGGGTGAAAAGAAGGTTTCTGGAGTGTTCGGCTTCAGCCGAACCGTTGGGGGCTCTAAGTAACATAGCCTTTGTGGTCCCGCTAATGGTCATCAACTACTTGACTGGGTATCTCTTGTAGTTATCAGTTGTTCTAACTGACTTTAGTCGGGTTTAGGTATCAACGCCCCAATGGGCCACGAACTGAACCTTGATCTTATGCGGAAGTGAAGTATGCCACATGCTCTTCTTGGTCCCGCTAAAGCGGGACACTCCCTATAGCATTTCTGCCGTCTCGTTGAGGCTTAAGAGGGGCAATCTTATCCATGGAAGGTGCCAATGAAGAAGATCAAATTTGCTTTTGCCGTCCATAATCACCAGCCTATCGGCAACTTTGAGCACGTGTTTGAACATGCCTTCACCCACAGCTATTTTCCATTCTTGGAGATCCTGAAGCGGCACCCCCGTTTCAAGACCGCCTTGCACTATTCCGGCATACTGATCGAATGGATCAAGGAGCACCATCCGGAGGCTCTGGACGATCTCTGCTCACTGGTGGAAAGAGGGCAGGTGGAGATGCTCACCGGCGGCTACTATGAGCCGATTTTGGCGGTCATCCCAGACTGCGACAAGATCGGACAAATCCAGAAACTGACCGGTTTTTTGAAGAAGGAATTCGGTGCCGACCCCCAAGGGATGTGGTTAGCGGAGAGAATCTGGGAGCCGCATCTTCCCAAGTCCTTGTCTTGTGCCGGTGCGAAGTATACCATTGTGGATGACTCCCATTTCAAATACTCCGGGCTTTCGGATGAGGATCTTTTGGGTTACTATTTGACCGAGGAAGAAGGGAGTGTTCTCGCTCTTTTCCCCTCCTCCAAGTTCCTGCGTTACTCGATTCCGTTCCAGGAGCCGCAAGAAACCCTAAAGTACCTGAGAAAAATCGCCTCGGAAGACGGAGAGAATGTCATCCTGTACGGAGACGATGGGGAGAAATTCGGGGTTTGGCCCAACACTTACCAGCATTGCTTTAAGGACCGGTGGATCGAACGGTTCTTGGACGAAATCGAGCGCAACGGCGACTGGATTGAGATGGTTCTCCCCAAAGACGTCTTAAGCTCTCTTCCGCCCAAGGGAAGGATTTATCTGCCCACCGCCTCCTACCAAGAGATGATGCAGTGGGCTCTCCCTCCCCGCGCCTTCCTGGAATATGAGGAGTTCGAGCGGATATTGAAAAAAGAAAACCTATATGAGCGATTTGGCACGTTCGTCAGGGGTGGTTTCTGGCGCAATTTCTTGGCAAAGTATCCCGAAGCCAACAACCTGCATAAGAAGATGCTGGGGCTGAGCCACAAGATAAGACAGATGGAGGATCAAAAGCACAAGGCCAAAAGCAAGTTAGAGAAAGCCAAAGATCACCTGTGGAAGGGACAGTGCAATTGTCCCTATTGGCATGGAGTTTTTGGAGGTCTTTACCTGCCCCATCTTCGGTCCGCCATTTATAAGAATCTCATCGAGGCAGAGAAGCTCACCGACCAACTTCTCCATCCCAACAAAAGCTGGGTGGATTGCCAGCTTTGTGATTTTGACAAGGATGGCAGAGACGAGCTTTTGGTGCACACCCCTGTTTTTGGTCTTTATTTTTCCTTAGCATCGGGAGGAAGTCTGTTTGAGCTTGACTTTAAGCCGAAAAGCGTCAACCTGCTGGATACTCTGACCAGAAGAGAGGAAGGTTATCATAAAAAGCTCTTGGAGCGACAGCAGAAGCAGACGGGCACGCAAGACGAAGAGGTCGCCAGCATCCATGATTTGGTCTTGACCAAGGAAGAGGGGCTGGAGAAATTCCTAACTTACGATTGGTACAGGCGCGGTTCTTTGATCGACCACTTTTTGGGCGAGAATACGAAGCTTGAGGACTTCGCCGCATGTCGGTACCCGGAACAAGGCGATTTTGTGAACCAGCCATATCGTCACAAAATCGAAGACCAAAAAGGGAATTTCAGCGTCACCTTATATAGAGACGGTTTTGTGTGGGTTAGAGATAAAAGGATTCCCCTCACCGTGGCCAAAAGGATCAACCTGAGGCCGCTGGCTTCCGAGCTTGACATTTGCTACACTCTGATAAACAACTCTACCGAAAGAGCCAGCCTGTGGTTCGGGATCGAGCTGGGTTTTGCCATTCCCTGGCACGAGGATGAAACCAGTTTCTGCTACATCAACAGTCACGAAGTCAAAAAGTCAGACTTAGTGAGGATGAACAATGCAGCCCGATGCTGCGAATTCGGAATCAAAGACGAGTATCTCCAGCTGGACACAAACCTCAAACTCAACCAGCCAGCTCAGCTATGGCGTTTCCCCATCCACACCGTTTCCTTGTCTGAGGCAGGATTCGAAAAAGTGCAGCAGAGCTTAGTTCTATTTCCCAATTGGAAGCTCTCCTTGGAGCCAGAGGAGAAATGGGAGGTGAAAATCGAAAATAGTTACATCCCCTTGAAGTAGAAGAAATCAAAATAGAGTGGTTGCCTTTAGGTAAACCATGAGAAGGTTCTAATCAAGCTTTAGTTTGACACTCCAAAAACCATCATCCTTCTGACGATTTTAATTAATCTCCCAAACAATCATTGACATTACATAGTTAATATAACATGATGATTCTTGCCGGGTGTCGCATAACGTTTGTGAACCAGACCCGATGGAGGTGAATGGTGAAAGTCATAGTATTTGAAATCCTTTTTATCCTGATCACTGGTCTGGGCTTTGCTCTTTTCAATAATCATCTACTGCCGGCTCAAACTGCAGTCACAGATTCAACTGCTGATTCAGCCAAAGTGCAAATGCAGCTTAAGGTGGCTACTATATTCAAAGCCGACTGCGCCACCGCCGGATGTCATCGGGGATCACATCCCAGAAAGGACATGAACCTGGAGCCGGACAAATTCCTATCATCGATTGTCAATGTGACCAGCCAGGAAAACAAGAACCTGAAACGGGTCGATACCACGAACCCGGAGAAAAGCTATCTTTTAATGAAGATCAAAGGGGAGAAAGGAATCAAGGGAGGGCGCATGCCGGATGAGGCACCTCCTTTGAAAAAAGAGGAGATTAAAACAATCGAGGATTGGATCTTCAGTTTAAAAGAACCTGTTCTTGAAAAAGGAAAAACTTCCCCAGCGCAAGATATAAAAAAATCCAAAAAATAACTGATAATTTGTTCAGAGCTCAGAATTTCTAAGTTACCGTTTCTATTAAACCATTTAAACCAATAACCAGCTACTTTTATGATATTCAAACCAGAAATCAGGAAACCGATTCTGGAACTGATGTTTTTATCTTTGGGGGGATGGATGTTACATTTCCGGGTTCATCCCATCACCGCCAATTCATCGAATCTTCTTCCCTTTTTTCTTGGTCTGGTTGATATCATCATCACCCCCCAATTATTCAACCATAAGAAAACCGTTATCATGGCTTATTTATTCAACGGACTGGGCGTAATAATCGGAGCCATGGCCATGGTCACCTTCAGTCTTTCAGCCTTGCCGGATCCGCTGACCATCAGCAGCGTGATATTCAGGACCACCTTAGCCGACATTCTTATCCTGTTCCCGAAGCTTTTTATCGGGCAGATGGTCTTATCACATTTTTATCCTGGGGGATTGGGTCGGATGTTCACCCCCAGCTGGTGGGTGAGACATTTTTGCTATCTGAGCTTAGTGTTTGCCTTGGGACACCTTTTGTGGAGGTAAAGCATGCTTAAGTATTTTATTCGTGGTCGAAAGGGTTGGTGGATATTGCACATATTAGCAATATCTTTCATGGTATGGTTAGGGCATTTCATCCGATTCTAATTTCAAACGAAATAGACCCGATCGGGATATTGATATCCCAATCCAATCATGACTTTGTAACTTATCCTGCGTGCCTGTCGGGTTTTTGACCCAATCTGTTTTTTTATGGCGCGACATCAAGCCCATCCATTGCAAAAGGAGTGAGATATGCCATTCCAAAAAGAAATCAGAAGACCGATCCTGGCACTCATGCTCATATCTTTGGGGGGATGGATGCTGCATTTTCGGGTTCATCCTATCACTGCCCATTCAGTTAATTTTCTCCCCTTTCTCCTTGGACTGGTTGACATCATCATTACTCCGATTCTATTCAACTACCGGAAAACCGTCATCATCGCCTATCTGATCAATGGCATCGGAGTGATAATCGGCTCGATTGCCATGGCAGTTTTTTCTCTTTATCATTTACCGGAACCGTTGATGCTCAGCGGTATATTATTCAAAACCATGTTGTCGGACATTCTTATTCTGCTTTCCAAGCTTTTCATCGGGCAGTTGATTTTGTCCCATTTTTATCCTGCGGGATTGGGTCGGTTGTTCACCCCCAGCTGGTGGGTAAGACACTTTTGCTATCTGAGCATAGTGTTTGCTTTGGGGCACTTTTTGTGGAGGTAAAGTATGTTGAAGCATTTTATGCGCGGACGAAAAGGCTGGTGGATTCTGCACATTTCTACAATCGGGCTAATCTTCTGGTCGGGTCACTTTGTTCGATTTTAGAGCAGATGTACGTCGGGCTTCCGTAGGTATGAATCATATGGCTCATACCGTAGGATGCCCGACAACTTCGAATTTTCCTTAAATTTTGTCGGGTAACTCCCCCGCCTGCGGCGGGGTCGCAACCCGACCTACAATAAAAAATCACCCCCGCCATCAGAAAAGCGGGAGTGATTTTTCTGTTTAGTTTAGTTCCTGTTGGTCTTAGTGCCACAAGGGATTGGTGAATAAGCTCGGTCTGCTCCAGAATTGAGGGATAAAGCGCACGTAGTCCACCGGAGGAGGCCCGTCCTTGAAGACATAATTGATCAAGTAAATCACATCTCGTGTATCAACATTGTTCTTAGGACAAACCAAATCCAACGGACCACCACACGCACCCTTGCCGTCCAGGTTACCTTGATCTACAAATGGCTTAGGCGGCGGTCCAGCCTTATACAGGTAGTTGATCAGGTAGACTAAATCGCTTACATCCGCAGCGGGCACTTCCAGAGTATCTGAGGCATTTACGTCTCCTCGGTAGAAGCCCACATACCTCAAGATCTTGTGCCACCACTGCGACCAGGTCATTCCATCATTCAAGTTCCTGCCAAAGTTGATCCAAACCTCCATGTGCTTCTCACCCGGATTTAACGTAATCGGTTGAGGGCACATCAGCATGGAGAAGTCGGTATTAGATCCTGACGGATAGAAATAACCCTGACGAGTCATCAGGAACCAAAGTGAATCCAGACCCCAACCTGAGCAGAATCCCTGGTTTGGCCATACGTATTGCGGACCTCTGACAAAAGTCATGTTGAACATCGGATCATCATAAAACGGAGCTTTGAGCATTCCGAACACGAGGGAAGGATTAGCCGGATCGTACTGATACATGATGTTATGCAGGGTGTCCATATCACCCCAGTCATTTAGACCACCGGTGCTGATGTCCCAGTCCTCGAACAAGCCTTGGTGCAACAATGGGATAGGAGTAGTGGTGGTTGGATTATAGGAAATCTTTATCATTTCAGAGAAGTCGGTGCAGACCACGTCGGAAAGACCGATGACGAAGAGGGAGTCATATTCGCAAGAAATTACATTCTCCTCCGTATAGAAGTTTGCAAAAGCGACCTCGCCATAATCCTCCTCATAGGCGGTTCCCGGACACCACGGGTCATGAGTCATTACTATGTGCTGGGTAGGCAAGAAGCCCACATGTTCGCAGTTATACACATCCAGAGCCATGTGATCACTGTGAGGTGTCTCCGGGATGGCTGAGATGAAGCTACCATCAAACAGATAGTTGGTGCGATACCAGACGAAGTTTTCGGTGCTGGCGTCATTTCCAACTGCTCCGAAGTTTGATGTCCTCTGCAAGCCATGATTGAAGTTCACCACAGCTTCGTCGTAAGGCGGCTGAACTGTGAGGATCACGTCGCAAGTATTGGTCTGGTTATCGCTTCCCACACCCTGGAAGGTCAAGGTGTAATTACCATAAGGCACAGCCGGGGCAACGGTTATGTCTACCGCCGAGGTGAAGGGCGGGGGCTCACTATTGGGGCTAAACCATGCAGTGATGTTAGCCGACGGAGTTACACTCAACAGGCTTAGGGTGACAGGCAGGTTGTAAGCGAGGACCGGGTCGATCTGGATGTCGTAAATATGACTCGGTGGATCACCCGGAACAGCATAAGTGTCAGGCGGCGTGCATTTCTGGTTGAAGGTAGGAGTAACCTGAGTGGGTGATTCAGCGGTCACCATCTCGATTCGGGAAGTCATACCTGGATTATAGTCCCTCAGGATAAGGTAGCCATTTGCCTGCTTCTGCACCCAATAGTAGGCGTCACCCTCTAAGCTGTCGTCTGGGTCATGGATCTTCAAACGCATTCTTCCATCAGGATACAAAGTGGCGCCCACGGCGGTGACCATATGTCCGCCTCTACGTGCTCCGCTCGTGTCGTAGAATGACATCGAAATCTCAACATCGTGGCATTTAGCTAAGTGCTCATAAATGAACTCCCATGTGGGAATCTGACCCTCGGAATCATGCTGGTGGTGCGTTTCTATTGGCAACCCCCATGCTTTGGTTATGGAGTCCTTCCCTGCGAGAAAATCGGAGCGATACACCCCGATGGTGTCAACCCATTTCATGTACTTCTTTAAGGAATCAATAAGGGCAATAGAGTCTGCCGGTAGTTTATCCCGGAAACCATGGGCATTCGCTAAGTAGAGAAGCGAATTGGCGGCAGATGTTGGTACACACTCATTGCGTCCCTGTGCTATGTCAGGCACTCCCTCTTTTTCGACCCCACCAGGTGGGGGAGGTTCAGGGGGTGGCTGCGGGAGTGGGGGTGGAGGTGGGGGCGGCGGAGGTGGGGGCGGTGGAGGCGGTGGAGGCGGTGGAGGTGGTGGGGGTGGTGGGTTTGGGGGTTCACCTGGAGGCAGCGGCATGAATGGTAGCATGCCGAGTGATACCCAGTGATCTTCAGTCTCGCCTCTAGCGAAACCGCAGTCAGGACCGCTTCCATCCCAACCAGCTTCGTCAAAAATGTCTGGATCTATATATTCCGTAGTAAGGGTGGCTCGAGCCCAAAAGGATACCCCAGTGTCCACAGAAGAATCAGGAAAGAAGAAAGGAACAGATACATCTACGCTATGCCCTGGTTCAGTATAAATGGCAAGATCTTTAACCAACCACTCATCTTGTCTCAAATAGCCAACAGGATACGACGCCCAAACGCCATCTCCGTTCAGGTCCGCGCAGACATTTAGGAGTCTTGCTCTTCTGTCTGAGGAAGCAGCAATCGAGATCGGAACCGTCACGTAACCCCAGAGAGTTGGGAGCCCATTTGTATACGTTCTTCTCACCAAAATATATCCGTCGTCGAAGTCAAGGTCTGACACCAGTGCATCCGATTCCAGTGTAGTGGTGGAGGTCTGTGAGGTACCGATCCATTCTTGAGATACATCAAGATGAAATGGTCCTCGCCGGCCAGGATAAACACTGCTTGTCGTATTATAAAGAGAGGGGTAAGTCGGATCAGGTGCGTCTCCGTAGTCGGCCTGCGGACCGCCCAAAGCCTCACTCAAGCATAATAAGCTCTGGATGAGAATGACAATATACATGATTCGTGTAATCTTCATAGCAATCTACTCCTTTTCTATTAAAGGATTTTTGGTGAAAGAAATTAACGAACAATATCTTCAAGGTGTCACCTCCTTTGAATGTTTTATGGTTACTGGTTCACAGTTTATGGTCTTATGTTTTCCCTCATAGTTTACCTCCTTGCTTATTGGTTAAGGATGCCTTTACCCCTTACTCTAATTCGCATTGGGGTAAGAAAAGTATGTCAAGCATGGCGTAGCCTGCTTGACGAATCAAAGTCATGGAAGGTCCAACACCTTCGTGATGCTTGACTCACTCTTTTTTAAAAATGACATTGTTTTAAAAAAGCTTTTTCTTCCGTGAAAAACCAACTCAAGCGAGAATGAAAATCGGGGATTACTTCTCTCCAATAACAGTTACTGCCACATAGGCTTTAGAGTTTTCCAAAGCCCAGCTAAAAAAGAATATATAAGTAGCGCAGGGAGATAGAGTAAAATTCCATCTCCTCTATTAATCTATTGAATACTTTGAGCAATTATTAGTTTTATAATGTAACAATAATAATTCCCATGAAAATGTCAAGCACATTTTTGATAAAACTTAAATCCACAGTAACACTTTGATTGATATAGACTTAAGGTTTCATTGCCATCTTTGTGCAAGAACTTTTAGTCTCTGATAACTAATGGAATCAACTGATTATGTGATCTCTTCCCCTTATCCGTGATATATCAAGGAACTCTTCTGCTTGCCCAAAATCGCATTTAAGTTATCCTGCTTTATAGATAGTATTCAAGAGCTGTTAGGAAAGTCTTTCTCAATTCTCTGGGAGGTAACAGGCAAAAGATAATTGTAAAGGTTTTCGCGGTATTGGGTTTGGTTTTTGCCCTGATGGCCTGGGCAGAAGCGCAAAACTCCATTGACTCAAATCAAGTTCTTGATTTGCAGGCAAAAATTGAAATGTATCAGAAGATGGAATCGCTCCCCATTGAGCTGACCCCGGAGGACATGAATCGTCTCGACGAGATCGGGATAGGTCACCAAACGACCACACCTCCAACCGGTACACCAAGAAATCCAGCCGAATGGGAACCGATGACCGGAGCTTTGATAAGATGGGAATCGCCTTTGGGAATCCCTGTTTCCCTGGTGGCAGAGATGTCGGAGGACATTGAGGTTTGGACGATTGTAGCCAATTCTTCCCAACAGTCTTCAGCTATCACCTACTATCAGAACAATGGCGTGAATATGGCCAATGTCAAATTCATAACCACCCGCACCAATAGCAAGTGGACCCGAGATTATGGCCCCTGGTTTATCTTCGCCGGCACGAACTCAAGATAGGGGAATGCACGGTCAACGGAACTAAGGCAAATCACCGATCATTATGCCTGCGTCTCTTGGTCGGCACAAAGACTCACTTCACTAACACCATCTCCTTCGACTCGATAAGTCCTCCTGTTTGGGTTCTGCGGACACAGACTCTGCCGACAATATTGTGTCCCCATTCATCCGCCAGGTTTTTGATCTTTGAGCCACAATTTCAATCTGCTGTCTTCGAGTTCTGGCTTGCTTTGGTTAGCCCTCCCCCCAGGCGGCATCGTTCATCTGGATTGATCCGGCAAGCAGCCACGACCTTCACCTCCACCGAAAATTTTCATTTTACATGTTGCTTTCTGATGGGGCATCATTTATTTTTGCAGACAAATCTGGAGGGATTCATCCTTTTTCGCTGAAGGAGGAAAGAGATGGCAATAATGCCAAAGAAAGTTTTTTTGACAAAAGGAGTGGGCAAACACAAGGAACAGCTCTCCAGCTTCGAGCTGGCTTTAAGAAACGCCAAGATCGCCAGTTTTAATCTAGTTAGGGTTTCCAGCATCTTTCCTCCGGGATGCAAGCTGATCCCACCCAAGATCGGGCTTAAATATCTGCAACATGGCCAGGTGGTCTTCACCGTAATGAGCAACAATGCCACCAATGAGCCCAACCGTCTGGTCTCCGCCTCGGTGGGAATTGCCATTCCCAATGACAAAACCAAATATGGTTATCTGGCCGAACACAAAGCCTTTGGACAGACGGAAAAAAAAGCCGGAGACTATGCGGAGGACCTGGCTGCCACCATGTTGGCGTCCACCTTGGGCATCGATTTCGATGCGGAAGCCAGCTATGACAAAAGAAAGGAGATCTGGAAGATCTCCGGAGAGATCGTGCGCACCATGAACCACACCCAATCGGCGGAAGGGGACAAGAACGGTCTGTGGACTTCGGTAGTGGCGGCGGCCATTTTCATTGCCGAATAGAAAATCGAAAATGGAAAAAGGGGAATGCAGAACTGCCAAAATAACCCCGAAATCTTGAATCTCGAATTTTGAATCCCAAATTTCTCGAACCCAACTTTCTCGGGCTTCCGACCGAATTCTCGGAATTCGAAAAGTCGGCATTTGTAATCCTTCCGGTTCCCTACGAGGAGACCACCACCTATCAGAAGGGAACCAAACACGGCCCCAAAGCCATCATCGCTGCCTCGCAGGAGGTGGAAACCTTCGACGAGGAATTGAAATGCGAACCTTACAAAGCGGGCATTGCCACCCTGAATCCCTTAGAAACAGCTGCCGGGGGTAAGGAGAGCATTTTGGATAAGGTGCGTCGCACCATTGGGGAATTGACCGGAGAGGGGAAAAGGGTGGTGATGCTTGGGGGAGAACATACCATTAGCATCGGTGCGGTTAAGGCCTACAAGGAGAAATATGCCGACCTTTCCGTTCTTCAACTGGACGCCCACGCGGATTTACGGGACAGTTACCAGCAAAACAAGCTCAGCCATGCCTGCGTGATGCGCCGGATCGCAGAGCTGAGCCATTTTGTGGGGGTGGGGATAAGAAATCTGAGCGCGGAGGAGGATGAGTTCGTCCGAAAAAGCAAAACGGAGATTTTCTTTGCTCAAGACATGAGAAACTCCGACCGATGGTATGATTCGGACGGCTCACACCGATGGAAAGAGCAGGTCATAAAAAAACTCAGGTCGGATGTTTATCTGACCCTGGATCTCGATGTCCTTGATCCCTCCATCATGCCGGCGGTGGGGACACCGGAGCCTGGAGGACTGCTTTGGTATGAGACTTTGGATTTTCTGAAGGAACTGGTCAGACTAAGGAACGTGGTCGGATTCGACGTGGTGGAGCTTTGTCCCATACCCGGTTTGGTGGCACCCGATTTCTTAGCGGCAAAGCTGATATACAAAATCATAGGATACATGGTCAGCCAGGAACGGAAGAGTTCAAAATTCAAAAAGAAAAATTCAAGATGACAATGCAAAAGGGAAATCAATTCCCCAAGAGGGTGGTTGGCGGTCGTGCTTAATGGTTTGGATTTTGCATTTTTAACTTTCAATTTTGAATTTAGCTCAGCGCATGTACTGGTGGCAAAAATACTTCGATAATCACTATCTCCGGGTCTACAAAGAGATGGAGAGACAAGCCTCGCAAGAGGTGGCCTCTATCATCAAGATGATGGCCCTGAAGCCCAAAGCCAGGGTGCTGGATCTTTGCTGCGGCTACGGCCGGCACTCCATTGAGTTGGCCCAGAAGGGATTCGACGTCACCGGCTACGATCTCTCCGATTTCTTCTTAGAGAAAGCAAAGAAAGACTCGGCCAAACTCGGTCTTAAGATTGAATATGTAAAAGGGGACATGAGAAAAATCCCCTTTGAGGGACGGTTCGACGCGGTGGTCAACGTCTTCACCTCCTTCGGGTATTTCGACAACGAGAAAGACGATCTCAAAGTGCTCAAGGGGGTGGGCCAAGCCCTAAAGAAAGGCGGGCTTTTCCTTCTGGACCTTAAGAACCGGGAGCAATTGATCCGGAATTTTCAAAGAAGAAGATGGTATCCGGAAGAAGATTTCATCATGTTAGAGGAGAATCTCTTTGACCTGTTCACCAGTCGCTGGGAGAGCAGTCGCACACTGATTTTTGAGAATGGGGAACGAAAGGAGAACTCCTTTTCACTAAGGCTTTTCACCTTCGCGGAAATCCTGAACCTGCTGAAAAAAGCAGGGTTTGTCCTGGAATCAGTATACGGTGATTTCGATTTCACGGAGTACTCCCTGGATTCCCCTCGAATGATTTTGACCTCACGAAAGCTCTGACCCACTTGATCCTCGAGCTGCAAATCCGCGGCTTCTGCCCGGCGATCCCGGATTTTCCTCTTGGCCAGAAGCTTCTACCCTATAATCCGAGTCAACTGAAGAGCCGGTGCCCCACGTGGGAGACTACAAGAACGCCGGGTTCTTTTGCGTAAGATAGAGAGTGCAGCGTGCGAAACCATCTTGGGGAAGACATCCGGTGACCTGGCATCGCGGGTGGAGTCGAAACTGACCCCGGACGGCGGAAGGGGACTTCAGGAAAATGCGACAGGGCGAGCCTCAGGTGGTTTTTCGTCACAGGATAGCGAGGGCGGAAAAGATACGGACATGACATCATCCAAGGTCTTAGACTTAGCCTCGACCTCTGAGAGTTTTCAGAGGATCAGAGGCCTGTTGGTCTCGCCCCAAAAGAAGATTTTTGTCTCGGGTTTGGCGGGATCAGGAAAGTCGCTGCTCTTGGCTTATTTGAAATGCGAGCTTGACTTCCCCTTTCTGGTGATAACCTCAAGCCCCGAAGAGAGCTGGAGAATATATGAAGACCTAACCACTTTTCTGGGAGAGGAGAAAGTGCGGCTTTTTCCCCCTTGGGAAATACTCCCTTATGAGTTGAAAGTCCCCGACGGCGAGGTCATCGGAAGAAGACTGGAAAGCCTGCATGATTTAGTAATGGGAAAGAATCCTATCGTGGTGGCGACCGTGCGAGCCTGCATGGAGAAAACCATGTCGCCTCAGGAATTGAAGAAGACCAGCATCGCCGTCAAAGTAGGCCAGAGCCTTCAGACCGAGCATCTTTCTTCCCAGCTTAATGATTTGGGATTCAAGCGATTTCCCCAGGTGGAGGAGATCGGGACCTTCAGCATTAGGGGAGGAATCTTGGACGTATTCCCGTACTCCTACCCCGATCCGATAAGAATCGAGTTCTTTGGAGACCAAATCGAGTCCATCCGCACCTTTTCGGTGTTGGATCAGAGATCACTCCAAAAGGTTGACTCCGCTTTGATTCTACCCAGAAGGGAGGTCTTGATCAGCGACCGCAGGTTAGAAGAATGTCTTTCGCGGTTGGAGCCGCGCCAAGCGGACAGTCTTCGGGAGAAGATACAATTTCACGAGGAGGTTCCCGGGCTCGAATGGCTGGCGACGCTTTTCGGTCTGCCGCAAGCGCAGATTCCGGATTACCTTTCTGGCGACGCCATCATACTTCTGGATGACTCCTCTATCGTTGGCGGAGAGTTGGAGCAGATTTACCGGGAAACCGAGCGACTCTTGGCGGAGGCGCAACAAAAAAAGGAGACGGTCCCTAATGCCTTTGAGTTGTGGGGCAGCCCGGAAGGCATTTGGGACAAGCTCAATCAATTCCGGGTTGTCGATCTCCTCTCTTTAGGAGCGAAAAAAGACGCAACCGACTTAGGGATGAAAGAACCGGAGGTCATCGGAGGAAACGTCGGTCTGCTGAAAGGCAACATCAAGAATTACGACTCTCAAGGGAAGAGGGTTTTCATCTTCTGCGACAACCCAGGTCAGAGGGATCGATTGGTAGAGCTTCTGGATCAACTTGCCGAAGGAATAACCTTTGAGGTAAAGAATCTCTCCGGTGGGTTTGATTTTCCCGATGCAGGTCTAGTGGTCCTGACGGACCATCAGATTTTCTCCCGATATTTCTGGCGCAGGCGTAGACGGCGGTTTAACGAGGGGGTGGCTCTTTCGTCCTATTCGGCACTGGCACCGGGGGATTTCGTGGTTCACATCGACCACGGCATAGGCCGATACGCCGGGCTGGAGACTCTGGAGGTGGACGGAAAGAAGCGGGAGTGCCTCAAGCTGACTTATCAAGGGGATGACAAGTTATTCGTGCCCATTGAGGAATTCAATCGAGTCCACAAATTTGCAGGAAAAGAAGGCGCCCCCGGCCTTTCCAAGCTCGGCGGGAGTGCGTGGGAAAATCTAAAAAAGAGAGCCAAGCGGGCCATTCAGGACATGGCCCAGGAGTTGATTGGGCTTTATGCGGAAAGGAAGGCAAGGCCGGGTTTGGCCTTCTCGCCGGATACGGTCTGGCAAAAGGAGCTGGAAGCTTCTTTCATTTATGAGGAGACTCCGGACCAGCTTGCCGCCATCGATGCGGTGAAACATGACATGGAGCAAAGCATCCCGGTGGATCGCCTCATCTGCGGGGATGTGGGATACGGTAAAACCGAGGTGGCGGTGAGAGCGGCGTTCAAGGCGATAATGGACGGGAAGCAGGTGGCGGTGCTGGTCCCCACTACCATACTGGCTCAACAGCATTACGTCACCTTCTCCGAAAGACTGAAGAGCTTTCCGGTGAGAGTGGAGATGCTTTCCCGGTTCAAGAGCCGGACAGAGCAGAGGGAGATCATCGAGGGACTGAAGGCAGGGAAGGTGGACGTGGTCATTGGCACGCACCGACTTATCCAGAAGGATATTCAGCTTAAGGACCTGGGCCTTCTGATCTTGGACGAGGAGCAGCGCTTCGGCGTGGCGCAGAAGGAGAAGATAAAGCAGCTGCGCAGACAGGTGGACGTCATCACCCTGACTGCCACCCCCATTCCCCGCACTTTTCAGCTTTCTCTGCTGGGCGCCAGAGACATGTCGATCATCAACACTCCGCCAAAGGACCGGCTTCCCATTCATACCGAGATTGTGGAGTTTGACAAGAAGCTCATCGCCGATGCGATCCTTCGGGAGGTGGACCGGGGCGGCCAGGTCTATTTCGTCCACAACCGGGTGCAGACCATTGAGCCTTTGTGCAGATTCCTTCAGGACTTAGTCCCCCAGGTCCGGATCGCCGTGGCGCACGGACAGATGGAGGAGCACCTCTTGGAAAAGGTGATGCTGGGTTTCCTGAACCGCCAGTATGAGCTGCTTTTGGTCACCTCCATCATCGAATCGGGAATAGACATCCCCAGCGTGAACACCATTCTGATAGATCGGGCCGACCGCTTTGGGCTGGCACAGCTTTATCAATTGAGGGGCCGGGTGGGGAGGTCAAACGTGAGGGCCTATGCTTACCTCTTGACACCGAAAGTGAAGCTCCTTTCCCCCACTGCCCGGAAGAGACTGAAGGCATTGGAGCAGTTTACTCAACTGGGCTCCGGCTTTCACTTAGCCTTGAGGGATCTGGAAATCCGGGGTGCGGGAAATCTCTTGGGACCACAGCAACACGGTTTCATCGAAGAGGTAGGCTTTGACCTTTATTGCCGTCTGTTGGATGAGGCGGTGAAGGAATTGAAAGGCGAGACGACCGAGAAGCTTCTGGAGGTCAAAATGCACTTCGACTTAGACATCTACATTCCGGAATCGTACGTGGCTGACAGCCAGCAGAGGGTGGAAATCTACAAGGAACTATCCGAGGCCAAATCAGTAGAAGAGGTGGAGAAAGTCGAGGCGGAGATGGTCGACCGGTTTGGAAATCCGCCCGGGGAGGTGGATGACCTGTTAAACTTCACCTGTGCCAAAATCTTGGCTTCGCGTCTGGGCGTCTCGGAGCTCTCGCTGAAAAAGGACACCCTGAGGCTGGAGTTTTCCGCAGATAAGAAAATGGGGAGAAAAGAGATAGAAAAGATAGGAGAAAAGATCAATCTCCCCTTGGAATTCGCAGTCGACGGCAGGTTGAAGGCAGTCATCGACCTAACGAGCGTTGGTGACCAGAAGACCCTTTTTGTGAAAAATCTCTTGCAAAGATTGTGAGCGGGGTTTATATTCCAATCTCTGGACGCTGAAGAGAGAAAGGTCAGTGGCATTGAGTGTCGTGTTTTTCTTAACACAAGGAGGAGAAAGGTGAAAAAGACGATCATGGTCCTGCTGGTCGGGATATTGGCGTTAGTTTCGTTTTCCGGTTGCGGCTCCCAGAAGGCAGGAAAGGTCGTGGCCAAGGTGGGGGACAGAGCGATCACGGTGGACGACTTAGAAGCGCAATGGGCAGATGCCTCACGGATGATCATCCGGAACGTGTCAGAGTTTGACCGAAAAAAGGATCTGGTGAACAAGCTGGTGGGCGACCAGGTGGTCATTCTGGAGGGATACAAGCAGGGGATCGACAACGAGGTGGAGAACGATTCCGGCTTCGCTAAGCAGAAAGAGGGCCTCCTTTTGAACGTGCTCTACAAAAAGGAAATTGCGGACAAAGCCCAGGCCACCGAGTCGGAGATGAAACAGGAGTACGAAAAGACCCAGCAGGAAATCCATGCCTGGCACATTCTGGTGGAAACCGAAGAGCAGGCGGATAGCATCTATAAGGCCTTGAAGGGCGGCGCAGATTTCGCCACCTTGGCCAAGGGGAAAAGCATTGATCCCAGCGCCAAGGACAACGGCGGAGATTTGGGATTCTTCCGCTGGGGAAGGATGGTGCCGGAGTTTCAAGACGCCGCCTTTAAGCTGAAGGACGGAGAGATTTCCAAACCGGTAAAGACCACCTATGGATGGCACGTGATCAAGGTGGTGGAGCGGAGAAAGGTGGAGCAGTCTCCTTACGAAGACGCGAAAAAGATGATTCAGGCCCGACTGGAGCAAACGAAAAGAGAGCAGAGGGTGAAGGAGTATTTCAAGGAATTGAAAGATAAAGCGGGGTTCAAAGCAGACGAAAAAGCTTTGGCCATGGTCATGTCAAAAAAACAGGAAATACCCCCCGACACCCTGGGCTTGAAGAGATCGGGCGACTACTTGGACTCGAACCAATTCACCCCGGACCAGCAGACGATGCCGCTCTTTACCTACCAGGGAGGGGCAGTGACTGTCATAGAGTTCATCCGACAGTTCAGCGAGATCCCTCAGCCCTACCGCCCCCGGTTATCCGATGCGGAGAAGATCGGGGAGATCGGTTTTCAAAATCTGACCAAGCAGCTCTTGGTGGATACGGCAAAGAAGCAGAACTTGGAGAAAAGCCAAGAGTTTGCCAAAGAGTGGAACAGTCTCAAAGAGAAAGAGATGGTCAAGAGGATGACCAACGAGGTGATATTAAAAGGAGTGGGGATTTCGGATGACGAGCTCCAAGGCTACTACGATCGACACAAGGATCGATTCACGGTTCAGCCCCAGGTTCAGGTCAAAGAGATATTGGTCAAAACCCCAGACGAGGCCCAGTCCATTCTCAAGCAGCTGAAGAAGGGAGCCGATTTCGCCAAGTTGGCTCAGGAGAAGACCATCCGGAGCTATGCCAAGGATTCAGGCGGTGATTTGGGAACGTTCGCCCGGCAGCGCTATCCCGAGCTTTTTGACGCCGCCACGGGAATGGCCAAAGGCAGCCTGGGTGGTCCCATAAAAGTAGCGGATAAGCAGTTCGGTGAGGCCTACTCCGTGATCAAGCTGATCGATAAGACCGAAGGAAAGGTGCAGCCTTTGGATGAGGTCAAGGATAGACTGATCCCCATGGCACGTCGGGAGAAGGATACCAGCGTATACATGCAATGGGTTCAAAACACCCAGGCTCGCTATAAGGTAGAGGTTTTCGATGAAGTGATCAAGTCCACCATAAAAGAGGCAGCGCCAGACACGACCAAGAAGGGTTAAGCTGTCCGTTCTTGTTGAGGCGATGAACACTATCCGGAAAAGAGGAGAGCCAGAACCGGTCGCTGGCCAGGTTCAGATCCTAAGATGAGCCACAGGCCAGGTGAGGATTTAGGACCTGTGGGCGGAGATCACTGCACTTGCCCAAAGACTTAAACCGAATGAAGTCTCTGCCCCGATCCAGACCACCTAAGGATGCAGGATCACAAAGGTGACGGATAGAAAGCAGGAAGGAAGCCCCAAGGCCTATGAATGGACCAGGGACGAAATCATGGACCAGCATGGCAGGCAGCACAAACAAAGTGAGATAAACAACCTAATTCAGCTGTTGCGGCCCAAGGCCAGAATTGAGGCTTCTGGCTGGGCGTCGGAAGCTCCGGCAGGAGACAATAAATAAGCGGCCTCCGTCCTGGAAAGCCGGTTCGCTATTCGAGGCGGGTGCTGCGTTTAGAGAGGAGGGCGGTTTTCTTTTTTTTAGTTCCGCAGTTGGACCGCCCCGTTTTTTGAGAACAGGACGAACAGAAGCAGAACCTGAGACTGCAGCAAGCGGCTGTTTCAGACCCGATCCGGAAATTTCCTAATAAGACCGAGAGTTTACCTCACCTGTTGCCAAATTGGTGTGAACGCACATGAAAACACAGATTCGCACAATCAGAGCATCAATTCCGCGAGACAAGACCGCCGCTCGCCCCAGACTGAAGCTGGGACTTGTTCTCTGGCTCTTTCTTTTCCTATCGAACTCCCTCTCTGCCCAGCAGGTTTTGGACCGGATCGTGGCGGTGGTGGGCAATGAGATCATCTTAGACTCAGAGCTGAAGATGCAGATGACCATATATCTGGGTCAGCGAGGAACGGACGTGAAAAGCGAAGAAGAGAGGAGCCAGCTGGAAAAAGAGCTTTTGGATCAGATGGTCAACAACAAGCTGCTTCTTCTTCAAGCGCAGAAGGACACCACCATTCAGATTTCCTCCAAAGAGTTGGAGACGGCGGTGAACGACCAGCTGAAGAAAGTCAAATCGGATTTCTCAGAGGAAGCGTTCCAGGCGCAGCTTCAGGCCGAGGGTTTGACCGAAAGCGAGCTGAGGAAGAAATACCGGGAGCAGGTAAAAAACCAGATGATGATCGATCGTCTGACCGCCACCAAGCTGTCCGGAGTATCGGTGTCGAGCAAGGAGGTCAAGGACTTCTATGAAACTTATCGGGACAGCATTCCCGACCAGCCCCAGTCCGTCAAGTTGAGTCACATCCTTTTGGAGATTAAACCCTCGAAGGAGACTTTGGATTCCTTAAAAGGAAAAGCCGAGAAAATATTGGAGTTGATCAGAGAGGGAAAGGATTTCGCCCAGCTGGCATCGCAGTACTCGGACGATCCCAGCGGCAAGGAGGGGGGCGATCTGGGTTTTTTCGGCAAGGGAGACATGATCCCCAAGTTCGAGGCGGCGGCCTTTGCCTTAAATCCGGGGGAGGTGAGCGGGGTGGTGGAGACGGAGTTTGGGTATCACATCATCAAGCTGGAAGAGAAGAAGGATGATCGGATTCACGCCCGACACATACTGGTCTTAGTGCGACCTCTGCCCCAAGACACTCTGAGGGTGCAGAAACTGGCGGACAGCCTGTATCAGGAATTGCTCAAGGGAGCCGATTTTGGCGAGGCGGCCAAGAATTTCTCCGCAGACGAGGATACCAAAAAGCTGGGCGGAAATCTGGGTTGGTACCCTCTGGCTGACCTGACTCCGGAATTCAGGGAAGGGACGAAGGACTTGCAGGTGGGTCAGATAGGCCCGCCGATCAAAAGCCAGTTCGGAATTCACATTCTCAAGGTTTTAGAGAGAAAGGAAGAGAGGAAGCTTACTTTGGAAGACGACTGGGACGCCATTAAGGATATGGTCCGTCGAAAGAAGACCAATGAGCTAGTGGCCAAGTGGGTGGAGAAGATGCGCCAGCAGGCTTATGTGGAGATCAGGCTCTAAGATGTCCGTCACCCCTCGACCTGGCTCAGGACAAGCCCACCGTCAGCCGTCCGCCGCGCAGACAAAACTCAGCCTGCGGTTAGATAGCTTTCTCTCCGAGGCTCGACTTATCAAAAGACGCTCCCAGGCCAAGAAGGCGTGCGAAGCCGGGGTGATCCTGCTCGACGGGAATGCGGCCAAGGCCGGCAAGGAGGTGAAGATCGGGCAGATCATCACCATCAACTTTGCCAACAGAACCTTGGAGGTGGAAGTGTTGGGAATTCCAACCGGCAACGTGAGAAAAGACGAGGCGAAGGGCTTTTACAGATTAATCCGCGAAGAGAGAAAAGAAGAAGGGCTGTGGCAGTGATAAAATGGGGGAAGGGAATCTGGACTGTTCACCTGCAGGTGAACAGTGGGTGCAGGTCGTCCTCGTTTAGGAAATCCTAATTCAGACACAGAGTAGGGACTAACCTGTTCCTAAGACAGTTTCCTTGAGGAAACTTCAGCCCAGGCCGAAGCTTGGCGCTTCAGTCCGGGCTCTGAGGTCGTAGTTACGAACACCAGTACTTAGGTTTCACCCACGGAGTACTTCCTGGGATTTGGTCTTCCGGTGGTTCTCCGAACCTCAAGCCCAACTCGATGATTCCATTAAAAGACGACATTCCCTCTTACCGACCGCCGGTGGTCACCGTAGCGCTTATTCTGGTGAACTCCTTGACATACTTCTACCTCCGCTCATGGGGTGCGGGATTCGAGGATGCTTTAGTCAAATGGGGAACCATTCCCTATGAGGTGGCGCACGGAGTGGAGTTGACACCCCAGGCGGCTTTTCCCATACCCCTTTCCCTGTTGACGGCCATGTTCTTGCATGGGAGCTTTCTTCACTTAGCCGGGAACATGCTTTTTCTTTGGATCTTTGGAGACAACGTGGAGGATCGGCTGGGTCACGTTAGGTTCTTCTTCTTTTACATTCTTTCGGGCCTGGCGGCCAGCCTTCTATACGTTCTTTCGTCCCCCAATTCGCAAGTTCCCATGGTGGGAGCGTCCGGCGCCATCGCCGGGGTTTTGGGGGCGTACATTATCACCTTCCCCCGCGCCCGAATTCAGACCCTGATATTTTTCGGATTTTTCGTCCGGGTGGTGGCGGTGCCGGCGCTTTTGTTTCTGGGAATCTGGTTTTTGTTTCAGCTGCTCTACGCCCTCCCCTCCATCCGCGCAACCACCGGAGGGGTGGCGTTCTTCGCCCATGTGGGCGGATTTTTAGCAGGCATAGTTCTTTTTAAGCTTTTCATTATGTTTTCAAAAAGAAGATCATATTATGCATCCTGTTGGTAACGGACGCCCCGTCCGTTACCTTTGTAGGGGCAATTCATGAATTGCCCCTACAATTTCTTTCTCTTCCTGGGTAAGAAGGAAGGGTGAGAAGAGATTTCCTGTTAGAAAGGGACATCTCGTTCGTTAATTGATATTTGATCTTCGTCACGGATAATATTTTTATGAATGGAAAATCTTCTGTTTCGAAAACCAAGCTTCGCTGTGACATTTGTGGCAAGCGTTTCCGAAAAGGAGGCACGCGTTATCGTATCAATTTAGAGATCATTTCTGATTTTGATGGATACATCGAAGATTTCTCCAAGAAACCAAAGGATTATTTGGATAAGAAGATGGACAGGATTTTAGAAGAGACCAAGGAGATGACAGAAAAAGAATTGGAAGAGGAGATTTATTTGAAGCGGAACTGGCTCGTGTGCATAAACTGCCGGGAGAAATTTATTAAGTTTTTGAAAGAGGTTTCGGAGTAGATCGTAATTCCATAACAGGATGGAGTGACAAAAATGAATTCGGAAGAATATAATGAGAAAATAAAAGCTCTGTTTGAGAAAAAAGATTGCTTCAAGTCCAAAAGCGAAGAAATTTGTGGACCTGATAGAGTTAAGCTAGAAGACGGTAGCTTTTTCCCTCCGCCTTACACTCATATTGGATTAAAATATCCAGACGCTAATCCTAAGATACTTGCCTTAGCGGTTAATCAGAATCTTTCCAATGTGAAACCCACTGATTTCTGCACTGCTCGATATTCTCTTCGTGCTCCTATACCATGGTATGGCCCGTTAGAGAATATGGAGAGAATCTCCCAAATTATTTTCAAATCATTAAGGAACCAAGAAATCGAAGATAGTAGAATCAGAGAATTTATCTCTTTCTCCAATTTTGTTAAGTGTTCAACTTATCAAGAATACGGTCATCCCACTGGTGAAATGGTTAACAACTGTTTAGAGTTTATAATAAGAGAAATTGAGATTCTTGATCCTGATATAATAATCTGTATGGGTAGGATACCTTTTAATGGAATCTGGTCTGGCATAAGAAACAAATATAGAAGATTTTCAAAACCTCAAGATTATGAGCAGTATTCTTTCAGGTTTGGTATGAATGGTAAAGATGTGAAAGTGATTAGGATATATCATTATGGTGATCCGAGAACCTTGAATCGAATTGAAGATGATTTAAGAAGATATGGTCGCGGAGAAACGTTAAAGACAAAATTCTCTATAATGAATAAATTTTTTGAAGTGACTTTTGGTAATGATGTCCCTTCAAAAAAATATTACGATAAACTCTTGGAGATCAAAGAATCGTTAAACGAATACTATAGAGACCGACCTGATGATAAACACACACCTCCACCGTTAGCAAAGTTTATTATTCGTGAGTTGGTGGAAAATGCTTTGAAGGAATGAAATATCTTGTCGGGCAACCTTCGGTAGCCCGACCTACTGACTTCTGTCTCAATGAATGCTATGGATTAAGCGGATAAAAAGAGTTTGCATCATCCATCCGTTTAATCCGTTGACCGTATGATAATATGAAACACGCCGATTTCGTTCACCTGCACGTTCATACCCAATATAGCCTTTTGGATGGTGCCATAAAATTGGACGAGCTGATGGCACAGGCCCAGGAGTATAAGCTGCCCGCCTTGGCCATTGCCGATCACGGAAACATGTTCGGAGTGGTGGAATTCTACAAAAAATGCATGGCCTCCGGCATAAAGCCCATCATCGGTTGTGAGATGTATGTGGCGCCACAGGACAGACGAAAGAAAGAATCGGTCAAGGGACTACCGGATGCAGGCTACCATCTGATCCTTTTGGTGAAAAACCAGGCCGGATACAAGAATTTGATGAAACTCTCGACCATCGGATATCTGGAAGGATTCTATCACAAGCCGCGCATAGACAAGGAGGTGCTGAAGGAACACAGCGAAGGTCTCTTGGGTCTCTCCAGCTGTCTGCATGGAGAAATCCCCAGCTTGCTTCTGGAAGGAAATCATGACAAGGCCAGAGAAGTCACTGAAGAATACAAAAGCATTTTGGGTGAAGGAACCTTCTTCCTGGAAATCCAGAACCACCAGATCGAGGAGGAGAAAAAGGTGATTCCTCTCCTGGCCAAGCTGGCAGAGGAAATGAGCTTAGGATTGGTGGCCACCAATGACTGTCACTATCTGAAAAAAGAACACTCCGCAGCGCATGATGCCCTTTTGTGCATTCAGACCGGGAAGAAACTGACGGATGCAGACCGGCTTAGGTTCGCCAATGATGAGATGTATTTCAAGTCCCCGGAAGAGATGAAGGCGCTTTTTGCCGAGTTTCCATCCGCCATCGAAAATACCGTGCGCATTGCCGAGCAGTGCAACCTGGATATGGAGTTCGGAAAGACTCACCTGCCTGAATTCCCCCTTCCACCCGGTTATGACGATCTGGATTCCTATCTGGATTTTCTGGCGCGGAAAGGCTTGTCACACAGGTATTCCAAAGTCACTCCCGGCTTGGAGGAGAGGCTGGAATATGAACTGAGGGTGATAGAACAGATGGGGTTCGCCGGCTATTTTCTCATCGTCAAGGATTTCATCGATTATGCCAAGAGCAAAGACATCCGAGTGGGACCAGGCAGAGGCTCGGTGGGGGGAAGTCTGGTGGCTTACAGTCTGGGAATCACGAACATGGATCCGATCAAGTATGGTTTGCTGTTTGAACGGTTCCTCAATCCGGAAAGAATTTCCCTGCCGGACATTGACATAGATTTCTCGGATCGGGAAAGAGACAAGATCATTCGGTACGTGATCCATAAGTACGGTCAGGACAACGTCAGCCAGATCATCACATTCGGGACCATGGCCGCCCGGGCCGTGATCCGGGACGTAGGAAGGGTTTTGGATCTCCCCTATTCCGAGGTGGATCGGATCGCCAAGATGATCCCCTGGGTTCCGGACATGACCTTGAGAGGCGCCATCGAGCAGAACCCGGAGCTTAAAAGTCTGGTGAAAAGCGACACCCGCATAGAAAGGCTCATGTCCTATTCCGAGATACTGGAAGGCCTGTGCCGGCATGCCTCGACTCACGCCGCCGGAGTGGTAATTGCTCCCAAGGCGTTGACCGAATTTGTCCCCCTGTACAAAGGAAGCAAGGGCGAGGTAACCACCCAGTACGACATGCAGGGGATCGAGGAGATCGGGCTTTTGAAGATGGATTTTTTGGGGCTGCGCACCTTGACCGTAATCGACGATACCCTGGAAACCTTGAGAGAAGACCAGAACATAGTCTTGGATATTGACTCGGTCCCCTTGGATGACAAAAAGACCTACGAGCTTTTTGCCAAAGGAGAGACGGTGGGGATCTTTCAGTTCGAAAGCTCCGGAATGAGAGACTATTTAGTCAAGCTCAGTCCGGAGAAATTGGAGGAGCTGGTGGCCATGAATGCCCTTTACCGTCCCGGACCTTTGGACAGCAAGATGACCGATGAATATATCGACAGAAAGAGAGGTTTAAAGGAGATCACCTATGAACATCCTTTGCTGGAACCGATCCTAAAGGAAACCTATGGCGTGATTGTATATCAGGAACAGGTTTTGAAGATCGCCAGCGATTTAGCCGGATATAGTCTGGGCAAAGCAGACATTTTAAGAAAGGCCATGGGAAAGAAGAAGGCGGAGCTGATGGTTCAGCAGAGAGAGGAATTCAAAAAAGGCGCCAAGGCTTTGGGAATAAAGCAGGCGGTAACAGACAAGATATTCGATTTGATGGCTACCTTTGGACGGTATGGTTTCAACAAAGCTCACTCCGCCGGATATGCATATCTGGCCTATCAGACCGGCTATCTCAAAACGCATTATCCGGTGCAATTTATGGCGGCGACCATGTCTTCCGAGATAGGGAACACGGACCGGATCGTGACCCTGATGGAGGAGTGCAAGAGGATGGGTGTGGAGGTTCTGCCGCCCGAGGTGAATTACAGCGTAGGGAAATTCAAGGTGGTGGCGGACAAGATAAGATTCGGGCTGGAGGCGGTCAAAAACGTGGGATCGGGGGCCATACGAGCCATAGTGGACGCCAGAGAGAAGGTCGGCAAGTTCAAAGACCTCTTCCAGTTTTGCGCAGAGGTGGACTTAGGTGCACTGAACAGACGGATGATCGAAAGCTTGATTCAGGCCGGGGCGTTCGATTCGATCTCCAAGCACAGATCACAACTCATGGCATCCTTGGAGATGGCCATGAACTACGGTCAGACTCTGCAGGAAGATAAGAGGCGTGGTCAGACCTCTCTTTTTGATTTGGGAGGTGAGGTCAAGACCACGCCAATCCCCAACCTGCCGGACATTCCAGAATGGCCGATAAGCGAGATTCTGTCCAAGGAAAAGGAGATGCTCGGATTTTACGTTTCCGGACATCCCCTGACCAAATATGAACAAGAACTAAAGATCTTTGCCACCAGAGACACCCAGAGCTTGGAAGAGGCCAGGGACGGGGAGGAGCTTTACATCGGAGGGGTGATTACCCATGTGAAGACCTCCATCGACCGTAAGAAAAAGCAGATGGCCTTCGCCACATTAGAGGATTTTGTGGGGACGGTGGAGATAGTGATCTTCTCTGACTGCTATGAAAAGAGCCGTCGGGTCATAAGATCAGACTCCATGGTTTTAGTCAAGGGAAGGGCTTCGACCAAAGAAGGGGAGAAAGCCAAGGTGGTGGCATCGGAGATCATCGGTTTAAGCAAGGCCTATCAAGAGCTGAACCCGCCGCTCCACGTACTTTTGTTTTCGTCCGGAGCCGGCCAGGACATCGTCTCTGAGCTGAAAAACCTTCTTTCTGCTCATCCGGGCAAGTCGCCGGTGATTCTGCACGTTAAATCAGAGGATCAGGAATTGAAGATGAAGCTCAAGAACAACTCCGTGGAAGTGTCCAGAGGTCTCTTGGAAAAACTGAAAGGCTTGGTGGGCGAAAAAAACGTGTTTGTTCACCGGAGCCAAGGGAGCGGATAGAACTTGTAGGTCGGTTAGTTGACTCAAATGAGGTTGCGATCCCGCCAAATGCGGGGGAGCTACCCGACATTTCTGCTGATGCCAATTTGCTTAGGGAATTTATTTCACACAACATCGCATATGCCAAATAATAGACTTCATACCAAATTGTGGCGGATGGCTTTTGGAAATTGCGGTTATCCTCTTGTCCCCGTAGATTCACAGATGGACGAGTATTCTAGAAAATTACCTGGTATTAAACATCGTAGGGAAGATCACGATCCCTTAAGAGCAGGTGATTATGAAGACCCTGAACCGCACATGGACAAATGGAGAATTGTTTATCGGTTTTATCACATAGCCGTAGATTGGTGGTGGACAGTGTTACCAAAAGAACAAAGGGCAGAATGGAAGGATAGAATACTGAAAGGGTGTTATCCTGTTGAGATAGATAGATGTTTCTGGAAAACAGTAGATACGATAACGACAAATCCATTAAACATATATGAGATATTACCGTGGGAATGCAACCCTTTGCCTCTTGGATGGAAAGAATATATTACAGGTAATCATGCAAAATAAAGTTTCTCTTTGTTCGTAACGAATTCACTGTAAGCAGACAGGGTATCCCTTAGTAACAGTTGGAACTCCATAACCACCCCTTCTTTCCATTAAAAGCAGTTTTTTCCTTGACTATTCAGTAATTAGTAATAAGTTATTTCCAGTGAAATTGAGAGATGTCTGTAACTGGGTGGGCATGGTCTCAGGCCTTGCCTGCGCGCCTCAAGGGGGAATAACATGGCACCAAAGCGTAAAGCTATGGACTGCACCCCTTGAGACTGGACACAAAAGGTTAGGAGGATTTGGCACGGATTGGCATTTTGATACCAAGAAAGGATGGTGCCATGAATCCGAAACGGCAGGTTGTAGAGCAGCTGTTATCCGGGACCAGCAGTCCGGCTCAGCTCTGTCGCCAGTATGAGATTTTGGCTAGTTTGTTGTATCATTGGAAGCGTCAGTATAGTCGGGGGCGGTATGGGCAAGAACCGACCGCGGTAGGGGCTTTGGAGAATCGGA
>JBAVQU010000020.1:0-40794 GCA_049694315.1 Candidatus Zixiibacteriota bacterium
TGAAGGACCGCATAGGGATGATTCTTCGTCTCAACTCCTGCAGCTGTCGTTCTATCAGGTTATTAGTTTTTAGCATGGTTCTTTGGGGATCGGGATACCAAAGATAAACCAGACAGTTTTCAAATCCTCGGATGAAGTGTGGGATTTACAGACATGGTTTCAATGATTATATCGGGAGATAGGACGCTGAATAGCTTGCTGTTCGGGGAAGGTCAGCTTCAAGAAAGGAGGGCAATTTGACTGGTCGCGGTGTCGCCTTGGTTCCCTGCATCAATCTCGATGTACAATGTCGGTGAGGAACGCAAGCAAGCCCCAGATACTACTCAGTCTCTTTCCGTTCGACCGCCCGTTGGAACGGGGGATGATTATGGTGATATCTCTCGCCTATTTGATTCCCAACTCGGATCTGCCCAATGAATTGGCCAACGGCGAGACTACGCCCCCCGAGATGAAAGGAGGGGATCAAGCGAAACGGGCATCAGCTTCAAACCGAAAACAGCCTGGTCATTAGATTTTGATCTCGTATAAGCGATACTTCTTGTAGAGCTTGGCACCCAATAGCTCCAGTGCCCGATTCATCAGGACATTGTCTTCCAATATCCACGACATCTCTCCCCAGGTGTATCCTCTTTGTACACCCACGTTGTAAGTGTCTACATAGAAAACCGTGTCCAGCCCTCTCTTTTGGAATTCGTGCACCACGCCCATGGTGATGATGCGCACGCCATCGATTTTGTTTCTGATCTTAGTATGCCACAGTAGCTTCAAGATTCCGAATGGGAACAGCCGCCCATTCAGCCTTATCAGCACTTGGTTAAGATCGGGCAGAGCCAAAGAGAAGCCGGCTGGCTTTCCATCCGCTTCTGCGATGAAGACCAAATGAGGATCAATGACCTGTTTCAAGCTTTTGGCCAAATGGTCGAATTCTTCATCGTCCATGGGAACAAATCCCCAGTTTTTACTCCAGGCGGAGTTGTAAATCAATTTGATTCTTCTGACTTCGTTCTCGAACTCCTTCATGTTGATGGGTCTGATTCTAATGTTCTCTTTCTTCTTGATGCTTTCCGCCATTTTCACCACCCGGTCAGGTGGAAGCGAGCTTTTGTCCGAGAAATAAGCATATAGGTCCTTGGCTTTGACCATGCCGAACTTCTCGACAAAATCCAGATAATACGGTGGATTGTAGCTCATCATAATCACCGGAGGAGAGTCGAATCCTTCCAGGAGAAACCCCCACTCATCGTTAGAGGAGAAGTTCGCCGGGCCACGCATGATCTCCATCCCTTTGGATTTGAGCCACCCTCGAACCGAATCCAGCAAAGCCTTGGCAACTTCGTAATCCTTCACGCACTCAAATAATCCAAAGAAGCCTGCCTTCTCCTCGTGGAATTTTATGTGATTGTGATTGAGGATTCCGGCAATCCTTCCTACGGTCTGCCCGTTCCTTTTCGCCAAATAAAAAACCACCTCAGAGTGTTTGAAGAAAGGATTCTTTCGTTGGTCCAGAAATTCCTTTCTCTCCACCAAGAGCGGGGGAACCCAATTAGGATCGTCCTTGTACAACTGCCAGGGGAATTTGATGAAGCCGATAAAATCCCTTTTCGTTTCCACTTGTTTTATTGATAGATTCATGTAAGCTAGATTATTGGTTTTTCAAAGTTCCGCATTTTCCAGTAACCCTGCAAGTTTTTGAAGGTCTAGCATGTAAGGGCTACCAGGTGTGCATCTATTATTAATCAATACGAATTGACCTTCTCGAGGAGTTTTCTCATCTTCGATAATTGATAAAGTGGAAGCAAATATCAGTAAACCAATTACTCTTCGTGAATTAATCCAATCGGGTAGAAATTGTTCGTACTGTCTAAGAAATCTTTGAGCTTTGTCTGCGATTCGGTTATAGAGATCGCTTTGTGTTGGAGCGATAACGAGATCTGAATGGTCCAGCAAAGCGTCGATACTGATTGCTATTATTCCCTTTTCACTTGTTCGCGATATCTGTCTTTTTGCCCTTTTGATTTGCACTTCTAGATTTGATTCACTATAAGCACATTTACATGCTATCACAAATTTGGAGCCGTCTAATACAAACTCAATGTCTGGAGGTTCCACTAGTTCTGCATGAATCCCTGCTGATTCTAAGCGGGCTAGTACATTTAGCTCAAACCAAAAATCCTTCGCTTCCGTCCTTTTCTTGCCAGTAGGATCGATATACCCTTTAAGCATCTTCTTCAGATGAAGCTGAAGATTCGGTTTATTTTTTACCCATTGTATTGCTGTTCCTATCCTTAGACACTCTAGGCAGCCTTCCATAATTCCAAAGAATTCACGACGATTGTGTGACATGCTGTCATCATCAGCTTGCCATTTAGAAAATAATAGCTTAGCAGAATTAACATATCGCATTATCTGTGACTGAGGATTAAGTGAAATGTTAAATTGATCGTAAACACTAACAATCAAGTCGCCAAATTTGCTGACATCTTCATATGATATTGTTGTTACTTTAAAACTCACAACAGATTCTCCTATATAGCTCTTGGTTGGCTGTCCCTATGAACCGACTTGGATTGGTATTCAATACAGTGCAGGAGAAATTCATTAAGCTGCGGAAGCAAGCCAAACTAATATCAAATCACCCCCATCTTTTTTCCCACCTTTTCAAAGACATCCAAAACTCTATCCATCTGTTCATCTGTATGGGTGGCGGTGTAGCTGGTGCGGAGGAGTTGAGAGCCAGGGGGGACACCGGGGCTGATTATGGGATTGACAAAGATACCTTCGTCCGACAGTATCTTCCAGAACTGAAAGGTCTTGATGTCATCGCCAATGTATATAGGAATGATGGGGGTCTGGGTGGTTCCGATGTTGAATCCTAATGACCTGTATTCGTCGTGCATTCTTCGGGTAATCTCCCACAACCTCTCTCTTCTCTCCGGCTCGGTCTCGATGATCTTCAAAGAGGCAAGGCAGGCGGCCACGGCGGCAGGGGGGGGGCTGGCGGAGAAGATCAGGGCACGGGAAACGTGTTTTACAAAGTTTATCACTCTTTCGTTGGCAACGATGAAGCCTCCGAGCGAGGCAAAGGATTTGGAGAAGGTGCCCATCACGACGTCCACTTCGTTTTCCAGACCGAAATGCTCCGCCGTGCCGCGGCCATGATCTCCCAAAACCCCGATGGAATGGGCGTCATCCACCATCACCCGCGCGCTATATCTCTTGGCTAAACTCACGATCTGCGGCAGATCGGCAATGTCCCCCTCCATGCTGAAGACTCCATCCACCGCAATCAACTTGCCGGCGTGGTTGTCGCAATTGCCCAAGACGCGCGCCAGATCCGCCATGTCATTGTGCTTGAATTTTATCACGTTCCCAAAGGATAGTCTACAGGCGTCAACTATGCTGGCGTGGTCCGATCGATCCACTATCACGTGATCTTTTCGGTTCACTAAAGCGGAGATGGTTCCCAGGTTGGTCTGG
Organism: Candidatus Zixiibacteriota bacterium; assembly: GCA_049694315.1. GTDB lineage: Bacteria > Zixibacteria > MSB-5A5 > MSB-5A5 > SM1-73 > CAIVRH01. The sequence goes on from JBAVQU010000020.1 coordinate 3,478, forward strand.
AAGCCAGTAGAGAAGACCAGGGCAGCATCCTTTTTCATGAAGTGAGCTAACCTGGCTTCCAGTTCTTCGTGCAATTTGAGGGTTCCGTTTAAGAACCTCGAACCGGAACAGCCGGAACCGTATTTCTTTACGGCTTCGATAGCCGCTTCTTTCACCTGGGGATGAGAGGTCAAGCCCAGATAGTTGTTGGAGCCGATCATGATCATCTTCTTTCCGTTAACTACCACCTCAGTATCCTGCCCGGACGAGATAGCTCGGAAATAAGGATAGACTCCCAGACTCTTTACCTCATCGGCCTCAGTGAACGTCCTGCATTTTTCAAACAGGTCCATTTTTTAACCCGGGAATGCCAGAGGCTACTTTGTGAAAAACTGGTGCTCCATCTTGCCGCGTGAGCCAGAATCCTCTTTGACGGAGGCTCCAGTTCTTTATCTTAAAAGAATGCCGAGCAGTTGTCAAGAAAAAAACAAGGATTTGTCAAAACCATGCCATTTACAAGTATCCGACATGATGAAATCTGCTTCTCTTGGTGACTATGCAATTCGGTCCTTAGGCCAAACGGCGTGAAGCGTCTCAAAGGGTTGGCGGACAAGTTCTCTTTCTTGCAATCTCATAAAGCAGGATTCCCCCAGCCACGGCCACATTCAGGGATTCGGCTCTGCCGCAGAGAGGTATGTGCACGATCTCGTCTGAGAGATCGTGCAGGCTTTTACTTAAGCCTTCAGCTTCATTGCCAATCAGAAGGCAAATTCTTCCGGAAGTGTCTGTGGCTCCCAGATCTCGACCCTTCTTCGCGTCGGTACCCAGGATTCTGAATTCTCGTTTCTTCAGCTCGGAAATGGTTTTCTCCAGGTTCAGGTCATCATAGATGGGGAGATGGAAGATCGAGCCCATGGTGGACCGCACCAGTTTGGGACTGTACAACTCCACGGTATCATATGACAGGACTATCGCATCTGCTCCAAACGCATCCGCGGCTCTTATCAAGGTGCCCACATTCCCGGGATCACGAATGCCATCCAAAGCTACGACCAATCTCAAGTCCCCCGTCCAAAGATCCTCCACCGGATGGCTTTTTCTCTTGAGGACACAGACTATCCCCTGAGCGGTCACGGTATCAGAAAGCTTTTCTATGTCTTGGGTTTTGACCTGAACCATTTTCGCATTCAGTTCCTGCAATTTTCTCAAAAGGTCTTTCCCACGCGGCTTCTGTTCAAAAGACGCGGTGAAGAGAACCGACTCAATGGGCCAAGACGAATCTGCTGCCTCCTCACAAAGTCGTAAACCCTCGATTAAGAACCTGCCCTGGAGGTCCCGCCCCTTTTTGGTTTTAATCCGAGATAGTTCTTTCAATATTGCTTTGGAAAGCATGGTTCAGGCCAACTGCGGTGATTCCTTTAGGTGAGGTCTGTCAAGGTGTGAGCCATGGTGACAGGATCAGCTCAGACTCCGACCAGACCGGGTAGATAAGTTCCATCGCTTCTTACGAACGAGATGATTCAACTATTCCACCAACCTTCTGATTCTCCGGCTTATCTTCTCAATGGGATGCCCGGTCACCTGTTTCTTCAGTTTGAGGTAATTCCTCATCCCGCCTTCATATTCTTTAATCCACTTCCTGGCGAATGCTCCGCTCTCAATTTCTTTCAAGATTTTTTGCATTTGCCCTTTCACTTTTTCGCTGATGACCTTTCTTCCGGAAAGGTACGAGCCGAATTCCGCCGTCTTGCTGATCCGACCAAACATTCCTGCTATTCCGTAGGACTTCATGGTGTCCACAATGTGCTCCAACTGGTGAACGCACTCCAGATAAGCATTTTCCGGAGGAAGTCCGGCTTCCACCAGAACCTCAAAGCCGGTCGTCAGAAGCTGGGAGAGTCCTCCGCACAAAACCGCCTGCTCACCAAAAAGATCGCCGACTGCTTCGTCTTCGAACGTGGTCCAGAAGGCCCCTGCCCGCGTGGATCCGACCGCCTTGGCATAGGCCAGCGCCTTCTTTTTAGCACTACCGGTGTAGTCCTGGTGAACCGCTACGAAACAAGGGACACCCTTCCCCTGGAGAAAGAGCTTTCTGACTACTTCGCCCGGAGCATGCGGGGCCACCATGATCACGTCAACAGACTCCGGCGGTGTGACCAGTTCAAAGTGGACCGAAAAGCCGCTGGCGAAAGTCAGCGTCTTGCCGGGGCGGAGATTCGGCCGAAGCTGTTGGTGGTAGATTTTTTTATGCATATGGTCAGGTGTTAGAACAGAAACGATGTCTCCTAAGTCTGCGGCTTGTTCCGTTCCGTAAACTTCAAAGCCATCCTTGAGAGCCAGCTTTCTGCTTTTGCTTCTCAGGGGCAATCCAATTATCGCCTGAAGCCCGGAATCCCGCAGATTCAAGGCCTGTGCTCTGCCCTGACTACCGTAGCCAATCACGGCTATGGTCCTGCCGTGCAGATATTTCAAATCGGCCTGACCATCCCGGTAGATCTGAAATCTGACTTTCCTTCTTACCTGTCCTTTATCTCTGCCTGTCATCGACCAACAATATAAGTCACCGGAGCGTGGTTGTCAAAAACAAATGATCCAGAGCCGGAAGTCCTGCATGAGCCTACGATCTCCGTTTGAGCGTCAGAGAACGGAGCGCGCTGCTCAAAAAGATTCCAACCTATGACACAGGCTGTCACCTGGGCGCCGATAAACAATGATGAAGACATAGAGAATCAAAGCCTGCGCCCAAACCACCAAGGGTTTTGGCGTCGGATCAGCCAACCTTCAAGGGGACGGGAGGTCGGCTGATTTTTTTTGGGGCATACCCAGCCTTGATCTCTGTCCACGGCCGGGCCGAAGGATAGCAGAATTCCATTCGGGAATTCCGGTCGTCGACAAATCCAAAGGGTTTGAATGCATCCCCGAATTCTGAAAAAAGCCGAAGGCAGACTTTATTTCAGAGGTCTCCAGCTTTTTAGGCCTTTAACATCCGGCCCTCAAGGATCCAACGAAACCCGACCGTCCTCCGACGATCAGCGCGACCTCTCCAATCCTTCCTTGGTGGTATTTTGGTTGACAATTTATCGACGCAGGCTTATCTTTGTGAATACAACTCGGGGAGTGTTGGAAAAGGATCGATCCGGGGGCCGTCGAATTCCTCTTAGGGAAAGTACTTAGTTCTCTTCACAAGAAAAGTTGCTTTTGAAGGCGCTTTTGTGTTGGCGAGAGTATTCTGGGAGGTTGCATGATCCCCAACCTTGCCGCAAAGGAGGAAGCAATGAAATCGAAAGATGGAAATTCATCACAGCCTTTGAAGATTAAAGCGAGAAAGATGATGTTGATTACCATCGGGCTGGGACTGCTCCTTTGGATTCTTCAACCCGGAGTGGGCGCGTTTTCATTGCACCAAAATGGTTTCATCCAAAGAATGCTCGGCTTTGACCCAGGCGAAACTCACACGCCTTCTTTGGTGAGGTACGTCCTGGTTACGTTCGGGTTGGCGGCGTTGTTCGTCTTCCCCCGGCGTAGGTCAAAAAACCGAACCTCGAGGGCGGAAGCAGATGAGTGGAGCATCACCTTCGATTCGGCAAGAGACATGATCATGGTGCTGGACCGCAACTGCAAAGTGACCAGAGCCAATCTTGCCTCCGTCAGGTTTTTCGGCAAACCCGCCAGCGAGATCGTCGGCCAGCCCTGTCAGCATCTGCTTTACGGCACGGCTGCAGTTCCGCTAAACTGTCCTCTCGAAAAAACGAAACGGACAAACAGACGTGAAGAAGCAGAAATCTATCTGGAGGAGAAAAATCTTTGGGTATTGGTGTCAGTCGATCCCATACCCGACAAAAATGGTCACTTCAACGGGGCGGTTCACATTAGCAGGAACATCACGCCGCGCAAGCAGGCGGAGGAAGCGCTGAAAGAGTCCGAGGAAAAGTATAAGGCACTAATCGAAGGGGCTGGGAGGGCAGGGGAGGGAATTATCATCATCCAGGACACCAAGGAAGGGGAGACCGTCTTTGTTTTCGTAAACGACCGGTTCTGCGATATGTCGGGCTATTCCCGGGAGGAGTTGCTGGGGAGGTCCCCCTGGGACTTGGTGCCCCACGAAATCTCTATACGGCTGAAAGACTGGCACAAACGAAGGCACATGGGAGAGTCTCTCCCCAGCAACTACGAGGCGGCAGGGGTTCGAAAGGACGGCACGATTGTTCCCTTAGATCTAAGTATAGTTACCCTGCCATGGCAGGGGAGAACAGCGACGGCACTTTATATGAGAGACATCAGCGAGCACAAACAGGCGGAGGAGAAACTCAAACTGGAGCAAGAGAGACTTGAGATCGTGACCCAAAACATCGGCGTGGGACTGGCCATCATATCCAAAGACTATCGGACGCTTTGGGCCAATAGCGTACTCAAGGAGATTTTTGGGGAGGTGGAGGGTAAGGCTTGCTACTCGACCTACAATCAACGCACCCAAGTCTGTCCCGGCTGCGGCGTCAAACAGGCCTTTGAGGATGGGAAGCTTCAGGCGGTGCACGAGCAGGTGGGGAAGGACAAGGAAGGCCGGACTATCTGGTCCCAGATCATTGCTACCCCAATTAAGGACAAAAAGGGAAACATAGAGGCGGCGCTGGAGGCAGTCGTGCCCATTACCGAGCGAAAGCGAGCGGAGCAAATCCAGACGGTGCTGTACCGGATCGCCAACGCTGCCAATACGGCCAAGGATCTGGGGGAGCTATTTAAAACGATTCGAGAAGAACTCGGCACGGTTCTAGACACAACCAATTTTTACATTGCGTTACGTGGCAAGGAGACTGGGGTCATATCGCTTGCTTATCACATAGATGAAAAGGGCAAGTTTGACTCCTTCCCCCCGGGGAGAACGCTGACCTCCTATATCCTAAAGACGGGCGAACCGATCCTGGTTACGCAGGAGGTCAGAAAGAGACTCATTGAAGCCGGGGAAATCGACCAAACAGGAACTCCTTCAAAGGTTTGGCTGGGGGCGCCTTTGAAAATAGATGAGGAAGTCAGAGGCGTGATAGGTGTGCAGAATTACACGAATCCTTCTGCCTATGGCGAAGGGGAAGTAGAAATTCTAAGGTTCGTCTCGCAGCAGATTGCCACCGCCATAGATCGCGTCAGGGCGCAGGAGGCTCTCCGAGAAAGTGAAGAGCGATTCCGGCAACTCGCAGAAAACATCGATCACGTGTTTTGGCTCACGGATTGGGAAAACAGTAAGCTACTCTACGTGAATCCCAGTTACCAAAAGCTCTTCGGTCGTTCATGCCAGAGCGCCTACCAAGACCGGTTGAACTGGTACCAGGTTATCCATGCGGACGACAGGGATCGCGTGAGGGAATCGCTGGTCAAGAATGCGAAACTTGGTCAGAGCACAGAGGTAGAATACCGGATCGTGCGAGATGACGGTACGATACGATGGATCCTTGACCGCAACTACCCGGTCCGCGACAGGGACGGTAAGGTCTGTCGGATCGCGAGTATTGCAGAGGACATCACCGAGCGCAAGCGGGCGGAGCAAGCTCTTAGGGAAAGCGAGGAGCGCCTGAAATTAGTGTTGGAAGGGGCGGAGCTCGGCTCCTGGGATCAGAATATGAAAACGGGGAAGGTTGTCCGCAATCCTCGATGGGCGGAAATGCTCGGCTACACTTTGGAAGAAATCGATTCGCATGCAAATGCATGGAAAGAGCTGATCCATCCCGATGATCTGCCAATAGTTAACCGGACTGTCGAAGACCACGAAGCCGGCCGGACGCCGTCCTTCAGGTGCGAACACCGCATGAGGACGAAATCCGGTGATTGGAAGTGGATACTCAATTGCGGAAAAATCATCCAGTGGGACAGCGACGGGAAACCGATCCGGGCGACGGGGACACATACGGACATCACCGAGCGCAAGCTGACAGAGGAGGCACTGCGGGAGAGTGAGGAACGCTACAGAAACCTTTTTGAGAACTCCCCAATCGGAATTTACCGCACCGCCCCTGATGGGCGCATTCTCATGTCAAATCCGGCAATAATTCGGATGCTTGGATATTCCTCATTCGAGGAGTTGGCTTCACGGAATTTGGAAAAGGAAGGATATGATGCATCCTACCCCCGTAGTCAATTCAGACAACTTATAGAGTCGAAAGGTGAAGTCAAGGGACTGGAATCCGTATGGATAAAAAATGACAAAAGCGTGCTTTTTGTTCGAGAAAATGCAAAAGTGGTTCGGGATGATAAGGGAGCTGTTTTGTATTACGAAGGAACGGCTGAGGACATCACCGAGCGCAAACGGGCGGAGGAGTTACTTCGTACCAGCGAAGCCCAACTGTCCAACGCTATGAAGATTGCTAAACTGGGGTATTGGGAGTATGACGTAGCTGAAGACCTGTTTACTTTCAACGATCACTTCTACGCCATCTTTCGCACGACAGCTGAACAAGTCGGCGGCTATACCATGTCGTCTGCTCGTTACGCTGAGCTTTTCGTACATCCCGACGATATGTCGGTAGTCGGTATCGAGATTCGGAAAGCCCTTGAAACCACCGATCCCCACTTCAACCGTCAACTGGAACATCGCATTATCTATGGCGACGGAAAGATTGGACATGTCGCTGTCCGCTTTTTCATTGTCAAAGATAGCCAAGGTCGTACTGTCAAGACTTATGGGGTAAACCAGGACATCACCGAGCGCAAGCGGGCGGAGGAGCAGATCGCGTACCAAGCCCAACTGTTAGCAATCGTCAATGATGCCGTTGTTGCTTCTGACGCACAATATAGACTAACCGCTTTGAATGCTGCAGCGGAATCTATGTACGGCTGGAAGGCAGAGGAAGTTCTCGGACGGCTTGGTCTGGACATAACTCGCACTGAATTCCCTGGCGTGGATAAAGCCGAGATGCTGCGCGCTATCGCGGAGCGTGGTAGCTGGCGCGGCGAAGCGACTCAAGCGCGCAAGGATGGAACGCGCTTCCCGGTCGAGGTATCTTCCGTCGTCCTGCGCGATGCGACTGGCAAGGTGACTGGTTACGTGAGCGTGAATCGTGACATCACCCAGCGCAAGGAAGCAGAGAATGCCCTTCGGTTGGAAAAGGAGAGGGCGCAGAGATATCTTGACATCGCCGGGGCCATGATGCTGGTGGTCGACGCCGATGGAAAAGTCACCCTCATCAACAGGAAAGGCTGCGAAATCCTGGAATATCAGGAAAACGAGATCGTAGGCAAGAAACGGTTCGACAGCTTCCTTCCCGGGAGACACAGACGTGAGGTAAAGCAGGCCTTCGATAAGATGGTTTCGCGTGAAATGGAGCCGGTCGAATATGCGGAAGGGGTGGTCCTTACCAAATCGGGCGAAGAGAGGGTCATGGCTTGGCAGAACGCTCTCCTCACCGACGAAGCAGGCAGCGTTACCGGCGCCATTATCTCCGGGGTGGACATCACAGACCGCAAGCGGGCGGAGGAGCAGATCCTCAGGCAAAGCAAGGTGTTAAACGCCATCAATAAGGTTCTGAAAGAGACTTTGAGGTGCGAAACGGATGAAGATGTCGCGCGTGCCTGTCTTTCCGTGGCTGAGGAGTTGACCGGAAGTGAGTTTGGTTTTATCGGCGAGGTGAATCAAGCGGGTAGTATGGACATCATCGCAGAAAGTGATCTGTTCGGGGATATGAGTCAAATGCCGAAGTCGGATGCAGTGGCCATGATGAAAAATAGGGAGGTTCGCGGAATCTGGGGTAGGGTCCTTAAAGAGGAGCGATCCCTCATAGTCAACGATCCGGCCTCATCTCTTGACCGACTCGTAGCTCCTGATGGACATCCGCCCGTAACCTCTTTTTTGGGCGTTCCACTAAAGCATGAGGGCAGGACAATCGGAATGATTACTTTAGCCAACAAGGAATCGCGTTATGGCTTGGCTGATCAGGAAGACGTGGAAGCTCTCTCCGTAGCTTTTGTGGAAGCACTGAACCGCAAAAGAGCAGAACAATCTCTCAAGGTGAGTGAGGCGAAGAACCGTGCCATTCTGAAAGCCATCCCGGACTCCATGTTCCGAATATCTAAAGATGGAATTTTCGTGGAGGCAATGCTGGCAAAGGACTTATCTGGGTATTTCCCTCCTAATGAATTTGCCGGAAAGAGCGTTTACCAGATTACCCCAGAGATTGCCGAGCAGTTCATGCCGGGTGTGAAGAAAGCTTTAGAAACTAACGAAATAGAGATTCTTGAATATCAGATAGACCTGCAAGGCGACATACGTTATCACGAGGCTCGGGTAGTAGCCAGTGGAAAAGATGAAGTGCTATCTATCGTGCGTGACATCACCGAGCGTAACCGGGCGGCGGAGGAAGTTAGTAGACAAAAAGCAATCCTGCAGACAATATTCGACAATATCCCTGTAATGATCGTTTTCTTTGATGCTAATGGTCAGATAGCAATGGTGAATCAGGCTTTAGAAAAGACATTAGGTTGGTTAAGTGAAGAGATATCAGAAATCAACCTCTTGGAAAAGTGCTATCCTGACCCGCATTATCGCGAAGAGGTCATAAAATATATGTTAAAGGGCGAGCCGGGATGGCGAGATTTTAGAACTATGACCAAGGACCATCGGACTATCGATACCACCTGGTCCAATGTTAAATGTCTGGATGGATCCAGTATTGGTATTGGCCAGGACATCACCGGGCGCAAACAGGCGGAGGAGACGCTACGAACCAGCGAAACCCTTCTTAAGGAAGCCCAGCACGTGGCTCACGTTGGCCACTGGGAGCTCGGCGATCTGGCCGGAACCCCGATATGGTCTGAAGAGGTTTTCCATATCTTCGGTCTAGACCCTTTGCAGGGTGAACCCTCATTTGCCGACCATCAGAAAATCATTCACCCGGATGATTGGCATGTCTTGAACAACGCAGTGAGGAGGGCTATCACCGATAGACTTGACTTCGATATCGAGTTTCGAGTAATTCGGCCTGACAAAAGTATCCGGTGGATGAACGCAAAGGGATACGCAAGCCAAAGCGATGAAACCAATCTGCTTAGGATTTTTGGAACAGCTCAGGACATCACCGAGCGCAAGCGGGCGGAGGAAGAGATCCGGAAACTCAGCCAATACTTGGAGAGCGTCATTGACAACGCCAATGTGTGGGTGGACGTGTTGGATGAGAAAGCGAATGTGGTGATCTGGAACAAGGCGGCAGAAGAGATAAGCGGCTACTCCCGCGATGAGGTGTTAGGGCATGGCAAGATATGGGACTGGCTCTATCCGGATGAGGAATATCGCAATCAGATCATTACCAAAGCCGCCGCTATTATTGAAAAGGGCGAGGAAGTAGAGGATTTCGAGACAACCATCCGATGCAAAGACGGTGAAATCAGGACTATATCATGGCATTCACGAAACTTAGTCGACGAAAAGGGTATACCCATCGGATCAATTGCCCTGGGTCGCGATATCACCGAGCGACAGAAGGCAATGGAGGCATTACGGGAAAGTCAGGCAAAACTTCAAAGCATCTTCAGCGCTGTGCCTGCAGGCATTGGACTGACAATTGACCAAACCATCAAAGAATTAAACACTCGCTTATGTGAAATATCCGGCTATTCTAAGGAAGAATTGCTTGGAAAGAGCGTGAGCATCGTTTATCCATCAGACCGGGATTATCTTTCCGCAAGAGACGAGATATACAAACAACTTGGAGAAAAAGGGTACAGTACCATTGAAACATCTTGGCGGCGGAAAGACGGTAAGTTGATCTGCGTACTTTTGAATTGCGCTCTACTCAAACCCGGTGACCTCTCGCATGGAATTACGTTCACAGTTCTTGACATCACCGAGCGTAAGAGATTAGAAGAATCTTTGGCAAAAGAACGGCAGGATCTAAAGCTTATTATCGATTCTTCGCCAATAATAACTTTTTATAAAGATAAAGAAGGAAAATTCATACGCATCAATAAGACACTAAGTGAAGCGCTTGAAATACCTGAAGAAGAGTTTTTGGGAAAAACAGTTTTTGACCTTTATTCGTCCAAAATTGCACGGGACATGACAAACGATGACCAGGAGGTTTTTAAATCAGGACATCCCAAGCTTAACATAATAGAGCAATATGAATCCGCAAGCGGCATAAGATGGGTACAGACAGATAAGTTTCCGATTGTTGAAAGTGGCATTCTGGTTGGTTTGGTAGGCTTCGCACAGGACATCACCGAGAAGAAAAAGATGGAAGATCAGCTGATACAATCTGAGAGACTGGCAGCGGTGGGGACCTTAGCTTACGGAATAGCCCATGAATTCAACAACATCCTGGCGGGAATTCTGGGAAATGCGGAATACGGAATGGAAAACGACGATCCGGCGGAGGTGAAAGAATGCCTCCGGACCATCATGGAGAATTGTGACAGAGCAAAAAGCATCACTTACAGTCTCTTGGCGCTCTCCAGACAGCGCGAAGTGAAAAGGCAGAGGACCAGCATAGTCGATTCGATGGAAAGCGTTTTGGGTTTGACGGAACGGGAATTGGAAAAACAGGGCATAAAGGTGCTACGGAAATTCAACCCTGTGCCGGAGATAGTCTGTGATCTGGGTCAATTCTCGGAGGTTTTCCTGAACATGATCACCAATGCCCGGGATGCCATGAGACCAAAAGGAGGCACGCTCACCATAGAAATCAGGCAGAAGGGCGACAACCTGGAGATCAGTTTTACTGACACCGGCTGCGGAATACCGGAGAGCATCATGGGTAGAATCTTCGAGCCGTTTGTGACGACAAAAGGAGCGTTAGGGCAGAGCGAGATTCCCGGCACTGGTTTGGGCCTCTTTGTCTCGTATGGAATCGTCAGCCGCTACCACGGGAAAATCGAAGTGAAAAGCAAGGTAGGCGCAGGGAGCACCTTCACCGTAAAGATCCCGATTCTCGAGAATCAGGTCGCGCCGGTCCCGACGGAAATGGATGAAGAGAGAGTAACGAAAGTTCCCCAAGGTCTGGCCGTCCTGGTGGTGGACGATGAAATGGCAATCTCCACCGTTATCAAGAAATTCCTGGAGGCCAAAGGACATTCGGTCGTCACCTCTCCCAGCGGGAAGAATGGGCTTAAAATCTTCCGGAAGAGGTCTTTTGACCTGGTTCTTTCCGACATCACCATGCCCGACATGGACGGATTGGAGCTGATATCGAAAGTCAAGAGCTTAGATCAGGATGTTAAACTGATCGTGTTGACCGGACATCTGGCAGAGGAAAAGTTGAATCTGGCCCGGAAGGCCGGAGCAGACCATATCTTGACCAAACCGTTTAGGAACGAAGAGTTGTATAAAGCGATCGGCTGGGTGCTCGGTGGGTGAGAACGGCTTTCGAATCGTTTTCTTGGGTTCACTGTGGTCAGCGAACTTCAAGTTAGTTTCCTGCCGGGGGTGATTCGTTCGGGATCAGGACAAGAAGAAGCCGGAAGAGATGTGACAAAAGTGTAGACGACAATCCCGCTCAAGGTATGCCGAACTGTTCCCCATCCAGCCACCAATCACTGAAATATGAAAATACCCGTTTTTCTTGACATATCTTTGGGTGGAAGTATTTTGACAACGTGTTTTCCAGAGGGCACATCGCAACTAATAGATATTCAAGGAGAAGAAAATGAGATTCGTCGAGAAACTTCTAAGCGCCTGTCGGAAGAATCAGTCTTTAGTCTGCGTTGGTCTGGATACGGACGCCCGAAAGATTCCCCAATCGCTTCTGGGGAAGGACGATCCCGTATTCGTTTTTAACCAGAAGATCATAGATTCCACTTCCGACCTGGTATGCGCCTACAAACCCAACGTTGCCTTTTATGAAGCTTTGGGTGCTGAAGGGTGGGACGCTTTGAAGAAGACCTGCGAGTACGTCCCGAAGGAGATACCGATAATCCTGGACGTCAAAAGAGGGGATATCGGCAATACGGCGAGTATGTATGCCCGGGCGTTTTTTGAACTGATGCAAGCCGATGCGGTCACGCTAAGCCCTTACATGGGGAAGGACTCGCTGGCGCCATTTCTGGCCTATGATGACAAGTGTGCCCTGGTGCTTTGTCTAACCTCCAACGAGGGCGCCAAGGATTTTCAGCTTTCCCTGATAGACGGAAAGCCACTGTACCAGATCGTGGCTGAAAAGGTCTTGAGTTGGAATGACAGAAAAAACTGTGGTCTGGTGGTAGGAGCGACCTATCCTGAGCAGCTCCAAAGAATCAGACAGATGGCCTCAACTCTGCCCATTCTTATTCCCGGGGTGGGAGCACAGGCCGGGGAGATCGAATCGACGGTCAGATTTGGGACGGATGAGAATGGAGAGTTAGCCATAATAAACTCGTCACGCGGCATCCTTTATGCCTCTTCCGGCGATGATTTTGCTCAGGCGGCAAGGAAAGAGGCTTTGCGGTTAAGGGATCAAATCAATCTTTATCGCAAGAGATGAGAAGGGCGGTCTTTCACGGCTTTTGATCTCCAAACTTTCTCTGATCATAGATTCTCGAACCTCGATCTCAACGTGGTGCGGTTCCGGATGATACAGATGATACACTGATCTGCTTGATCACAGAAGACGAGTCGGCGTGGATGCTCTGAGGCACGCATGCCGGAGCGAGTAGGGAACCGTAAGGTCTGCTTTTAAATAGGCCGCTTTTGGACAATCACTTTAGGGGAAAAGATGGGGGAAAAAGATTACCCCGGATATTGAGAAGATCGGCAAGCGATCCTGAAAATCGGCTTTGCCTACAGAGCGCTAGACGATTTGGGCGGCCAGTTGGGGTTTCGAGCATCTGGACTTCAAATTCCTGGCCACCGCTTCCAGCAGGCCATCCACCTCAATCGGTTTGGAGATCACCTGGTCAATGCCGCTTTTCCCAAGTCTCTCTTGATCCAGATCTGCATTCCAGCCGCTCAGCAACAGCACCGGGAGACCCGGATCCATCTTCTTGACCGCGTCGGCCACTTCCCATCCCGGCATTTCAGGCATCCCCAGGCCGGTTATCACCAGATCAAACCTGTCTTTGTCAAAGACCTTTACCCCCTCCGTTCCATTGGGCGACAGCGTAACCCCATAGCTGGCGGAGGTGAGAATGTCGAAAAGCAGTTGTCGAATGTCCGCGTCATCCTCAATCACCAGGATGTGGGCGGGAGAAGACGGCGACAGCCTCTTCTCCGATTCCGTTTTCTTGGAGGCAGTCTTTCCCAGATCCTTCCTTACCGGCAGACGCACCACTATGGTGGTGCCTTTTCCCGCGTGGCTTTCTGCCCAGATCTCACCCTCGTGTCTCTGGATTATTCCGTAAGCCACGCTCAATCCCAATCCACTGTTCTTGACTCCCTTGGTGGTGAAGAAAGGATCGAAGATTCTTCGTTTCACCTCTTCCGGCATACCGACGCCGGTGTCAATCACTGAAAGGAATACTGATTCTCTGTCGGTCCAGTTCTTGACCACTATTTCACCCCCCTGGGGCATAGCTTCCACCGCGTTGAAGACGAGATTGGTCAGTACCTCCCTCAACGCAGACGGATCTCCGGTCACCGGGGGAAGTTTGCGGCGATCCCTCTCCACCTTAAGCCTTATCGTCACTCCCGCAGCCTCTGCCTGATCTTTCCATTTGACTCTGGTCATAGCTATCACGTCCGTTATCAGATCATCCACCTTCACCCACTCGAACTGCTGATCCTTTCGAATTCGGGCGAAGTCCTGAATCCTTTTGACGGTGGAAGCGGCATCTTGTGCCGCTCTCTCGATAATAGCCAGACCCTTTTCAATCTCCAGGTCATCTGTTTTTCTCCTCAAGAGCTGCGTCCGGCCCAGTATGATAGCCAGGAAGTTGTTAAAGTCGTGGGCGGTACCGGAGGCCATCTGTCCTAAGGCACGCAATTTCTCTTTTTGAACCAGTTGGGCGCGAGTCTCAGATAGCTCACGGTTCTTGGCCTCCAGCTCGCGGTTTTTCTCCTCCAGGTTTTTGGCATACTTCTCCAGCTTGTCTTCTGCCCGTTTAAGCTCAGTGACGTCACGGGCCACTCCGTTGATCCTTACCAAGGTCCCATCTTCAGCGAATTCTAATGTCCTCTGGTCACTTACCCAGATTTCAATTCCATCCCTGCGAGTGAGCCGATACTCCATCCGAAATGGTTTTCCCGGAGGTCCTGCGGCAATCTGTCCTTGCACTTTAGCCTGAACTTCCTTCCAGTCCTCCAGGTTAGTGATGCGCTGCATAATCTCTCTCGGATTCGAAGAAAACTCCTCGACGGAGTAGCCAGTTTGCGATTCAATGGAGGGAGAAATGAAATCGTAATGATTGTTTGCCGGGTCATATCGATAGATGACGTCGGAGACAGCAAACTGGAATGACTGGAATTTTGTTTCGCTTTGGAGAAGGGCTTGGCGTGTCCTCTCTCGGTCTATGGCGCGGGCCAGTATCTCTGAGACCGTCCGGAGGAAGGTTATCTCCTGGGGAAGCCATTCTCTCTGCTGCTTAGTCTCATCAAGACCCAAAAACCCAATCGGGCTCTGGCCGGAGTAGATTGACACCACCAAGATGGAGATGATGTCTTGCCGTTCCAGGAACGATCTCTCCGCCTCCGGCAATTGGCCTACGTCGGCGACAGAGATCACTCTATGCTGACGAAACTGTTCCGCCCCCCAGGGAAATGACGTGCCCTCCAACCCTTGCCGGTTGTGGATTTGAGGGGTCACACCCGGAGCTACCCACTCATGCGTGTTATCCGCTTTGGTTCCATCTTCGGTGACCTGAAAAAGGTACGCTCGGCTGGCGCTCAGCATCGTCCCGGCTTCACTTAGAGCCTCATGGATGCATTGATCCAGATTTTCTGTGGTGAGGAAAAGAGAGGATATTTTTCCTATCGTTTGCTCAGTTTTACGAGAATGATCGCTTGCCTCCTCCATTTTTCTTCTGACGGTCACGTCTCTCTGCACACCCCAGATACCCACGAGAAACCGACCCTCCAATATTCCCACCATGGAGTTTTCGATCGTATTGGCGTTACCCTGCCGGTCCATTTCTTCGGTGAGGGCGTTGTGAATGCGGAAATCGTTTTCGGCGAACGACCGCAAGAAATCCATGTTCGGGTCTGTCCGGGGAAACCATTCCTTGAAGTAGTGTCCCAGTATCTGGTTGGACTCTTGAAAACCGTACATTCGGGCTAAGCTGTCGTTCGCTTCCACTATGCATGCGCCTTCCCGGATCGCCTCCGCCAGGCTATCGGGCGGTAAGCCACAGTCCACCGGCGGATCAAACTTCACCAGCCATATTCCGTCGAAGCAGTTGTCCACCAGTTCGCAGTAGTATTTCTCTGTACCTTCAAATCCGGTCTTCCGTCTCTCCGGGTTCCTGGTCTTGTGAGATACGGCAAGCATCCAAGGATTTTGACTTCGCTTTGACTGATTCTGACCGCGTCTTTTCATTTTGATCCTCGCAAGAACCTGGTCAATCGGGAAATCTCAACCGTCTTAGAGACAAAAGTATCCCCCTTCCGGGGACTGGTGGTTTTCTGATCTTATCGACTTTTTGGGGAATTTCCTGGAATAACTACATCAGATCTCTTTTCGGCTTGGGTTCAAGAAAAGCCGAGTGACTCGATTGATCGTATGATCCAAAAGCCTCTTCTCCTTATCCATTTCCATGTATTTTATATCGGAGGACAAACAAAGTGCTTGACTTATTTCCTGTCTTCCTAAAAGGAATGGGCAAGGTTTGTACTCAGCATCCAGAGCTTGACGACCCGGTCTGTGTTCTCAAGAACGAAGCTGGCCCCGGGGTCTGAACGGTTGAGCAGAGTGAATGGAATGGACTCGACGGGTGAGGAAATCGTTTAAATCTGAATGGTCAGCCGGGATGGAGATTTGTTCGTTTGAACGGGAACGGACTTGGGGGGTTCTGTCTTCATCACTTGGACCGGAAATCGTCCGGCGTTTTGGCCAGTCTCTTGAAGGTGTACTCAAAAAGGACGAAGACGCTCCTGTCCTGGTCAGTTTTCACATAGTAGCGGCTGTCTGTCCCACCTTGACTGGTGGCTGACAGTCTCACTACGTGACCGTCGGCAAAAGTCAGAGCCAGCCAGAATTCCGGTTTGGTAAAATCTATTCCTTCGATTTCCGGTTTTCTGGCAAACTCATCCGCCTTCATACTTGCCAAGCTTTGAATATAGCTGCCTACCAGCTTCCCGTCAGCTTGGTAACTTGGCTGATAGGGAACTCGGCTTATTTGCCACGCGGTATCGACCTTGCTTAGTTTAAACTCGTCTTTGCCTCGGCCCGACTGTATCTCTTTGACCTGCATGGGATCAAAAGAGAGAACGGCGCGATTCCTCCATTGATTCACCCCTGCCTCACCCAGATGCGCAAAAGACCCCTGGGCTAGATACACTTCATCTGAATCAGTTTTCCTCACATATGCGTGCAAAAAGTCGCTGGACATTTTCCCCACGATCACGGATGCCCGGCGATTCTCTCCGGCGAAAAACTCCATTCTTGTGCCTGAAAAATTGTCCACTAAGAAAAGAGGCTGCTTCTCTCGGTTGGACGAGATCACCTCTCCCACCTCCAGATGGCTGGCGGTGCCCAGCAAGGAGCCCACTGCATCGTTGTCCGCCTTGTAGGAATCAGGCTCGGTTAAGTACCATTGCTGATTAACCTTTTGCAGGATCAGCTTGGTGTCGAACTTATTGAATTCTATTCTGCTCACCAGGGCACTATCCAAGTCGAGAAAGTTTTCCACTTTTCCGGGAGCGAGTTTCTTTCGCTCCTTCTGCATCAAGAGAAGGTAGACCATAACAAAGACCACCAGAATGGCTACAAGGACATGGATGGGTTTCTTCATGAGCGGAGAAAGATCATAAGGTTTCGCAAAACGTCACTCGGCGGTTTCGGGGCCACTGTTTGGATGGTCACTTCTGCCAACCGATCATGGCAGAAGTACGTCCTTTCGTCTGAGCCGTCTTCTCATCTGCCATCTCGCCACGCCGAACAGGATGACTACAAGCGGCAGACCTAAGGTGTTGCCGTACTTTGCCAGCCTTTTGGTGCCGGATGAGACCTCTTTAAGTGGCCGGGGGTTGACCTGCTTAGAGCGGATGGCTATCAAAGCCTCATCCTGAGCCAGCCAGTCCACCATATTCAAGAAGAACGCCCCATTATCCGTTCCTCTGATGTTCTGGTCCATCACAAAATCGGCGTCGCCCACCACGACCAGCCGGGTTTGCGGACTGCTGGTCAAGGTGGATTCTGAGGCCCCTACCACGGCCTCGCCCGAGGGTTTTCCCTTGTCGGAGAAATAGCTTTTGAAGTTTCCTTGAACGGTTGTCGCCAAGATCAAGCCGCTCTGGCCGAAATCCTCGCGGGTGAGCTTTCTGAAAGGATTTAGATCAAAGGGAGCAACCTGGCTACCGCTGTTTTTGGACGATCGGATGATGGGATCAAATCGGAGGTTCTTAGCCGAAGCTGCAACGGTGGGGCTGAGCGAGCTGACGAAATAGAAGCTGACTGCCCCCAGACCTTTAACCATCAGGTTGTTTTTGTCAAAATCGGTGGCGGCCGGAAAGAAGGGATAGTTCACCACGTTCTGAAATACCATGCCTCCCTGCTGTTGATTGATAGCGATGCGATTACACTGCAAATCGACCACCAGATCGTCGTTGACCCTGATTCCATAATGGTTCAGCAGACCGTCCAGCCCCAGGTCTTGCTTTTGGGCCATTCCTTTCTGGAGGTCAGCGTTTATCTGGTCCAGCAAGAACGCCACCCTTCCGCCGCGCATCAAGAACTGATCGATGGCGTACTGTGCCTTGTCGGAAAATTTCTTCTTGGGACCGAGAACGATCAACACGTTCAGGTCGGGCGGAATCGATTCCTCCTCCAGATTTATCCTCTTTACCCGATATTGCCGGCTCAGCTCCTGATTGAGATAAGTAAGCTGGGTGCCAAGGTCGGTCTCATCCTCACTGGTGGCGAAACCAATGGATGGAAGAATCACGGTCTTAAGCCTTTTTATGATACTGGTGAGGTCGTATTCCAGCCCGGAGATGTTTTGCACCACCGGCATCACCTCTTTCCTGTCTTCAAACAGGAACACCACCCCCATGTATACCTTCTTGATCTCGATTTTATCGTTTTCCATGGCATTGACCTGCATTGGGGGTATGCCGTATCTTTGGGCCTCCATCTCCTTTCCTTCTTCGTCCGGATCGATCATCTCCAGTTTCATCTTCCCCCCGGCGTAAGCCTGGTACTCCTCCAGCTGGTCCTTCAGATATCGGGCATAGCCGCCGTAAGGTGGAGGAAGATCTTTGGTAAAATACATCTTCACCAGGAGACGATCATTCAAATTCCGCACCACGTCTTTGCTGGCTTTGGAGAGGGTAAAAACCTTCCCCTCGGTGAAATCCAAGCGCGTAAACAGATTCAAGGAGATCAGATTCAGCACCACCAGCACCGCTACGACCAAGAGCAGCGTAGCCAAGGATCCAACTGCAAATCTGAATTTTTCCCGCACCAAAGCCACTACCTCCACTTTCTGCTTTCCAAGGCCCTGACCGCCAGAAACAAGAAGAAAAAGATCAGCGACAGATAATAGATGACGTCCCGTGAGTCTATCACCCCCCGGGTGATATTGGAGAAATGATAGTCGGCGCTGAGATACTCAAAGAGAGGCGCCAAAAAGCCGGGCAAGAACACCAGCACTTTATCCAGCAGGTACAGAACGAAGATGATCATGAAGCTGACGATGAAAGCCACTATCTGGTTCTGGGTCAAGCTGGAGGTGAATACGCCGACAGAAAGATAGGCGGCCCCCAAAAAGATCAACCCAACATAACCCGCCACTGCCGAGCCGAAATCGAGAGCACCCAGACCGGAGAGGGTGAGCGCATAGACCAAAGTTAGGATCACCGCCACCAAGATCAGAATCATTCCCGCCAGGAATTTGCCCAAGATGATCTCATGATCCTTCACCGGCAGGGTGAGAAGAACTTCGATAGTGCCGCTTCTTTTCTCCTCAGAGATCAGGCGCATGGTCACCGCCGGCACGAAAAACATGAAGATGAAAGGGATGATGCCAAACAGATTTCGCAGGGAGGCCTGATTGGCCAAAAACAGATCGCTGAAGAAGAACCAGCCGCAGATCAACAGGAAAATGGTGATAACGATATATGCGACCGGAGAATCGAAATAGCCTCTAGTCTCTTTCCTGCAGAAGATAACGGTATGGTTTGGCATAGAAGCACACGTTAAGAAGTAGTTAACTGCCTGAAGACGTCTTCTAAGCTCACCTGCTCTTTTCTCATCTCCAAGAGAACCCAGTTGTTCTCCACCGCCAGGCGAAAGATCTTCTCTCGCAGGTCCACTCCTCGGGTGCATTCGATGGCAAACTTTTTAAGATCGTCGCCATTGGCGGCAATTTGCTCTACCTTTTCCACATGTTCCACCTTGGCCAACCTGGTCTGGATGTCTTGGAGAGGAGCCTTGATTTCCAGGTAAATTCTTTCCCTCCCCTGGAAGCTTGCCTGCAACTCCACGGGGGAGCCGTCGGCCACGATTTTTCCCTCGTTGATGATCAACACTCTTCCGCACGTGGCTTCGACTTCCGGCAGGATGTGACTGCACAAAATGACGGTTTTCTCTTTTCCCAGCTCTTTTATCAAGCTCCTGATCTCCACTATCTGATTGGGATCAAGTCCGCTGGTCGGCTCATCCAGAATCAGAATCTCCGGATCGTGAACCATGGCCTGCGCCAGGCCTACCCTCTGTCTGTAGCCTTTGGAGAGCTCGCCGATATTCCGGCGCAACACTGAGCCTAAGGCGCAAGTCTCAGTTATCTCTTTGGTCCTTTGATCCCACCGACTTTTTTCAATTCCCCTCAGGCCCATGATAAAGCGGAGATAGTCCAGAACGCTCATCTCCGAATAAAGAGGCGCGCTCTCCGGCAAATAGCCAATCTTTTTCCGCACCTCCAGAGAATTCTCAAACACGCTCAGGTTATCCACCTCTACCGAGCCCGACGTAGGAGGCATATAGCAGGTGATGATCCGGACGGTAGTGGTCTTTCCGGCACCGTTGGGTCCCAAGAAACCCAAGATCTCACCGGTGTGAACGTCGAAGGTGACGTCATCCACCGCCTTCAGCTCGCCGTATGTTTTGGTTAAGTTCTTAACTCGGATCATAACGAATTTGACAAGTATCGTTTATAAAATACGGCATTTGTCCAAAACTGGTGAGTACTTATACAAAAAAACGTCCAAATGGTTCCGATCTTCCTGATGAGCAACGATCACGCTGGTTGTCACTTTCAACCGCCCCAGTTGAGGGCGTCCGTCACGACCAAGAGATTGGAAGCCTGGAGTTCATTTGAGTCAGATGACCGTCCGCTAAACAATCTTCAAATGTTGCGAAAAAAACGTAGGGGCAATTCATGAATTGCCCCTACTCTCCGATTCCGTTAGAGCCGATCAAACCTGAAGGCTTTTTACCGGCGCCAGTGTCCCCTGGTCCAAACCCAGCCTCGAGGTCTCTTCTCCCACTGTCCGGGAACCCACTGGCCGTGAGAACGTCTCTCCCAATGACCCGGAATCCAGACGTAATGACGGTGAGACCATTTCCACCAGCCCTCCACCCAGATAGCCCTTGGACCCGGGCTGAGAGGTCTAATCTCCTCTCTGGGGGATGGGGGTGGATCAGGAACGTATACCGCGGCGGCGCAGCCGACGACCAACGCTGTCAGTACTGCTATGCCCAAAAGCACCGAAAGGAAATGTTTCACGTCCCCCTCCTTTTTTTACTTTGAATCACGCATTCGGCTTCCTGGTCTATCTTCGACTTCTCAACCGTCGTTCTTTAGTTCGTGCCGCCATCGCTGACTCCGTGCTTCCCAGACAACAGAGAGGAATCACTGCAGCAAGAGTTTTTCAAACTGGTCAAGGAGCTGATTACAAAGCTCGATAGTCTTGTTTATCGGCTCCGGCGAAGTCATGTCTACTCCTGCCTTCTTAAGGAGTTCTATGGGATAGTCTGAATCTCCGGACTCCAGAAGCTCGATATATCGGCTGGCGGCATCCTTTTCTCCAGCCAGCACTTTTCGCGACAAGGCGCTGGAAGCGGCAAAGCTGGTAGCATACTGGAACACGTAAAAGCTTGGTTCCGTGTAGAAATGCGAAATGCGGAGGCCGGAAAGATCGTCCAGAGAATCCAACACCAAATCCGGCCCCTCGTACTTCTGAAATATGTCCCGGTAGATTTTGCGCATGGATGAGGCGGAGAGAGCCTCACCCGCCTCGGCCTTTTCGTGAGCTGCTTTTTCAAATTCGTTGAACATAACCTGACCGTAGAAAGTACCCATTATCATCTCGATGTAATAGTTGAGCAGGTACAGCTTCTGTTCTTTGTCCTTGGCGTTTTTGAGCAGATAGTCCATCAGCAGCGCTTCATTCATGGTGGAGGCCACCTCGCTGACGAAAGTTCGAGAGCTTCCATAGATGTAAGGTTGCTTGGTCCTGGAGTATAAGCCATGCATGTTGTGCCCCATCTCGTGCGCCACCGTGAAGGCCCACTCCAAAGTATTGTTGTAATTCAAGAGCATGTACGGATGAGTGGAATAGGATCCCCAGGAGTAAGCCCCGCTCCCTTTGCCTTCAGTCTCGTACACGTCCACCCAGCCCGAGTTGAAACCGGCCCGAAGATCACGCTGGTACTTTTCTCCCAAGGGTTTTACCGCGTTCAAGACAAGGGTGACGGCTGAATCATAGGGAATCTCCATCTTGGCCTGCGGCACCAGAGGAACCCACAAGTCGTACTTGTGCAACTCCTCCAGCTTCATGACCTTCTTCCGGAGGCTTACGTAGCGGTGAATGGGCGCGAGGTTTTGATCCACCGTCGTCACCAGGTTGTCAAACACCTGGGTCGGGATATTGTCGCCGTAAAGCGCGGATTCCAGCGAAGAGCCGTATTTCCGTGCTCTGGCGTAGAATATGTCTTTGGTTATACTTCCGGCCAGGTCGGCGCCGAGAGCGTTCAGGTAAGCTAAGTAAGCATGGTTGTATGCGTCCGCAGCGTCTTTCCTCAGCCGGCGGTCAGTAGATTCCAAGAACTTGGAGTATCTTTCCTTGGTAAGCTCAACCTCGTTTCCCTGTTCATCCTTGACGGAAGGATACTTGATGTCAGCGTCGTCGATCATGCTGAAAACGGTTCCGGGAACGCGGGCCATGTCTGCAGTCTGCGCCAGCAGGTCTTCTTCTGCGACTGAGAGCGTGTGGGCCTTCTGCCGCAGGATATCGTCTACGTAATGCCGATACATGGCTAATCTCTTGTCTTTTCCCATCCAATCGTTCAACTTGATATCCGGAATGGTCAGAATCTCCGGGCTGATGAAGGAGGTGGCCTGTTTTAGCCGGGTATTGAGCTTGGCGGCGCGATCCGAGAGTTCCTGGTACTTGGCAGCGCGGTTGTCCTCGTCCAATTTGAGGAAGGAATAAACGTAGACCCGATCCATGATATTCCAGATGCTGTCCTGCATGACCAAACAGTTTAGCAGCACTTGCCCGGATTCCGACAGGTGTCCTTTGAACCTATCCATCTGGGGCATGAGCTTTTCGACCCGGGAAAAATCATATTCCCACAGAGAATCGGTGGGATAAATGTCCTGGAGTCTCCACTTATATTTGTCTGGTATCTCAGAACGCTGTGGAACCTTCTGGACTTGTCCCGTAGAAGTTTGAGCAGACACCGAACCGACAACAAACGCAGCACAAATCAAGCCCCACACGAAAATCTTGGAACCCTTTCTCATCCTATCCTCCTTATGCTGTGGTGGTACTTCCAAAACAACGAGTCCTATTATATACACAGGTACGGCGGCGTGCAAGAGAAAACGAGCAGTTATTTGCGGATGGCTAAGCGAGCGTTAACTAAAAAGAGAGATCGGCGCCCAACTTAGGTTAAGTGCGGGCATTTTGTACTTGCAGGATATTTGGCAAATGGTAAATTGCTGGTCAGGATAGAGCAAATAAGAGAAACTCGAAGCAGAGAGGAAAAATGCAAGCGATGATTTTAGAAGAACCCCAGCCAATTGAGAGGAATCCTCTTCATCTATCGGAAATGGACAGACCGAAGATAAAACCGGATGAGATTTTGGTCAAAGTGAAGGTCTGTGGCATCTGCCACACCGATCTGCACACCGTGGAAGGGGAAATGCAGCTTCCCAAAAAGCCAATTGTGCCGGGACACCAGATCGTGGGCGTGGCAGAAGAGATAGGGGAGAAGGTTACTCGATTCAAAAAGGGTGACCGGGTAGGGATGGCATGGCTCCACTGGACCTGTGGGAAATGCAAGTATTGTATGCAAGGGAAAGAAAATCTCTGTGAAAGCGCCTTGTTCACTGGCTATCACGTGGATGGAGGGTATGCACAGTATGCGATGGCATCACAGGATTTTGCCTATCCGATTCCTAAAAAGTTCCCTGACGAGAAGGCCGCTCCATTGCTCTGTGCCGGAATCATCGGCTATCGGGCTTTGAGATTGAGCGACATAAGACCCAAAGGTAGATTGGGACTGTATGGATTTGGCGCTTCCGCTCATGTGGCTATTCAGGTGGCAATTCATTGGGGTTGCGAGGTGTACGTTTTCACTCGAAGCAAAGAACACAGAACACTAGCGGAGAATCTAGGGGCAGTCTGGACCGGAGAGGCAAAGGACCAGGCGCCGGGGAAGCTTGATTCCGCTATAATCTTTGCGCCAAAGGGAGAGTTAGTCCTTGATGCTTTAGGTGCCTTAGATCGAGGCGGGACTCTGGCCTTGGCAGGAATCTACATGACTCCGGTTCCACAGATGGATTATATTAGGCATCTCTACTATGAACGAACCGTCCGCAGCGTGACTGCCAGCACCAGGAGAGACGGAGAAGAACTTCTCCGTCTCTCTGCCGAAATTCCGATTCGCACGAAAACCACACTGTTTCCGTTGAAAGATGCGAACAAAGCCCTCCAATTACTGAAGCAGGGGAAAATCAATGGTGCCGGGGTTTTAGAGATTCCGGGAACGTAGTTGCTCGATTTATCGAGCCCGGCGACGGATGCGTCCGGATGTCTGTGCCTAATGGGCTGGTTGGCCACAATCATGGGTAATTCGACAAACTAGGAGGAACAAAATGCGTCACCCAAGTCTCCTAAGAAAAGAGGATTCGCTTTTGGTGATAGTGGACATACAAACCAGACTTTTGAATGTGATGTTCGAGAAAGAAGGGCTGGTCTCGAGTTGTAGACAGCTGATTCAATCCGCCAAGCTTCTGGAAATCCCGATGGTGATGACGGAGCAGTATCCCGAAGGCATGGGACGCACGGATCCAAGGATTTTGGAGCTTCTTGAGGGTATTGGCGCCATTGGGAAGATGTCCTTCAGCTGCTGCGGAGTGCCAGACTTCGATCAAAAGATCAAAAGCGCCGAAAGAAAGCAGATAGTGTTGATCGGCATAGAATCTCACATCTGTGTCTTGCAGACAGTCCACGATCTTCTGCATCAGGGATATTTCGTGTACGTCCCCTATGATGGGGTAAGCTCAAGAAAAGAGGGGGACTACCGAAACGCGCTGGATAGAATGAAGCAGGCTGGCGCGATAATAGGTTCAGTGGAATCGGCAGTGTTCGAACTTATGGAGAAGGCCGGAACACCGGTTTTCCGGCAGATTTCGAAGATAATAAAATAACCGGACCGCTCCCCTTCTGTTTTGGAGCTGAAGGAATCAGCCGATTGCAGACGGAATGGTTCTAAGGAAAAGACGGAAAGCAAACCGCAGCCACGATAATTCCTTCTACTTTACCAGAACCATTGTCCGAGTCTTGTATCCGCCTTTTGCTTGAAGTCTGCAAAAATAAATTCCGGTGGCGACCTCTTTGCCCTGAGCGTTCCTCCCATCCCAGATTATGCTCTTTTGCCCTCTGGTCTGAAAGCCATTCACCAGCTCTCTTACTTTTTCCCCTCTGAGATTGTAGACCGTGAGCTTGACTTCTTGGTCTGAGGGCAAGGAATAAGTGATAGTGGTAGAAGGATTGAATGGATTGGGATAATTGGGAAAAAGCTCAAAACGGTCCGAAGGGGTCTGCTGGTTGGATTCGTCTACCTCGGTGAATCCCACGAAATTGATCTCGAAGGTGTCGGAGCTCAAAGACGAGAAGCAGTATTGAAAGTGCGCAGGATCCCGAAAGACACAATAGTTTCCTAAAGGCAAGCCAACGAATGCATAGTTGCCCGATGAATCGGTAAAGACGGTGTCTTTTCTATCACCAGAGAGATAGACCGCTACGTTTGTCAGAGGCGTGGCCGTGCCGTCGGTGACTCTTCCCCTAATGCTGTTTAGCGTTACGTTTTTGTAAAAGTGAAGACCACCCTCAGATTCTCCCACAAACAAATCCCAGTCGCCATCCGAGTCGAAGTCGCCAAGGACGGGAGTACTTCGCTCACCCACATCAATAGAATCATAGAAGTCAGCTACGAAAAAGAAAGAATGGCTGTACCGAGTACCGTCATTTCGGTAGAAGCTTATCTTGCCGTCTTCGTTTCCCACCAGCAGATCAAGATCGCCATCTGAATCCAGATCGCCAAAGGTGGGCACGCTGTACCAGCCTACGTCTATGGAGTCGAAATTCTCCGAGATCGGAGTCCATGCGGGGAAATGCGACGTGCCGTCGTTCCGATAGAAAAATACCTTGCCGTAAATCTGCCCAACAAACAGATCCAGGTCGGAATCATGGTCGATGTCCACAAAAGCAGGGGTGGCGTATGAGCCCACGTCAATTGAGTTATATTGATCTGAGACCAGCGTCCAAAACGCCGACTTGGCATTTCCAATGTTCTCATAGAAATCAATGGTGCCGTCCTTCTTGCCGATAAACAAGTCCAAATCCCCGTCCCCGTCAATGTCGGCAAATGTGGGGCAAGAGTAATCGTCTGCCTCGATGGCAAAATAACTATCGGTGATCATGCCCCATGCAGGCGTCGAAGCTGGCCCCTGGTTGCGGAAGAAGTTGATATTGCCTTGGTACTCCCCCACAAAAAGGTCCTCATCTCCGTCTGCATCAATGTCTGCCAATGCGGGCTTCGAGTAACTGCCTACGTCCAGAAAAAGATAGTTTTCGGTGACCTTGGTCCAAGAAGGAAGATGGACCGAACCATCGTTTCTGTAGAAGAGCACTTTCCCTTCATCGTTCCCGACGAAGAGATCGAAGTCGGAGTCGCCATCGCCATCCGCAAAGACCGGGGAACTTCTCTTCCCCGCAGCTATGGAGTTGTAGTTACTTGAGACTAAGTCCCAGGAAGGAACGGTGCCGCTTCCAACGTTTCGATAGAAATTGACATTCCCTTGCTCTTCTCCTAGGAACAAGTCTAAGTCTCCGTCCGCGTCTATGTCCACAAAAGCAGGCAGACTGAAGGATCCCACGTCTATAGAATCGTACGTCTGGGAAACAAGACTCCACCGGGCTTGCTTTTTCGTCCCAATGTTGCGATAGAAGCTAATTGTCCCGTCGTCTTTTCCTACGAAGAGGTCCAAATCTAAATCCTTGTCAATATCAACGAAGGCGGGAGTGCTTTCTGAACCGACGTCAACGGAATCATAGAAATCGGTGATCCGAACCCAGACAGGAGAGTTTGGAGTTCCATCATTCCTGAAGAAGCATATCTTGCCTTCGCGGTTGCCTACGAACAGATCTTTGTCGCCATCATCATCGATGTCTGCAAAAGCCGGAAAACTTCTTTCCGCAATGGTGGAATCGCGGAAATCTGAGACGAAGTCCCAATGTGGGTTTTGGGACGTACCGAGGTTGCGGAAAAATCGAATCCTACCGTTCTTGTCCCCGACGAAAATATCCAAATCACCATCCTTATCAATATCAACGAAGGTGGGTTTGGAGAACTCCATTCCGCCGGTAAAGGCGCAGTCGACCGTCTGCCCATCTAACCTGGCTTCGGGTTGTTTTCTCCACTTGGTCTCAGCGGCAAGGGCATGAGAATGGAACAGGAGGCAGATTCCAAACGAAACGCTCCACATGCATCTGCCTCTGAGAGCATGAGTCCAAGAACGTGATTGTCTTGCCATCCGTCGCGGGAGTTTCTTAGCCTCGGTTTCCGTCGTTTTCATTGTGGTCGGTTTGTTTCCAACCGCAAATCTATCCTCACGACTTTCGTGTGTCAAGGAAATACTCTACGGAAGAGTCTTATTTTCTTCTAACCCCAATGACCTGAGTTCGAGGCTGCTCGGCACTTGTCCTCTCGTATGATGTAGTTGACGAATATGGGGTTGCGCGCATTCCATTCAACCCATGCTTGACTGAATCCGGATCATCGTCAGATTAGGAAGAAGCGGTCCCTCTGTGGACTGAGCAATCGCCAGGCTGGCTGGTGGATAGAACAAAACTTGCATCGGCACATAGAACGGTCAGATCTTTGTCGAAAAAAGTGAGCAAAAAGGGAAGTTGGCTTTAGAGGATTACATCATCGGCGGCACACAATCCGCTTTGTTACAAGGGGTTACCGGCAATCGGTGTCATCCAAAACCCGATCATCTTTTAAGGGATACTTAAGGATTTCCTTAAGCCAACATGATTATTTTGCACTCGGAGAAAGGACGAAAACCAGGATGAGATCAATTCCCCTTCTTCTCATGCCAGCTGGCGGGGGAGCTGGTGGCCCCGCCGAAGGCGGGGCTCCTGGTCATGAAAGGGAAGACATACGAAGGCTTGGGACTGTGGACCCGGCTGGCGAGCACTTTATCCAACTCTTTTCCAGCTAAAGGAAATGACCCATCGGCCATTAGAATGATGGAGACGACGATAGTCCACCAGCATGCTACTTGGTGTGGCAGGATAGAGTCGACGAGAAAGGAAACCGGACCGTTGGCGAAGCGCAATTATAGACGCTTGAAACTGGCAAATTGTCAGGGGTAAAGGAGTTACGGTATAGTAGCTTACGATTTGTGCAAGATTCCTCAGTCGGTTTGTAGCCAAAACCGGAAGCCCTCTTGAGAAATCATCCGTTACCGGATCTAGATCGAGGGGGCTGATAGTTTGTGGGGCATCATGGAGAAAAATGGGTGAAGGAGTTTGAATCTATTCTGTTCTCACTATCCGATGTTAGAGAGAAATATAGAAACCCAAATAAAATCTTGACAAAAATGGTTATCGAGTTATATTATATGCCGATACGGGCATATAAGCATACAGCAAGGAATATGAACAATTACGCAGAAGTTTTCAAGGCCCTAGCAGATAAAACTCGTTTAAGGATCATGCGGCTTCTGTCGACCACCGATCGTCAAGTTTGTGTCTGCGAATTGGTGGACGCTCTCAAGCTTCCCCAATATCAGGTATCCAAGCACTTAAACGTCTTGAAAAACGCAGGACTGGTGGAGGGTGAAAAAAGGGGCACCTGGGTCTACTATTCCCTGGTGACTAAAGGCTCGTCCTTCAATCGGTCTCTCTTTAGGCTGCTTGAGGAGCGACTTTCTGATCGCCAGTTCTCTGACGATGCCGCGAGGCTGAAAAAAGGATTGAAGCTCGGAAATAGTGACGTGTGCGTGGTTGGTCCGGCAAACAGAGTCAGGTTCGGGCGATCCAGACACGTGGGAACATAATCTAACAAACCATATTTTCCCAAAGGAGCACGACTGTCGGCAAAAGGCAGGAGAGATTCGAAGATGGCTGAGACGGTAGAAAAGCGTCCTCGAAGCTTCCGAGTGGTGAAGTGGTCGCTTCTGTCTTTGGTGGCGATAGGGATAATTGCCCTGGCGGTGATGGTTCTCTTACCCCATAAACATGAAGGGCCACCCAAGATTTCGTTTTCCGAAACTTGGTGGGATTTTGGGAGAATGCCTCAACAAAGCTCTGTCTCCCACGTTTTCTGGGTCAAGAATGTCGGAGGCGACACCCTAAGAATCATCCGGGTCGATCCAGGCTGAGGATGCACTAAGGCTCCGCTTGAGAAAGCCGAGCTGGCTGCCGGTGACAGCGCGAGATTAGAGATCATCTTCAGTTCTGGCTGGGAGGTTAATGAGGTGAAGAAACAGACCCGGGTGGTTTCCAACGACTCCACCCATTTGGTCTCCTGGGTGGGAATTAGCGCAAACGTCATACTCAAGGGAGATAGCAGCTTCTCCGTCCGGGTTTCTCCATCCGCTCTGGATTTTTCCCCGGTCGATTTGGGCAAAAACCCCGAACTGGAGGCTCGGATTAGAAATACCACGGCCACGGATCTGCGCATGAGGATAGCGGACTGGCCGGCTAAATTTGTGAAAGCAAAGCTCTCCGGGGAGACTATTAAGCCTTCCGGCGAGGTGACACTCCAGGTCAAGCTCAAGAAGGAAGCGGTGAGCTTGCGTTGGACCAAATCGATTACTTTGGAGCTGGATAACGATAATAGGGATCGACTGTCCATCCCCATAAAGAAATGACAGAGTGTTCGTGAACAGGTTTTCAGGAAAGGGGGAAGAAATACAGACTCACGTAAGAAGCAGATGGCCTTGTGGCATTACGGTGGCTTTGGTAGAGACGATGGTGATCTTGAATTTTAACTACGCCAAAAAAAGGATGGCGGTGCTCAGGGCACCTGACTTACGGACTCAATTGACCATTCAGATAAAGACGGCTAAGGAGAATTGGACATGTCCGAAGGCATTGCAAAAAAGCTATCCGTATTGGATCGCTATCTCACCTTGTGGATTTTTCTGGCTATGGGCGTAGGAGTTGGCGGGGGATATTTCATCACCGGCATTGAGTCGTTCGTCAATCACTTTCAGGTCGGCACTACCAATATTCCCATCGCCATCGGGCTGATCTTGATGATGTATCCACCTCTGGCCAGGGTTAAATACGAAGAGTTAGGGGACGTGTTCCGAGACTGGAAGGTGCTGGGGTTAAGCTTGGTCCAAAACTGGATTATCGGACCGATCTTGATGTTTATTTTGGCCGTCCTCTTTTTGCGGAACTATCCAGAATACATGGTTGGTCTGATCATGATTGGATTGGCCCGGTGCATTGCCATGGTGATTGTCTGGAACGATTTGGCCAAAGGCAATCGAGAGTATGCCGCCGGGTTAGTTGCCTTCAACAGCATTTTCCAGGTGTTCTTCTACAGTCTATATGCCTATGTTTTTATTACCGTGCTGCCCGCTCAGTTAGGTCTAAAAGGGAGCGTGGTAGACGTCACCATGGGACAGATAGCGAAAAGCGTATTTGTCTATTTGGGAATCCCCTTTCTTGCCGGAGTGGTCTCTCGGTTCACTCTGATCAGAGTTAAGGGAAAAGAATGGTACGATAGCAAATTCATCCCCAAGATTAGCCCCGTCACCCTGGTGGCCTTGCTTTTCACCATTGTGGTGATGTTCAGCCTGAAGGGCGAATATATCGTGAAGATCCCCCTGGATGTGGTTCGAATTGCGATACCCCTATGTATCTATTTTTTGATTATGTTTCTGGTCAGCTTCTGGATGGGCAAGAAGATTGGTGCTGATTACTCCAAGACCGCGACCATCAGCTTCACGGCTGCCAGCAACAACTTTGAGCTGGCTATCGCCGTAGCAGTGGCCGTGTTTGGCATCAAGTCCGGTTCTGCCTTCGCCGCCGTCATCGGACCCCTGGTGGAAGTGCCGGTGCTTATCAGCTTGGTGAACGTGGCACTTTGGTTTAAGAAGAAGTATTTTCTCCAAACCGCCTGAGAATTGCACGGTTTCTTGCAAGGATGCAATATGAAGAAGAAAATCCCCTTTATATGCATCAACAACTCCTGTCGCAGTCAAATGGCCGACGGTTTTGCCAGAGAGCTGGGTCGAGACAAAATCGAGGTATATAGCGATGGATCAAATCCTTCGGGCGAAGTGGACGAAATGGCGATCAAAGTGATGAGAGAAAAGGGAATCGACATTTCCGCTCAGGGATCCAAAGGATTCAGTGAATTAGAGGAGAAGGATTTTGATTACGTGATTACTATGGGATGCAAAGATGTTTGTCCCTTTGTCCCGGCAAAGGCAAGAATAGAATGGGATATACCCGATCCCAAAGGGAAGTCGATTCAAGCTTTCAGAGAGACACGAGATACAATAGAGCGAAAAGTCCAGAAGCTTCTTGAGGATTTGTAAGCGACGAGCTAACAAAACTCCCTCTCCGCTGTTTTTTTGTCCCCAGAGCCAAACAACCAGATGTTGAGGGCGTATATCTATGCAAATAGTGATTCTTATACATATATGCATTTGGAGGTACCATGTCTGATGAAAATTTAATTCTGGTTGAGTCCGACTTCTTAAGAGCTCTTGCCCAGCCCACTCGGCTGAAGATTCTTTATTTTCTCAAGGATGGGGAAAAATGTGCCTGTGAGATCATACCCAAGATGAAGGAGGATCAATCCAACATTTCTCGACACTTGACTCTCATGAGAGATGCGGGGTTACTTGAGTCTCGGAAGGAAGGGGTCTCGGTCTATTACAAAATCAAAGATAAGAGGGTTTTCAGCCTGCTTTCCTTGGTCGACGAGATGATCAAGGCGGAAATCCAAGAAAAGGTAAAATTGATAAAGATGTTCGCATGAAATATCGTCCGCCTTATGGTTACAGATGCGCTCGCCTGTTAGGCAACACAAAGGATATCAGAAGACGGGCTGCCTTCTGCCTACAAAACCCCTGGAATATTGCAGAAAGGAGAAAAGTACTCTTAACATGGCTTTGACCGAAATAGAGTCAACGAGGGTAGATGCCCGCAAATTGGAAGATGCATCCTCTCGCCATATACTGGTATTCAAATTGCTGTTGGCGGCGATTGCCTGGAATTTGGTGTATCATTTTTTGCATCCATTTGCTAGTTGGTTGACCTATGGTGTAACTGGTCTATCTCCCCAAAGCCATCTGGGGACCGCCGTCGAATTCTTCATTTATGAAGTTCCCAAGGTCATCATGCTTCTGGTGGCAGTGGTTTTCGGGGTGGGAATCATCAGGTCTTTCTTTACACCTGAGAAAACACGTCAAATACTGGCAGGCCACAGAGAATCTATGGGCAATGTACTTGCAGCTTGTCTCGGAATTGTGACGCCCTTCTGTTCATGTTCTGCGGTTCCGCTTTTTATAGGTTTTGTGGAGACTGGAATTCCGCTGGGGGTCACTTTGTCGTTCCTGATAGCTGCTCCGATGATAAACGAGGTCGCTGTGGTACTGCTTTTTGGAATGTTTGGTCTTAAGGTTACAGCAATTTACATAGGTACCGGGCTTCTAATAGCCATATCCTCCGGGTGGATTATTGGCAGATTGCACTTAGAGCGCTTGGTTGAACCGTGGGTTTATGAAGTTGGGGGTAACCGGGTGTCTCTGGTAAACGAGAGGTTGGGATGGAGCGATAGGATTGACGCTGGCTGGACGGTGGTCAAGGAAATTGTCGCCAAAGTCTGGCCTTTCGTGGTGGCAGGCATCGCTGTCGGTGCCGGAATCCATGGCTACGTACCGGAGAATATGATGGCATCCATCATGACCAAAGGTTCATGGTGGTCGGTTCCGCTGGCGGTTCTTCTGGGGGTTCCCATGTATTCCAATGCCGCGGGCATCATTCCTATAATGCAAGCCCTGCTGGAGAAGGGCGTTCCTTTGGGGACGGCACTGGCATTTATGATGGCGGTTATTGGCTTATCTCTGCCAGAGACCATAATTCTTCGAAAAGTCCTCAAAACTAAGTTGATTATGATCTTTGTTCTTATTGTTGCTATTGGAATCACCATCGTGGGATATTTGTTCAATTTCGTTATGTAAGCCGGCTGGCGAACACAAATGCAGATGGATCAAATGCAAAAAGCCGGCATTTCTCCTTTATCGGAATGCCTTTTGCGGGTCATGTATTTCAAGGAGGTGAAGATATGAGGATAGAGATATTAGGCCCTGGATGCGCTAACTGTAGGAAGTTGGAGCAGGACGTTAGAAAAGCGCTTGGTGAGTTGAACATTCAGGCAGACGTGATCAAGATTACCGACATAGCGAAGATTTCTTCTTACGGGATTCTGATGACTCCCGGACTCATCATTAACGGAAAAGTATATGCTTCTGGCAAACTGCCGGTAATGGCTACTTTGAAAAAGTGGATTGAGGATGAGGCGAAGAGAGATGTCCAATAGAGACTTAGGCAGGATTGTTCTGGAAGCATTCGATCTAGAAAAGAGGACGATTATGAGCAAGCATTGTTGGATGAAGCCGATGTTTCTTTTCATCATGTCTTTCCTTGCGTTTGGCACGCCATCTCAAGGAAGGGTCTTACAGAAGGCGACTTCCCAGGGATCCGCCTCAGGTTTGGATTCGGCGAAATCCCTTTTGACAAATGACACCATGTTTATCATTCATTTTCATCCTACGGTTCAATGCTCCTGCTGCATAAACGTAGGCAATTTCTCAAAGAAGGCCTTGGAGAAGTACTACACCAAGCCATACAAGGACGGACGCATCGTCTTCAGCGAATGCAATATCGACGAAGACTCCTTGACCGCCAAGAAATATCAGATATTCGGGTCCGCCTTGGGCTTCAAGAAGCTCATCAAGGGCAAAGAGGAATTCAAGGAGGTCGAATCCGTATGGGAGTTTTGTGAGGATGAGGGGAAGTTCCTTCCTAATTTCAAAAGAGAGCTGGACGAATTCGCCGGCGGATCACCAAAGGAGAAACCCCAAACGAAAGCACAGGATAAAAAGACATCTCCTTGATTCCGTCTCACCCCTGCCCTCCCTCCCAGGGGAGAGGGGACAGTTTCGGATTAGAAGGCGTCGGAGAAAAGAGATGCGCAAAGTCGAAGTGTTGGGTCAGGGTCGTTCCCAAGAGTGACCACACCTTTGAAAGAGTCGAGCAGGCATCAGACGAACTGAGGCTGGAAGCAGAGTTGCTTAAGTTCACAGACATTTTCCAAGTACTCGATCGGGGAGGGGACTGAAGGTGAAAACGAGACAGATCGCTGTGGACGGCAAACAGATTGGTATCGTAGGTTTAGACGAGGTCATGGAGGAACTCTATCAATCGGGTGGAAAACCGGATGGGGATTCGAAAGACTATCTTCTGGTCAGACTCAAAGCGCTCAACTATATTCCATCTGGCAAGGAAGACATCTACGCTGCGTGCTTTCTGGAGGAATACAGGAGATTCTGCGATCTCAAGAAGGCAGCGCCTGAAACAGAAAAGAAAGACTTGGGCACTTGGCGGGGCATTCCCAGAGAGGAGATACCCTGGTATCCCACAATCATGGATGATCTGTGCGATGGCTGTGGAATCTGTGTGCGATTCTGTTCTCATGAAGTCTATGAATGTGACGAGAAGGCCAACAAGGTCAGGGTGATAAATCCTTTCAATTGCGTGGTGGGATGCAGCATGTGTGCGCTAAAGTGCAAACCTAAAGCGATCGTCTTCCCACCCCTGGAGGTTTTGGAGGCATTCAGGAAGAGATAGACATCGTGATGTAGTGATATTCCAAAGAGCCGAGTAAAAGGAGAGAGATGACGCAAGGATCGAGGTTTTTGATCACCGGCATTCTTGTGCTGGCCGGAATCGCCTTTTTCCTGTTCAATAATTCCGGTTATCGAGCCGGCAGAAGTTCATACACGGCCGGCGAAATTCCAGATTCTGCCGCGAATCCGGGCGGTCAGCAGGGAGCCCGGCTGCCCATGTTGGTCGACTTAGGAAAGGGGACCTGTATCCCGTGCAAGAAGATGAAGCCGATTCTGGATGAGCTAAAGCTCGAATACCAGGGAAAAGCAACCGTCAGAATCATTGACCTTAGAGATGAACCCAAGGAGGCCGGCAGATATGGAATCCGGTTGATCCCAACCCAGATATTCTTTGATGCAGCAGGGAAGGAGGTTTTTCGCCACGAGGGATTCATGGACAAACAATCCATACAGGCAAAATTCATCGAGATGGGAGTAAAGTGACATGGAGTCAATCCTGTCCAACGTCTCAGGTGTGATAAACAATTCTCCAGGGTTGGCTTATCTCTTAGTCTTCTTGGGTGGACTGATTTCTGCCTCCAGCCCGTGTGTTTTGGCAATAATCCCTCTGGTGATCGGTTTCGTGGGTGGCTACTCCGAAGGGAGCCGCAAGAAAGCAGTAGTTTATGCATTGGTGTTTGCTTTGGGGCTTTCCATAACCTTCACCATACTAGGTGCCATTGCCTCCTTGGTGGGAGGTCTTTTTGGAGACGTGGGGAGGCTTTGGTATTACGTGGCCGCGGCTGTGGCAATCGTCATGGGGCTCTATCTGACCGGAGTTATAAACTTCAGGCTTCCCCAGCCGGTAACTCTCAGGTCGAAACACAAAGGGATTCTCGGTGCTCTTCTGTTGGGACTTCTGTTCGGGGTCGTTTCCTCTCCCTGTGCCACCCCGGTTCTCGCGGTCATCTTAGCTTTTGTTGCTTCCAAAGCAAAGATAATCTATGGCACTTCTTTGCTCTTTGTGTATGCCATCGGGCACTGTGCTTTGATAGTCTTGGCGGGCGTGTTCACCGGCTTTGTGGAAAGCTACGCCAAGTCTAAAGGGGTAAGCAATTTCTCGGCTGTAACCAAGAAGATCAGTGGCGCTCTGATTTTTCTAGCAGGTTTATATATCTTGTTCATTAATATATAATGGTTGGACGCTCACCAGCGCATAGCAAGCTTGCTGTGCGTCCGTTTTTGTGTGAGGTACGCAGGGCACTTGCGAAGTCCCCCTCTCCCTACCCTCTCCCACAAGGGGAGAGGGAAAAATTCTTGTAAAGATAGGAAACCTTTCCTTTGACACTGAGTCTTAGGACGAAGTGCAGGATGGACCCCATCCACGAACCTGTGGGGCTGGGATACAGACTGCCGGAGTTGGGGGACTTGGGGGAGATGGGGGACGTGGGGGTGGCGGATTTTCATTTTTTTCAACGTCAGAATGTCCATTTTGAGACAGAAGATTGTCGTCCCAGAGGCATGTACCATCCGGTACATGCCAGAGGATGGTAGAGGAGCCATGTTCAATAACGCAAATTCAGGGTTCAAAGGTTCAGGAGTTCAAAAGTTCAATTCGAGATTCAAAATTTGCAATGGCTACAAATACGGCAATGCTGGGGGTACGGCTGGGAGACCCTTGACCAGGTAAGGAGGCTCCCGTACACTTTTCGTTGATAGTACCTCCCATATACTGGGTGGCTATCCGCTTCACCATTGAAGTTGTGGCGAATTTGCTCTATGTGGTGAGAGAGACTATGAGTTAGGTCGTCGGTTTAGAACCCCCTGAATCCCCCTTATCAGGGGGACAACCCCCTAAACTGCCTTTGTCACGGGAACCCCCCCTGAATCCCCCTTATCAGGGGGACAACCCTCTGAATCCCCCTTTGCTAAAGGGGGATCTCAGGTCAAGCTGATTATCGGGTACCTATCCCGCGCTTCGGGTCTGAGCCTTCCTTCGACACTGAGTCTCAGGACGAAGTGCAGGGTCGAAGACCAAAAGCGGGATCGCAACCCGACTTACAAACTGAGGCCGTGGGATGATAACGATAAAGCTCACAGGGGCAATGGAGAGCAGCAGAATGGCGGTCGGGTGCGCGGGGGGATACACCCGGTCTGGCAAGCAGACCGGGCCACCCGCCGGCGGAGGAGATTGTTAGGGCGCAATGCTACATATTTGTTACAGTTTTGCTCTCACAGCTCGCTCAAGATACAGTAAGACTTTGCGTAACTTGGTGTTGGTGATCTCCGTCCGATCGCTGCCTTTCACCATGTAGAGATATGCCCACGTTCCTGTCGGTTTAGTAGCTTGTTTGAAATCACCAGTAATCTTGTTTTGTCCATTTAGAGTTCGGGTAAGAGCGTCAAGCGTAGTGGCATTCGCACTGTCTTTAGAGAGAATCATGCTGATGGTTGTGTCACGATAACTCAGAGCAGAGACGACAACTCGAAATGTGTTCCGGCTTTCTGTCGGATATACTATGAACACTAAATTGCCACCACCCTTACGTTCAAAGAGCAGGCTGTCATATTGCTTAGTTGGCTGGGTTGTTTTCTCTCTGTTAGCAATGAGTAAGAATGTCGTAAACAATAATATTATGCAGCGCATTGTAACTCTCCAATTCTTAGTGATTGAACCTCTCCTGAAAATGAATTGCATCCTAACGTTGGGTGTAACCGGCCCTGACAAATGAATGGTGTCAGGAGCCCGTGGCTCCTGACATACAAGCTTGGTGTCGGGTGCGCCGAGCACCTGGCCTTGTATCTTACCTTTCGGATTGTATCTTATTCTAGACAAAAGAAACAGGCCGGGATGAAGCTTTCTCCTGACCAAGGCCTTGCGAGCCTGATTCGTAGATCAGTTCTCCCGGCCTGTCACAGGAT